>JBEKPW010000109.1:0-52588 GCA_049520315.1 Syntrophobacteraceae bacterium
CTACCATTCGTGAACTCTGAATTTTTCAAAGAACCCTGTTTTGTAGTGCCAAGAAAGTCAAGTGCTAGTCTATGTTATTGAATTTGCAGAATAACTTTTTTGATACTGTTAAAGATGAGCCAGATGTGTTCCGGCAGCATTGGTGGCCTTGTGGTATCCATTCGGTAACAACGGATAAGACACTGGGCTCGGCTCAATTTCTCGGCGGAGCGCCTCAGCGCATAAGAAGCCCTCCCTCAGTACCCCAAATCCTCTCCAACCAGTTTCACGTGGATGCGGCCTTTTTCCCTGTGGCCTTCGATGATGCTCCACATGTTGCAGACGCGTTCAGCCGACCGGCAGTCGGCGCAGAGCCCGTTGGCCGTGCAGGGTGCTTCTACGCCGATACGAATCGCGTTGAGCGGCGCGACAAGGTGTTTGATCCTGGCAATTGCGAAATCCAGGTCGGGAGCCACTTTATTCATTCCCACCACAAGGATTACCTTTTTGGGACCGAACATCATGGCCGCCACACGGTTTCCCAGGCCGTCGAGGTTGACCAGCCTGCCGTCCAGGGTGATGGCGTTGGAACTGGAGATCATTACGTCGGCGTTGAGCCCCTTGCGCCTCTCTATCACGCTTTGCTCAAGCGTAATCCCATGCTGGTACGGATCGATTATATTCACTTTCGGCAGAGCGGCTATTCTTTGCCACAGCCCCATGGAAGTGGTGGTAATCGAACCGCATCGAAAAACGGTCGCTCCATGCGGGATCATTGCCAGCACCTCCTCGAGCGCCTCGGCGGCGGTCGCCGCATAACTGCCTTCCATGCGGCGCTTTTCGAGGTTTTGAATAAGGTGTTGTGCGGTTCTTATATTCCAGCTCATCTGGGTTTTATCCATCTTCAACCTCCCATTAAATCAATAACTCCTCTTGGTTCTACCGCTTCGCGACGAACCCCCACACGTCTCCGTTGGGGACCGCTTTAACCTGGAGGTGTCCCAGCCATTGCCGGTCGTTTTGCTCCGGGTAATCCTGCCTGAAATGTGAGCCCCGGCTCTCGAGCCTCCTGACCGCAGCTTCGAGAATAAGGGAGGCCGCTCTTGCAGCCGAACTCAGTTCAATCGCGCTCACCTGGTCCGGGGTCAACGTTTTTTTGCTGCCCGGCCCGGAAGATGAGAAGCTGCCGAGGATTTCCCGCATATTGCCTAAAGCGCTGGAGAGCCCTTCCTCGTTTCTCATTATCCCCCCATCTTCCCACATAATTTTGCGGATTCGGTCCAGAAGAACGGTTTCGCCGCCCCGCAGACTCTCAAGGGCACAGGACCGTTCTCTGAGCCGCCTCAACACAGATCGCCGCTCTTCCGGGCCATTCCCCTTGGCCCAATCGGCCGCTGAATTCCCGGCCCTTGCCCCGAATACCAGGGTTTCGCTAAGAGCATTGCCTCCCATCCTGTTGGCGCCGTGCAGACCACCGGTAACCTCTCCGGCCGCGAAAAGTCCCGGAACAGAGGTGGCCCCCTGACCGTCGATTATTACTCCACCCATGGTATGGTGGGCTGCCGGGCCAACGCGAAGGCGACGACTTACCGCCCCGTAGCGATCTCCAAGTATATGCCGCATGGAGGCCGAGAAGGGATCGCCTTGCCATTTTTCCTCCGTAATGTCCCGCAGATCAAGGAAAATCCTCTGGCCGTTTCGATAAATTTCCTGAAAAAGCGCCAGTGAGAGCCTGTCCCGAGCCCTTTCGGCCGCCGGTCGTTCCTCTATTCCGTATTTTTTGAGAATATCCTCGCCGCCCTCATTTATGAGCAGACCGTGGTCTGCGAGCCTTGGCGGAATCACCAGGGGCGCGTGTCCGGGCTCGGCCAGGCATAAGGGATAAAACTGCACGAATTCCATGTCCTGGAGGAGCGCTCCGGCCTCAATCGCCAATGTCCACCCGTCTCCCAGCATCTGCCCCGGGTTGTCGTGGCGCAAGAAGAGCGCGGCGGCCCCGCCGGTTGCCAGCACCACTGCCCCGCTACTGAACTCGACAAGCTCACCTGATTGCCGTGCAAAGCCCGTAAGGCCTGCCACCCCATTTTCCATCACCAGGCCGGAGGCCCACAGGTTTCCCATGAACCGCGTCCCCAACTCTCTGTTTTTCCCGATCAGACAGCGCACTATCTGCTCACCCATAACAGGAGGGCGGCCTTTGGCGAATAGAAATCCATGCCGGACTTCAGCCTGGATTCCCCACCTCATAAGTTCATCCAGCCTCGCGGGAGCTTCTTCGCAGAGGATTTCGGCAAGAACCGACTGATTTATTCCTCGGCCTGCCTGAAGAGTGCGCTCAAGATGTCCGCCCGCTCCGGAACTGTCAGCCCCCCCCATCACGCCGGCACTGAACCCGGTACAGGTGGACTTGCCCGGCTCTGCCCTGGAGAGCACAAGAACATCGAGCCCCGCTTCCCGTGCCGATATGGCAGCCCTGAGGCCGGCGGCCCCACTGCCCAAAACCAGAACGTCGCATGCAACATGTTCCATATCGTCCCGTGAATTTAGTGAATAGTGAATAGTAAATAGTAAAAACAAAAACAATTCCGTTTGGTTCTATTTAATTGCTCTAAGGCGTCAGGACTATTTTGCCGAACATCTCGCCCCGTTCCATAATCTCAAACCCGCGCCTGCCTTCGCTTAGAGGAATCACCTCGCCAACGACCGTCTTGATCCTGCCGCTCCAGAGCAAACGGGTAATATCGCGAAAGTCCTGTGGAGTGCCCATTGTGCTGCCGATGAGGCTTATCTGCTTGCCGAATATCCTGCGCACGTCGATTTCGACCTGCGGACCGCTGGTATTTCCAACGATTACTATCCGGCCTCCTCTCGCCACAATGGCCATGCTTATGTCAAGGGTGGCCGCACCAACGTTGTCCACCACGAGATCCACCCCGCGTTTTGCGGTGAGTCTGCGGACCTCCCTGCCCCAATCGGTCGAGGAGCGGTCGATCACGAAATCAGCGCCCAGCTCGCGGACTTTTTCCGCTTTTCCGGCGTTGCTCGCCACCACATAGACTGTGGCCCCAGCCATTTTGGCGATCTGAATTGCTGCGCTGTTCACCCCCCCACCGGCGCCGACCACCAGCACAGTTTCGCCGGCCTGGAGTTTTGCCCTGTTTATCAGCATCCTCCAGGCCGTGAGGGTGACCAGGAGCGGAGCGCAGGCTTCAGGGAAATCAATGTTGTCAGGCATTTCCACCAGGTTTTTTGCAGGCGCAACCACATACCCGGCAAACCCTCCGCGAGTATGCTCACCAATGATCATATATCCGGGACTCATGGAGTGATCGCCCCGGCGGGTGAATTCATCCTCGAACGGATTTATTCCATGATCGATCACAACCCGCCGGCCGGTTTCAATTCCGGTCACGCCCTCGCCCAAACCGGCCACAACTCCCGCTATGTCAGCTCCGCCCCAGTGGGGCATCTCAAGATCAAGGCCCGGCCATCCCTGCATGACAAATATATCGAGGTGATTGAGGGCACAGGCTTTAACTTCAACTAGGACCTGGCCTTTACCGGGAGTAGGATCGGCAACATCTTCGTACCTGAGAACATCGGGACCGCCATGATGGTGAAAACAAAGGGCTTTCATCTTTTTTGAGATCCTTTTCGCCGTTATAAGGTTATTCTTCTGCACAGTTCCTTATGCATAGCTAAACTTCATCTGCGGTATTTCAAGTGCCGCATGGAAGAAAACGGCCCCCCGGATGTCGAATATTGATTTGCAGGAGCGCTGAAAACGCCGCAAATGGAGCATGCTGCATTTGCGCAGCGATTGATATTGAAAAGGCGCCGCTGGAGGCCTATTATTAGCGGTCGAAACAAAGAGGGTATTCCTTATGCAATACTGGCATGTTAAAGCGGGTTAATTCGATGGCAGCAAATGATAATATCAAGCAGGATTGTGACAGATCGGCTTTTCCGCCCGATTCTCGAGGCCTGAAAAGGGGTGAGCGATGAAAAAGCCCATTCCAAAGAGCCGCGCGCCAAAAAGGAGGGCCCTCCGCTGGCTTGTTTTTAGCCTGTTTTCAATTTTCCTATGCCTGTCCCTGATCGGGGGCATTGCGGTTTTCGCGCTCTATCTGCAAATCGACCAATCGCTTCCCAGCGTTGAGGCACTTAAGAACTATCACCCTCCACTGGTCACCAGCGTATATTCAGCCGATGATGAGCTGATCGGCGAATTTTTTACAGAGCGAAGATACCTGGTTCCGCTCAATGAGCTTCCCCCGCATCTCATCAAGGCCTTTATCGCCGCCGAGGACTCACGGTTCTACGAGCACGGCGGAGTGGACCTGATCGGAATTTTTCGCGCCATGCTGAAGAACATACAGAAGGGCGAAATCGTCCAGGGGGGAAGCACCATTACCCAGCAGGTCGTGAAATCCCTGCTGCTTACCCCCGAACGCACGTTCATGCGCAAGATCAAAGAGGCCGTTCTGGCCCACCGTATAGACAGCAGCCTCAGCAAAAACGAGATTCTCTATCTTTACCTGAACCAGATTTATTTCGGCGCCGGAGCCTACGGGATAGAGGCGGCTGCAAGGGCCTATTTCGATAAACACGCGAGCGAGCTGGACCTTTCGGAAGCATCGCTTCTCGCCGGTCTGCCCAAAGCTCCCAACCGATTTTCACCGATTCATCATTTCTCTGTGTCACGTGAAAGGCAGCGCTACGTTTTGCAGAGAATGGTGGATTCGGACTTCATAACTTTCGATGAGGCCCGCAAGGCATTGGTAAAGCCGCTGCAGATCGCGCAATCCAAGCGCTGGGCAGTCAAAAAGATGGACTATTTCACCGAGGAAGTCCGCCGGCAGGCTGAGACTCGCTTCGGACGCGACATGCTCTATAAAGAGGGGCTGATTATCCAAACGACTCTGGACCTCAAGGCGCAGCGAATCGCGGTAAGGGCGCTGGACCAGGGTCTTCGCGAGCTCGATAAACGGCATAAACAATATCGCGGGCTGCACGTCAACGTCCCAAAAGATGATTTCCCGAGCGCTCTTCGAATCCTTAGTCAATCCAATGGAGAGTTGGAACAAGGCAAGGTGGTGGCGGGGCTGGTAAAGGAATTTGACGTCAAAACCAGGACAATTTCCGTGGACCTTGGTGCGGCAAAGGCATTGATCCCCCAGTCGGGTTGGCAATGGGTACAGGTTTCCAATAAACGTGCAGAAAAGATTTTCCGCAGTGGCGACGTCCTCAGAGTGAAACTGGACAAGCAGCAGCAAAAAGATATCTGGCTTGCCGCCGTTGAGCAGGACCCCGGGATGGAAGGCTCGCTGATGTCCATTTCGCCGGTTACCGGGCGGGTCATATGCATGGTGGGAGGGCGCAGTTTCGAAAAGAGCCAGTTCAACCGGTGCACGCAGGCGGTGCGCCAGCCGGGGTCTGCATTCAAGCCCATAATTTATGCGGCTGCGCTCGATAAAGGTTACTCCGAGGCCTCCATACTGATCGACTCGCCGATTACCTATTACGACCACACCGCGAAAGGTTCCTGGACCCCGTCTAATTACGACCGCCAGTTCTGGGGCCCTATTCTGCTCCGAAAGGCCCTCATCAATTCGCGAAATGTGGTGACGGTAAAGCTCCTCGAATCCATCGGAGTAGGCTACACCATCAATTACGCCCGGCAACTTGGAATAACGTCTCAGCTTACCCCGACTCTATCACTCGCGCTTGGGGCCTCGGGCGTGACGCTGCAGGAATTGATGACGGCCTACTCCACCTTCCCCGGCCAGGGTGAGAGGGTTGAGCCGTATCTTATAGAAAGAGTCATGGACCGATACGGCAATCTGATAGAAGAACACCAGGAGAAAAAAGAACAGGTGATATCGGCCAAAACCGCTTACCTGATAACCGACCTGCTCCAGGGGGTCGTGAGGGAGGGGACCGGGACAAAGGCAAAGGATCTGAAGAGGCCCTCCGCCGGGAAAACGGGAACCACCAACGAACTCAAGGACGCCTGGTTCATGGGCTTTACTCCTTCGGTGCTTACGGGCGTCTGGGTGGGCTACGACGACCATACCGTCTCCCTTGGCAAGGGAGAGACCGGCGGGCATGCGGCCTGTCCGATCTGGGTCTATTTCATGAAAGAGTACCTGGAAAACAAGCCCGTTGAAACATTCCCGATACCTGACGGCATTGTTTTCGCCAAGATAAATGGATCTTCGGGGGCGGTTGCCGGATCGGACGAACAAGGGGCGGTCTATGCGGCTTTTGCCGACAAAGTTCCGGCTCCCGGCTCCAGACCGAAGCTTGAAGGCGAGGAGACGGCTGCTGAAGTTCCCGGGGAAACAGACGATAACCAGCCCCGGTTGAGGCAGGTAGAGCCTTCTTCGAGTGAGTCCTACTTCAAGTCGGAGCTGTATTGAGCATGGTAAGATAAATTCCAGCCTGCGCAGGAGGGGCTTATGAGCCTGATAAAAGTTGACAGCGAAAAATGTAGCCGCGACGGTATTTGCATCGAAGTTTGCCCTGCGGGCCTGCTTTCGCTCGACTCCGAGGGAATGCCTGAGGTGAGGCGGGGAGAGGCCGCCTTCTGTATGGGGTGCGGCCACTGTGTAGCGGTCTGTGCAACCGGCGCCTTGGACAACAGGAAAAATCCCATTTCAAAACATACGGCGATCCCGGCGGATTATTCTCCCGATCCTGCCCAAAGTGCGCTCTTTTTGCGCTCGCGCCGCTCCATCCGCCGCTACGAGGATAAACCCGTATCCAGGGAGAAAATGCTGAAACTCCTCGACATTGCCCGGTTTGCTCCTTCGGGGCACAATTCGCAGTCAATATCCTACCTGGTGGTCGAGGGAACTGAAAACCTCATGCGCCTCAGCCAGATAGTTGTCGAGTGGATGCGGGAAGCCGTGAAGCTTTCCCCCGAGCTGGCGATACGTTTCAACTTTCCCGCCGTAATCCAGGCGCAGGAAAAAACCGGGGTCCGGATTCTGCGGGGAGCGCCGGATATTATCGTTGCCCATGCGCCGGCAAGCCTGGATGCAGCTCCGGTCTCGACGTTGCTTTGTCTGGAATATGTCGAGCTGTTTGCGCCGGCCCTGGGGCTCGGCACTTGCTGGGCCGGTTATGCGCAGAGATGCGCCCTGCAATTCCCGGCTTTTTCGCAGTTCCTTAAAATCCCGGAGAACAGGACGATTACCGGAATTTTGATGGTGGGCTATCCAAAATACAAGTACCACCGGCTGCCTGAACGAGACCCTCTGGATGTTGAATGGTTCTAAACCAGCGAACTGTAGCCTAGTTTCAGTCCGGAAAGGGTCCTTTTCCGAAACAAAAACTGCTGGACTCTCATCCGGTGTTTCCGGATGGACGCCAGCCTGCGGCCAAGGAAAGTTCATTGAAGGCATGGGTCCTATATTCGGCTCTGGCGCTCCTGGTTTGGGGTTTGTGGGCGTTTTTTCCTAAAATGGCCCTCAGTTGGCTCGATCCAAAAACAGCTTTCATGTTTGAAGTATTCGGCGGTGCAACAACAGGCCTGTTCGCTTTTCTCATCCTGCAGCCTCAACTTGGCGGGGCCGATATACGAGGGATAATACCGGCCTTTCTCACCGGGGTGACGGGCTATCTCGGGCTGCTTTGCTTCATGTATGCGATCCGCGAAGGAAAGGTCAGCGTCGTTGCGCCCCTTACAGCGCTTTATCCGGTCGTGACACTGGTGCTGGCACGGGTTTTCCTCAGAGAAAAAATAAACCTTGTCCAGCTCGCCGGAATAATCCTCGCGCTTGTCTCCGTCGTTCTGATCTCACACGAATAAAAATAAAACTCTTGAGGCCGGTCCCATGATGCCTGGACGGCGCCGGAATCCCATAATCATCGGAACAATTTTGTACCTTTTGGCAGCGCGGCCTGCTTCAAGACCGCAATAAATTCCTCACTATTTACCGAATTTTAGTTTTCCAAGAAAAATCGACCGCGCCCCGGATGTGCCATTCCCGCCCACAGCTCCCGTTTTATCTGCGGTGCGCCTGCAGCCACTGCAACTCACTTTGGTCCAAGCACAAAAATTGCTATTAAACCGCTTCGCGCGCAAGGCGCGCTCCCACCCTATTATCGCGAAAGGTGAAATATGGAAAAGTTTGATCTGCCCTTTGCCGCATGGCTTGTCTTCCTTGGTTCGGCCCTCCTGGAGGTCGGAGGCGATGCGGTGGTTCGAAGAGGTCTACGCGGGGCCAATGTCGTAATTATCCTGGCCGGTGGTCTCATGCTGGCGTGCTATGGCCTGCTCGTGAACACGGTGAGTTGGGATTTTTCGAGGCTGTTGGGCGTCTATGTAGCCGTATTCGCCCTGGTAAGCGTAATGTGCGGCCGATTTGTCTTTGGCGAGAGCGTGCCGAATTCGACATGGGCGGGTCTTGCCATTATTGTGGCAGGCGGTTTGGTCATTCAGTTCGGCCAAGCGCACTGAAGACAGACAGGATTTACAGGATTTAGAACACTACGCTCAGCGAGGCACTCCGACCTCCCGACAATCAGTGGAGAACCGCAGATACCGTCTTGAATGTCAAGGCGGCATCTACGGGTTGCTTCCATGGTTTAGGGTTTCCCTCAGGGGCATGAGAGACTGCGGTGAAAGGGCACCGGCAGACAAATTTCCCCGGGGCGAAGATTTATCGGCACCGAACCAGTTTGTGCGTGTGATATCATTAAAAGATAATTTGCCGGAATCTCTTTTGGAAAAAAAGCGCTTTGCGCCCATTTGGGGACACTATAAAAAATGCTTGAAGCCGGAACAATTTTTCAAGACCGATACAAGATTTTGAGCCCTCTGGGTCATGGGGGATTTGGCGCCACTTTTCTGGCCGAGGACCTTCAATCCAACCAGAAGGTCGTCATGAAGGTCCCCCACATTGACCAGTTGGGAGATCCTGCCGTTTATGAGCGCTTCAGACGGGAAGTGGCGATCGGCAAGCTTTTGAACCACTCCGACGTTCCCGTGGCAGTAGGGATTTCCGAGGAGGACCCCCCATACCTGGTTTTGAAATACGCCGAAGGCGATTCATTGGAGAAGGTTTTGAACGAGAAAGGCAGGTTTCCCGTCGACCAGGTCGTAAAGCTGGTCGCAAACCTGCTCGACGCTCTTCATTACTGCCATGAGAGGGGAGTGTATCACCGGGATATAAAACCGGAGAACCTGGTGCTCGCTCCGGATGGCCATTTGAAAATCCTGGATTTCGGCATCGCGCTCATGGAAGGGGCGCCTCGAGTGACCTGGCGTGGATTTTCAGGTCTCATGGGAACCCCGGAATACATGGCCCCGGAACAGATCAAGGGAGAGCGCGGCGATGCAAAAAGCGATATCTATGCCGTCGGCTGCCTCACTTATCACCTTCTGAGCGGGTCTCCTCCGTTTACCGGGGATAACCCGCTGACGGTCATGTACCAGCATATGACCAAAACCATTGAACCGCTCACATCGATAAAGGGTTTGCATCCTGGCATATGGGCAGCGATCCGCAGGGCGTTGCGGCGACGAAAGGAGGAGCGCTACGATTCCGCCGAGCAGATGGCCAATGATTTGCGTTTCCCTGAAAATGCGGACCTCAAATGGGTAGGTGAACCCGACCCGCCGATGGCCGCCGTGCTTCCCACAAAGCGAAACAACCTGCTGATATACGGTGGTTCCGTATTGATTGCCGTATTGATCGCGTTTTTGCTTCTTTTGTTAAGACGATAAATTTCAGATGGCATTTTCACCGGTTTCGCCCGTGCGAATCCTGATGGCGTTGCCAATGGGATAGGTAAAGATTTTGCCGTCTCCGATTTCGCCCGTGCGGGAAATTTCGATTATAGCTCTGATGACTTCATCCACCATGGTGTCAGAGACAACCATCTCTATTTTAGTTTTCGGGAGCAGGTTGATGTTGAACTCCGTGTTCCACGCATCTCGCGTGTGACCTTTCTGCAAACCGCAGCCGATCACTTCCGTTACGGTCATTCCCTTGATTCCCAGGTTGCCCAGAACATTGCGCACGTCAAGAATCCTGTCCGGGCGCAGAATACATTCTATTTTAGTCATTTCTTGCACCGCCTTTTATTTTGATTCAATCCCCGTCAGCTCATACCGGGCCGCTTTGCAGCAAGGCCGGAATGCGTATCACCACTCTATTCTGTTAACTTTAACCGTCATGATGGTCATATTATCATAGCCGCCGCGCCTGTTGAGCTCGGCTATCAATTCGGCCAACTGCTTCTTAGAGGAACCTCGCTCAATAAGAAACGACTTTAACTCGTCGGCAGTCGCATGTTCCAGTATCCCATCGGTAATCATGCAGAAAATATCCCCCGGCTGAGTAAGGCCCGAGTAAAAATCGGGCATCAACAGAGGACCTTCGCCAACCGCCTTCAACAGCACATTTTTGTTGGGGTGAACACGCGCCTCCTCAGCCGTTATCAGTCCGAGGCGCATGAGTTTACCGACGAGGCTGTGGTCCTTTGTCAGTTGAATCATATCGTCATCACGCAGCAGCATGATTTTCGAGTCGCCGACGTGAGTGATGAAAAACCGGTTTTGTCTTAGCAGAAGAGTGGACAAAGTGCACTTCATATGTCGTGCGGAGCGATGGCTGATCGACAGATCGTAGATGTGCAGAGAAGTATTTTGAAATGCGTTTTTTAACCTTTCCGGGATTTTTTTTGTATGATCGCCGAAATAATATTCCTGGAGCAAAACATTGACCGCCTCCGCGCTGGCAACCTCCCCGGCGGCACTTCCCCCCACGCCGTCCGACACCGCGAAAAGGCTTCCAAACTGGTTCAGCCCCGTTTCGGCCGGCATGTAATAGCCGAAAAAATCCTCGTTGTTTTGACGGACCTTCCCCTTATCAGAGAGCCCGTGCACCTGCAAGGCGTCCGACACATAATCGCTTTTCGAAGCAGAACTGGCTGGCAAGGAGGCCTCCAACGGGCAAAAGGGCGCTTGAAAAACGCCCTCTTGCCCCAATTATTTTCGAGTTGGATCAGTCTCTCATCCCGCGTTTCCCGATGGAGACCACTTAGTTATTTGCAACCGGTCCCCCAATGATTTTTCTCTGGGTCCTGGAGCTTTGAACGAACAGATAGACGACACCAATGATAACCCATACTGCCGTGGCCAGGATAGAATACATTGCTGCGGTCTGAGTATCGCCGCCGCCAAGGATCCCCAGGTAGAGAACGGCAACCAGCATGGCGATATTGGCAAGGGTCCCCAGAACCGGAACCACGATGTGCGTGAACGCATTTCGCTGAGGATGCCGCAAAAACGCCACAAACGCAATGAGGTTGGTCATTCCGTAGAGAATGAACGTACCGATATTCGACCAGAAGGTGATGGCGGTCAGGTTGGTGATCGACAGAACTCCAAATGCGCCGATAACCGCCGATGCAATGGTCATTGCCCATACGCCTGCGTGGGGCGTTGCATGTTTGGGATGCAGAAACCCGAGGAAGCTTGGAACTTCCTTATCTTTCGACATTGCGTACGTGACGCGCACGCCGGTGTTCATGCAGGCCAAAGTGGTGCCTACTACCGCCATGGCAACCGAAATCGCGACCACAATCATCAGCGCGAAGCCCATGTTGCCGAGAAGAGCATCACCAAGGTTTTTCACCATGTCGCCTATCGGGGCGCTGGAGGCTGCAGCGGCGTCAATGCCGGTGACCACTGCGCCTTTGGCGTCTGTTCCCGTATATGACGTATTCAACCAGGCATTGGCGCCGAAGTACTCGAAAAGGTACATAATGAGTCCCTGAATGACTAACGAGATGATGACCCCGCGGCTGACATGTTTGGGTGATTTGGATTCAGCCGTAAGCGCGGTCGCCGATTCGAAACCCACCAGCAGCAATATTGCGACGGTAGCCTGGAACATCACGTTGACAAAACTGTGCGGCATTACGACCGATGAGAGTTCCGTATGAACGAACGTTACATGCTCCGGGTTGGTAAACCTGTAAACCAGGGCCAGAATGGTCACTACTATTAAAGTGATGATCTGGATAACATTGATCACCATGCTGGATATGGTTGATCCCGTGATTCCGCGGTAGGCTATATATCCGACCACGAACGCAAATAATACTGCGGTCACGATCTGCCAGAAAGCGGAGAGCTCGACCCCGAACTGCTGGAATATATAGCATATCAGCGTGGCCATCATGGCGACCATAACGCCCGGATATACCCAGTAGTAAAGATGGGAGAACCATCCCACGATGAACTTGGACAACCGGGCAAATGCTGACAGCTTGTCCTCTCCCAACATCGCCTGTTCGGTAAAATAGTATGAACTGCCGGTTCCCGCCCGGGGATAGAGCTCCGAGAGTTTGGAATAGGAAACCGCTGTCAGGAACGCCAGGATCAACGCGACAAACAGACCCGCAAACATGTCCATCGCAGTAGTCTGGCCGGCCAAATCCACCTGCGCCGCCTGCACCTGATAGGTCAACCATAGAAAAGCCCCCGGCGCGATCAACGCCATTGCATTCACCGTGACACCGGTTAGTCCCAGTGTTTTTTTGAATTCAGCTTGTTGTGCCATAAAATCACCTCTCTGATTAATCGATTAAAAAAACAGTAATGGTTCACCGGCGTCCGGTACACGCGTTTTTTGTCCCGGAAAAACGCGAAGCCTTAATTTGCACTGCAGAGGCGTAAAGATTTCGACCGTTCGCCCTTCAATCATTTTAAACAAACTTTTGCTTTCCCCGTGTCTCTGCGGTGAAATCGAGTCCTCGTGTCTTAACGCTTTCGCGTAAAAAATTTTTAGGCCCCGCGGATATGGAGACTTCTGGTGCTGCGCAGCGATTAACCAAGAGAGCAATTTGTTTGCCAAACACTCTTATGTCGGCTTGGAGTGCCGTTTGGAAGGTTTGTGCTACCGGTACGAGTTCGAGATATCGAATCGAATTGGCACAAAATAGTATCAAGATCAGAGGCGAAAGAACCAAATTGTGCCATTTTAATCGGAGAATTCATTTAAATTGTCCCATTTCGCTTTAAAAACGGACCTTTTCCGGTTTGGCACGGAACTGGAACAGAGATATGGAGCAAAAGCCGTTCCGGGGGAGCCAGATCCGGATATTCAGTGTTTAAACGAACAAGAAGGCGGCGAACATGGACAATCTCTGCGAACTGAAGTTAAGTATCATTTCCCTGATCCACCGGGTAATAGAGCGGGCGATTTACCCGGAACAGGCCATTGATGGTCTGCTCAGAGTCCTTTCGCAGGGTGTTCCCGAATCGACGGCGGCCATCATCATCAGCAGCAGCGCCGAAGTCCGTTTCTTCTTCACCCCGTCGCGGGATGATTCGAGCGCTGACACGGAACGAAGGGTTCGAAGTCTTTATAAAACGGGGTTCGACCTGGTTTTCCGCATTCCCCAGCCCTTTGTTGTTTTGCAGGATAGTCCAAGGCCCCTGTTTCTCGACCGCAAAGCTCTTCATTCGGTCAAAAAGGAACAGGTCCGCCTGTTCGGTTCCCCGATTATCCTCGCAGATGAGGTAGTGGGAGCGATTATGGTCGACTGTTTTTTCGGCGAGCAGGTCCCGCTGGTCGAGAACGTGCAGTTTCTTTCGATTTTGGCTTCTTTTATTGCCCAGGTATTGAGCCTGGAATCTCAGATAAAACGCAGGGAGGAAGCACTGGTCAGAGAGAACCTGGCTCTTCGGGCAAAGATTTCCGAAGAGCATCTTGGGTCTGTATGTTTGGGCAAAAGTGCGGCAGCCCGAAAGCTCGAGGCAGAAATCAGGAAGACAGCGCCCACCGAAGCGTCTGTTCTGATCTGGGGTGAACCGGGGACAGGAAAGAGCTCCATAGCGCAGATCATTCACGAGTTGAGCGGCAGGGCGTCATTTCCTTTTGTAAAAGTTCACTGTTCTCTTCCGGAAGATATGCTTGAGAAGGAATTATTCGGAAACGGACAAGCTTTCCTCAACGGCAGCATCGATGAACTCCACGCCCCTCGAAGCGCCTTCGACAAGGCGGCCGGCGGCACACTGCTTGTCGATGAGGCAGGCGACCTTTCGACAGCTCACCAGGTAAAGTTGCTGGATTTTCTGGACAGGTCGCAGGCCGGGAGTTTTGGAGCCACAAGGCCCAAGGGGGCCGATGTGAGGCTTGTCACCATTTCGAGCGTTAACCTTTTCGAGGCGGCGGCGAGCGGGTCGTTCAGAAAGGACCTTCTGAACAGGCTTGGCACCTTGCTGATTCATGTACCTTCGGTAAGGGAGAGAAAAGACGATATACCCTTTTTGATCGGACATTTTTTCGAGCATGCATGCAGAGAACAGGGCAGGAAGGCTCAATTGAGCGCCCAGGTATTGAAAAAGCTCTGCGAATACGACTGGCCCGGGAACATAGCCGAGATAAAAAATACTGTAATTCGCATGGTGAGTATGGCTGCCGGCCCGGAGATCGAGGCTGAGGACCTTGCATCAATACTTGACCCGAAGCCCGCGACAGCTCCCGGTGGAGCACACCTGGAGGCAATTTCCGCGTGGTCCCGCCTGGATGAAATCGAGCGCAAGGAAGTTTCGGCGGCCCTCGAGCGCAACAGGTGGATCAGGAGAAGGGCCGCCGATGACCTTGGACTTACATTCCGGCAAATGAACTATCGAGTCAAAAAATTCGGCCTGGACGATCTTATAAGGGAGAATCGGCCCAGGACCCGCCATACCGGCTCTTAGGAGCCGTCCAAAAAAATATCTCCACCGGTGCAATCGGGCGGTGGGACCGCCTGTCAGAGCCTGCCCCATACCTGATTCTGTTTGTTCTAAACAGCATTGCGCCCGACCCGCGACCCAGGCGTAGCTCATTGCCGGAACTTTTGGCGATGCGGCGGATTTTTATTGTGCCCGCCTGCGATTACCTTTAAACAAGAACTTCTGATTTGATAAGCGTTTCGGCGTATGAGCCCATCCCCGGTCAGGCTGGTGACCATCCGGGCTCCGGGGCGGATGGATGCGAAGTCTCCCTTTTCCAAAGGGGGCTTCCGGGGATTTTTTGAACCAGTCATTTACTTAGGACGATGCGATGAAAGAAAAAGGCGTTGAGCTTTTGCAAAAACTTAGCCAGGCACACGGCGCACCCGGGCAGGAGAACGAGGTGCGCCGAATTTTTCGAAGTGAACTTGGAGAAGGTGTTTTCACAGACAGGGCGGGAAACATCTTTTGCGAGCGAAAAGGCAGTTCGGGCTATCCCCGGATACTTATTGCCGCTCACATGGATGAAGTCGGCCTCATAGTGCAGACCGTTATGGATGATGGCCTCATCAGGTTTCATGTGCTGGGCGGCTGGTGGGCACACACGCTTCTTGCCAAACGAGTGCGAATCCGCACCAGGGAGGGAGTCGAGATCCCGGGCGTAATCGGCGCGAAGCCTCCTCATTTCCTCTCTGAGGCCGAGCGCGAAAAGGTGATGAAGATAGAAGACATGTTCATTGATGTAGGCGCCCGTGATGCCGGGGAGGTCCTGGCCTTCGGGATCAGGCTTGGGGACCCCATCGTGCCGGACAGCCCTTTTGTGCGCATGCACAACCCGGACCTGCTGCTCTCAAAGGCTTTCGATGACCGCGCCGGACTTTCGCTGACGGTCCACGCGGCCATGGAGACCGGTAAGATGTCCCATCCGAATACGATAATCTTTGCCGGTACGGTCCAGGAGGAGATGGGAATGCGAGGGGCCAAGGCTGCCGCATCATCGGCCAATCCCGACCTGGCCATTGTGGCTGAAGGCTCTCCAGCCGACGATCTGCCCGGCACCAGCAAACAGGAGCGACAAGCAGTCATCGGCTTGGGCCCTCAGATCCGGTTTATGGACTCATCTGCGATATTGAATCGCGAGTTCATCGAATTCGTGATCGGGACGGCTGAAAAAAACGGCATTCCCTACCAGCTGGCCGTCAGGAGAAAAGGGGGGACCGATGCCGCGCCTATCCACCTGCATGCTTCCGGGGTGCCAACTGTGGTTGTCGCTGTCCCGTCGCGCTACGTCCATACCCACAATACTATAATCGACATTTCGGACTACTTGAACACCCTGAAACTCATCCTGAAGCTGATCGAAACCATTGACGAGGAGACCGCAGGCAGGATCGGCTCTTTTTACGATTGATCCGGCGAATTCAGGCGGGTAGAATCTATTCTTCCCGGAGCACGAAGCGTAGCTCCGATTGTCACCGGCACTTAATTTCTTGGAGCGACCTATGGAACGGTGCTTGACACCATCAGAGATAAAGAAGCTCAGTGTAGCCGAGCGGATACTTATCGTCGAAGAGATATGGGATAGCATTGCTGCTGAACAGGAGTCGGTACAACTGACTGAAGCGCAAAAAACTGAGCTTGACAGGAGGATTACCTCCTGCGACTCATCTCCCAATGAGGGCCGGTCGTGGGAAGAGATCAAGCGCAGGCTGAGTTTTTCATGGTCCTCGTGACCCAAAAGGGTTGAAGTCCCGCAGCTAACCAGTGTCCATCCGGAAACCCGGATGAACGTAGGAGAATTTAACCTTACAGGACACTTGCAGTTTCCGATTCGGAAAGGAGGCATTTTTCGTCCTGGCAAGGAAATCGAGGGGTTGCGCGGAGGCGTACCTATGTACGCCGCACAAGAAACCCCGAAGATTGACACAGCAAGGGCGGAAAAGGACCCTCTCGTCGAGTAGACCACGGATAAAGTTCCGTGGTTCTATCTAAACCCCTTGGCCTTGTTTGCCATGCTTCTTTTTTATTACAGCTACCGCAATCTGCTCGTTCGGCGGCTCACCACCCTTTTAACGGCGGGTGGCATGGGGTTGGTCATTTTCGTTTTCGCAACCGTCCTGATGCTTGCCGAAGGCTTTCAGCAGACCCTTATCTCTTCGGGCAGCCCTCAAAACGCCGTTTTCATCCGCAGATCTGCCGAAACAGAGGTCCAGAGCATCATCGAGCGCGCGGACGCAGCAATCATCGAGTCGTTCTCCCAGGTTGCCGTGGACAAGGACTGGGGGCGACTCGCGGCGCGCGAAGCGGTCTTCCTGATAAGCCTTCCCAAAAAAGATACCGGTTTCCCGTCAAATGTCGAGGTGCGGGGGGTAACGCATGGGATATCTCTCGCACTGAGGCCCCAGATCAAAATAGTCGCCGGGCGCGAGTTCAATGCAGGTTCCTCTGAAATCCTGATCGGCCTGAATATCGCCAAAAAGTTCAGGATCGCGGGCCTTGGCGGGACCATCAAGTTTGTAGGGCGGACATGGACGGTTTCGGGAATTATGGACGCAGGCGGTACCGCTTTCGACTCGGAAATCTGGGGAGACGTCGATACCCTGATGGGCGCTTTTAAACGAACGGTATATTCCTCAGTGATCATTCGGATGGCTGACCCTTCGGGTCTGCCGGAACTGAAGGAAACAGTGATCAAAGACCCGCGCCTCGTCGAAGAAGCCAGGCGCGAGGACCAATACTACGAGGCTCAATCCGAGTTGATGGCAAGGTTTATCCGAATCCTGGGGATAAGCCTCACGCTCATTTTCAGCGTGGGGGCTATGACGGGGTCTATGATCACCATGTACGCAGCGGTCGCCGCGCGCACATCGGAGATCGGGACCCTCAGGGCGCTGGGATTTCGCCGGACATTCATCCTGATGGCCTTTCTGTCCGAAGCGATATTTTTGAGCCTGCTCGGCGCCGTTATCGGCCTTGCGGCCGCCTCGTTCATGAACAAGCTCACGGTCTCCACGATGAACTGGACCACATTCTCCGAACTGACCTTCCGCTTTCTTCTAAACCGCCGCATAATCGCCAGCTCGGTCATATTTGCCGTTGTGATGGGAGCAGTCGGAGGAGTGCTGCCGTCTATCAGGGCCGCCCGCATGAATATCGTTTCAGCGCTGCGGGCGAGATAGTGTTCACTTCATAGGCTTATCCGCTTATAATAGGGCTTGTAAGCTATCAGACCGTCCAGGGACAGCCTGCCTGCTCCGGTAATCATAAGCGCGAGCGCCATGCCCATGACCAGCAGGTGATATTCGAATCCCTCTCCGGACTGTTTGCCATACCAGTTCATGAAAAAACCGTGGGGCCAGTGAACAAGGTAAACAGCCCCGATCATGTCGCAAAAAATCCCAAACGCACACAACCTGGTCGCAAAACCGACAATCAGACCTATCGCGCCGAGTGATTCGGCCGCGATGACCAGCAGCGTCAAAAAAGCGGGCAAGTGATAGTGCTGAGAGAAAGCCTCCAGGGTACCCGAAACGCCATTGCCTCCGAACCATCCGAAAAGCTTCATTGCCCCGTGCGGGAATATGACCGCCCCGAGGGTAACCCGAATAATCAGGTTCTGCCACGTATCTTCAGTCCTGAAGAACCATTCCATTTCACCCCTCCATGGTTGCCGTATCGCTCCCTCTCCATCGCGCCCCGGATCATTTCCAGTTGCGTTTCGAGTTTCATCCCGGAAAATATCGATTATCTTACATCTAAACGGGCGGGTGTGTCTCTATCCAAGAGCACCCATCAGCCTGATAAGTCCAAAAAGATCATTGTGTTCCGAGGGCCAATATACTATCGGGTATTTTTATGGGAATAGAAGAAAGAAAATCCTTTTTTGAAACGGTTGACATTTATCCGGTCACCTGTGAGCGGCTATCCAACGGCCGCTCCGACCTCGAAGTGCTCGATGGCCTCATCAAAGGCGGGGCGCGCATTGTTCAGCTCAGGGAAAAAGACCTCTGCGAGAGGGATTTTTTCCGGTTGGCCGAGATCTTCAGAGAACGCACGGTAAAGGCCGGCATGCTGCTCATCATAAATGACCGGGTCGATGTGGCCGTCGCCGTCGGTGCGGACGGAGTACACCTCGGCCAGGAGGATTTCCCGGTTCCGGCGGCAAGAAAGATCGCCCCCGGCCTGCTTATCGGCGCATCCTCGCACAACCTCCAGGAGGCCCTCCGGGCCCAGGATGAAGGCGCCGATTACGTCAATATCGGCCCGATCTTTCCAACGGGGACCAAGGAGGGCGTGGAGCACTTCCCGGGTCCGGAGGTGATCTCACAAATAGCCCCCCGTCTGCGAATCCCGTTTACCGTAATGGGCGGCATAAAAGAATCCAACATAAAGCAGGTCCTCGAGATGGGGGCAAGAAAAGTCGCCGTAGTGACGGCGATCACACAGGCGGCCGATATTGCAGAGGCTGTGCGATCTTTGAGAAAAATGATCAATGTTGAAATCGTAGATTACCATTGAGGTGAATGATGGGACGCAGCGCCATACACCCGGGCGAACATCTCGCCGAACAGCTTGAAGAACTGAACATGAGCGCGGCTGAACTGGCCCGTCAGCTCAAAGTGCCAACAAACCGCATCACCCAAATCCTGAAAGGGCAGCGCGCCGTAACGGGTGACACGGCCTTGCGCCTCGGTCATTTTTTCGGGACGAGCGCAGAGTTTTGGATGAATCTGCAGAAGATCTACGAGCTTCGCCTGGCCGAGGAAGAATCCGGAGCAACGATCAGCAACCTGCCGACTCTTGCCAAGCCGATGAAAAAGCATGGCGAGCAATTGCGACCGCCACCAAGGTGACAAAGCATTTGGGGCAGACGGTTGTGATGAAAGGACTTCGATGACGGATGCGGGGGTCGGGGCAGGCTTGGCAAGCTCTTGCGACCACGGAAATGATGGAAGGCTTGAATGTTAAAAGCCGGACAAAATCCCGCAAACTGTCCCTATTCGGAAAACCGCCCCTGCCCTGCGCCTGGCGTTCCGGCTTGGCCTACATTCATCACAGGAGACAATAAGAAGCTTCGCGGCGACAAAAAACGGCCTGCAAAACGGTGACAAATATGTCAACATACAGCACGTGAGAAATACACGCCCTATTTCATGGATCAAGGCGGCGCGGAGGGATTTTGAAGAATTTCCCGAAGACGTGCAGGGCGATATGCTGAGCGCACTCACGATTGCTGCCGAAGGCAGTAAATCGGGCAAGGGCCAAGCCCTTCAAAGGTACTGACGGCGGGATTTTCGAAATTGCGCTTCGGCATCGAGGAGATGTTTTCCGCGTCATCTACGCTGTTAAGATTGGCGCTGATATTTGGGTTATTCACGCCTTCCAGAAGAAATCCAAGACCGGAATTAAGACGCCTCAAATGGAGATTGATCTCATCCATGAGCGCCTGAAAAGGTTAAAGAAGGCTTTAAAATGAAGAAGGCTTTTAAATGAAGAACGACGACCTTGAACTCATTCGCGGCAGCGGTAACGTGTTTCGCGACTTTGGCCGCCCTAACGCCGGCGTTGAACAAGCGCGCGCCATTCTTGCAGCCAAGATCGTAAGCACGCTTGACGAGCGTGGCCTATCGACGCGTGAGGCCGAAAAGCTAACGGGCGTGTCGCATTCGGAGTTTTCGCGCATCCGTAACGCGCGGCTTGAACGTTTTACACTTGATCGAATGATTACGATCCTTGGAAAGCTCGATGAGGATGTTGAAGTGAGCGTTACCTTCCAACACCGGCATGCTCCTTTACAAGATGAACTAAACAGTTGAAGGAGGTAAAGGCATGGAGATGAAGAACCCTGCACACCCTCCCGCCATTGTTGTTGAGCGGTTTACGTCGAAGGTTGCCTAAATTCAAGAATGACGCGAGGGGCGTTTTTGAAAAACGACGACCGGAAACACCTGACCACCTTGAGGTGGATAAATTATTATCCGCGACCGTTGCCTTTTGCTTTTGATGTTCCGGCATGGGTTGCGCGTGTCGGAGGCCTGCGCCTTGCATCTCGACCAGGTGGACACCGAAAGCCGCGTGCTGCATGTTGCGCGGCTCAAAAAAGGACTGTCCACCACGCAACCGCTACGAGCCGACGAACTGCGCCTTATCAAGGCATGGCTCATCGAACGCGCCAAGATGAAGCCGACCGGTAAAGCTTTTTTTATAAGCGAGCGCCGCGCGCCTCTTAGCCCTAAGAGGGCTTGGGCTGCGATCCGGCGTTATGGCGAGCTGGCCGGTTTGCCCCTGCCCGCTCATCCGCATATGCTCCGCCATGCTTGCGGCTTTGCCCTGGCCGACCAAGGCGCGGACACGCGGTTGATCCAAGACTATCTAGGACACAGGAACATTCAGCACACCGTCATTTATACGGCGAGCAATCCGGCAAGGTTTGAGAGGCTTTGGCGATAGAGGGCTTGTTATCAGGCTATGGCGTCCAAGCCCTTCTTGCGTACCAGTGACAACAGCTTAAGGGAAGGCCCGCGCGGCTGTTTTTCCCCCCGCTCCCACTGGCTCACTAACCCGACTGTCACGTTAAGGTAGTGTGCAAATACCGCCTGACTGACGCCCGCCGCTTTTCTGACTTCCGCAATCTCTTTTGCCGAAAGCTTTTCCACGGTTGTCAGGCACGATGCATCAAAATCGCGCATTGTCTTTGCGTCTATCAATCCAATGCGATGCAGCCCTTGCGCGGTTTCGTGCAAAGCTTCCAAGGCGTCGCTTTGATATTTTTTTGCCATTTTAAATTACCTCCTTCAACTCGCCCTCATTCAGGGCTTTCGTGATACCTGCCTCAGTGAGGCTCAAATAAACCTGTGCCAACTTCTGATATTCATTCAATTCAAAGGCGGTAAGGTTGGCTTTTGTGCTCTTGGGGAAGCCATATACGAACACCGCACGAGTTCCCACACGGTAAACGATTATTGTTCTGTAGCCGCCCCTTTTACCTTCGCCTGTCCGTGCTACGCGCTTTTTGATAAGGCCCCCGCCCAACTCACCATCGTTCAGGCCCTTTTCTGCTTCCTGCACAGCGTCAGCTAATTTATCGTCGCTGATACCCTCTTTCCGCGCAAAACGCGTAAACCACTTCGTTTTGAATATCCGCACCGAGTCCCCCTCACGCATTACACTATAACACTTAGTGTTGTATTTCAACGTCTAATTCTCATGTTTTGTGTCAAGAATCTTGATTTACGGCACGGCGACCTTGTCGCAAAGGCCCGGCCTGTGGGCGGATTATTGACAGGGGCGTAATCCCATGCAAGCAATGGGGTTATGATTTTGGAGTCTTTGGAAGAAGCCCAGGCCGTTTATTCGAAACACTTAGCCGAGCAAAAAGAAGCAGGCAGAAAGTATCTCGACGCCTGCTTGACGGTAAGAAGAGATACGCTGCGGGTCGTTGTGCGTGACAATCGCAGGAAGCAGCCAATGTCCACATGTTACGAATACGACCTTTGGTTTGATTGCGCCGGCATTCATGAAATCGAAAATGGCAGCCGTAGAAGGCGGTTCAAACGGCCATCGTTCCCGCAAGCTCCATATGTGTATTGACGCTCAACATGGTCCCGTTCCTATTGCGATTTCTCAGCGCTGCCATCTAGCTTTATTCGAAATTCTGCCTTGATTGAGCCGGTCGACGTTATTAAGCGTGCGTAATGAGGTTTTTTTGAGGGGCGGTTCCAGGGTCACTAAAATGATTCTCCAGGCGAGTCCGGACTAGGCGTTCGTTTTCCGTAGAACCTTGATCGGGTATCGGCACGTCAGGAATGTTCAGATCGCCGGGTTTAGCACGGAACAACAGAATCGTGAAAACTTGAGGCTTCATTTTTTCTCCCCTTAATTCTTAACATTCAGATCAGAATCCGCTCGACTTCATCGAGTGAGGCCTGATCGTTTCGGCGATCATAAAGGCCGGTAGTGCGTGCGGATTCGTGGTTTGCCATTTGCTGCGCCACCTCTAACTCGCCGCCGTTTCTTAAATATTCCGTGATCCCGGTAGCGCGAAAGCTATGACAGGAAATTTTCGTGCGCACGGCCTCGTCTTCGGCGCACCGGCGGATCATGCGGTAAACGTCCGGTTGGGTCATGGGGCGATCTGTGAGCCCGCGCTCGTGGCGAGGAGCCGTGCGGAAAAGATACCCCTTTGCGTCCGCTGCGATCCCTGCGCCTTCAATGTACGCCTCAAGGTATTCCTCAAGATTATGGTGACAGGGCATCTCGTGACGTTTGCTGCCTTTTTCATGGAGGCGCACGGAAGCTCCGATCGCCTAGCGACATCATAAGCCCAACGCTTGCCTATTCCTCCCACTTTGATTCCAACCGTCTTTCAACCACGGATGAAAACGCAGCGTGCATTTTGCCGCTTCTATTGCCGTTTCTCGTTGCCGTTTCTCGTTGCCGTTTTGCAGGGCCAAATTCCTTTCTGATATTCTTTGCCCGGATTGAAACGGATGGGGGAGTTAAGGAATTGAGGGTCCCCGGCTTACGCAGAGGCGACATCATTAGACCACGGCAAGAGGCAGGCGCTTTCGGACAGGTAAAAGACCAATTATCGCAAAGACGCATGGCCAAAAACCTGTCCACCACAGAGCCACAAAAACTACAGAGAAAGGGCTAAATCAATGGTAAGAGCGAAATTCAAAGTCGACGAGGTTAGGCGCCATCTCACTATGCTCCCTGTAGAGGGAAAGAAGGATCACTACGTTCATGGAGAAGTCCGGACTGTGATCATGTCTCCTGTCTATGGGGGCGGAGATCCCAGCCATGAGAATACGAAGTTCTGGCGGGCTACGCCCTCCGGTAAACTCGAACTCGGATGTGCAAATCTGGCGGCAGCAGAGATGTTCGAAATCGGGCAGGAATACTACATCGATTTCACAAAGGCCGAGTGATGACCTTCGATGAGCACCCTGTTCTGGAAGGCCGACCTCCCATTGCGCTGTGAATGCATCCAGAACTAAGGGTTTAATCTGGGAGTACCCCGGTCCACGCATAGTGCAAGGAGGCCTGCGTCCCATGCATCCTCCGCGAATCGCATCTGCGAAAGGACTTTTAAGAGCGTGCGCACGCCGCCCCTAGGCTAGGAAGCAGGGTTGTCTGGCGCTCCGTCATTTACACGTCGGGCAACGCGGCGCGGTTTGAACGATTGTGGCGATAGGGAGCTACGTTCTTTATCCTCAAGCGCTGCCTGTTGCTCGACCTTATTGCGAAGCTCGCTGGTGCAATGGGAGATAAATTCTTCCCAGTGCGCGAGTGCTTTAAGCTCGTAGAAGCGTTTTTCAGCGACGTTGTAAACAACAGCTTTTTTTTGTTGTTTCAGAAGCCTGAGGACATTGAGGATCGTTCCCTTGCTTTTCCCGTCCCACACCATAAAGCCAACCGTCGCGTTATCGGCCATTGTACGATCTTTCGCGGCGTAAAAATCGAAAGTTTTGTTGGGCGCAGTCGATGATACTTTTCGCTGCATCCAATTTCCTATATTGTTCCGGCAAAGGTGCCCGGAGCAAAAAACCTCCACGTTCAGGTAGTTCTTGCTGTTCAGGTACTGCTGGACGGCTTTATCGGCTCCGTTCGCGTCTCCTATAATGACAGGCAATCCTTTTTCGATGAGCCGATCCAGCCGCATCCGGATCGGCTCACTTAGACGGGAACCCCCCCGTGAACCGCCTATGAAAACCTTTGTCATCGGTTACTCCTCGTCCGTGTTATCGTCAAAGCGAAAACATCGGAGGCCTTGCCTTGGCCATAGAGCAGAACCGTCATCGCATCCATCGTTGCCCCCCAACCGGTAGAGGTCATCAAAAAGCAATATCTTTCTGCCGTTTGTGGCAGAAGCATCGACATCATGAAGGCCATCCAAGAGACGCATCCGTTCATCGAGATCATAGACATTTTTGAGTTGCGGCGCATCTCGAGTTTTCCTCACGCAATCGACGAGGGGAATATTTAACCGCTGGCTCAAGGCGCCACCAATAACGGACACGGGTTGTAGAGCCCTGGAGCAACTGGATCTCACATGGGACCAATCTCGCGGGGGTATCAAGGATAAAAGAGGGCGCCACACAAATGTGTAATGCACCGCTTGTGAATATGTCAGCTATGGCTAACTCCTTGTTGTTGGTAGGCACGATGGGTTTTTTCCCTTTGACCTCCTTCTTCGTACTATGCTAGCAATATTTTTCATTGAATAAAAAAGCAGGACGGCAATTCGTTGGATTAAAAATCTATTTTTACGGGGGGCGCAGATGAAAAAAATGTTTGGGTTTGCCGGGGTGATCGTTATTTTTCTTTTTGTGACCGCCGGGGTGTGGGCCGCCGGGCCCGAGACCACCGAACCGATCAAGATCGGATTTATGGGGAATCTTTCCGCTCCTTCTTCTTTGAGCGCCAAAGCCGCAGCCATGATGGCCGTGGATGAGATGAATGAAGCCGGCGGGATCCTGGGAAGACCGGTCAAGCTGATCATCGAAGATACCAAGGGGGAGATCCCGAAATGCGTGGAGTTGTATAAGAAACTGGTGATGAACGACCGGGTCCTGGCCGTGATCGTCGCTGAAAAGGTGGAAATGGGCGTGGCCGGCATGGAGATCGGGGCCGAACTGTACCCCGAATACCCTCACATTTTTTTCAGCACCATCGGGTCCGGGGATGACATCTGGCACCATGTGCGCGACAACTACGATAAATACAAATTCGGCTTCCAGACCTATTATTCCATCTCCACCAATTATTTGAAGATCTTGGCAGAGCTAAATAGTGAAATATTTAAAGATATGGTCAAGACCAAAAAGGTGGCCATCATTTACGAAGACATGGAGTGGACCAAGCCTCTTCGAAAAGGCTTGCCGGGTGTTTCGCCCCCTTTGGCCGATGTCTATAAAAGCCAGGGACTGGAGGTGGTTTATGAAACGACCGTGTCCCTGGACCAAAAGATGTTCAACCCCATTTTTGAAGAGATCGCCAAGTCCGGTGCCGGGGTGATCGACTGCGTGGTCGGGTATATCGACGAGGGCGCTTTTATCAAACAATGGGCCCAATCGAGCGCCAACAACGCCCCTTCATACCTCTGGGGGGGCTTGGCCGGAATGCCCCAGGCCTGGAAGATGACCGAAGGCAAAGTGGCCGGCATTATGGTCGGTAGCTCCATGGTCAAAGTGCCCATCACCCCCAAAACCATCCCTTTTATGGACAACATGATCAATCATTATAAGGTCGGTCCCATCTTCGGCTCTCATACCACCTATGACACCTTGTACGGATTCAAGAAAGCCATTGAAAAGGCCGGCGGGACCGGGAATATGGATGCCCTGATCAAAGAATTGGAACAGGTGCAGGAAGTGGCCGTTTTAGGGACCATCGGCTGGGACCCCAAATTCCACTACAACCTGCCTTATCCAAAATATATTTCTCCCATTGTGCAATGGCAAGAAGGAGAAATGAAGGTCATCTTCCCTAAGGAATATAAGACCGGAAACTATATGCCTCCAGCTGAATTGAGGAAATAGGAAAATACAGGCTATAGGCATTTGAGGAGCAGAAAAATTTTAACCTCATGCCCCTTGCCTATAGCCCCCTTCAATCCATTTTCATTCTTCACGGCATCGCCTAAGATGGCTGGGCCGTGAGGAACGGAAAGAGAGCCAATGAATGAGACTGTGCAATCGATTCTCATCTTTACCTTCATCTGGGGTTCGATCTACCTTTTAATATCTCTCGGTTTTTCCTTGATCTGCGGGGTGCTCCGGATTTTTCACCTGGGATACGGGGTGACCTTTGTTCTGGCCGCCTACGGCGTTTGGGCCTTCATGGAAAATGCCGGATTGGGGTTGATCCCCAGCATCCTCTTGATGCTCTTGGTTCAAATCGGCTTTTCCATTTTTGTTTTTTACAAAGGGGTCTTTCAGCGCTACCTGGATCGGGAAGAGATCCTTTTAACCGTTTCGCTCCTGATCTTTATGTTTATGGCCCAGTTGGCCAATTACCTCTATCCGGTCACCGACGGGGTCAGCATCCCCACCACCCTAAGTGACGGAATGGTAACTATCGGCAAGGTCAAGATCGCCAACCAGATGGTTTTGGCGGCCTTCATCGGGATCCTGGTTACTGCTGTCTATGTCATCTGGTTTTTGAAAACCCGGACGGGCCTGATCATCCGGGCCATCAGCCAAAACCTGCCGGCGGCCACGTTGATGGGGGCCAGCGTCAACCGGATGTATTATCTAGCCATGATCCTCTCGGTCATCCCGCCGACCGTTTGCATGCTGGTCATCGCCCCCTTCTGGGGGATCGATCCCTTTATGGGCTCCCCATTGCTCATGACCGCTATGCTGATCGCCATTTTAGGCGGTCTGGGTAATTTAAAGGGGAGCATCGTCGCTTCCTATTTGATCGGTTTTATCCACTCTTCGGTCAGCTTTCTTTACGTTTCCCGGTTCATGGGACTGGCAGCCTTGATCGTCACATTGATCGTGATGATTTACCGGCGGGGAGGGCTGTTTGTAGGAGAAACCATATGGTAGATTTTGAACTACGACGGGACCGGATCGTCGCCCGCTGGGGGGATCAAAAATACGAATGGGTTATTGAACCCCGTTACTGGCGGAACCCGGCCATCGGGGTGGCCCTCTTAGCCTTGCTGCCCCTTTTTATTTATTCCTACCCGAACGTCCTGACCATGATGACAACGGCCAACCTTTATGCCGCCGTGGCCATACCGCTCGGTTTGCAAATGCTGGGAACGGCCCGGGTCAATTTCGGACCCCAACTCTACCTGGGCATCGGCGGATACACGGCCGCCCTGCTGAATCTGCACTTCGGTTTCGGCCCGGCCCTGACCCTGGCAGCCACGATCCTCGTCTGTGCCGGGATCGCCCTGCTGCTCAGCCCGACCACCTGGATCGCTAAAGGCCTGTATTTTTCCCTCATCACCCTGATCCTTCCCTTGACCTTTCTGGATGTCACCTTCATTTGGGGGGATATTTTTCGGGGGGAAGTGGGGTTGGCGGGGATGAGTCCCTTATTGACTTTAGGAAAAGTCACCTGGAATTATTTGGCCTACTTCTATCTGTCTCTCTTGCTGATGCTGAGTTACCTGTTTATATCCGACAAGATCGTCCGCTCCCGGTTCGGGGTCAGTCTGGCGGCCATCAACGAGAATGAAGACGTGGCCCGGATGATGGGAGTGGACGTGGACCGGTATAAAATTTTTTATTATGTTTTCCCCTCGGTCCTGACGGGGATCGTCGGCTGGTTTATCGTCCACACCTTCCGGACCTTCGCCGGGGTGACCTATCTTCCCCTGGATTTCATGGTCAAGATTTTGATCATCGTCATTATCGGAGGGAGGGCCTATGTCTATGGAGCGGTGCCCGGGGCCTATTTGATTTCCATCGTGGAAGATTCGCTCCGCGGGCTGGGCCCGATCAATTACGTGCTTTTCCCGCTGGTTTTGATCCTCGCCATCATCTTCCTTCCCCGGGGGGAAGGTCTTTGGGGGCTTTACCATAAACGGCATCACCGGGATTATTTTCCGACCCTTCGTGTCAGGAGAGATTAAAAGGTGCTGGAAATCACCAATGTGACTAAAACCTTTGGCGGCCTGGCGGCGGTCAATCAGGTCAGCTTTTCCGTCAATGAAGGGGAAGTGGTCGGGCTGATCGGACCGAACGGGGCCGGGAAGACCACCTTGTTGAATCTGATCTGCGGCATTTACAAACCGGATTCCGGGACCATTCAGTTCGACAGCGCGGACATTACCGGCCAGCCTCCCAACCGGGTCTGTAAACTGGGGCTATCCCGGACCTACCAGATTCCCCAGCCCTTTGGAGCCATGACCGCCCTGACCGGCGTGCTCGTGAGTGTCTTGAATGGAAAGAAACGGCCGAACATGAGCCTCTCCGATGCCGTCCCGGAGGCCTCTTATTATCTGGAATTTGTGGGGCTGTTCTCCAAGCGGGATACGCTGGCCCGCGATCTGACTCTCTACGAGCTGCGGATGCTGGAATTGGCCCGGGCCCTGGCCACCACCCCCAAGCTTTTACTCCTGGATGAAGCCATGGCCGGTTTGAATTTCACGGAAGCCTCCCGGGCGCTGGAGATGATCTCGAACGCCCGGGAGCAATTCGGCATCACCATTCTTTGGATCGAGCATGTGATGAAGATCATCATGAGCGCGGCCAAACGGATCGTCGTCCTTCAGTACGGCAGGAAGATAGCCGAAGGTCCTCCTCAGGAGATCGCCACTGATCCGAAGATCATCGAGGCCTATCTGGGAGCGCGGTATGCTCAAAATAAGTAATCTGAATGCCTCCTACGGCGTGATCCCTGTGCTCCATGACGTTGGGCTGGAAGTGCGGGAAGGGGAAGTCGTTGCCCTGCTGGGCGGGAACGGGTCTGGAAAAACCACCCTGCTCAATGCCGTCTCCGGGGTCATAAAGAGTCAATCCGGAAGAATTACCTTCCTGGATAAGGACATCCAAAACCATCCGGCCGATAAAATCGTTAAGTTGGGGGTTTCCCAGATACCGGAAGGCAGAAAAATTTTCCCTTATCTGACGGTCAAGGAAAACCTGCTCATGGGATGCTGCACGCTCAAGGCCTGGCGAAGCCGGCAGGAGATGCTGGAGAAAATGTATGCCCTCTTTCCCATCCTGAAGGAAAGGGCCGGACAACGGGCCAGCCTGATGAGCGGTGGAGAGCAGCAAATGCTGGTCATCGCCCGGGGATTGATGGCCCGGCCTAAGCTGCTCATGATCGATGAACCTTCATTGGGCTTAAGCCCCTTGATCATGACCCAGATTTATGAGATCATCAAAACCTTTCCCGCTGAAGGGATCACGGTTTTACTGTCTGAGCAAAATGCCTTGTACGCCCTCGAAATCTCCGCTCGAGGTTATGTCTTGCAGGACGGGCAGGTGGTGCTGGAAGGGACGAGTGAATTTCTTTTAAACAATGAGTTGGTTAAGAAGGCTTATATCGGGATGTAAAAAAGGTAAGGCGCAAGGTTAAGAGCGGAGACAAACATGGCCGAAGATTATTTTGCATACACCAAAAAACTTTTCGACCCCGAGGAGATCTCCAAGAAGCCCGAGGCCTTGCAGGGAATCCGGGTCCTCGACCTGTCCCATATGATCTTCGGCCCCACGGCCGCCAAATTTTTAGGGCAATACGGGGCGGAAGTGATCAAGGTGGAAGTCCCTTATCAAGGCGATTATTGGCGGGGATCGACTTACTGGGGAAAGTACTGGAAACACTCCAATCCCCTGTGGCATTTCATTAACCAGAGTAAATATTTTGTGGCCATTGACGTCAAGAAGCCCAAAGGCAAGGACCTGATCCTCAAGCTGGCCGAGACCTCTGACGTGGTGATTGAAAATTTCACCTCCGGCACGGTGGAGGCCTGGGGCATCGGCTACTCCCAGGTGAGCAAGGTCAACCCGAAAGTCATTTACGCCTCTTTGAGCACCTACGGCCAATACGGCCCTTTCCGCTATTTCCCGGGCTGGGATCTACTGGCCCAGGGGGCCAGCGGCCTTCTTTCCGTTACCGGCCACCCGGATACGGAAAAATATTTCAAGATCCCGGATTTTTTCGGCGATTTTTTCCCGGGCTATTTCGTGGCCATGCTGATCCTCATGGCCCTCAATTACCGGGAGCGCAGCAGTGAAGGCCAGTATATCGATAGCTGCCAGACCGAGATCCTTATGCGGTCTTTATTCCATTTCACCTATCACGGGGCCACCGGGGAGGATCTGGGCCGCACCGGCAATCTGGACCCGACCATGTCCCCTTCCGGGATCTTTAAGACCTTGGACGGAGAATTTATCGCCTTGGCCGTGGCCACGGACAAACAATTCCAGTCCCTCTGCCAGGCCATGGGCCGGGAAGACCTGGCCGGGGATGAAAAATTCAAAAAGGCTTTTGACCGGCTCAAGCCGGAAAATGCAGCTTACCTGAATAATGTCATCGAAAAATGGGTCCGTTCCCGGGAGGCGTCTGCCTTGATCCGCTTAGGAAAAAAACATGGCCTGGCCGTGGCCGAAGTCATGGATGATGTGCAGATCTGTAATGATCCCTGGCGGCGTGAGCGGGGGAGCGTCATCCCTTTTCATGACGATATGTACAAGGAACTGGTGCTGGAAGGACCGATTGCCATGCTCAGCAAAACCCCGGGCCGGACCAAGTGGCTCACTCGACCCCTGGGCTATCACAACCGCTATGTCTTAAAGAAAATCCTGGGCCTGACCGAGGCCCGGATCAAGGAACTGAAAAAAGAAAGGGTCGTGGGCAACTGGGATTTTCGGGTCGGCCAGAGGCCGCCCGTTTACTATAAGATCGACCAGGATCCCATTTTTAATTACCAGGGGGGTGAGGACCATTAAAGAGAGGGTTTATTCCAGGTACCTGCAGAAAAAAGGGGCCTCCCGGAAGCTTTCCGAATGGAGCGGCTTTCTAGCCGAGATGATGACCCCCGAGGGCAAGCCGGAAGCTCTGGATGATATGGTGGTCCTGGACCTGAGTTATGCCAACTTCTCGGGCAACATCGCGGCCAGTTTTTTTGCCGAAGCCGGGGCCGAGGTCATCAAAGTGGAACCTCCCGAAGGAGACCCGGCCAGGGCCATGAGTCCCTACGGGGCCAATGTCAAGGGCGTGGGCATCCCCTTTCTGATGGAATGCCGTAACAAGAGGCACATCACCCTGGATGTCAGCAATCCTGAGGACTGCGAAAATATCAAACGCCTGACAGCCAAAGCCGACGTGCTCATCGAAACCTTTGCCCCTGGTGAAATGGATTCCTGGGGGATCGGTTACCCGCGATTGCAGGAGCTGAACCCGGGCTTGATCTATATCGCTATTACCCCTTACGGGCATTATACGACCAGGGCCAGAGAATCGGCCAATGTTCCCTGGAGTGACCTGACCAGCCAGGCCGAGTCCGGGCTGGCCGCCCTGGTCGGCGACCTCCCGGATGCGCCGGAGCCTTTTAGCTGGCCGACCCGGGCCGGGTTTTACGCCGCCGGCTACACTTCGGCAGTGGCAGCGGCTTGCGGCGGGCTGGTAGCCTCCTTTTTCAAGCGTAGGACCGGCCAGGGACAGATGATCGACATCGCCGCGGCCGACGCCTATGCTTCCTGCGTCGGTATTCCCCCGACCATCGGCTATGTCTGGAAGAAACCCCGGTTTCGCTACGGCACCCTGGATTACGGCCTTTGTCCTTATGGATTTTTTAAGTGTAAGGATGGTTACGTGGCCATCGCCTGTTTCCGGGACCAGGACTTCCGGGCGGCCATGAAAATCTTGGGCACCTGGAAATTGGAGGAAGACTGGAGATCCCTGCTGGACCGGATCACGGACGACATCGACAAGGCCAAGGAATTGAATGACAAAGTGGAAAAGGCCGTGGCCAATTTTACCTACCAGGAAATTTCTGAAAAATTTTCCCGCTACAGTGTCAAGTCGGCCCGCTCCAAGTGGCGAGGAGGCGGGCTGCCGGTGACCACCAGGATGTTGACCCCCAAGGAAGTATTGGAGCAGGAGCACTGGCAGGTCCGAGGGTCCTTTGCCAGGGTGAATCACCCGGCCTTCGGGATCGTCACCTTGCCCGTCACCGGGAAGATGTCCAAAACGCCCTTAAGGGTGAAATGGATCTCGGCCGAGATCGGCGAAGATAACGAGACTATTTTTAAAAAATACGGATTGAAGACCAATGGGCCTGGGAAAGAATTTTAAAACAGGGCATTTTTCCAATCCTCAGAAGGATATACTCGTACCTGATCCTTTGCCGAATAGAGGAAGGCGCTGCTATTGAAAACATCGAATGCCAAAGAAGAGTGCAAGACAGTAAGCGATCCCCGGAGGGTTGACGAAGGGATCGACTTTGACGCGATACGCCCCGAACTTGTCGAGGTGATTGAGCGGCACGCCTTCGGCCGTGACGAGCTACGCCCCGAAGTGGTGGCGCGAAGACAACAAAAAGGCCAGCGGACTGCACGCGCGAACGTGGAAGATCTTTGCGACGCCGGTGGTTTCATTGAATACGGAGCACTCCTCATCTCCGCACAGCGCCAGCGGCGCTCCGTTGACGACCTCATCAAAAATACCCCGGCTGACGGACTCATCACGGGCATCGGATCGGTGAACGGTTCTCTATTCGGAGACGGCAAGGCCCGTTGCATGGTAATGGCCTATGATTATTCCGTGTTGGCCGGCACACAGGGCTATTTCAATCACAAGAAGATGGATCGCATGCTGAAATTGGCCTACGAGCAGGGCCTGCCCTTGGTTCTATTTGCGGAAGGGGGCGGCGGAAGGCCGGGCGACGTCGATGCCGACGGGGTTATGCCAACGGGTCTGGATCTCTCTACCTTCGGCTTGTTTGCTCGCTTAAGCGGCAAGGTCCCTGTAGTAGGCGTCGTATCGGGGTTCTGTTTTGCGGGCAATGCCGCCTTGCTCGGCTGTTGCGACGTTATCATCGCAACCAGGAATTCCGGCATCGGCATGGGAGGTCCGGTGATGATAGAAGGTGGCGGACTCGGCGTTTTCAGACCTGAGGAAGTAGGTCCAATTGATGTGCAAACGCAAAACGGCGTGGTCGACATTGCCGTAGCTGATGACGTTGAAATGGTGGCGGCAGCGAAGCGATATCTTTCTTATTTCCAGGGCGCTACATCTCGATGGGAAGCCGGCGACCAGCGAATTCTCCGCGACTTGTTGCCGGATAACCGGCGGCGCGTCTATGACGTGCGAGTCGTCATTGAATCGTTAGCCGATACCGGTTCCTTTCTTGAGATACGCGCGGAATTCGCTCCCGGTATGGTTGCCGGCTTCATCCGCATCGAAGGAAGGCCTTTCGGCGTTATCGCCAACAACTGCAAGCACATGGCCGGAGCTATCCAAGCTGAAGACGCGGACAAAGCGGCGCGCTTGATGCAATTGTGCAATGTTCATGGTATCCCGATTCTGTCTCTGTGCGATACTCCGGGATTCATGGTGGGACCCGAAGTCGAGCGGCGTGCCCATGTTCGCCATGCCTGCCGGATGTTCGTAGTCGGCTCACATGTGACGGTGCCGTACTTCACGGTCGTATTACGCCGGGGATACGGCCTCGGCGCCATGGCTATGGCGAAGGGCGGTTTTCATGAATCGGTCTTTACCGTTTCCTGGCCGACCGGAGAATTTGGCGGAATGGGACTTGAAGGGGCGGTTAAGATGGGATTTAAAAAAGAGCTTGAGGCAATTGAAGACCCCGGGGAACGTCAAGCGCTCTACGATAAACTGCTCGTCCAGTCTTACGAGAGGGGCAAAGCCATCAATGTGGCCGCTTACTTCGAAATCGACGGGGTGATCGACCCGGCGGATACACGCAAATGGATCATGCAGGGTTTGCGCTCCATTCCTGATGAACCAGCCAAAAGGGCAATTCAACCATTTGTTGATCCGTGGTAAAGATGAAAGGTAAAAACACAAACGCCGATATAAATCTTCAGTTGAAAACATCCCGCCCCGGGGAACATCAGTGGTCTTCAACCGAACTAATCTGCCCTCAGAGGATAAATGATGCATATTGCTTACCTCAGCCTGTTAACATTGGTGCAATAGTCTTTCGTTGAAGTTAACCTTCCTCTCCTTATGACGTTATGCGGTGGACCATCGAGAATCTTTCAATGTCTGGATCATACCTGAAATGTTCATCCTTGGTAGCAGAAGCCATTGAAGGCCCACCCTTTTTGACGATTCCAAGCTTTGCCGGCCACGATTGCTTGCCACCCTGAGATTGCACAGCGAGAACTGTTTCACATCAACTCCAGGCGACCATCATATCATCTGCTTTTGCCGCTGAAAGAGATCAGTCAGTGAGTGGGTGAATCGCAAGAACCAATGGGATCACTGGCTTTTTCTGCTTTTCGCCCGGTTCACCCGCTCACCTGTTCACCTCAAGTTTTTTCTTTGTTTGCTTTTTGCCGCTTCTGGTTGCCGTTTCTATTGCCGCTTCTGGTTACCGCTTCTGGTTGCCGTTTTGCAGGCCTAATCCCCTTCATGATACGATATCGCCGATTACAACGTATAGGAGAAGTTGACTGGTTTCGGTGCTTGGTTTCTCAGGTTCTCACCGCTCACTGTTCGTCGCGTAGCGATGCGGCCTCACAAAAAATCGGCCGCGGACTGGGCACTCACAAAAGATCGTGCCCGGACTTGAAGCATTAACCAACGGCTGGAGTATTAAGCCCGGACCTGAACGAAGTGAGGGTCCAGCGTTTCACATGCTTACTCAGCGGTAATCGCGAACCCGAAACCTAGTGAGGGTTCACCAAGAGGAGTTATTTTTGCTGCTCCCTGCTCCCCGCTCCTCGCTCCTCGCTACCGTCTTTTTTTCCGCTTCTGGTTGCCGCTTCTGGTTGCCGTTTTGCACGGCCTAATCTCTGGGTGGTATGCTGTTGCCAGACTGAAACGACGCATGGCCAGAACCTGTCCACCACCAGTCACAGAAATCAGAGAAAGGACTAAATCAATGGTAGGAGTTAAATTCAAAGTCGATGAGGTTCGGCGCCGTCTTCCGGCCTCCGTCCGCTGTCTCATTGCATTTTCATTGTATTCACAGAGGGCGTGTCAATTAAATCAAGGAGTTACGCTGGCCCCAACTGCATTCGCCCTGTATTTACAGGGTGAATAGTTTAGGGCTGGAGCAGGAAGCGGGAAGCAGGGGAGCGGCGGAGAGTGAATTCAGAACAGGAGAGCAGGGAGCAAAACCTTCTCGCTTCCCGCTCCCCGCTACGTTCCTCCATCCGTGTCTCATCTGCGGATAAACAGTTTTGAGCAGTTCTTCCCGCTCCTTGCTCCCCGCTCCTCGCTCCCCGCTCCTCGGCTATTAATCCTGTTTATGATCAGAACATCTGCGCTCATCTGCGACATCTGCGGACATCTCCCTGACCTGTCGATGATCAGGATAAACAGTTTTTAGTAGTTCTTCCCGCTCCTCGCTCCCTGGCTATTATTCCCTGTCCGGACCATGTCTCGCCTCTGAGGTGAAATCCTGTCTTTCGGGGAAATGCAGATTTTCCGCCTTGATTTTTTCGGTCTCCGCTTTATATTAATTAGCACTCAGTCAAAAAGAGTGCTAGTATGTGCTTTCGATCGGGTCCCTGATAAATTCACCAAAGAATCAAGGAGTGCAGAAGAATGGCTTACAGACCGCTTCACGACAAAATCATCGTTAAACGCGTTGAGGAAACGGAAAAGAGCGCAGGAGGCATCATCATTCCTGATACGGCCAAAGAAAAGCCCCAACAGGGCAAGGTGATCGCTGTTGGGACCGGAATTCTTACCAAGGAAGGCAAAATCATCCCGTTGCAGGTAAAGCCGGGAGACCGGGTGCTCTTCAGCAAGTACGGCGGAACGGAAATCAAGTTCGGAGATGAAGATTACCTTGTGATGCGTGAAGACGACATCCTTGGCATTCTCGAATAATGGGCGCAAAGGCAAAGGAGGATCGAAAAGATGCCAGCCAAAGAGATCAAATACGACATTAAGGCAAGAGAGAAGATGATGAACGGCGTTGACATTCTGGCCAACGCAGTCAAAGTGACCCTTGGCCCGAAGGGCCGCAACGTGGTGCTGGAAAAATCCTGGGGCTCGCCCACTATCACCAAGGACGGCGTAACGGTCGCGAAGGAAATCGAACTGGAGGACAGGTTCGAGAACATGGGCGCTCAGATGGTTAAGGAAGTGGCGAGCAAAACCTCCGACGTCGCAGGCGATGGGACAACTACCGCCACGATCCTTGCGCAGTCCATCTTCCGCGAAGGCGCGAAACTGGTGGCCGCCGGGCACAACCCGATGGCCCTCAAACGCGGAATCGAAAAATCGGTCTCAGCCGTCGTCGATGCACTGAAAAAGCTGAGCAAACCCATCAAGGACCAGAAAGAGATTGCCCAGGTCGGTAAGATAAGCGCCAACAACGACGCCACGATCGGGGATATTATTGCCGAAGCCATGAACAAGGTGGGCAAGGAAGGCGTGATCACGGTCGAAGAAGCCAAGCGATCCTGATCAACGAGAAGAAGATCAGCAACATGAAAGACCTGCTTCCCTTGCTCGAACAGATCGCCAAGATGGGCCGTCCGCTTCTGATCATAGCTGAAGACGTGGAAGGCGAAGCGCTCGCGACCCTGGTTGTAAACAAGCTGCGGGGCACGCTGAAAGTGAGCGCCGTCAAAGCCCCCGGCTTCGGCGACAGGCGCAAGGCGATGCTCGAAGATATCGCTGTGCTTACCGGCGGCCAGGTAATCACCGAAGACATCGGGGTTAAACTTGAAAACGTTACAATCAAAGACCTGGGGACCGCCAAGCGCATTAAGATCGATAAGGACAACACGACAATAGTTGACGGAGCGGGTTCGCGCGACGCTATCGAAGGCCGTGTGAAGCAGATTCGTGCCCAGATCGAGGAGACAACCTCCGACTACGACCGTGAAAAACTCCAGGAAAGGCTTGCCAAGCTGGTCGGGGGGGTCGCGGTAATCAAGGTGGGCGCGGCCACCGAAACAGAGATGAAGGAAAAGAAAGCGCGCGTCGAGGATGCGCTGAACGCGACCAGGGCAGCCGTTGAGGAAGGGATTGTCCCGGGTGGGGGCGTTGCCCTTCTGCGCTGCGTAGCTGCACTCGCGAAGTTGAAACTCGAGGGTGAGGAACTCTTTGGCCTCAACATAGTGAAGCGCGCCCTTGAGGACCCGATCCGGCAGATCGCAGACAACGCGGGCCATGAAGGTTCGGTTGTTGTGGAACATGTAAAGAGCGGTAGTGGAGCATACGGCTTCAATGCCGAAACCGAACAATACTGCGACCTGGTGGAAGCCGGCGTGATGGACCCGACCAAGGTGGTCCGGTTCGCCCTCCAGAATGCGTCAAGCGTGGCATCGCTTATGCTCACTACTGAAGCCATGATTGCCGAAAAGCCGAAAAAGAAATCTGCCGCCATGCCCGGCGGCGGAGGTATGGGCGGCATGGGTGGTATGGGCGGTATGGGCGGCATGGGCGGTATGGACGACATGTATTAATGAAAGAGTGAGGGTGAAGGGTGAAAACTTCACCCCTCTAACTTCACTCTTCTAATTTCCGTGTACTCCCCTGCTCCGCTTACCACTGCGAGAGTTCAAAAAACCAGGGCGGATGCGTTCGCCCTGGTTTTTGCACTTACATCCTCCGGATGCTTTTCTTTTGACAGTCAGACGGTTAATCATCGATCTTGTAAGATCTCCTCCTGATTTTTTCCCCGGCCGCAATACCCCATTATCTCGATTGACAGCCTTTAGTGTTGTGCGGTAAAGAGCGATAGGTCAAGATCAAGATTTTTCGGAGCAGATCCTGCAAAAAACCCGTTTTGGAGCCATTCGGATTTCGGAACCATTCCAACAAAAGGGGGAGTAGTATGCGGAAATCGGCCGTTGTTGCGGGACTGGTTCTTCTTGTGGCTTTCGCGCTTACGCCCCTGGCCTGGAGCGCCGACACCATCAAAATAGGTTTTAACATTCCAATGACTGGAGACATTCCCAAGGTCGGTGAATCGTCCAAGTACGCCGCAGAAATCCGGCTTGCGGAGATTAATGGGGCGGGCGGCCTCAAGGTGGGTGACAAGACTTACAAGCTCCAGTTTGCTTACGAAGACAACGAGGCCAAGGCGGAATCCGCAGTAGCCGCCGCGCTCAAGCTGATCACCCAGGACCAGGTGATCGGAATCATAGGTCCGCAATCGAGCAAGCAGGCGATACCTGCCGGCGAAGTCTGCAACGCCAACAAGACTCCCATGATCTCGGCGTGGTCAACCAATCCCAAGACTACCGAAAACAGGCCTTACGTTTTCAGGGCATGTTTCCTGGATCCTTTCCAGGGACCGGTTGTGGCGAAATTCGCCAACGAGGAATTCAAGGCCAAAAAAGCGGCAGTTCTCTACGATATCTCAAGCGATTATCCCAAGGGTCTTGCCGAGTTCTTCAAGGAAGCCTTCGAGAAGATCAACGGACCCGGTTCCGTCGTTGCGTTCGAAACTTTCACTCACGGCGACAAAGATTTCAGCGCACAGTTAACCAAGATATCCAAGTCCGACGCGGATATTCTTTTTACCCCGCAATACTACGATGAAGTTCCCCTGATCGTTAGACAGGCGCGGGAACTTGGGTGGAAGAAGCCTATACTCGGAAGTGACAGTTGGGGCTCGGCCGAGCTGATGAACCTTTGCGGCGACGCCTGCAAAGGATCTTTTTTCAGCACCCATTATGCCGCTGCCGGCGCCAAAGGCGCCACGAAAGAATTCATTGACAAGTACAACGCCAAATACGGCTATGTTCCCGATGACGTAGCGGCGCTCACCTGGGACGCAATAAACCTGATGTGCGAGGCTATTCAGAATACCGGCGGGCTTTCCGGCAACATCGAAAAGGACCGGGACGCCGTTAAGGATAAGCTCACCCGGGTAAAAGATTTCGACGGTATTACGGGCAAGATGACTTTCACCCCGGGCGGAAACCCGACTAAGTGCGCCGTAATAGTCAAGATCAGTGACAAGGGTGATTTTGAGTTTTTTAAGTCCGTTTGTCCCTGAATTTCCCTTTAAAGCGGTCTGTTACAGGGTTATATGTGTGGGGACCCCTTTTCCAGCCTGCCTTTTCATAGACGGTTCGTAAAAACGGATAGCCGAAGGGACCGATTGCTTGTCTTTTGAAACATTTTTCCAGGACCTGCTTAACGCCCTGCAGTGGGGGAGTTTCTACGCCCTGATCGCTCTGGGCTATACGATGGTCTATGGGGTGCTGCTCCTGATCAATTTCGCCCACGGGGATATATTCATGGTGGGTGCATATATCGCTTTTTTTACAGCCTCTCTTTTGCTCGGCCACTATTCCGGATTTTCGCCAGGATTGCCGCCGGTCCTGATTTTCGGCCTGACCGTGATGATCACCATGATAATTACATCGGCAGTTGGCGTCGCCATCGAGCGGGTTGCCTACCGTCCTCTGCGGCGTAAGGGAGCATCGCGGCTCTATGTCGTAATTACGGCCCTTATGTGCGGTCTGATCCTCGAGAACGGAAATCTGGCCATTCTTGGGGCCAGCCGCCGCAGCTTTCCCCAGCTTTTTTCAAATGCGGCTTATAACATCGGAGGGGTAACTTTCACCAACATCAAAGTACTGGTGATTCTCACCACAGTTCTGGTTTTCGTTCTGCTCGAGACGATCGTGCGTAAAACCAGGATCGGCATGGCGATGCGCGCCATTTCCTACGACAGGATGGCCGTACCGTTGATGGGCATTCCGCTGGATACGGTGATTGTTTTCACTTTTGTCCTGGGATCTTCATTGGCGGCCCTTGCAGGGGTGCTTTTCGCCACCGCCTACCCGGTCCTCGACCCCTATATGGGGGCGCTCGTCGGCTGGAAGGCTTTCATTGCTGCGGTTCTGGGCGGGATCGGGGAAATACGCGGCGCCATTGCGGGGGGATTTCTTCTCGGGTTCGTTGAGATTTTCGTTGCAGCTTTCTTTCCGTCGACCCTGCGCGATCTTATCGCTTTCAGCATTCTGCTGGTATTCCTCAGCGTAAAGCCAACAGGAATTTTCGGTGTGGCAAGGGCCACAAAGATTTAGGTTGCCATGCGCAGTTACAGCTCTATTCTCTCTTACACGACACTTTGTGCCCTTGCCGTTCTCGCCGTGAAACTCGGCATTTTGAATGCTTATGTGCAGCTCGTTCTGATGTATGTCGGAATAAATATAATCTTGTCAACTTCGCTCAACATAGTGAACGGATACATGGGCGAGTTCTCGGTGGGACATGCCGGATTCATGGCCGTCGGAGCCTATGTCACCTCGGTTCTAAACGTAATGCTGTTCACCACCAGCTCGATTTTCGGGCCGCCTCTGCTTTCCCCCTCGAGCGCCATTTATCTTTTCCCGGTTACCCTGATTGCCGGCGGCGCAGCGGCCGCTTTTGCAGGGCTTCTGGTCGCGGTGCCATCTTTCAAGACGCGGGGCGACTACCTTGCGATTATAACCCTGGCCGTTAACTATATCGTCAAAAGCTCCATAGAGAACATCCAGCCGATCGGCGGGGCACGCGGTTTCATGGGTATGCGCAACGTAATCGATTCCATGCAGGCGGTCGTGAATCTCCCGTGGACCATGATCTGGGTCCTTATATCGGTCGGGGCGACGGTCTGGATAATCCAGCGGCTTGTAAATTCGACTTACGGCAAAGGCATTGTCGCGCTAAGGGACGACGAAATTGCGGCCGAAATAATGAGCGTAAATACCCAACGTATGAAGATAGTGGCTTTCATGCTATCCTCCGGGTTGGCAGGGATAGCGGGGGGACTCTTCGCGCACGTGCTGGGATATATAAACCCCGGGACCTTCACCATCATGAAGTCGACCGAAGCACTGGTTATGGTTTATCTCGGAGGAATGGGATCGTTGAGCGGCTCGGTGATGAGCGCGATTATCTTTACGCTTGCGCTCGAGGCCTTTCGACCGCTTCAGGTCATAAAATGGGTTGCGGTGCCGTTTCTGCTCATTCTTCTAATGCTCTTCAGGTCCGAGGGGATCATGGGAAACAGGGAACTCACCGACGTTTTTCCGAGTCTGCGCAAGTGGTTTGCGCCCAGTGAGGGACGGGTGTAAAATGGCTCTTCTGGAAATAAAGAGCCTGACGCACTTTTTCGGCGGTCTGAGGGCGGTATATGATCTTAACCTGACCCTGCATGGGGGTGAACTGATGGGCCTGATAGGCCCTAACGGCGCAGGCAAGACGACAGTCTTCAACCTTGTGAGCGGTTTTTACCGTCCATCGCAAGGTCAAATCCGATTCCTGGGCCACGATATAGGAGGTCTGCGGCCGCATCAGGTTACGGCCCTGGGGATGGCACGCACGTTCCAGACTATCCGCCTTTGGAACTCACTGAGCGTTTTCGAAAACCTTTGCATCTCTCAGCATTATCAACTCGGTTACGGGTTTTTGCAGTCGGTGTTGCGCACCCCAAAGTTCGTAAGAAGCGAGCGGCAAGTCAAAAAGACGGCCGAGGGGCTCATGGATCTGCTGGGGCTTGGGCAATATGCGCTCGAATTTCCGAAAAACCTTCCCTACGGGCTTCAACGGCGCGTGGAGATTGGCCGCGCCCTGTCGCTTCGGCCCAAGCTCCTTCTGCTCGATGAACCGGCTGCCGGGATGAACCCCGGCGAAGTCGGCCGTCTCATAGAAATGATCCGGTGGATTCGAGACGAATTCAAGCTGACGATCTGTTTGATAGAACACCAGATGCGGGTGGTGATGAACGTCTGCGAGAATATGATGGTACTCGATTTCGGCGAGACAATCGCCGAGGGCCGGCCGGATGAAATCAGGCAGGATTCCCGCGTCATTAAGGCCTATCTGGGAGAAGAAGAACCGGTCCATGCTTGAGGTAACTGATCTTCACGTAAAATACGGAAACATCGAAGCGCTGCACGGGATATCCTTTTGTGTCAACGAGGGTGAGGTAGTCGCGCTGCTTGGCGCCAACGGCGCGGGTAAATCCACTACCCTTATGAGCATCATGCGTCTTCCGCCCCCCGAAGGACCCCAGGTCAGCAAGGGTGAAATAAAATTCAACGGGACCAACCTTCTTCCGGTCTCCGCTCATACCCTTGTATCCAAGTACGGAATCGGCCTTGTGCCGGAGGGCAGGCATATTTTCGGAAATCTGACGGTCTTTGAAAACCTCAAGCTGGCAACCTTTGCAAGAAAAGACCGGGATCAGATTCAAAGGGACTACGAACGTGTTTTTGCGCTCTTCCCACGTCTTGCCGACCGCAAATCTCAAAGAGGAGACCTGCTGAGCGGCGGCGAGCAGCAGATGCTCGCAGTCGGGCGCGCCTTTATGAGCGGAGTGGGATTCATCCTGCTCGATGAGCCTTCGATGGGGCTGTCGCCTCTTCTGATGGTCGAACTTTTTCGGGTGCTCAAAAAACTGAACGAGAGCGGCACCACCTTTCTCGTCGTAGAACAAAACGCACGAATCGCTCTGAAGTACGCTAATCGGGCTTATGTGCTGGAAGCCGGCAAAATAGTTCTGGAAGGCCAATCACAGGTCCTTTCGGAAAATCCCGAAATTCAGAAAGCATATCTGGGGTAAAGAAAATGCTGAAAATACTCATTTGCGACGGACTCGATGAAAGCGGTCTAAAAATTTTGCGCTCGGCCGAAGGGGTTGAGGCGGATATGCCCGACGGGCTTGGCGCGGCTGAAATCAAGGGAATTTTGCCCGAATACGACGCCATGATCGTGCGCAGCCGCACCAAGGTTACCGCCGATCTGATCGAAAACGCTGCGCGGCTCAAAGTGGTTGGAAGGGCGGGCACGGGTGTGGACAATATCGACGTCGAAGCGGCCAGCGCGCGCGGGATTCTGGTCATGAACACACCGGGAGCAAACTCCATGGCCGCCGCAGAGCATGCCCTGGCATTGATGCTCGCACTTGCGCGCCACGTCCCGCAGGCAACAGATTCTATGCGTCATGGGCTGTGGGAAAAGAAGAAATTTGTCGGTACAGAGCTTTATCACCAGACGCTGGGCATACTGGGCCTCGGAAAAATAGGCTCGATTGTCGCCGATCGCGCCCTTGCAATGAAGATGAGGGTCCTTGTCTACGATCCGCACATCGTGCCTGAGATGGCGGCGGTCTTAGGCGCCGAGTATGTCTCACTTGACGATCTGCTCGCCGGATCCGATTTCATTACCCTGCACACCCCGCATTCCGACGAGACCCATTGGGTGCTGAACCGGCAGACCCTGGCAAAGACCAAACCCGGCGTGCGCATTGTCAACTGCGCCCGCGGCGGGCTGATAGACGAGCAAGCCTTGTGCGAGTATCTTTCAAAGGGGCATGTGGCCGGGGCCGCGCTCGATGTTTTCGAAAAAGAGCCTCCCACCGGGAGCCCTCTGCTCGATATGCCCAACGTCATTTTCACCCCTCACTTGGGGGCCTCGAGCCTGCAGGCGCAGGAAAACGTCTCTCTGGCGATCTCATCCCAGATTCTGGACTACCTCCAGCGAGGGCTGATCCGAAACGCCATTAACTTCCCGTCGATCAGCATGAAGGACTACGAAAGACTGAGGCCTTACCTGCTGCTGGCCGAGCGGCTCGGCAACCTCCAGGGCCAGCTTTGCAGTCCGGTGCTGAAGCTTGAGATCACCTATGCAGGCTCGGACCTCCAGGAGATCCCGATGCAGCCCCTTACTCAGACCGTAATCAAGGGGCTGCTCGACCCGATCATGGCCGAAAAGGTGAACCTGATAAACGCGCCCCTTCTTCTCAAGCAGCGCGGGATAGAACTTACCGTGTCCACCACATCTCAATCAAGGGGCTATACCGGGGAGATCACCGTAACCGTAAAGGGGCGCAGAAAAGTGGAGTATTCCGCCTCGGGAGCGGTTTTTCTCGGGCAGCAGGCCCGATTGGTCCGGCTAAACGATTACATGCTCGAAGCCGAGCTGGAAGGGATCAACCTGATCATCCAGAACCTGGACAAACCGGGGACTATCGGCCATATTGGAACAACGCTTGGCAGTTTCAATGTGAATATCGCCAACATGCACCTGGCTCGCAGCCGTGAAAGGGACAAGGCAATCGCTATAGTGCGCCTCGACAACGAAGCTCCCCCGGAGGCGCTGGAAATCCTTCGAGCGCACCCAAGCATTGTTTTCGTACAGCAGGTCAAGCTGTAGGGGCTTTTCTCACCACGAAGAGCACGAAAAACACGAAGAAGGACAGATAGATGAAATTCGATGAACTATCAAACCGGGTGATTGGATGCGCGATTGAGGTCCACCGAACACTTGGCCCCGGACTGCTTGAGTCAACTTACGAGAATTGCCTTGCCTACGAGCTTTCGTTGAGCGGAATTGCCTTCAGACTACAGTGTCCTCTCCCCGTCCTGTACAAAGAAATTCACCTGGACTGAGGATACAGAATAGATGTTATGGTTGAGAACGCCCTCATTGTGGAGCTGAAAAGTGTGGAAAAGATCGAGAGGATCCACGAGGCTCAGATAATAACGTACATGAAACTTGCCCGCATAAAGGTGGGATTACTCCTTAACTTCAATGTCACAAGGTTAAGGGATGGGATCAAACGTTTCGTTCTCTAATTCCTTCACACTCTGGTGAAAAATTTGTTCGCAGCGCCTGAGCACCTTCGATGAGCCTGGAGATAGGCCCACGTGGCTGGGAGTTTTTGGTTGTGGCTAGGCTGCGCTGAGCCTTCGTGTATGCTTAGCGCTCTTCGTGGTGATAAAAAGAAAGCGTGAGATTTAGGATGCAAAAATATTTCGGGCCGGAAGGAATTCTGGCCTCAAAAGTTCAAGGTTTCGAGTACCGGCAGGGCCAGCTTGAAATGGCTCAGGCCGTTTTCGAATGTTTTCGCTCCCGGACCCCGCTCATGGCAGAGGCCGGCACCGGCACCGGCAAGACTTGGGCATATCTTGTTCCAGCCATCCTCAGCGGCAAAAAAGTGGTCGTATCGACGGGCACAAAGACCCTCCAGGACCAAATCATCGATCACGATATTCCCTTTCTGAAAAAAAACATCGATCCAAAACTAAAGGCCGTCTGCCTCAAGGGACGTAGAAATTACCTGTGCCGGCGCAGGTTCCTGGAATTTTGCTATCAACCCACGCTCTGGAACAAGGAGGAGGCGAGGCTTTTCCGCCGCTTCCAGAAGTGGGCGGCAACATCAAATTCGGGTGACCGTTCCGATATCGATTGGCTGCCTGATAACTTCCGAACCTGGAACGAGGTCTGTTCAAGCTCAGAGCATTGCCTGGGGCAGCAGTGCTCGGAATTTTCCCGATGCCATCTGACACGGCTGAGAAACGAGGCGGCCCGCGCCAACATAGTGCTGGTAAATCATCATTTGTTTTTCGCGGATCTTGCGCTGCGCCGCAGAGGCGTTGGCGAGGTCATTCCGGAATACGAAGCCGTTGTCTTCGACGAAGCCCACCAGCTGGAGGATGTGGTTGGCGAGTATTTTGGAATCCACTTCAGCAGCTTCGCAATATCGCAACTCTCCCAGGATATATTGAAAGAATGCCGCCGCGAGTCAAAGAAGCTTAATTTGAAGGCGATGCAGACAGCCGGGCAGCAGCTTGAGGTGCTAAGCCGTCTTTTTCACCAAAACCTGGCCCAGAACGGAAAGGGGACAGGGCGTTTTCGCTTCGAGCCGGCAAAAGCCGGCAATGATTTCACCGGCACGTGCCGGCAGATTGCTCACGCCCTGAATGAGCTTCCCGCCATGATTGAACCTTTTGCCGAAAAGGCCGAAAACCTCGCCTGCACCAGCCGCCGTGCAGGCGATCTCTCTGCCGCGCTCCAGTTGCTTGTCGAACAGAAGGATCAATCCCTGGTCTACTGGCATGAACTTACTCAACATGGGGTCTTCATAAATGCCACGCCCATAGACATCGGGCCGGTGCTCAACGAATTCCTTTTCCCCGCTACCCCCTCGATAGTGATGACATCGGCCACCCTGTCCGTGGCCGGGGGTTTTGAATATGTGCGCAACTCGCTCGGAGTGCCGCTGGAGGGCCGAGAACTGTTGCTGCGCTCGCCGTTTGAGTTTGAGCGGCAGGCCATTGCTTACATACCTTCGCGCTTCCCGGCGCCCAATGACAGGGAGTTTTGCTCTCAGATGGGCGCCCAGGCCGCCGAAATAATCGAAAGGACCCGTGGGCGGACACTGTTTCTTTTCACCAGCTACAGAAACATGTATGAAGTTCACAAACTCTTCGAGGGCAAGATTTCGTTCCCGCTTCTCGTCCAGGGGCAAAAAACCAAACGGGCCCTTCTGCAGGAGTTCAAGGACAGGGTCGATTCTGTCCTGCTGGCGACCAGTTCCTTCTGGCAGGGAATCGATGTGCCTGGAGAGGCGCTGAGTTGCGTGATCATTGACAAGTTGCCGTTCGAAGTTCCAGACGACCCGGTGATCGCAGCCAGGGTGGATCGTATCTCCCGCAACGGCGGCAACGCCTTTTACGAATACCAGGTGCCCAGGGCCGCAATCCAGTTGAAGCAGGGAATAGGACGGCTGATCAGGTCCTCGAAGGACCGTGGCGTGATAGCTGTATTCGACATTCGGATGCTCACCAAGAGCTACGGCCAGGTCTTCGTTAAAAGCCTTCCGCCCTGCCGGGTGGTACATTCGCTGGATGAAATCGAGACCTTTCTGAAGGGCTCTTAATTTCGGGAGGGCTTATTTTTACAACCATTCATTCTTGTCCGTCCGGAATCACCGGATGTGACCGGTTGGTTTACGATACGGGCTCAAGGGTCCGGGAGAAACAGGGAGAGACGATGCGGAGAATACTTCTGGCAGTGGATGGATCCCAAAGAGGGCTGGAGACGGTATCCATCGTGGGGCGACTGCTCAAAAACGAAAAAGATATGAAGATAGTGCTCCTTCATTGTGTTCAGCAGATTTCCACCCTTCTTCCGGAGGAACTCTGCATGGACATCGTGGAGAGCAGCTCGCTCCCTTTCAAAGATCAGGAAAGGGTTGGTCAAGCCGTTCTCCGGGCCTCTTCGAGCAGGCTGACCGATGCGGGTTTCCCTGAAGCCGGCATCGAGCTTCGGTTGAAACTCGACAGCGTGGACCCGGCTCTGGACATAATCAATCAGGCGGCTATCGAACGAATCCGGACAATAGCCGTCGGCAGGCGCGGGAGGAGCCAGCTTGAGACGCTGCTGCTCGGGAGCATCTCCGGGAAAGTGGCCCAGTATGCACGCGACAAGATCGTATGGATAGTGGATAACCCTGTGAACGATTCCATGAAAGTACTTATCGCAATGGAAGGGGTTCCGGAAGTCAGGAAGCTTTCCGACTACACGGCCGAGATGTTTGGCCCCTGCCCGGGGTTGAGCTATACGTTCATGCACATTATGCCCCCTGTCCCGCCCAAGTTCTGGGACGACGGCCACATTCTCAATGCGGCAGAGCAGAAGGACAGGCAGAGCCGAATCGAAAAATGGAAGACCGAGTGGACCGACACGGTAAACCGGTACATCTCTGAAGGATGCGATCTGCTGCTGGAGCACGGAGTCGGAGGGCAGAGAGTGGAAGGGCTGATACTGGAGACAAAGGAAGGCATTGCGCGGGACCTTCTAAACGAAATCGACGCGCACAAGTTCCAGATCGTGGTCATGGGTAAGAAAAGCTTCCGCGAACCAAAGCCCTTCCTCATGGGAAGCCATGCCTCCAAGATACTGCAAAATACCAAGGGGGTCACTTTGTGCCTGGTGAGTTAGTCCATCCGGAAACGGACAGTCGCATGAGAGCCGCGCGAACAATTAAGTGGAGGAACTTTTATGGATAGACCCTTTGTCGCCGAGAATGCTCGAGAGCTTGAGAGATTGCGCTCTTTGGTCAAACGCTTATCCGACGATGAGCTAAGTCTTCCTTTTGGAAATGACTGGACCATTTCAGTGGCCCTGGCTCATCTTGCCTTTTGGGATCAGAGGTCATTGGTTCTGATGCGCAAATGGAAAACGAGCGGGGTTGAGCCGTCACCAATCGATGTCGATGTCACAAACGATTCTCTGACCCCCACATGGCTCGCATTGCACCCAAGGGTTGCTGCAAACCTGGCGGTTTCGACCGCCGAAGCAATAGACAGGGAACTTGCAAATTCTTCCCCGGACCTCATTTCTGCGATTGAAAGCACGGGAGATAAGTTTCGGCTTTACCGATCCATACATCGCAAGCTGCATCTTGACCAGATAGAAGAGTCCCTCCAAAACATCAGATAGAGGAGCCGGGCATGAAACCGATAGCTTGGAAAGCCATTCCGCCTTTGCTCCTGGGTATCATTATCGCCTTGCTTCCCGCCCCTCCCGGACTTGCTCAGAACGCCTGGTATTTTCTTGCTATTTTCGCAACTGTAATTTTTGCCTTGATACTGGAGCCTATTCCGGCTGCCGCAGTAGGGTTTGCAGGTGTTTTTGCGGTCGCAGTTCTGGGATTGGCCGGCCCAAAAGCCGCTGATTCAATCAGATGGGCCCTGTCCGGATTTTCCAATACGACCGTATGGCTGATCTTCGGCGCATTCATGTTCGCTATGGGTTATGAGAAGACAGGCCTTGGCAAGCGCATAGCACTGCACCTGGTCAGGATTTTGGGGAAAAAGACCCTGGGCCTGGGTTACGCCATAACCTTTGCCGATTTGATCCTGGCCCCGTTCACTCCCTCCAACACCGCAAGGAGCGCCGGTACAATTTTTCCCATCATCCAGAATCTGCCGGGTCTTTATGGTTCCGCCCCGGGCGAGACGGCCCGCAAGATCGGCAGCTATATCATGTGGACGGCGCTTGCCGCCACGTGTGTTACCAGCTCGATGTTCATCACTTCTCTGGCGCCTAACCCGCTGGCCGTCGAGCTGGTGGACAAGACCGTCGGGATTCGCTTTAGCTGGACGGAATGGTTCATTGGATTTCTGCCTGTGGGCATAACACTGCTCCTTATTCTTCCATATCTAATCTATAAGATATACCCGCCCGAGGTCCTGGAGAGCCCTGAAATCCCATCCTGGGCGTCTCAAGAACTCGTAAAAATGGGTAAGCCCACCCGCAGGGAAATGGTGATGGCTATATTAGCCATTCTCGCGCTGACTCTTTGGATTTTCGGCACCAGCATCATGGATGCTGCTACCGTAGCGGGTCTTATCATCACATTGATGTTGCTGACCGGGATTGTTTCCTGGGATGACGTCCTTGGCAATAAACCTGCGTGGAATGTCCTCGTCTGGTTTGCCACACTCGTCGCCATGGCCGACGGTTTGAACAAGGTCGGCTTTGTTGCCTGGTTTACCAGGACCGCTTCGGATCATTTAACGGGAATGTCGCCTCTCCTTGTCATGGTTATTTTGGTAGCGATTTATTTCTTCGTTCATTACATGTTTGCCAGTCTTACCGCCCACACTACAGCGGTCCTGGTTGTAGTTCTGGCCGCCGGCGCCGCTGTGCCGGGTATTCCAGTCAAGACGTTTGCTCTTCTTCTATGTTATTCACAGGGGATAATGGGCATAATCACTCCGTATGCTACCGGTCCCTCTCCTGCCTATTACGGGAGCGGATATATCAGCCGCAAGGATTTTTGGACGCTGGGCCTTATTTTTGGGGTGATCTTTTTTGTCGCACTGTTGGGTATCGGTGTACCGTACCTTACTGCGATCGGGTATTGAAAAGAGATATGCCGCCGATTCATCCGGGAGAGATTCTACTTGAGGATTTCTTGAAGCCGCTCGGGCTCACTCAATACAGACTTGCTAAATCCATTGGGGTCCCCCAAAGGCGGATCGGCGAGATTGTTGCAGGAAAAAGAGCCGTTACGGCTGACACAGCCCTGAGGCTCGCGCGGTTTTTTGGCACCGATGCACAGAGCTGGGTTAACCTCCAGGCCCACTATGATCTGGAGATTGCCAAAGAAAGATTGGAAGGAAGGTTGGAAAAAGAAATCACTCCTATGACGCAGGTTGCGTGACTCAAACGCGTTTTGCCGGCAATTTAGAAATAGCGGGCCAAAACCATTTTAGCAAAGTTCAGTTTCAGCATGGTCGGCAGGTGCTGCCCCAATGCCTGAAAGATCGAGGTTCATCGGGAAATTCATTGTTCGATCCCCAGAGGGATCTATAGGGTATGAAATAATCCAGGTCAAAGAAATACTATGGAGAACGGTTTCAAGGTATTGATTCGAGATGTGGGAGAAAAGAGAAGCGCAAAGGCGGCTTAGTTTCTCATGGGTCCTCTCTGTGAATGGGGTATGGAACTTTGCTGCCTCCGGATATCGAGTTGTAAGCCTCGTCATCGCCGAATTGATTGGTATCGCCGTAGTGGAATGGATACAAATCTTTGTCAACGCGCATCGCGCCGCTGGAGTTGACATCCCGGTCGTCGCCGGAGACTTCCTTATAGGTATGTTTTACCGTTTGCTGGTCCGTCCCGTCGCCCGCATCGGCGATATAAGCCGAAGCAAGCACGAACGTAAGAGCAAGCATGATGACACCGAATTTTGCTCTCAACTTCATCGTTACCTCCGTATGCGAGGTTTTCATTCAATAATAAATATATTCTCTCACTTGCACTTTGTCATTGTAGGGCTGGCTTGACATTTTCCATTCAAAAAGAGCCTTTGCCAAATCAGCTCAAGCAATTCCGGCGATCTGAAGGGGCAGACGCCGGCAGGACGGCCGCGATCTACCCGCCCATCAGAAGGTTTTGCCGAGAAATGTATTGCTCTTTGCGCCGGAAGGGAATCCAACCGCAGCAAGCCGTGGAGAGGAAACCCAAAATCAAAAAGCAAGGGGCTGTGGCACAATGCCCGCAGCCCCTTGATAGTTCTCAGACAAAACCTGGCGTTCCATCACGCCTTAAGCCGGGCTACCTGGCGTCGCGCCCATAATCGCCGCCCAACCCGTAACTTTTTGGTTGCCACAACAGCACCTTGTCAGAGTCCCTGCCGACGCCGCTCTTTTCAGCGCTGTACGCCCGGTCATCGCCGAACTGATTGACATCATGCTTATGGCGGTTTCCAAAATCCTGGTCAACGCGCATCGCGCCGCTGGAGTTGACATTCTGGTTGCTGCCGGAGACCGTAGCTTGTCCCGTTTGCTGGTCCATACCGCCTCCTGCAAGGGCGATGCAAGCCGAACCAAGTATGAATGCAAGTGCAACCAGGATAACAGCGAATTTTCCTTTCAACTTCATTAGTGCCTCCATAAATGATGTTTTTGGAAGTGATCGGACGCTAATTCACCGATCGTCTACCTGAATATACAAACTTGGATACAAAATAGTCACAGGGAGAAAACCAGGTTTTTAGCGCCGGCCGCCTTCACCCCGGACCACCCATACCGCTCGACTGTCACGTTCCAGTCATAGAGCAGGCTGGAGATAGCATCTGTGGCCCGTGCTGTCTCGGACAGGAGGCTTGGAACCCCGATTTGAGAGCAGAAACCGGTGGCCGTTTCCGCGCTCTTTTAGAAAAACCGGCCATGAACCGGGTAGGACCAGAAAGAAGTAGGTCCGTTGCCGCCTCCGACACCTACCCCCTGGTACGACCAGGCCATAGAGACGGCGTTGGACGGAAGTTTTAGCGTGGCGTGAAAAGGGATTGAGTCGAATGAGCCGCGATTGGTGACCAGACCATCCCATGCCAGGACCTTGCCGTTCTCATCCAAAAATATTGCACTGAGGCGAAAATCCTGCAACTGGGTATAGCCCATCCAGAAATAGGCAAAGCGTATCTTGCCCGACAGGTTTATTTGGCCCTGATCTCGAGAATATTTGTACTCTACGGTAAGGTCCGGTGCTTTCCACTGTCCGGAGTAGCGGGGCTCGGCAATGGAGAGTCGATCCGCCGGCGCAACAAACCCAGAGCTTGCGTTAGCGTTGATCTGCAATCCCGCAATGCAGAGAGCCGAAGCAATCAGAGATAAAAAAATACGGGACGGCATTTTGATTTAGAATCTCCAGTCTACAAGTTCACCTCACTATAAAGCTAAGTGTAATTAAAGGAAAATCACCTTGCAAAACCAGCGTTGGTTTCAGGTAACACATAAAAAAATCCCGACAAAACCGAGATTTTTCGACCATGTCAAGACATGATTGTTTTTAAATTTCTATAATATTATTTTGAACGCTAATTAGTGTCCGTCCGAAAACCCCGGTTTTTCATGTTCACGTCTGAGGCAAATTTTACACTTGAGGACAAAATTGCCTCAGTTTGGCAAAAAAACGAATGACTTAAGGTTATTCTAGATG
>JBEKPW010000110.1:0-20268 GCA_049520315.1 Syntrophobacteraceae bacterium
GCCCACAAAACTTTGCTCCAGTCCTCGTCGAGGTGAACCACTAACCGGAGAGCCGGATGCGGGAGATCCGCCAGTCCGGTTCGGAGGGAGGGGCGGCGATGAGCCGTTCCTACCCCTATCGTAAGCGTGGCCCCATTCCCAGGCTTGAATTAGCTTCCGCACTTTTGGCTCAGGACACTTGTGTGCCTTGAAAAATTCAAGTGCGAGTTTGTCCGCGGGCAACTCCCGGCTCGGTATCATTGCTTGTTGGCGTTCCGGCGCAGCGATTCCCAGACACGGTCGATTCCCATCTTTGCCCTGGCCTCCCGAATCGTTTCCGCAGCGATTTGCCGCATCTTGAGCGTTCCGCTCCAGATAATTTCATCGATAAGGCCGGGTTTGCTCTGATATAATGCCATCCGCTCGCGAAAGGGTCTCAGGAAGTTGTTCAACGCCCTGGCGAGTTTTTTCCTTTACCTCCCTGTCGCCGACTTTCCCGGCGCGGTAGCGTTTTTCAAGGTCATCTACTTCCGAACGGTCCTCATTGAAAATACGGTGATAAACAAAAATGGGATTTCCCTCGACAGTACCGGGAATATCGGCGTGAATACGCTTTGGATCGGTGAACATCCCTTTGACTTTGGCCTCTACTGTTTGCTCGTCGTCGCTCAAAAAGATGGCGTTTCCCGCCGATTTGGACATTTTCCCCCGGTTGTCCGTGCCAACAAGCGCTGGGACGTCGCTTGAAAGCGGTTCCGGTTCAGGAAACACAAGGCCGTACGTGGAGTTGAACTGGCGTGCCAGTTCTCGCGTGATTTCAACGTGGGCCAGGTTGTCCCTGCCGACAGGGACAACCTGGGCACGGGCAAGCAAAATGTCTGCGGCTTGAAGGATTGGGTATCCAAGAAGGCCGAAGGGAATCGATTCCTCCGCTATGCTGGCGTCCCGGGCCATCTGTTTGATACTCGGAAGGCGCAGAAGCCGGTTTACAGACACCAGGTTCTGCAGATATATATGCAGTTCGTGGGTCTCGGGCACGGCCGACTGAAGATATATGGCGCTCCTTTCGGGGTCTATCCCCGAGGCCAGGTAGTCAAGCGCAAGGCCTCGAGCATTCGAAAGGATTTGCTTTATATCCTCACTGCTCTTTTTTGTGGTGAGCATGTGCAGATCGGCGACTACGATGACCGTTTCATACTCGTACTGGAGCTTAACCCGGGCGGCCATGCTTCCCACCCAGTGCCCAAGGTGCAATCTGCCGGTCGGGCGATCACCGGTGAGGATCCTCTTCGGTCTCTCGTAACCCTTTTGTCCAGTCATTTCTATTGCTGTAACCGTTACTGCAGAGCGCCCGGGATACCTGACGACCTGGAAGTTTTTACAGGTGTCCCAGCAGACGCATGCGCTCGTCGGAAGCGGCGACCCGTTCCTGCTCGAGTTCCGCCCTGAGCAGCCTCAGGCGCTCCAGTTCAAGTAAACCCGCTTCCCGCCCGCGCTCATCCGCTCGGCTGATCTCATCCTTCAGGGCGCTGGCGCGCAGGGAGGCTTCCCTGATCCTGTTCAGGACCTCTTGCTCTCTTCTCGTAAAAATATCTTTCTTGTCCGCACAGGTGAGGCCTGCGGGTGTTATTGTTTCCTCATCACATGAGCAGCATCCCGAACCTTCGTCAAACTGATCCTTCTTCATATGATTCCCTCCGGTGGAATAAATGATTACGAACCTGGAATATGATAATCTTCGCCACAGGTTTGCGAAAGATAGGTGGAAAGCAACGCGGGCATTTAAGAGGCGTAGACCCGGAGTTTTAGATCGGGGTTGAAGGCGGTTTTTCAGCAGGCAGCACGAGAATCGAGAAGGAATCAGGCTCCAACGCAGATTTGCCGATACTTGCAGGCAGGCTGGTCGCAGTAGCCGGAGGATTTGGCGAAACAGTCAAAGTTGCCCTCTTGAGCCTGCCGTTTTCTATAGAGAGGAGTCAAAGCTTCCCTGAGGCATCTTGCGCAAAGCCCATGCGAGTACCCATCGATGTGGGGGTTCCCGCGTCCCCATGTTTCATGGCATCTAATACATTGAAACATCATAAGTCATTCCTGGTTGTGGGTGTCTCGCAAAAACAACTTATACTGCTGTTTTGAAGAGCAATGTTTGTGCCAGCGGTTCCATTTCGCATCCTTGCCGGCCTGACAGCAGTGCCTCCTCACCGTCGTCAAAAATATGAACGATTTTTTCCCGCCTGGTTACATTTCTTTCACTTCAGCCTTCGCGGGAAATCGTCTCCCTTAACTATTGGATCGGACCTTTCACAGTTAAACTTGAAGATTGTGTTAGAATTTGAGAAAACAGGCAGGCCCTGATCCACGGTTGCCCGGTACCGGAGGGAGGTGCGTGTTTTTTCTGGTTTTTCGTGTAGATTGACATATTCTTGAGCTACTGGATGGAAGGAGCAGATGTGCGGAAAATAATTCTCATCATGTCGTTCTTTTTGGTCGCGGCCTGCAGCTTAACTGAAGTAAAACCTTATCTGAAGCCCGCAGAAGTCGACATACCAAACAGAATAGCCGATCAGCAGAAGTGGCTGGAACAGGATGTCGCCTCGAAAGTAATCACTTTCGAAGAGGCAATCCCCATCAAGGATAAACTCAAAAAGATCAAAGAAAATTACGACCGGCTGCAAGCTGCAGGGGGGCCCACCGCCAAGGGTTCCAAGGAAATAAACCGAATGCTGGACCAAACCAGCGAATTGATTTTCCGGGTAGGACAAAAGCGGAAACAAAAGCCCTATAATTATTAGTTTTTGACGCGCGGTTTTTTCGATATCCCGATCACATTGGGAACAGGCAGCGGAAATTGGAGGGAATTTTTTTCAAGGCCTCCCCAGACTCCGTATCTTTCAACGGTCATCCTCGATGTAGAGAGATAAAGTGAAGCTTGTGGTCCGCCCTCGAGATACATTGCGCTCTTTAGCGAAAGTGGAAGAGAGAGCAGGATGTCTATGAAATCATGAACCGAAAGGGGAGTCCTGCTGAAAAGAAACAGGATATTCCCCTGAAAGTCCATTCCGACCGCCAGGGTGCTCCACTTGGAATCCTGCCTGCTCCAGACATTTTGCTGGCTGCAAGAAATCATTCTTATACTTTGCACGAATGACTGGTATTTTTGACGCAAGTCGTTAAAATCCTGACATTCACGATCAATGAGCTGTATTTCGGGGAGATTTTCTCCTACCGGGTTGAACGCCAGGATGGTATTGGCCTTGCTGAGCCTCGGATTGTTAACGTGACCGAAGTTCTTCATGAAGCCCACACTGGTCAAACCGTTCTCCTGAAACATCCCGGCGTTCACGGCCGCAAGCATTTGATACTTCAAAGCCCATTCTTTGGTGGTGAGAGACTCTTTTCCGAGTTCCGTGGCGCACAGAAGCTGAAACGAATAACTTTGGGGGTCGATCTTAACCACCGTGATCTCGTAAGGGTCGTTGTTAAAAACTGACTCGAATTCAGCTACGAGCAAACCTTCATCGGCTTCCTTCCAAGGAATGGTTACACTGGTGAAGGAATAATGGCAGAACAAAGAAATCAGGCCGAACGCTGCCAGGCAGAAGGCCGGGATTTTAAGCAGGAAAGGTACCCGCATGGTCTTTGCCCCTCACATCGAATAACTCGAGGATAGTTACATCTATCGCACGCAGCGGGCCAATCGGCGAGACGCCTCATGGGTGTTGCTTGAGTTGTGCGATCCGCGCGTCAAGCTCCACCCTGACAGTTTCAAGCATTTCCTTGCGCCTCCTTGCCCAATCCTTGTCCGTCTCAAGGCTGGGCATCACGGCGCTGCCGGATATACCTTTTTTCAGAAGATCGGCTCTGACGCGCTCGACCGCCTGGTCTTCTTCGGAATGGACCGTCTCGCGGAAATGATGCAATATTGCCTCGATGCGCGAAATATCAAAGCCCAGGCCGTTTTTTATCAAATCGAGCAATAGTGTGTTGTCCGCGTAAGGATCGATCCGCCTGCCAATCTCAGCGGCTGCTTCCTCTCTGCCGGAAGCGCCTCCCTCGAGTTGGTTCAATTCCGCCTGCAACTTGTCCAGGCTGATTTGCCCGTCCAGGTATTTACGGGCAAGCCTGCTTACGGCTTCTTTGAACGCCGCAGCGGCCTGCTTGCGTTTGTCCTCCTCGGTCATGCGGAGGTGGCGTGTCCTCTCCATGACGAGGTCCAGGGTGCTCTTTATTTCGGCCATCTATAACCTTTGCGAATCGGAAACCGGCATTAGGTCGCCTGCCTGCAGGTACACTGCTCCCTTGCCCTCTTTAGAGATACTCAGTCTTGAGCCTCAGTTTAAGTGGGATGTTTCCGGATGGAGGCCGGCTAGTTCAGCGCCAAACCTGTATCCTGCATCCAGCGCACGCAGATTCGACTCGATCAGCCTTTCAGGCAGGATTCTCTGCAGCGCCGCCTCGAAGCTCGTTTTGGAGACCGGTAGCAGGCCGGTTCCGGCTAATACCCCCACCATGATTACATTCGAGCTGCGCTCGGCGCTGACGGACCTTGCCAGTCCATCGGCATCAACCCGGATCAGGCTCGCAGCGTGAGATTCGACCATTCTGTAAAGCGCATCCAGGTCGGGATAAACGCTTTGGCCGATTGTAACAGTGAATGGCGCAACTGGCGCGATGCTGGTTATGACCACCGTTTTCGGGTTGCATTTCGGCAGGGCTCGAGCAGCCTCGATCGGTTCAAACGCGATTACAATGTCCGCTTCGCCGTCGGAGATGATTGGGCTGGCGGCGCGGCCCATTACTACGGAGGACTCAACGACCCCGCCCCTTTGCGCCATGCCGTGAATCTCGCTCATCAGAACCGGAACACGCTCCTCCAGAACGGCCTCACCGACGAGGCGAGTTGCAAGAAGGGTCCCTTGACCCCCGACGCCTGTAAAAAATATACGCAAAGCTCTCATTTCTTTTCCCATCGGCATGATCTCTCCTAAGATAGACTTACTATTTATTATATCATTCGCCGGGGCCACGGAGGGGCGCGAATGCGACGGAGGATGCGTTCAGCGAGGTCAGGCCTTCAAGGCATCCGGCGCTCGCAAAGGCTCGTCGCTTCCAATGTCCGACCTTAGTCGCGTCTATCGCACTCGTGGGCCGACAGGCGAGCCGCCTCTTTTCATCAAATCCTTTTAGCGCTTATCGAATCGCAGATTTGCGAACAGACACTGCACCCGCTGCAAAGGGATTCGTTTATGAAAACGTGCTCGACCCCACCTGAAGATTCAACAAAAAAGGCCGGGCAGCCCAGTTCGGTCAGGCATTTCTTGCACTCTGCACAAGATTTGGATTCATCTGTCCGAAAAACTACTTTCTTTTGCTTTTTGGTTATCCGGGCCTCAAAAAGAGGGCAGGGGCTTTTGGAGATAATGACCGAAACCCCGGCTTCGTTAATTTTGTCCTTGAAATCCTGTAATACTGCTTGACTCTTTTTGACCTGGAGAGGATTAATCGTTGCGACCTGGCTCACTCCGCATCCCCGGACAAGCTTTTCCAGACTCACTTTGGGCTCGACCCTCCCCTTCGGGGTCAATTCCACCCCTGGATGAGGCTGATGGCCTGTCATGGCGGTAGTTCCATTATCGAGAATTACGAGCAAAAATTTGTGGCCGTTTGCGACGGCGTTTACGAGCCCTGGTATTCCCGCATGGAAAAATGTGGAATCGCCGATGAAAGCGACCACAGGCCGGTCCAGCACCTTGCTGAATCCTGCCGCTGTGGACACGCCCGAACCCATGCAGATGAGGAAATCGGCCATTTTGAGCGGTGGAAGAATGCCCAGGGTGTAACATCCGATGTCGGTGGGATAGACCGCTTCCTCTCCAAAGACTTTCTTCACAGAATAATAAGTCGCTCGGTGGGGGCAGCCGGGACAGAGATTGGGCGGCCTTTGCGGAAGCTCAGGCGCTTCGTAGACTTTCGGCTGCTCGTAATCAATACTGAAAAATTTGCTGATTGCGTTTTTTACCTTTACCGGATCAAGCTCGAAAGCTTGAGGAATCAACCCCTTGCCTTTGCCTGCAATGTCAATTGAAAGTTTTGATTCCTGCGCGCAGATCTTTGCCGCCTCCTCAATGAATGGCTCTACTTCTTCAACCACCAGTGCCCTCTTTACGCTGCCAAGAAATTCTGCGATCAGGGCTTTGGGCTGTGGATAGGTAAAGCCCAGCTTCAGGATCTTGATTTTATCCTCCAGGCCCATGCCGGTTACAGCGTCGAGCACATGGAGAAAGGAGACGCCGCTTGTAATGATGCCCAGATCGCCCTTTCCGGAAATAAAATTAAGAGGGTTGCCCTCGGACTCATCGAGCAACCTTTGGGTCCTTTCAAGCAAGGCTAACCGCAATTTGCGGCCCACAGCGGGAATTAAAACCAGGTTGAATGGGTCCTTTTTGAATTCACCCGAAAAGCCCTTTACTGGTGGAATCGAGCCGATCTCTACAGGCCCCCGGCAATGGTTTACACGCGTTGTGGTGCGCAGGAGGCATGGCGTGCCGAATTTTTCAGAAATTCTGAAGGCTTCAAGCGTCATCCGGTGAGCTTCCTGTGGAGTCGATGGCTCGAGCATCGGGACCCCGGAGAGCTTTGCATAATATCTGCTATCCTGTTCGTTCTGACTCGAATGAAGGGATGGATCATCTGCGACGACGATCACCATGCCGGCTTTTACTCCAACGTAGGCAAGACTCATAAAAGCATCGGCGGCCACGTTGAGCCCGACATGTTTCATCGAGCAAAGGCTCCTAACACCGCAAATCGCCGCTGCGCAGGAAACTTCTATCGAAACCTTCTCGTTTACTGAATACTCGACATATATTCCGGCCTCACCGCCCAATTGGGCGAAACGGTCGATTATCTCCGATGAGGGTGTCCCCGGGTAGGCCGCCACAAAGCGAACTCCGCTTTCGAGCGCCCCGCGCACAATCGCTTCGTTGCCCAGAAGAAATTGCGGCCTGTTGGTTGGAGCAATCAAGAGTTCGTGCATCAACTGTCCTCCATTGTCATTTCGAGCCTGCGATCTACAAAAGGTTTAACCCTGTCGCCCTCGCGCTTGAGCGAACCTCTTTCGACCAGCTTTATTTTGGGAGTTATTCCAATAAAAGTAGCTATCTTCCTGCTCATGAAATCGACAAGACTACGCTGCTCGCGCATCTTGTCATAGAAAAGCTGCTCGGTCACCTCGACCCAAATCTCAAGCTGGTCCTGACGCCCGCGGCGGACAGCCACCAACTGAAACACCGGCCGTTCTCCCTTGATCTGCTGCAGGATATCCCCGATCCTATCCGGGATTATTTTTATGCCCTTGATCACCAACGCGTCATCGCAGCGTCCGTGAATTCTGCTGATCCGGCGGGTGGTGCGCCCGCAGGAGCAGGGTTCGTCCGTGATGCCGCAGATGTCCCCGGTTCGAAAGCGAATCACCGGGAAAGCCTCTTTGGTGAGGGTGGTCAGGACCAGTTCGCCTTTCATCCCGGGACCCAGAAGGGTCCCCGACGCCGGGTCGATCACTTCTGCGTAGAAATGGTCCTCCTGGATGTGCATTCCGCACTGTTGGAGACACTCGCCCGCTATCCCGGGGCCAAGGACCTCCGTTATTCCGTAATTATCGGCCACCTTGACAAAAAGACGCTCCTCGATTTCACGGCGCATTTCCTCCGTCCAGGGTTCCCCGGCGCATATGCAGCACTTGAGGGAAAGACTCTTGGCGCTCAAGCCCATTGACTCCATGCGGTCGGCGATTATAAGAGCATAACTGGGAGTGCAGACCAGAACAGTAGTTCTGAAATCCTGCATTATTTTTATCTGTCTTTCCGTGTGTCCTGTGGAAGTGGGCAGAACGGAAGCCCCGATTCGCTCTGCGCCGTAATGGATGCCCAACCCGCCTGTTAGCAGACCGTAGCCCAGGGTAACCTGTATCACATCATCCTGGACGACTCCGCCCGCGCTTAGAATACGTGCAACCAGATTGCTCCAGGTCCGCAGGTCCTGCCTTGTGTAGCCGACAACGCGCGGATTTGTGGAAGTACCCGAAGACGCATGGACCCGGACTACCTCGCGCAACGGCACGGCAAACATCTCATAAGGATAGCTCTGGCTTATGTCCTGTCCGTTCGTGAAAGGCAGTCGCTCTATGTCGCTTATCTCGGTAAAATCGTCTTCAGGCCTGAAATCAATCTCCTTGAATCTGCGCCGGTAGAATGAAACGTTCTTGTAGATGCGGTTCAGGGTAGCCTGGAGGCGCTCGAGCTGCGTCTGACGCAAGTCCTCCCGGGACATACTCTCTTTTTCCGGTTCCCAGATCGGCATGGGATTTTCCTTTTTCACTTTTTCAGTGAGCAGTGACCGGTGAACAGTGGAGCAATCAGCAGTGAATATGAACAGAAAAAGAAAGGCCCCTGCCTATGAGAGGAGTTGTTTTTTTCTATTCACCATTCCTCGCGCGGCGATAGAACCAAAAGGAATTATTTTTTTATTCACTATTCACCATTCACTATCCACTGCTTTCATCACGCCTCCCAGATTTGCCTGGCGCCCCGGCCAAGGTAGGCCCGTTTCACTTCCCGGTGTTCGAGCAATTGAGTACCTTCTCCCTCCAGCACCACCTTCCCTGTTTCCATCACATAGCCGCGGTCGGCAATCTTGAGCGCCGCGCGTGCGTTTTGCTCGATCAGCAGAATTGTCCGGCCCTCCTCTTTGAGCTCCAAAACGATGGAGAATATATCCTTTGTAACCAGCGGGGCCAAGCCCATTGACGGCTCATCGAGGATCAGAAGTTGCGGCCTTGACATGAGGGCCCGGCTGATAGCGAGCATCTGCTGTTCGCCCCCGCTCAAGGTCCCGGCCAACTGCCGGCAGCGCTCCTTTAGGATCGGAAACCTATTATAGAGGCGATCCATATCCGTGCGCAACTGCTCGGGGTCTTTGCGATGAATGAATCCTCCCATCAGCAGGTTGGCCTCGACGGTCATGGCGGAAAAGATCTGACGTCCTTCCGGCGCCAGCGAAATTCCTTTACGGACAATGTTCTCCGGAGCGAGGCCTGCAATTTGCCCTCCGAGAAACTCTATGCTTCCTCTGGACGGCCTGGCCATGCCACAGATAGTGTTTACCAGGGTGCTTTTCCCTGCGCCGTTGGCCCCCACAAGCGTGACCACCTCACCTTTGCGTACATGCAGCGAGACGCCTTTGAGGGCATGAATGTTTCCATAATATGTATGTACGCTCTTGACGGTCAGCATAGAATCTTCACATCAGTATCCCGGCCGCTTCCATGCCAAGGTAGGCTTCTACTACGGCGCTGTTTTCCTTGATTTCAGCGGGGGTCCCGGATGTCAGCACCTTCCCGAAATCAAGCACCAGGATTCGGTCCGATATGTCCATGATCAGGTTCATATCATGTTCGACGAGCAGCACGGTTACGCAAAGTTTTTTTATCTCCTGGATTAAATCGCCCAACTCCTCGGTTTCCCTCATGTTGAGGCCTCCGGCCGGCTCGTCGAGAAGAATGAGTCGCGGTTCGGTGGCAAGCGCTCGAGCGATTTCCAGCATCTTTTGCTTTCCGAGCGGGAGTGTTCCGGCATGAAGTCCTGCAAGATCGGCAAGGCGGACAAAATCGAGGCATTCGAACGCCTTTTCCCGGATGTGCTCTTCTTCCGAACGCATTCCGGGCAATCTGAAGCCGGCGGCAAGAAAGCTTCGCCGAGTCTTGGGATGCCTTCCCAGCATGACGTTTTCAAGCACCGTCATCTTCTTGAAAAGGGCCACGTGCTGAAAAGTTCTTGAAACCCCCAACCTTGCAATCTTGTGGGGGGCAAGGCCTTCAATGCGGTATCCTTCGAAACTGATCCAGCCCTTTGACGGCTCGATTATCCCGCTTATACAGTTGAACAGAGTGGTTTTACCGGCTCCATTCGGGCCGATAACCCCCTGGATGATCCCGACCGGTACGTCATAGTCTATTCCCTGAAGGGCCGCTACTCCACCGAACCGCTTTTCCAGGCCCTCTAACCGCAGAATAGGGGCATTGGATCGGGAGGCCTCCACGATCATGATACGGCATCCTCGAGTGCGGAAGCTCTTTTCGCGCGCCGCCTGGCAATCGTGGAAGCCAAAGACACTATGCCCCCGGGCAGAAAAAGCGCAACGGCCAGAAGTATCGAACCGTAGACAAGGATTTCGAATTCAGCGAACATCCGGAGCCACTCATTTCCGACGAAGGTCATGAGGACTGCCCCGACGAGCGCTCCCCAAAGGCTCTGCATGCCGCCCACCATGACCATCAGCATGAATCGAATTGACCACATAAGGTTGAAAGAGCTTGGATTTATGCAGGCAACGTAGTGGGCGTAAAGGCTTCCGGCAATGGCGGCAAGCACCGCGCTCAGGATAAAGACCCGGACTTTGTAGCTCGCAGTGGGGACCCCCATGCATTCGGCTGCTTTTTCCTCTTCATGGATTGCCCTGAGCGCTCGTCCCACCCTGGAACGAAGTATTTGGAGGCAAAAGATCAGCGCACAGAAGACAATGCCCCATACGAGATAATACCATGCGATGTCGCTGGTTATTTTATACCCGGCGATTTGTAGGGCCGGAATGTCGGCCATCCCGGACGGGCCGCCGGTCCAGTCAACTTCCTCGGCCAAAACGATGTTGACTATTACCCCGAACCCCAGGGTGGCCATCGCGAGATAGTGGCCCCTCAGGCGCAGTGCGGGCACCCCGATGATCCAGGCTACCAGGCCGCTCAGAATCATTCCGGCGGGCATCGCCATCCAGGGATCGAGGCCGAATTTGGTGGTCAATATACCCGATGTATATGCGCCTATGCCGAAAAATGCGGCCTGGGCAAGACAAATCTGACCGGCATAGCCCATCAGAAGACTCAATCCGATGCACACAAGAGTGAAAATGCCCGCAAAGACCATGACGTCCACGTAATGGGAGATGGCTTTGATTTTGGTAACCAGCATGGGAAAGGAGCAAATGAATACCGCGGTTCCCAGCAGGATCAGCCAGTTTTTCTTTCCCATCCTAAAAAATTTCCTAGTATTTCTTGAGCCTGGCAGCTTCCCCGCTGCCGAAAAGGCCTTCGGGTTTGAGGAAAAGAACAAGCAGGAGCAGAACGAGAGCAACTGCGTCCTTGTAACCCGAAGAAAGATACCCCGCGCAGAAAGACTCCGCAAGCCCCAGAATTACCCCGGCAACGAGCGCTCCGAAAAACTGTCCCAATCCGCCGAGCACTGCGGCCCCGAAACCCTTTAGGCCGAGAAGCGCTCCCCTGTCGTATTCCATCATCGAAACGGGTGTGATTATGACCCCTGCTGCAGCCCCGATCACCGCGCTCAGTATGAACGAGAGCAGGACCATGTGCCCGACCGGAATGCCCGCGAGCCTTGCGGCACTGGCATTATTGGCGCAGGCAAGCATGGCCTGGCCATAAATCGACTTTCGAAAAAAGAGGGTAAGCGCGATGATAATCAGGGCGCAGATACCGATAATCCAAAGCGCCTGAGGCTGGATTGCGACCCCGGCAATCCTGATCGGCCCGCCGGAACTGAACGGGGGCAGGCTGTAAGGATCTTTTCCCCACCACAGAAGAGCACCGCCCTTGAGCATAATGGAAAGAGCAAGCGTGATGATTATAAGGGAAAGAACACTTGTGTCCCGCGCGCGCCCGATTATCAGCCTGTCCATCGCCAGGCCGACACATCCCGTCAGAACTACCGAGCAAAGAAAAGCCGCATATAGCGGAAGGCCAAGCGTCCCGGCAAAGAATACCGCAAAAAGGCCCCCCAGCATCACGAACTCACCCTGGGCGAAATTAATGATCTCGGTCACGCTGTAGATGGCGTTGTAGCCAATTGCCACCATGGCGTATATCGCGCCGATCGTGAGCCCGCTTATGGCATATTGAAAAAAGTCGGTGCCCAAAAGTGATTTACGGCCTGGCCGCCTCCTCCCGTTGCCGAAGAAGTCACTTCGTTATATAGGTCCCGCCCACGAAACTTCCGGCATGTTCGTCTAACATTTCATCTGGAAAAGAGTAAACAATTTTTTCTGGAGTTTGAGTATAGCCGCAGCAAAAAAAGATCCACTGGTGATAGACCGGTCATGGATAGACCAGTCATGGACAGGTTATGGAGAGAAAAATGGCAATTTGCAGATAAAACTTTGCACAAAGAAGACCACATCTAACCCGGACACCGTTCTCGCCCCGTTCTCAGAATTGAGCTTATTCCGGACAGCCGGGTTCCGGTTGGCAGGTGACTCCACCAGATAACACGTCGGGTGGAACATCTGTTAGAGGTTCCACGTATTGCTGGCCGATTGCATTCATCATAAGTTTTTGAAAAACCCCGAAGTTAACATCGAAATCGGTGGCCGAATTGCTGCCGCCCGGAACCGGAAGCTGCATTGTTCCAGGTGTTTGACCTAGCGTCAACTTCGTCAGACTGCGGAGTTGATCCAAGGTCTGTGCGGTGTAGAAGACGCGGACAAAATACTGTTTGGATGCACTCTGTCGCAGTTCGAAAACGAGCGCTCCGCCGGGAGCACAAAAATCCGGTTGATATTCGGGCAACTGCCAATGAAGGTTAAGAAGTCCAGCCAATCCGGCCACGTACGCATCAGAGCTGATGACTACAACAGTCCGTGATCTGGCGTTGCCAAATGCTCCACGAAGATTGACGCCATTTACAGCTTGCTGCATCGTCCGGAGTACGTGCGAGGCGGCGTTGGAGCTCTGCACCTGGGCGAGGTAGGGCGAACGCATTTCAATATTAAAATGAATGCCTACAATCCGGGTCTGTTGGGAGATTTGATCCAGCGAGAGCTGTCCCCAAGCCGTCTCCAAGCCATCGGCGTATTGCATGACGAATGGATCGGCGGCATCAATGGTAGTTCCCAGCCCGCCCTCATTAATAATGGCTCCTGTATAATACTCTGGGCCCGAGGGCTCCGGGAGATTGGCAGTGAGGGGAATTGATTGAGCGGTCGGGTCAACACAGGGTGTCGTCGACGACGACGGACAGTATTGCGGTGTAGGGGGCGGTGGCGTTGTTCCTAATGGATAATCGAAGAGCACGCTGCGAATTAGGGAAAACTCGCCGCTCCAAGCGGATGCCAACGTTGTTCCACCATTGAACATTTCCTGAACCTGGGCAGCAGCGAGATTAGTGTCGAGGTTTTTCACCACGCCCGCCGCTATGGGATCGAAAACCGGGTCGGTCGTGCCGATAGGGTAGGAGTTTACGGGCGGAGGCAAGTTCGGTATCAACCCGTTCCCAAATGAGACAGCCGTCAGCCATGAGCGCTCGATGGAATTGGAACGGAAATACGAGTGCAGTGCATCTGTTTGATCGTTGCCCGTCAGCAGCCCCTCGTAGATCAGGTATTGGCGGAAATAGGCGCCAAGCAAGGTTTCCGCCGTCTGCCCGTTCGGGGTCAAACAGCCCGGCAGGACCTCGAACGCGGGGAAAGGCTGGACTGCATAGGTGGCCAATTGTGATGGGCACGTCGTGGATGAGCGTATGCTGTGGCGGCCGAAGATGATAATCTGTTTAAGAGTTGTGCCGTCATTTGTAGCCGTCTGCGCCAGGACCGGAACCTGGAATGGGACGGTGAGCGTAAGCACAAGACCGAGCAGGACAACCATGCGTTTGAACATCATGTTGCTTCTCCCGAGTCGATGGATAAAAGGTAAAGAAGATTCACATCGCTGTTTGCAATTTTTTATTCGGCACTATCATCGTTTTGGATAAGCAGAATTTCTGGCGGGGGCAGGGCGATAAGCCTTACATGAAGTTTGGAGGAGCTGAAGTCCCGGGCCCGTTTTGCCACTTGAGCCTTTTGGGTTGGCATTTTGGTGCGGGGCCGGCATGGCCGCGTGTTGATATTGCTCCTCGTCGTTCCTATTCTGTCAAGAGTGCAGGTGTGGTCCCCTTTCTTCAACCCTGGAACAGGAGCATTTCTATTGCAAATTTTCAAAAACTTGGATATCGAGTCAGCGGTTGTAATCTGCATTACTTTTGTGCTGTTTGTTCTAGCCCTTATTATAAAGGGCTTGACCCATGAGATTTTACTTGAAGCGGGGGTGTTTCTGGTTTCGGTGAAACTTATAATCATGGCCGGCAAAAGCAATGTTATGAAGAAATCTATCGAAACCAAACTTGATGCCATACACGATGCACTTGTAAAAATTGACGAATGCAACGATCGGGATGGCGGCTGATTTTGCCGCTGGTCTTTATTTGCCGGACCTCAAGAAGTGAGCGTGATGAATCGATGGGCGTCCGGTCCCCGGCGCAGAAAAGTGAAGTGAACAGAACGGAGCTTCAACCATGAAACCGATAAGACTCGTTGCATTCACAATGCTTGCGCTGCTCTCAGCGGTCCTGAGCGCGCAGGCCGCTGACCTTTTGCCGTCGTGGAACGATAGGCCTGCGAGGAAGGCGATCATCGAGTTTGTTCAGGCGACCACGGACAAGGCAAGCCCGAATTTCGTGCCGCCCGGGGAGCGCATCGCAACGTTCGACCAGGATGGCACCCTCTGGGTTGAGCATCCGATGTACACGCAGGTGACCTACTGCCTGGAACAGGTCCCGGCTCTTGCCGAGAAGAAGCCTGAACTGAAGAATATGGAGCCGTTCAAGACCGTATTGTCCGGCAACCGGGAAGCGATAGCGAAGCTCTCGACGAAGGACCTCGAAAAAATCTTCACCGCAACGCTCACGGGCATGACTGTGGACGAGTTCGACGCCGAAGCGAAGAAGTGGATTGAGACGGCCAGACACCCGCGCTGGAATCGGCTCTACACCGAGCTGGTGTATCAGCCGATGCTCGAAGTCATGCAATATCTCCGGGCCAATGGTTTCAAGACCTATATTGTTACCGGCAGCGGCCAGGATTTCGTGCGCGTGTACTCCGAGCGGGTGTATGGTATCCCGCCGGAGCAGATCGTGGGCACCATAGGCGCCACCCGGTTCGGCTACGACAAAAACGGCCGGCCGATGCTCACCAGGGAGCCCGGGATTTTGCTCGCCGACAGCAATGCAGGCAAGCCCGAGGGGATTCACATGATGATCGGACGCCGGCCATACATAGCGTTCGGCAACTCGTCCGGCGACCGGGAAATGCTGGAGTACACCCGGGCGGGTGGCGGCGCCCGGCTCGCGCTGCTGGTAATGCACGACGATGCCGAGCGCGAGTATGCCTACGGGCCGGCGCAGGGTCTGCCCGACACCAGGCTTGGCGCCTTCACGCAGGCGCTCTATGATGAGGCAAAGAAAAATGGCTGGATCGTCATCAGCATGAAAAACGATTGGAAGCGCATCTTTTCGTTCGAAAAATAATCCTCTGAATTCGGACGATTCGCACTATAACACCTTGGTGCTTTCCTAAAGGCGGGGGAGGGGGAATTTTCGTTTGAAAGCTTTTTCTTAACAAATCCCTCAATCCCTCAATCCCAATCAGATATTCAACATAGACAAAGGAATAATCTGCTTCCTGCGGCCTGATTCCATGGCCGGGTGGCAGCGTCTATTCCTGGAACACATAGGTACCGGGTGCATCGCTCAGCGGTGGAAGCCCTTTTTCGGGGGCGCCCGTGGAAGGCGGGGCAACAAGAGAAGATGAGTGCTCAGCCAACCAACGCTCGAAGGGGACCCACCAGGAGCCGCTTTGCTCGGGGGTCTTTTCGAGCCAGGAATCGGCGTCAATGCGTTTCTCGCCAACATTGCGGGTGGATATCCGAAATGACCCTTTGGGAAGCCCCGGTTCACTGATTATGCCGGCGTTGTGGCCGCCGCTACAAAGGACAAAAGTTATGTCTTCAGCATTGTAAAAGAAAAGAAACTTGTAGACTGAGTGCCAAGGGGCCACATGATCTCGAAGCGTTGCCACCAGGAAGACCGGGGCCTGAATGTCGCTGAGAAAAACGGGACGATCGCCCACATGATAGCGCCCCTCGGCAAGATCGTTATCAAGGAACAAGGACCTCAGAAACTCACTGTGCATCCGATATGGCATGCGGGTAGTATCAGCGTTCCATGCCATGAGGTCCGACATCGAGAGGCGCTTCTCCCCCTTCAAATAGGCATTAATGAACTGAGACCATATAAGGTCGTTGGAGCGCAGCAACTGAAAGGCCCCGGCCATCTGCCTGGTATCCAGATATCCTTTCTCCCACATGCTGTCTTCCAGATAAGACACTTGGCTCTCGTCGATAAAGAGCATCAGTTCGCCAGCTTCGGTAAAGTCGCTCTGGGTCGCCAGCAAGGTCAAACTGCGGATCCGAGTATCATCATCCCTGGCCATTGCGGCTGCCGTTATCGTGAGAATATTTCCGCCGAGGCAATATCCCAAGGTGTGAATCTTGCTTTCCGGGATTATGGTGGAGATAGCATCAAGCGCAGCCATAACCCCCTGCGTGCGGTAGTCGTCCATTGACATATCGCGGTCCTCCGGCCCCGGGTTTTTCCACGAGATCATAAAAACCGTGAATCCTTTTTCCACCAAGTATCTGACAAGAGAGTTATGAGGGGACAGATCAAGTATGTAGTACTTCATTATCCAGGCAGGTACTATGAGCAAGGGTTCCGCGTAAACCTGCTCCGTTATGGGACTGTACTGAATCAACTCCATCAGCCCGTTGCGGAAAACCACCTTGCCCGGCGTGACGCCAACGTTTACGCCAACGCGAAAAGCTTCAGCGCCGGTCGGTTTTTCCCGGTTCAGCGCCCGTTTGGTGTCCTCTAGAAAATTCACCCAGCCCTGCACCAAATTGGCGCCCCACTGCTCGCGGGTTACTTTCAATACCTCCGGATTTGTCAGAATGAAATTGGAAGGCGCAAACACATCGAGCAACTGGCGCGTCGTGAAGGAGACCACGTTTTCATGATGGCATGCAAGGCCGTGTACGTGAGTGGTCGCGCTCCGCCAGCAGCTCTCCATCATGAGAAACCCCTGAGAAATGATATTGTACGGCCATTTTTCCCACTCGGGGGTACTGAAACGCACGTCCTCACAGAATGGCTCAAAGCAACAAGGATATTCGCGTCCCATCGTTGTGTGGGAAATGTATTCGAAATACTTGGATATTTTGATTAAATATTCCTTCAGGAGTTCTGCCTTTTTCCCGGGTAAATTGGCAAGGTGTATCGCCCAGGAAAAGAAGGCGACCATTATAGATTCGGGGGAAATGCTAAGGGTAAAATTCGATTGCCAGGCATGGACGATACGGTCAATATCCAGAAAATCGATGATCTCAGCTCTTCTCATGTTGCCCTCCCGGTTCATAGAGGTGAGGTTTAATCCTGAATGATGCATCAACTTGACTGCCAAAGGACGCTGGACCGCATTCTTGGATCGGATTCTGCCGAAAAGACTTCAGGAACACGCCAAAGCCCGCGATGTCGCCGAGTTGTGTCCCCAACTCAACCTGGTCAACTTCCTAACCGGTAGTTTTGGTAAACCTTCTGAGCGCCTCAATAATCCACTGCCCGTTCGTATACTGATGCGGTAAAGCCGGCCTATGATGAGAAAAACTTTTCCAGGTTGGAATAGCCGCTGTCTAGGGCGCTCTTTAAACCTTCACAGGCTTTCTTGTTTATGTCCACCCATTGCCTCAACTGCTTCCTCCCCTCCTCAGGCAACCAGGTGGCCCCATCGAAAAAGATGGCCGTTTGGTCCCACATCACAGTCAGGCTGTTGAGCATTCCCTCAGCAGAAGCCCTTTGCATGTCGATCATTGGCTTTAACATTTTGAATTGCTGGTTCATAATTTTTCCGCCTCGACTTTTCTGAGCGTGAACAGATTGGAATCGTATAATACATACTGGCCGCGTGAGGGCTCCACGAATGGCTCTGCGAATGTGTCGCAGGTAAATCGCCCCAAGGCGCTGGCAGCAATTTAATTCCCAACCCTCTTTCATTCAAGCACAGGTCGAAAATAATTCCAGGGTGGAATTACCAAATCCCCGAGTTGATAGCTCCTCTGCTCAATGGAGGCTCAAGTTCAGAGGACAACTCTTTCAATTGATTGGGTATTAGGGTGAAACGGTGACTCGGGCAACGGTTGGAAGCCAGGATGCTTGGGTCACTGCTCAGTGATGGCTCGATCAACGAGAGCCAATATTCAAGTTCTTCGATTGACGGGCATCATGGTTGAGAGATGAATCGGGAAAGGCTGGAAAGGCGAAAGAAAGGTTTGCAACGGGATCTACCGGCCTATTTCCGAAATACCTGAAACTCATGCCCACACTCCACACACCTTTTCTCATAAATCCTCACTGTCGGGACTCTGAGTAATTTTCCCAGCCATGCGACAATCGTGGTAAGGGATAGCGTTGATTGGACATTCTCACTTCCACATTCAGGACACTTCGCTTTTATTCGTGGATTTCGAATAAGCATGGCTCGGCCTCCCCTCTGCTGAATGATGTAGTTGCCGATGTCGATCTGAGTTTCGATCAGTCGGGATAGAAGCGGAATGGTAAATCAAATTGTCCCTGTATTCATATATTTAGGCCGAGAGAATCATTTCGTTGCCGGAATAAGAAGGTTGGGTGAATGCCTGAAAATGGGGATTTTGACCGGTACATTACTATGATCCAGAAACAGAGGGATTCTTTCACCGTAGAGTAGAGTTCCAGCAGGAAAGTTGCGGTTCGAGGAAGCAGTTTAACCTTGATGGACTGTTCAAAATAGCGGATATTCGGCATGGGGTATTACTTAGAGAATGGAGCCGTCCGCGCTCCATCCACAAATACAACGTCTCTCTTATTCATGGTTTTTCTCCCATTTGGTTTTAAGTTTATATATTTTTCGAAATTAATATCTGACCCGAAATTATATCTTCATCCCGCCATCACAGAATATAACCTGTCCGGTAATGAACGAGCTTTCGTCGGATGCCAGGAAAAGTGCCAGATTGGCAATGTCCTGGGGCGACCCCTTTCTGTTCAGCGGCACGATGTACGGCAGCATGGCATCCATCTGCTTGATGGATTCCGGCGGCATGTTTTTCATCATGTCCGTCCAGATCATGCCCGGGGCGATCGCATTGACATTTACGTTCTTCGGCCCCAGTTCCTTGGCAGCGGTTTTGGTCATGCCGATGACGCCCGCCTTTGTGGCCGAGTAATTGAGCTGGCCCGCGTTGCCCAGCGCGCTGGTCGATGAAATATTGATGATTTTGCCGGATTTTTTTTCTCGCATGTAGCAGGCCGCGCACTGAATGCCGTAAAATACGCCGGTCAGGTTGACGGTGACTACGGCATTCCACTGATCGTCGGTCATCTTGTGCAACATGACATCGCGGGTAATGCCCGCGTTGTTGACGATGATGTCGAGTGTGCCGAATTCCTTCACGGCCGTATCCACCATCTTCTGGACAACAGACCGGTCCGCTACACTGCCCAGGACGGCGATGGCTTGGCCGCCTTTGGCCTTGACCTGATTCACCACATTGTTCGCGTCCGCTTCATTGACATCGTTGACGATGACTTTGGCACCCTCTTCGACAAAACGCATCACGATCCCTTCGCCGATGCCACGGCCTGATCCGGTCACGATGGCTACTTTATCTTTCAGCCTCATTAAATCCTCCTATACTGTTTGATTTGGGTCGACTGCTGTTTTTGCAGCCACTGAACATACTGATATATCCGCGCCAGGGCTTTGATAGCCCGTTCCGGCGTGGTAAATTTATCCCCTTGTATTGGCAGTCGTTGATTTCAGTAACCGTGTGCGAATTCTCATCGCCCAGCCAATAGACCCCGATAACCGGCTTATAATATTTCTCCATCAGCCGAATAGACTGTTCATTGACGAGAGCCTCAAAATCAATCTGCCTCTTGATATACTGTTCGGCAAGATCTCGATACCGATTATTCAGCGCAACCGTCGATTCCAGCAGCGCTTTCTTCATCAGTACTTGCCCCAGCCTCCCCGGTTTTTTTTACTCTTTCGCTCAAAATACCGGTCAGTGGCCGAGGATCTTTAGGCCTTGCCTCCCTGGCCTAAACGCCTGGCCAAATTGGCCCGCACAATTTCGCGCGTCAATCCCTTGCCGATCGATTCCGTGGGGAAATGCCCGCGGATGAAATCTATTTCTTCATCTTTCGGATGCGGTGTCTGCTTCAAATCCGGGGACACCTTCAAATCCCACGGGATTTTCTTCTTGACGGCTTCTACCTTTATTCCAGGGTGAATGCTGGATAGAAAAATCTCCTTCGTCTC
>JBEKPW010000111.1:0-20268 GCA_049520315.1 Syntrophobacteraceae bacterium
GAAAAGTACCTGCTAAATGTCGCCATGTAATCATCTACACCACAATGTATTTTAGGAGTTGTCATGCCTCCATGATATAATACATAGGTTTCGAAAACGCAACTAAAAATGTCGGAGTAGTAATAGATACACTTTGAATGTTAAAATAATTCGGGCGAAATGGCGAATTGAAATTCGGCAGGTCGTATCCCCGGGATTGGTTCGTTTAGGGTTTTTGATGACGACCGGGTTATTCGGCAGGCCAAAAATGAAGATCGGCTGCGTTCTACTCTTTGAGGACATAGCAGGTCCCAGGGCGTCAAGAAGGACCCTCTCGGGCAAAACCGATGCCCCTTGTGAACAGGGCAAAGGCCTATGGGCTAATCAGACCTCGTTATAGGGTTAAATAACCCCAATTCTAATCCCTTAACATATCTGGGAAAATAGCCAATCCTGGGGCCATTTGGGGACAACTGTATATTTCCAACATTCACTTCATAAAATTTTACCTGATATTATAGATAGTTATCGTATTTCTCCGATGGCACCAAATGTGCTCAATGTGGGAGTACAGGGTCATTAGTGCCGACCTTTGCGACAAGGCGGGCAGATAAGGACTTTTCGGGCTCTTACTCTTACAGGCAAAGGGGATGAAAATGAGAGTCGAAGAAACACTCGATGTGAGGAAACGGTTACGGGAGGCAGTCGTCTTCTACGAGACTGCAGGAAAAGTAGCAATGATAAAAGAGATAGATAACCTCAACGGGCAATTTGCCGGGGACGGGTGCTATCTTTTCGCTGTCGACCTGGAAGGAAACATGCTTGCGCACCCGATGGACAAATTCAAAGGCAGAAACTTAATGGATTTGAGGGATTCCCTGGGGAAAAGCTTCATACGCAAAATAGTCGATACAGCAAAGGCGCGCGGAGGCGGCTCCACGGAGTATGAATGGCCGATGCCCGGGGGAGAAATCGAAGGCCGCAAGACGACACTATTTGAGAGAGTGGGCGACTTTGTCCTGTGCTGCGGATTCTTCAGCTCGGATGAGCCTTCCCTGGAGAGCCATTACGAAAGACTGTTCGGTCCCCTTGAGTAGAAGCAGCTAATGACAGAGGAGTCTGACGCAGCTCATTTTCCTGATCCATGTCTATGGCAAACTACGGGCCCCTTCTTTTGAAAGGAGGCTGTGGGGATAAATCTGAGCAATATAAAACCCTGATGGAGAGGTTAAGATTATGAGAAAGCCACTCTGGATGCCTTCCAAAGAATCGATAAACAGAGCTAATATCACCCGCTTCATGGACTACGTAAACAAGACTTACGGGCAAAACACCGGCACGTATTCAGACCTTCACAAATGGTCAGTGGACAATATTCCGGAATTCTGGGCTGCAGTGTGGGAGTTTACCGGAATAAAGGCTTCCCGCAAATATGATAAAGTTGTCGAAAACCTTGACAGGTTCCCCGGCGCCGAGTGGTTTCCGGGTGCAAGGCTCAATTTCGCCGAAAACCTTTTGAGATATCGCGACGAACAACAGGCGTTCATATTTCGGGGTGAGGACAGGAAAGCTTCCTCCATGACTTACGCCGAACTCTACAACGCGGTTGCACGCCTGGCAAAGTCTCTTCGAGAAATGGGGATAGTTGCCGGAGATCGTGTCGGCGCATATATGCCAAACCTCATGGAGACCGCGATTGCAATGCTTGCAGTAACGAGCATCGGGGCGGTTTGGTCTTCCTGCGGAACGGAACTGGGTGCCGGTGCAGTTGTCGACCGTCTGGGCCAGATCGGACCCAAAGTCCTGTTCACAGTGGATGCGCAGCTTTACAAAGGGAAAGCCGTGGACCTGCTGCCAAATGTCGAGAGGATCGCCAAAGAGATTCCATCGCTTGAAAGAGTAATAGTGACGCCTTATGTGTCGCAGCAGCCTGAAATTGGTAATATCAAAAATGCAGTACTCTTTGACGACTTTTTGTCAAAAGGGACGCTGGAAATCAAGTTCGAGCAGCTCCCATTCGATCATCCCGTTTTGATCATGTTTTCCTCCGGGACAACCGGAAAGCCAAAATGCATGGTTCAGGGTCCGGGCGTTCTGATAAACTTGGCTAAAGAGCTCATAATCCAAAGCGATCTCAAGCGCGAAGACAAGATTTTCTACATTACCACGCCGAGCTGGATGATGTGGAATTGGCTCATTGGATCGCTGACCGCCGGGGCGACCATCGTGCTTTACGACGGTAACCCTAACTACCCCGACTGGGGCACGATGTGGCGACTTGTCGAGGAGACCGGTATTACTATTTTCGGCTGCAGTGCGAGCTATATCAATTATCTGAGAAGCGTAGAAGCATCTCCTGCAAAGACCTACGATCTCTCTTCGCTCAGAGAGATCTCTCAAACCGGCTCAGCTCTTTCTGCAGAAGGGTTCAAATACATCTATAAGAAAATAAAGAAGAACCTCCACTTCAATTCCATTGCCGGGGGAACCGACATCAACGGATGTTTTGCCATTGGGAGCCCGATCCAGCCCGTATACGCCGGCGAACTGCAGAGTCCCGGTTTGGGCATGAAAGTCAGCGCTTTTGACGATGCCGGTAAGTGTGTTCTTGACGAGGAAGGGGAACTGGTGTGCGAATCCCCCTCTCCCTCGATGCCTTTGTATTTCTGGAACGATCCTGACTCCGCCAGGTACAGGAGCACCTATTTCGATGTGTATCCCGGAGTTTGGCGGCACGGCGATCTGGTCTTCGTTCATGGAGACACTGGTGGAATTACCTACCTGGGCCGTTCCGATTTCACTCTAAAACCCTCTGGAGTCCGAATCGGTCCGGCAGAAATCTACAATGTCGTCGAAAAGATCGAAGGCATAGCTGACAGCATGGCGATCGGACAAAATTGGGAAGGAGATCAGCGCATTATTCTCTTCGTCAGGCTTGCGACCGGATACGAACTGACAGATGAACTTAAGACCCGTATCAAGACCGCTTTGCGAAAGCAGGCTTCACCGCGCCATGTTCCAAGCCTGATTTTCCAGGCGCCTGAGATCCCATACACATTTAACACGAAAAAGGTTGAAAGCTCGGTGGCAAACATATTCAATGGAAGACCGGTAACCAACAGGGACGCCATTACCAACCCGGAGTCGCTGAACTTTTATGAACAAATCGCGTTTGAGCTTCATCAATAGGCGCGATCACCCTGCCTTCCCTCTCCACTGGAGGAGAGGGAAATGAGGAGAGTCGGCGCTGGAGGGGAGAGGGGAAATGAAAGGAATATACTCACTGTCACCTTTTCCCCCTCGCCCAAAGGATTTGCGCACCGAGGCATCCTTGCTCTCGTTTACCACTAAGAGGACGACAGAGGCAGGATGCCGTTACAGTCAGGTGCGGCAGGTAAAAATCAACTCTTCCTCAGCCGCCTCGGTAATCATGCCGGCTGATACTTTTTCGTTCAATTGGTCATCTGGTTCTGTGACAATATAACGTACGATTTTGCCTCATATTACCGTCCGATCACAAGTCTCAGGGGGTCCACCTGCTCGCGTAGTATCTTCAATTCGACCTCAGTCGGCGGCGGTGTCGTTGGGATAGTATCCGGCACAATCAGCTCAAAACCAGTAGCTTCTTTTACCTGCTCAAGAGTGACTCCCACGTGGAGAGATTCCACCTTCATTATCTTGGTCTTCTCATCAAATCCCAGCACCGCAAGATCGGTGATAATCTTGTGTGGACCGGTATTGGGCGGTAATCCGGCAGCCTCGCGAGCGCCGGGACCGGTGAGATAGCCAGGAGAGGTCAGGAAACCCACTTTTTCCACAAAGCGTGACTTGTTATGAACTGTCATGATCATTGTACGCCAACACAGCGATGCAAAATCGTTGGCCCCTCCGCTTCCGGGAAATCGAACTTTCGGTTTGTAAAAATCGCCCACCACCGTCGAATTAATATTGCCGTATTTATCGATCTCCGCGCCGCCCAGGAAGGCATAGTCCACAAGTCCCCGGCTGCATGTAGTCATCATCTCGCCCATTCCTGCGGCCATTATTGCCCGGAAAAACGTCCTGGAGTCGCCTACTGATATGGGCATCTGCGGCATGTGCGGAGCGACTCCACCGGCTTCAAAGAAGACTGTCAGATTCGGGGAGTGCGCTTTTTGTGCGAGCATTGCTGCGGCACAAGGGGCGCCGGTGCCGACAGCTACAGTTTTGCCGTCCTCGAGTTGCCTCGCGGCAGCACAAATCATCATTTCTATCATATTGTATTCCGGGGCCATAGTTCATACCTCCGTGACCAGGATCGATAGAGTTATGAAAATGTTACTAAAGGCGATCAACCGGGTTCTCCAGGTTTCGAAGCTCCTGCATTCTTGAGAGCCCGCCGCAAAGCTCCAGGTACTGCTCAAAAGTTGAAACCCCATAAATATATTTGTCCAGGAACCTTGAGAATTCGTCAGGGTCTTTTTCAACTCTCAGCCATTGCTTAAGATGTTCCTCATCGGAGAAGTATTCGTAGGCCATGTTCCCGGGGTAGCTCCCGTAGGGGACTTCTACGACCGCGTCGACCAGATAAAAAGGTATTACGGTTTTAGTAGGGTTGAGCCTGATGGCGTCATTTCGCACAAATCTTTCGGTTGTAATGATCAGGCGTTTCGAAGCACGCGCGAGTTCAAGGTCTGAGATGGAAATGCCTCTTATGTGGGAGTTTCCATAGATATCGGCTTCATGAACGTGAATGGCTGCAACGTCGGGCCATACCGCCGGCAGTGCGGCATATTTGTGGCCGGTGAACGGACATTCAATAGTCTTAGCCGCCGACATCTTAAAAGTATCGGTCCCGAGCATGCACCGGGCGATGGTGAAAGAAACGCCTTCGGCCGCAGCTCGCAGCCTTGCCAGGAGAGTGTAATTGGTCCATTCGGTCACCTGAACTTCGCCGGATTCCATGACCCTGCGGGCGTTGGGCGAAAGACCGCGGGCTTCCAATCCCACGATATAGGACGCATCGACCCGGTCAATGCATTTTCCGGCGCAAAGAATTTGAAAATCATGGGTAGACGTATGCCCCAGGAATCCCAAATTCTTGCGCCGCTTGCGCAGTATTTCGTGTAATACCGATGTGGGAATTCTATTGGCCCCGAAGCCGCCTATGGCAAGATAGCTGCCATCGGGAATAAATTTTTCAACGGCTTCTTTTACGGTCATTCTTTTATCCGTCATTGCCCGGGATTTTCGTTGAAAGAATTGGCGGGCTTTATCCGGATCCGGGTCCATTAAGAGCACGTTTTGGCCTTTCTCAAGAACTGTCATGCTACTCCTCCAAGATATTGGCACATTAGTGGAATCGACCTCGGTCTGTTCGTTAAAGTGCATTTTCATTTCAGAAAGATCGGAACCTTGATACTTACCTACAGTGAATCCCAATTTGTTTGCTAGTGCGAGCATTGTGACGTTTTCAGGAGAAGCAATTCCCCATAACTCTTTCATTCCGAGTCGCCGGGCCGGGTGCAGAGACGCGAGAAGCAGTTCAGCTCCTACGCCTATGCCCTGCCATTCATCCCTGACCACGACCCCGATTTCTCCCTTGATCGAGCCGGCTTTGCGTAGAATAGAGCAAAGCCCCAGGACGCGTTCATCCGGTGGACGTTTTTCAACGGCCACCATGCCCACATTCAAGTTACAGTCAACCTTCGTGAAGTAGGCTATGATTTCCGCGGGAACCGATTTCCAGTATCGCTGAAAACGGAAATAGATACTTTGACGTGAAAGAGACTCGAACAACTCTTTGATAAGACATTCATCAGTCCATCTGAGCTGTCTTATATAAACAGGCTTACCATCTTTGGTAAAAACCAGTTTCTCAAATTCCGTGTAATTTCTGTTTGCCTTTTCATATTCTTGGATCATTGCAACCACCAATCTGCAGCCTGAATGGCCCACGTGAAGGCCCTGCACCTGTTTGCTTTTGCAATAACTTTAATGGAAAGGCGCCCCGGAAAATTGCCTTCAGTCGTTCATCTCGACGATCATCGATGCCGTCGGGAACTGCAGCGACTGCGGAAATCCACTTTTCCGGTTTGAACAATTGAATTGAAAAGGATTTCCTCTGCACAATCAATCTCCCATTCTATCAGAGCGGATCTCATTGGAAGTATACGTTGTCCCGAGATAGCCAGTCAATGATCTTATCCCTGATAAAGTAATGTGAAAAACACGCACCAGAACTAATCCTCATCCATCTTTCTCATGCATCCTGACACCCGCACCGTCACTTTTTTCCCAGGCGGCTGTGGCTACCGGACCAGAGCCAAGAAAAGCGGATGTTGGCAATTCCTTTCTCCATCGAAGTCTGTCAGCCCCAGAGGTGCACAAGCCTACGTTTCCAACCGGAATAATGCATCAATTTCTGCGCCATACCTGCAAACTGCATGTTGGGATCGGGTTTTGCCCGAAAAAACTTCTGTTGTGCCCCTGAACCCCCAAGAACGATACAATTCCCCAATGGAAAACGCAGATTATATGTCAACGGGGCTATGTCCTGAGTCAAAAGTTCGGAACATACTTCAAGGCTGCGAACGACGGCAACGTTTACGTCACCCCGGGTGAAAGCCCTGGTCCGGAAGTGACTGAAATTTATTTAAAATACTGGATTCCGGCCTACGGACTGGATACTTCCGGGGCAGGCCCCGCCGGAATGACGGCCTGAGCACTCAGGACTTATGTAGTGGATTTCTAACTCAGGACACTCGTTTCCTGTCTAAATATCCGTCATTCGTAGTGAGTGCAGCCCGGGATTCTACTTTTTTGTCTTTTCACCCAGTTTTGCCTTTAAAAGGTCTGCCAGAGTTCCCATAGAATCCGGATTTCCCTTTAAATATCGTGAATAATCGTCTTCACCTTCCTTATGATCTTCAGACTCTTCAGATCCCGCCAATGACAAGGAAATACGTTTGTTTTCCCTGTCGATAAGATCGATCCTTACTTCGACGACCTGGCCCTTTGCGACCACCTCATGCGGATGCTTGATCCTTCTCCCCGATCCAAGCTTTGAGATATGGAGAAGACCATCCACGCCAGGAGCCAGCGATACGAAGGCGCCAAAATTCGTCAATCGAACCACGGTGCCGCTGCGCCGGGATCCTAGAGGAAAATCCTTTTCAATATTATTCCAGGGATCGGGCAGGGCCCGTTTCAGGCTGAAAGAGAGACGATCTTTATCCCAATCCAGGTTGGTGGCCACCACCTCAACTTCCTGGCCAACTTCCATCAGTCCGTTGATGTCCTCCACCCGGTCCCAACCGATTTCCGAGATGGGTATGAGGCCTTCCAGGCTGCCGATCTTTACGAAAGCGCCAAAATTGTGGATGGAGGTGATTGTAGCCATCACCTTCATTCCTTCCTTCAGCAAGCCTTTTTGCTCTTCTCTCTGTTTCCGGCGCTCTTCTTCCAGAACCGACCTGTGGGACAGAACGATGTTTCGTCCCTTCTCGGCGTATTGAGTGATTCGGAAAGCAAGATGTTGGCCTGTAAGATCGTGCGGGTTTCCAGAGTGTTGCAGCCCCATCTGCGAATGGGGGCAAAAACCGCGCAGTCCCCCGGCTATCCTTACTTCAAAGCCGCCTTTTATTTCCTTCTCAACAAGCCCTTCCACAGGTATTCCATTTCGCCATGCTTCCTCCAAATGGTACCGTCCGGCCTCGCCTCCCGTAATCCGGGTGGTAAAGCGAAGTTCGTTGTCGCCCGCAGACAGGAAATAAGCCTGGATAGTGTCACCTTCTTTGACGGAGAGGTTTCCTTCATCATCGAGCAATTCCTTCCTGTCGAGATAGCCTTCGCTCTTCCCGCCCAGGTCAATGAAGATCCATTCGGCGGAAATCTTAACGATCCTCGCCTCCACTTTCTGCCCGGCGTTGAACTGCACGGGCTTCACCAAGCTTCCTTCAAACAGCTCGGCAAAGCTCTCCTCTTCCCTTAACTCATCCAATTTTTCGTTGTCCTCATCCATTCAGGCCTTTTACCTCTTTCATTCGAAAGATTATCGATATGCTCGGCGTCTTCCCCGAGAGGAATTGTTCGATTGCGAAATCGATTTACTGTCAATAATAACGGGTTTAGCGTGAAAAGCCAGTTTGACCAGCAATTTTGACAACACCATTGAGGGGCTTGAGGGACCTGGCCCGGGGGCCGGTCCAGGGATAAACCCCGCCCCTGCATCCGCCCAATATGAATCAAGCGGCGGGGATAAACCCCGCCTAGGGCGCTTATGGGCCTGGCCCCCTCTCAAGTCTTTCCCTTCGCTTGAGTCATCGCCTGAGCAGCATGGATGCGCTGTCACGGATGGCTTCGGACAGCGTTGGGTGGGCATGGACAGTCCGACTCAGTTCTTCCGCGCTCATATGTGATTGAATGGCGATGACGCATTCGGCGATCAGCTCGGAGGCGCGCGGGCCGATGATGTGCACGCCCAGGATGCGTCCGGACCCTGAGCGTGCGAGGATTTTAACAAATCCGTCCGTCTCGCCCATGCACTGTGCGCGGCCGCTTCCGGCAAACGGATAAGCAGCCGATCTGTAGTCGACGCCAAGTGTTTTCAGCTCCTCCTCGGTTTTTCCTACAGATGCCACTTCAGGGGAGGTATAAATCACGCTGGGAATGGAATCGTAATCGACCTCACATGCAAGTCCGGCAATTCGTTCGACAGCGGCGATCCCTTCGGCTGACGCTTTGTGGGCGAGCATAGGGCCGGGTATCAGGTCCCCTATGGCATAAACTGCCCGAACGTTTGTCCGGTAATCTTCGTCGACTATGATGAAGCCCCTCGAGTCGAGGCGGATTCCGAGTTCATCTATCCCCAGGCTCCGGACCAGGGGCTTTCTGCCGACTGCTACAAGCACCCTGTCGAATTCGGCTTCTTCCTCGTTACCCTCGCCCGAATCGAGGAACAGTTTCACTGCGCCTCCGGCGTTCACAGCGCGCGTCACATTTGTTTTGAGGCGAAAATTGATGCCCTCCCGGCGGAGCAACCGCTCGAGGCGCCTGGCTGTCTGTCCGTCAAGCGTAAAAGCTATTCTTGGCAAAACTTCCACCACGGTTACATCCGATCCCAGGCGTGCCCAGACAGAGCCGAGCTCCAGGCCTATATAGCCTCCTCCCACGATTCCCAGACGTTTGGGGACCGATTCGAATCTCAGGGCTTCCGTCGAGCTTACGATCCGTTCGCCGTCGAATGGCAGAAACGGGAGTTGTGAGGGCTCGCTCCCGGTAGCAAGCATGAGTGTTCCAGCGCTGTACCGTGTAGAGGTCTTGTCGGGATCGAGCACCTCGATTTCCCCGGCGGATTTCAGGCACGCAGATCCCCGGATCAGCCGCACGCCGCTCCCCTCCATCAGCTTGCGGACGTTTTCAGTCAGACCGGAGACGATCCGTTCTTTTCGCTCCATCAACCGGGTCAGATCGATTGAGACCGCTTCCACCCTGATTGCGTGTTCGCCAAGGCGGTTTTTTACAATGCTATATTGTTCCGTCGATTCCAGAAGAGCCTTGCTCGGAATGCATCCCACATTCAGGCAGACCCCTCCGGGGCGGGGATCTCTTTCGACGCAGGCCGTCTTCATGCCCAACTGGGCCGCGCGGATAGCGGCAACATAACCGCCCGGTCCGGCGCCTATCACAATCAGATCGAATTTATCAGGCATCCATATCTCCCTGAGATTTATATCTCCATCATGATGCGCTCGGGATTTTCGACGAAATCCTTGATCCTGCGCAGAAAAGTAACCGCCTGCCTGCCGTCGATTATCCGATGATCATAACTTAGCGCCACATACATCATCGGCCGGATAACAATCTGCCCGGCCACCACCACGGGGCGTTCCTCTATCTTGTGCATACCAAGGATGGCGCTCTGGGGCGGGTTCAAAATGGGGGTACTGAGAAGCGAGCCGAAAACCCCCCCGTTGGTGATCGTGAAGGTACCACCTTCAAGATCTGAGATATCGAGCCTGTTCTCCTCGACTTTTTTTGCGAAATCGGCAATCGCCCGTTCAAGGGCATCGAACCCCTGCCTGTCGGCATTTCTGATAACCGGCACGACAAGGCCGCGCTCCGCCCCGATCGCCACGCCTATGTGATAATAATTATGATAAAGGATTTCATTTCCTTCGATGAAGGCATTAACTTCGGGCATTTCCTTCAGGGCGGCGACGCTTGCCTTGATGAAAAAGGACATCAGTCCAAGCCGGATTCCATGTTTCTTCCCGAACACCTCCCCGAACTGTTGCCTGAGCGCCTGCACCCGGCTCATGTCGATCTCGTTGAAAGTGGTGAGCATTGCGGTATTTTGGCGGGCATCCAGGAGCCTTGCTGCAATCCGCTGCCGAAGCGGGGACATTGGCTTGCGGATAATTTCTTCGCGGGCGGGGTATGTCCCTTGTTCCGGAGCGGGTTCGACACGGGGGTATTCCCGTTTTGGCGCCTGTGCGGCCGCTTTTCCAGGCGCATGCTGCTCAACGAAAAGCAGGACGTCTCCCTCGGTAATTCTTCCTCCGGGGCCCGTCGGCATAACGGCGGAAAGGTCAACTCCCTTTTCGTCCGCTAAAGCGCGGACCGACGAAGAGATGATCGGCTTGGAGGGCGCAGGTCCCTCTGAGCGAGGAGCTGCGGCCTCTTCACCTCGAGGCGGGGGAGAAGGTTCGGGTGCGGGCCGTTCCGGCGGAGCGGGCCCAGGAGCCTCGGGACCTTGTGCCCTGCTTTCTTGCGCAGGGGCTTTATCAGCCGGTTCGAGCGGCTTTTTTTCACTCTCTGCACTTTTCTCCGCAGCAGCCTCCTCAATCCGGCCGACGATCGCGCCGACCTTCACGGTCTGTCCCTCCGGGACAAGGATTCTCAAAACACCGTCAGCCGGCGCTGAAATCTCAAGGGTAACCTTGTCGGTTTCGATAAAGAACAGGATGTCGTCCTTGCGAACCAATTCTCCGTCCCGCTTGAGCCATTGCGCAAGCAGCGCTTCCTGTACTGATTCGCCAACCTCGGGTATTTTGAGCTCAATCATAGTGTCTCCGTGCATCGAAAAGTTCATCGCGCGCGTGGTGCGCTCCTACCGCGGGCCTTTTCCAGTAAGCGCGGGCCAACCCATCGCGAACAGAGGGACGGCCCGGGGATCGTTCGTGGCCGCCCTTCAGGCTCCGAACGCCATTTCCAGCAGCATGTCCTGCTCTAGTCTGTACGTGGTCAGGTAGCCGGAAGCGGGGCTTGCCGCCGGCGCTCTTCCGATATAGGCTGGATCGTGACCGGTCAGGGTTTTTAGCCTGGGCCGCATGAAGTCCCATCCGCCCATGTTTTCAGGCTCCTCCTGGACCCAGTAGACCTCGGCGGCCGAGGCGCATTTGGAGAGAGCATCCCTCAGTTGCGCTTCAGGAAAGGGATAGAACTGCTCCACCCGCATAATTGCCTTGTCCCTTGCGCCGGAGGCTTTTCGTTTTTCGATCAGCTCGTAATATATTTTCCCGCTGCAAAAATATATCTTCTGCGCATCTTCAAAACCCGTGTCTTCGATTACTTCCCTGAAATGGCCTGAAGAGAGTTCCGCCAGGGTGGAAACCGCCTCGGGATGCCTCAGGAGGCTTTTGGGAGTCAAGACGACCAGGGGCTTGCGGAAATTTCTGCGCATTTGCCTGCGGAGCAGGTGAAAATACTGTGCCGGGGTGCTCGGGTAGCAAACCTGCAGGTTATCCTCTGCGCAAAGCTGCAGGAATCTCTCCATACGGGCGCTCGAGTGCTCGGGTCCCTGTCCCTCCAGACCGTGAGGCAAAAGGATTGTCAGACCGCTGAGCCGATGCCACTTGGACTCGGCGCTCGAGATAAACTGATCGAAAACCGGCTGGGCGTTGTTAGCGAAATCGCCGTACTGGGCTTCCCAGATCGTCAATGTGTTGGGGGTCGCCAGTGAATAGCCGTATTCAAACGCAAGCACTGCTTCCTCGGAGAGCATGCTGTCGTAAACCATGAACGGGGCCTGGCCGGCAGAAAGATTGTTCAGGGGAATGTAGCGTTCTTCGGAGTTTATGTCGAACAGGACACTGTGCCTCTGGCTGAAAGTGCCTCGGCTGCTGTCCTGTCCGCTGAGGCGGACCGGGGTGCTTTCGCTCACAAGTGAGGCGAAGGCAAGTGTTTCGGCGTCGGCCCAGTCTATGCCTTGGCCCTCTTCCACTCTGCGGAGCCTTCTTGCAAGTATGCGCCCAAGGCGGGGGTGAAGGGCAAAGCCTTCGGGGAAAGAACCCAGCTTTTGCGCGAGTTTCAGAAGTTTTTCGCTGCTAACGCCTGTTTCAACGGGCTGGTGGGAATATTGGCCGCTTATTCCCTGCCAGAGGTCGTAAAATTTCTCCTCGGGCATTTTGCAGAGATTTTCGTGCACTTTCGAGTAGGCGAGCTCCATGCACTCGTTTACGCCCTCCATGTACCGGTTCAGTTCCTCCTCCGAGGCGATCCCGGATTCTTTCAAGGAATTGAAATAAATTCTGTAGAGAGGAGGGCGGTCCTTTATCCTGGCGTACATTTGGGGCTGAGTGTAATAAGGCTCGTCTCCCTCGTTGTGCCCGTAGCGCCTGTAGCAAACAAGGTCTATTACGACGTCCTTTGCGAACTCCGCCCGGTAATCCAGTGCCAGCTTCACCACGTGAAGCGCCGCTTCAGGATCTTCACCGTGTACATGAAAGATCGGCACCATGAGCATCTTGGCCATGTCCGTGGCATACCGGGTGGATCGGGCGTGTTCGGGAAGCGTGGTAAACCCGATCTGGTTGTTTATGACGAGGTGAAGCGTCCCCCCGGTAGAGTAGCCTTCCAACTGTGACAGGTTGAGGGTTTCAGCCACAACTCCCTGGCCCGCAAAGGCCGCATCCCCATGGAGCAGAACCGGCAGCACCTGTTGGCGGCCTTTTTCTCCAAACTGTTCCTGTCTTGCGTATGCTAATCCTTCGAGCACCGGGTCAACCGCTTCGAGATGGCTCGGGTTGTTGGGGATCAACACTCTCAAATACCGGGCATCACTCAACTCCAGGTCGACCAGGTATCCTCTGTGGTACTTGACGTCTCCTGACCCGAAAAGCGACTGAGGGTCGTAATGCTCCTCGAATTCGCAAAAAAGTTGTTCATAGAGCTTATTGAGAACGTTTACCTGAATATTGATGCGTCCCCGGTGCGCCATCCCCATGAGGATTTCACGGCAACCTCCCCGCCAGGCATGCCTCAAGAGGGTGTCAAGCATCGGTATGATGATCTCGGCTCCCTCAATGGAGAAACGCTTCTGACCGACGTAGCGGGTGTGGAGGAAGTGCTCAAAAGCAGTAGCCTGGCAGAGCTTATTGAGGATTTGGAGCTTTTCGCCCTTATCGAACCGGGGCTTGTTTCGCGATGGTTCCATGCGCTCCTGGAGCCAGAGCCGTTCGTCAGGGTCCTGAATGTGCACGTACTCAACGCCGATCGACCCGCAGTAGGTCTCTCGAAGCGCCGATACAATCTGCCTCAGCGGGGTCTCCTGCTGGAACAGCGTCGCCGGGGTGTAGAAAAGCCGGTCAAGGTCCTCTTCCGAGAGACCGAAACCGGAAAGGGCGAGCAGAGTATGCGAGCTGTCACATCTGTCCAGGGGATCCAGACAGGTCAGAATATGCCCCAGGTCGCGGTAGCGGTAGATCAGTTCCTGCACGCTGCACTGCCTGAATAATTCCTTCTTGTCGCAAAAGCCCGCGCCCGCCTGTTGGGGACCGGCCGCAAGCTCAAAACCCTCGAAGAAAATCCGCCACTCGCGGCTCACGGTCTCAGGGTCCGATTTCCATTTTTGATATTCAGAATCTATGAAGTCTGCATCGAGGCTAAGGGAGTAATTCATGTGCAAGATAATCCTCGCGATATGGACTTAGGCAAGCCGCAGGGCAGCACGCCTCGAGGGCGGGCTGCCGATATCCCCGGATCAGCTCCGGCGGCGGCTGTTCGCCAGGGGAACGAGTTGTCCGGGCCACCCCCGGTGGGCTGGCTTCGGGTGGCATATGCGGGCACATCCAGCGGGAAAATTCTGGAAGATCCGTTCAATTGCTCCCGCTGGGTAACCGCAAAGCCACATGCTTTGATTCTTGAGCCCTTTTCAGCCTAAGAGATAGCTATCATGGAGTTGATGTCAAGGATGACTGCATGCAGTGCGGGACTTCAAAGCGCACTAAACCACCAGAAGGTGAATCGGCAACCACGATTGGGGGAATAAAAAATAGTGCGCGGCCGGGTCCCGGACGCGTACCGGGGAAGGTAAGGCAACCTGCCCTATGGGTTCTCACATTGGTTTGCAGCAAAGGCAAAATTATCGATGAATTCCTTAAGTGTGGACAAGTGCTTGACAGACAGGTTTTGAAACTCCACCCCACAGCGCCTGGTGCTGATCTGCTCCCAGGAACCTTCCGGCACTTCATGATCATACACGATTCTGCATTGAACCCTGTCCAGGTGAATGAAGCGGTCGTTGCTGCCGAATATTTTTATTCCGGAGCATCCCTCATGATTCTCTTGCGTAGACAAATACCGGACACACAGCCCCCCCATGCTGATATCCTGGATCTGTCCCATGTTAATGAGCTCATTGGGTCTCATGAAAGCAGCAAATGCCCCTTCTTTGCCCTTAAACCTCTTGAACTTTCTTTTTTCCTCAGACATTTTTCACCCGTCCAGAAAAGCTGACCCCGGTCTAAATGATTGGAAAAGCGAGAAAATCAGCTATCGCCATGTCAGTTTCTAAAAATCTCTTCGCACAAGTATAAGCATTCCCCCCCGTTTACAGCATTTCAATGGAATGCGAAAGAGGGATTTTTCAGGGTAGCAATAGGGTATTAGCTTATCTCTTATGCCAAATAAAATATATAAAGTCAGTTAGTTACCCTAATTGCTGGATTGTTGCAAACCGGCAAATTTTTTTTCGACCTCTCATTACCGGAATGGTGAGTTTTTTCGGCCGCCGCAACGCGGGCCTGCACGTGGAACTTGTCCTGAGCCGGGAGCTCGACGGCCCGCCCCCCCCACCCGCGAGGCGTGCTGCCCCGCCGCTGAGCCGCGAAGGGCGCCATTTTACGGGACGCCTGCAGGCAGAGCGCGAGACCGTGTACCGAAAGTTCTGCAAATAAAATAACTCCATGGATAGCCTGGAGATCTTGGGGGTGCGGGGGAAACTTTCCCCCGCTCTTTTGAGCTTTGGCAATTTTGCAGAATTTTGAGCACACAATCGAGCGCGATGTATGGTGGTTTGAACATAAATGAAGAAAGAGGTCTCAATTCCGGCCGGGTTTACTCTTTTTCTTTTTTCCCATGACCGGTTTACAGGCTTTGGAGAGTCTCAGAAAGTCTTCGTGTTCCCTCCCTTTGTCCAGGCGAATTGGAGCCTGTCGAACGATGTTTCGTTCCGGAATTCGGAATCGAAATAAAAGTCGAATATGTGGACCTTTCTTCCGCAGTGGACCAGTTCTTCAAGATTGCACGCAACTTGCATATGCGAACTGCTGGAACTGTCGAAAGTTTCGATGATTCTTTGAATCTATGGCTTGAAGAATAGCTTGAAAAGGCGCTCGAGTTGATCTGATCCGAACTCGGCCTCGGCTTTTTAGAGGTCCCGCTTCGATTACGGATCGAAAAGCGAAGCCGTGCCTGTCGAAATATCCTGGACATCCAGGGCCTGTAAAGCTATTTGAATGCTGAACGATTCATTTTATAATGCGGCAACTTCCGAATCAGGTTTATAAGAATTCGCGAGTTTATCAGTCTTTGGAAAACAGGTCTAAATGAGCTCAGAGGTGTTCGGCACCGGGAAGTAAAATGAAAAACATGATTGAGAAGGAAGAACTCTTACAGAACTACCTCGATCAGGGCAACAAGGAAGCGGCGATAAAGCTGCTTTTCGAACTTGCGGTGGACTGCGCGAAGGAGAAGAATTTCGAAGCTGCGGAGTCCATGAGATCCCGAATCTTCGAAATAGACGCGATGGCTCTTAACGAGATAATCCGTTCCGGCGAGATCATCGAAGAGGAAAAAAGCCTAACCATCGACAGGGGCCACCGTGAAATCTGGGCCAAACTCTACGACAGTCTCAGCGTTGAGGAAGCCAACGCCCTGTACTTTGCTTGCAAAAAGGCATCCTACCAGGCCGAGGAGAAGATTTTCCAGCAGGATGAGTGGAAACCTCGGCTCTATTTCATTAACAGCGGACGAGCCAGAATCGTTTATTTCCAGGACGGCAAAGAGGTTTTTTTGAAGGCTGTGGAAGCGGGGGAGCTGGCAGGCGAGGACACCTTCTTCTCACTTTCGATCTGTACTACCATTATGATAGCGCAATACAGGACAGAGGTAAGCTACCTGGATTCAGACATTCTCAGGGTGTGGAAGACCGGTTGCCCGGTGCTCGAATCCAAATTACGAAGCTTTGCGTCGAGTGTAAAAAAGATCGCAGACCTGCTCAAGGCCAGGAAAATGGACCGCCGCCATCTAAAAAGGGTCCACCCCGGAGGGAAGGCGATAGCGCTCCTGATGAATCCATCTGAACAACCGGTCGGCAAGCCCTTCAAGGTGGACTTATGCGACATATCCCGGGGTGGGATATGTTTTCTTGTGAAGATTACCAAAAGAGAGACTGGCAGCCTGCTGCTTGGAAAAAGGCTTTTCATCAGCTATCTTCATCCGATGATGGATTCTTCACGCACCATCAAGCAGATCGGAACAATCGTTGCTGTGGGTTTCCACCCCTTCGAGGACTGCACTGTCAATGTAAAGTTCGACGCGCTTCTGCCCCGGGAGCTGATAGAGCAATTAGAAAAACTCTCCCCGCCTTCGAGGGATTTTGATTTCTAATTTCATTTGCAACAGAGCTTTTCTCCGGACCCCCTGTCAGTGAACGGGTTTCTGAGAATAATCGTTGCGTCACGGCTTGGGCCGATGGATATTATCCGGATGGGGACCCCTGAAATTTCCTCAATTGCCTTCAAGTATTTTTTGGTGTTCTGAGGAAGATCAACCCATGCGCGTACTTTTCCGATGTCTTCATCCCATCCGGGGAATTCTTCCCAAACAGGCTCACATGCCTCCAGGGCGGCAAGTTCAGAAGGGACAAGGTCGAGCCTGCTACCCCGGCAGTTGTAGGAAACTCCTATTTTTAGTACCGGGGTCCCGGTAAGAACGTCCAGCTTGGTGATAACCAGGCCGCCGAGACCGTTCAGCCTGACAGCGCTGTTTACGACTACCATGTCCAGCCAGCCGCAGCGGCGCGGCCGTCCGGTGGTGGCCCCGAATTCTCCTCCCTCTTTCCTGATGCGCTCTCCGGTCTCATCGAGAAGCTCGGACGGAAACGGCCCGCCGCCGACGCGCGTTGTGTACGCTTTGACTACGCCGAGCACAGCGTCTATCCGTGTGGGTCCGATTCCCGCCCCGCAGCAGGCGTTACCGGCGACTGTATTAGACGATGTCACGTAAGGGTAGGTCCCGTGATCGACGTCGAGTTGAGTGCCTTGAGCTCCCTCGAAAAGAATATTGCGGCCCAGGGCGTCCGCCTCCCGAAGCTGTTGTGATACGTTTCCTGCAAAGGGCCTGATGCGCTCCCCGTAGGCAAGGTATTCATCCATGATCTCAGCAGGGTCCAGAGGCTCCTGTTCAAAAAAATTCTTGAGGAGAAAATTTTTCTCCTCGAGGTTTAACGCCAGCTTTTCCGAAAAAACCGCGCTGTCCAGAAGATCGTGAACCCGAATACCTCCTCGGCCCACCTTGTCTTCGTAGCATGGGCCAATCCCCCGGCCAGTGGTGCCAATCGCGGTCCTGCCCTTCCTTTTTTCACGAGCCAGGTCGAGCGCACGGTGGTAAGGCATGATGACATGGGTGTAGAGGCTGATCAGCAGAGTGTCGGGCGTCACGCGAAAGCCCGCTTGTTCGAGGCGGTCCATTTCTTCTATCAGCACGCCGGGATCGAGCACCACTCCGTTACCAATCATGCACTTCTTGTCCCGATGAAGGATTCCGGAGGGGATCAGGTGGAAGATGTGCTTCTTCCCGTTTACTACCAGCGTGTGTCCGGCATTGTTTCCTCCCTGGAACCGGACAATGAAATCCGCCTGCTCCGCAAGCAGATCGACAACCTTGCCTTTTCCCTCATCGCCCCACTGAGTGCCCACTATAATTACGTTCGCCATATCGTTTTCTTTCCCTCAAGCCACATTGTCCGCCGATCGCCCGGTCCTGGCGCAAGGATATCCTTACAATATTTCCAGTTAAAAGATCGGAGAAATGATAGGCCGGTTGGATTTAGGAAGCCGGATTCTTCTCTATACCTGTAACGAAATTTTATGCCGGTGTCAAAAAAAAGAAGTTATTCGGGGAAGAATTCTCACCTTCAGCGGTTCAATAACGCCATAAAACGGCGGAACACGTTTCGTCAAGATACTCAGCGAAGCATGTACCCAGCTATGGCTACACGGCGGCTTCCTCCCGGGCTTAACGCCTCCAGGCCACTTTTCTTCTTGACAGAGATCTCTGCTTAATCTATTTCAATTGTCGACAATCAATAAAATAGACAACCGGGTTTCGTTCATGAAGCCGAAAAAGTTCACCAAACCATTTTCCGTAGTCGAACAGATCCGCAAGTCCTTGCCGGATGCCATTCTCAACCAAAGACTGCGACCAGGAACACCTTTCTCTGAAATGGAACTGCAGGGATGGTTCGGCGTGAGCCGTGCCCCCTAAAGAGAGCCCAGCCGCGGGCTCGAGTCCGAAGGTCTCGTCGCAGTGAATGCATTTAAAGAGAAATATGTATACAAGCTCACTAACGAGGCGGCAAATGTGCACCCAAATGGAAGGCTCATTCAGAGCGAACCCGAAAAAAATTGACCCGTTTCAGACCGGGAGTTTACGTCAGGGTTTTGCTTCCGGTTTGAAGCGAGCGAACTTAATCATCTGAAGGTCCATGGGAATAATAAGGAGTGGCATATGAGAGAAGTGGTAATATTGGGGGCAGCCCGGACTATTGGCGGGCAGTTTGGAGGATCGCTTCAAAACCTGACAGCCGCGGAACTCGGCGCTGCAGTCATCAGGGAATCCATAAAGCGTTCTGGAATTACACCTGATGTTATTGAACAAACCATCTTCGGCAACGCCTGGCAGGCTGGGGTTGGACCTAATGTGGCAAGGCTCAGCTCGGTCATGGGCGGTGTTCCGGTCGAAGCCCCCGCGGTTACGGTCAACGTCCGCTGCGGTTCGAGTATTCAGGCTTTGAATTTCGGAGCGCAGGCAATCAAGGCCGGTGACGTCGACACCGTTTTGGTGGGTGGGACTGAAAGCGCAAGCCAGATCCCGTACGGCCTGACGAGAGCCCGTTGGGGCTACCGAATGGGTGACGGCCAATTAGTTGATCTGATGCACAAGGATGGGTTTCGGTGCCCGCTCGGCGGCGGTCTCATGGGTGAAATAACTGAGTGGCTTGCCGAGGAAAGAGGCATTTCCCGACAGGAACAGGATGTGTTTGCTGCCGAATCTCACAACAAGGCCGAGGCTGCGGTTAAGGAAGGAAGATTCCTGGAAGAAATCGTCCCGATTGAAATCAAGGGAAAAAAGGGAGAACTCGTCTCAGTTATTGACGAAGAGATTTACCGGAAAGGGGTCACTGCCGATAGTTTGAGCAAATTGCAGCCGGTTTTTAATAAGGGCGGGACTATCACCGCTGGCAACGCGTGCGCTCTGTGCGATGCAGCATCTGCCGTCGTGCTCATGGAGCGGGCCAAGGCGGAATCCATGGGGTTGAAACCCATGGCCCTGCTGCGCGGCTATTCGTTTGTTGGAGTCGATCCCAAGCGCTTCGGCATATCACCTTCGAAGGCCATCCCTGCGGCGCTCAAAAAAGCCGGCCTTACACTCGGCGATATGGATCTCATCGAACTAAACGAGGCATTCGCTGCTCAGTATATTGGCTGCGAGCAGGACCTCGGCCTCGACCGTTCCAAAGTCAACGTCCACGGAGGAGCCATCGCCCTGGGGCATCCGGTTGCCGCCACGGGCACAAAGCTGCTGACTACGTTGCTCTATGCGATGAGACAGCGGGATGTGACGTTCGGAACGGTGAGCATGTGCATCGGCGGAGGCAATGGTGTTGCTGCGGTTGTCGAGCGACTGAACTAACTTGTGATTCAGGGGAGTTAAATATGGCTGTAAAAAAAATTCTCGTCGTCGGCGCTGGAAACATGGGAGCAGGAATTGCGCAGCTCTGTGCCCAGCAGGGCTTCGAAGCAA
>JBEKPW010000112.1:0-20216 GCA_049520315.1 Syntrophobacteraceae bacterium
CGGGTTGCTCTCCACCCCACCTCGCGGCGACGCAGTTACCTTTGGCTATCGGGAGTGGGCGCCTCCCGAGAGAGGACTTGCACCTCTCAGATCGCGCCTGCTCCCAGGCGCACTCACCCCGGCGAAAGCCGGGGTCCAGATGTGATTGAAATTTATTGAAAATACTGGATTCCGGCCCCCGGAGTGGACACTTCCGGGGCAGGCCCCGCCGCAATGACGGTCTGAGCTTTTGTAAGGTGGGCACGGTTTTATGGCGCCCACCATTTTCAATTCACCAAGGTGCACTGGTGGGCACGATAAGGCTGTGCCCACCCCACAGATGATGCGAAATACATAATGTTACAGGGTGCTAGGCCAATATTTCTGAAGCCTCCCGCATGAGCTTCGATATTGCAAGCCTGTGTGGGCACACCTTCTCTGCAGGGGAATAATCGACTTGCGTGAGCCTGGCCCTGGCCCCGTCCGGCAAACCGGCGTAAACCTCACGCGCCAGGTCGCGTTCGCCGTAATCGCGGTAGTACATAAGGCATCTCATAACATCGCTGATCGGCACAGCACCTCCTACCGCCTCATGGCAAATCCGGCCACACCCGGCGCAGTAGGTTTGGTGAGTTTCGGCGGCGAATCTTTCCAGCAGCTCGAAATCGCCTCGAGTAAGATGCGTCTGGTCACGAGCCGCTGCCACATTGGCCGAAAGAATCGTCAGGCTCGGCATCTGGGAGCAGACGCTTGCAATGTTTGGATTTTCCAGTATGGCCTTGATCTTGGCCTGCTTATCGGTAAAGCCGCGCCCGATAAATCGTTCGAGCATCTGCATTTCGGCTCCGCTGTCAGTCTGTACCTGCCGGCTTCCCTGCGTTTTCATGGCGACGAGCCCTATCCCCTTATCCACGCATGCAGCAATCGCTTCTTTCATCTTCACGCCATTCATAAGCCGGAAGTTGTAGGAGAACATAACCGCGTCGATCCAGTCTGCTTTGGCTGCGTCCAGCAGACAGCTTTCCATGTTCTCATGAGTGCTGAACCCGAAAAGTTTGATCTTGCCCGCCCGTTTCATCCCGGAAGCCCATTCTTTGAAGGGCTTCGGCTCCGCTATGTCGCTAAAATTTTTTATTCCATGTACGTGCAACAAATCGACGTAATTCGTGGCGAGCTTCTTCAGGCATTTGTCCAGCGCCGCCGTCATGGCTTCGGGCTCGGCGGAGTGCAACTTTGTGGCCACGAATATATCTTTCCTGGTATCGGAGTTTCGAGCGAGGAAGCGGCCATAGCCCTCTTCGCTCAAACCATTTCCATAGGCCTCTGCGGTGTCCCAGAAATTCACACCCCACTTGAGGGCCTGCCTGAGAAGCAACTGATTATTGATCGTGTCGAACATCCCTCCAAGGGCGAGGACCGACACTTCAGCGCCCGTTTTACCCAGCTTGCGCCTGGGGAGGGCGTGTTCAGCCTGTTCCGGAGCGGCGTCGGCCCGGCCCATATCCAGTCCCGATGAAGCTATTCCCGCCAATCCAATGGTTTTGATAAAGTCGCGGCGTGTCAAACCTTCGCGTTTCTCTTCTTCTTTCATTACGCGGCCTCCAGACATAGAGTGAAAATTTTATTCCGGAAATTTTGAATTGACCTTGTCCTGAGTGACCCACTGCATCATTTGGCAAAAGGTTTGCCCTGCTTGAGATCGTATATCGGGCTCATCTTGAGATCGCCAGTCAGGAAATCCTCAGGTTTTTTCGAAATCAGATTGCCCCCAAGCTCAATGAACCGAAGCTCGGCGTCAACGGGGAATCCGCTCTGGGCTGCCTTTTCCAGAACTGCCCCCACTGTCCCGTATTCTTCTTCGGCCTTGCTCCTATGGAACTTCTTGCGCCATTCCATCCACTGGTCGGATTTGGCCTGGTTGCGATCGACAAATACATAATACGCCACCTTTCCAGGGCAGTCTTCTTCGAGATAGATAGTGTATTCGAGGGGACCGGACAGGTTCTCACGATCCTTGATGCTGTTTCTTTCGCTCTCTTCGATGAGCCAGCCGGTCGGGCAGGACCGGGATTTCCAAAAATCTTTGACTTTTCCAAACACGTATTGCGGTTCGATTTCATCGGCGACGAAATTGCTATTCAAGAAAGCTTCCGAAGGTGTGAATTCGCAAAGACCGTTAAGAGAGCGCAGCTTCACAGCTCCATCGCTTGCCGCCCAAACCGGGCTCAAAAGAACAAAGATCGCACAAAACGCCAGAAGGATCATCAAAACCTTTAACATAGCTCCTCCCTTGTCTTTTCGGTTCCGGTTCACGTTTGAAATGCCAGGACGCCTCGTATCTTATCAACGAATTCAAGGCGGGGCTAGATCAATCGGCCGATTTTCTCCAGGTGTGCCGTAAATCCCGCCCCACGTGTTTGTTCCTCTCCGTGGGACGGTTTCCCTGTGGTTTTTGAGATTTCACCACGTCCATGGACACAAGTGTACGGGGCACAGGAGTGAAGTTGTGTAACGGATTGACTTAAATTATAATTTCACGACGAAAGATAAATATGGCGCAAAGCACCACTGCGCCCGCTGCAAGGAATAACGCCTGGAATCCCGCAAGTTCGCCTATATACCCGAGGATTACCGACCCGACGAACGCTCCGGCATCTATACTTCCGGTGTAAGCCCCTGTGATCTTCCCCCTGACATGCCGGGGTTCCCCCCTGATCGCATGGGCGTTCAGCGCGGGGTAGAGCAACCCGTGGCCGCATCCGGTCACAAAGCCGGAAAAAAAGAGCATTCCGCTTTCTTTCATGAGCACCAGCAACATCAAACCCCCGCCCATGAGTAATAGCGCATATGGTATGATCTTGTCTTCGCCCTGACGGTCAACAAATGAGCCCCCCAACAGCCGGGTGAGGATCGCGCCCAAAGAGTATGCGATGTAATAGAGCGATATGAAAGAAATCCGCCTTGCGCTCGCGTACGGCGATACGAACCCGTTTACGGCGGCCAGCCCAAACCCGAAAAGCAGGGCTATGGCGGCTATCATGAAAATCCGCCTCTTTTGGAGGACCAGAAAAAATGAGGACTCAGCCGGCTTGACCACGCGAACATAGGTATCTTTCAGTGGATGCTGGATTATCAGCCCCACACAGGATAAAGCCGATGCGACGATGAACAGAAGGCCGAATCCCACCCTGTGGATGACGATCTCTGCCAGGACCGGGCCCAGAGCGGCCCCCACAAGCCCGGATATCCCAAACATTCCCAGTCCTCCGTTCAGACTTTCAGCGGGTATTATGTCGGCGATATAGGTGAATGCTGCAGTAATGCAAATCGCGAATCCAATCCCGTGAACCACCCGGACAATGATCAGAGGAAGATAAAAACTATCGAGAGGGCCTCTGAAAAACAGGTATGCAAGGGGCATGAGCGTCATGATCATCGAGCCCGCGGCATAGCTTTTCTTCCTTCCGATCCTGTCTATCATATCTGAAATCCATGGGCGGCACAGGACAGAAGACAATGCGAAAGCTCCCATAATGATGCCGATATCGGCCTGATCCCCCCCATGGGCCGTGATGAAGAGGGGAAAAAGAAAGAAGGTGCCGTAGCTGGAGAGGCACGCCAGATTTGCTATGGCCAGGGAAAAAAAGATTCGAGAATAAACCATCGAACAACTCGGGTCCTGTTTTCGAGATATAGCGCCTGAGCACGGGCCGACGCACGATTGGCCAATACTATATTCTGTTACGATTTATGAAAAGGGGTTTTACAACGAAAGAATCTTCTTATCGTGCACTACAAACCGCAGAGAAGAAGTGCTGAAAAGGGGCCGTGAGAAATCGCATGATCATCCGGAATAACACACGTTGCCGTTCGTCTTGCCGTCCTGAACGATTACGGCCTTAACGGGCAAATGGTCCGAAGCCTTTCGACTCAGCGGCGTCTTGTGTGTTGAAATACTCACCAGGGACGCCATGGGCCGTACCCAGATTCTGTCGAGCGGCAGAACAGGCATGAAGGAGGGGAAAGTACGCAAGGGCGGCGATTTGCCAAAAAAATTGTGAACCCGGCACAGCGGATTTCCCAGTGGGAGCCATTCGTTGAAATCGCCGAGCATTATTTCCATTCCGTCGCGTTCTGAGCGAAAGATGTCGAGCAGGCGCCTGATCTGTCTGCGGCGTTCCCTGAGTCCCAATCCCAGATGGGCCACTATCACCCGGATGGTTTCCCCCTTTACGAGCAAGTCCACGTCAAGAGCGCCTCTGGGTGACCTGCCGCTCACGCTCAAATCTATACGCCTTACATCTTTCACCGTGCATGAGGTCAGCAGCGCATTTCCGAAATGGCCGTAACGGTTTCGCTTAGTCGGGCCCAGCACCACCTCCAGGCCGGCTTTTTTCGTTATCACACCGGCCAGGTTTTTCTTTTCGTAATACTTTAAGTCGATTTCCTGCAGCCCTACAATCTCCGCCTTCAATTCCTTTATGACCTGCGTGACACGTTCGGGGTCGAATACACCGTCGATTCCGACGTACTTATGAATGTTGTAGCTTACAACCGAGAAGCCACCGGGGGGTGCGGTTTTGACGGCAATATTTTCTCGTCTCATTTTCGATCTCATAAGAGTTTTTCTACACGCAAATTATTTCGAAATCCACTTACCCTGTTTGCTGAGGATTGCCGGCGGGCATTGTGAGATGGCCTTTGAGTTCATCGGCTTCCATTGTCCATTGATAGCCGATCCTTTCTGCAACGTTGAACAGGAGCGGACTTTTTATATGAAAGCGAATGGAGCCATTTTCCCGATCGAATGAGACTATATTGAGGACGACCAGATCCTCGTCTCGTTCCAGGTTAATCAGCTTTTTTTTCGCATCCGGCGCGGAGTATACCAGGCCCAGGAAGTCAGGGGCGCAAACGACGAAAGCCACCGCAGGCTCCTCTACTGACTGGAGCCATTGGAAGGGGCCGTTTTTATATTCCAGCAGGACATAGCTCTTGAGATGTTCAAAACCTGGAACCCCCCAGGGGAAAGCGATCAGTTCTTTTTCCGCTATCTCTATTTTTCCGAAACGGGTCGTATCAACCTGCATGAAAACTCCTTGAGCAAACAATTCAGGAAATCATTGCCTGTCCTGGCCATCGCCTTGCCGGCCACTGGAGTAGATGTCGAGCAGACTTTCAAACTCGTCTTTGCCGATAAGCGCCGCAGCCCTATTCTCCTTCTGAATCTTCCTGTAAAGCTCTTCCCTGTATATAGGAATTTGCGCAGGACTCTTAATTCCCACTCTTACCTTATTCTGATCGATTGAGGTGATTGTAACCTCTATATCGTCGCCGATCAGAATCGACTCACCCGGTCTTCTGGTCAGTATGAGCATCGGTTTCCCGCCTCTTTGATATTATCGGTCCCGGGGACAGGACGCTTAAATGTTTCCTGTATCCTGTCCGGCCAATACGCTGGTAAAGTGCTATCTAGACTATAGTTTTTCTGCTGAACTTGATAGTTATTTTCGTATTATAATATATATTCGCACAATGTCGAACTGCGTGCATGGCACATAAATATATTGGAACTCCGGATTATGGCTCCCGAAGTCTTATTAGAAGCCGATTTCCGAATACTCGGATTGGAACCGGGCGCGAAGCCCTCCGAAGTGAGGCAGGCGTATCGCACGCTTGTCAAAAAATGGCACCCGGATCGCCACTATTCCAAACCTTACGAGACCAGGGCGTTTGCCGAGAAAAAGTTCAGGGAAATCGACGAGGCATACAGGCATATTTCCGGGAGCTGGAAAAAAACTCCACGCCTCGCGGGCGGACGGGCGGGCTCCGAAGATCGCCGGGCCCCGGGCCCCGGGACCGGCCCCTATGCCGCGCAACGGCCCGGGACAAAAGCTCGCGCCACTCCTTCCACCCGGATCAGAGCGAAAATCGATATCCGACCCTTTTCCGGGGCAAAGATCGTCGTGCCTGTCCTGCTACTCGCAGCAGCCGTCTTCATTTTGACACAACTTCCTTCGTTTTTTCCGGATAACGCGGTCGATAAGGAAACCCTCGGCCCGCCGACCGTCGAACACTCACCCGAAGCCAGAGGCCCAGACAGCCCGAAACCATCGGAAGCAACCGGTCCGCAACCCTCCGTAGATCTTACTGCCCCCCCTTCTTCCGTTGCGCCCCCTGCCCTTCTCGAGCCTCAACCAGCGCCGCCGAGCGCTTTTTTCACCATTGGGTCGCCTGCCTCCGAAGTGCTCAGCATCCAGGGGAGTCCATCCCGCATCCAGGGCCAGACCTGGACTTACGGCCTTTCTGAGATACAGTTCAGAAATGGACGTGTCTGGAAGTTCAATAATTTCGACGGGTCGCTGCGGGTGCGCATGCAGCCTTCAGTCCCCGAGGATCCCGCCCCCGCCCCCGCCTACATCACGATCGGCTCTAGTGAAGAGGAAGTCCTGCTGGTCCAGGGAACCCCTACACGGGTCGAAAGAGACAAGTGGTTTTACGGTTTTTCCGAGCTTGTGTTCAAAAACGGGCGGGTCGTGGAATACGACAACTATTTCGGCAACTTGAAAATACGCGTCCTACCTTCCGCCCTTTCCGGCCCGGAACCGTCAGGAAATTTTTTCACAATCGGTTCCACACCTGACGAAGTACTTGCCCTTCAGGGAACGCCCACCGCTATCCATGGAGATCGCTGGTCCTTTGATTTCGCCGTTGTGATTTTCCGCGACGGCAAAGTCCATGACGTGACCAGTTCCGATGGAACCCTTCGCTTCATTGCCCCTAAAAAAACTGGCGATACCGAAGGATCGTCAAGCAGCGGTTAAAAGAGCAAAAGCGATCCACCGCAGAGACGGGGCATGGTCCGAACAAGCAGAGAACTGGTCATCTACAGGGCACGGAGAGAAAACAAGGGTCCTTTTAAGGCTCTTCTCCCACCAACAGACCCTTTTTCAGCACTTGCCATGGAAAACGCGAAGACGCAACGAAGGCATCAAGCTACTTGACGCCGTATTTTTCGTGGTAAAGATAGGTGTAAGCGAGGGACGCCATGCTGATGGAGAAAATTTACAAGGGCGAATTTGACCTCGAGCTTATCCGCCTAAGCCCGCCCGTGGTGGACGAGGCGAAGGTAGGCATGCTTATTGAGCGCTACCGGGATCTTTTGAAAGATTACCCACCCGCTAAGCTCGAAGCTGACGGCGCTCTACCCCCGGAGCTACTGCGGGAAATGGGCAGGGGCGGGTTTTTCGGCCTAAGTATCGGAACGGAGTATGGAGGCCAGGGTCTTAACCTGAATGAATATTATAGAGTGGTCGATGAGATGGTCAAACTCGACATCTCGACTGCTTTCACATTCCTGGCGCACCTTTCAATTGGAATAAAAGCGATACAGCTTTTCGGCACCGAAGAGCAGAAACGTAAATACCTGACGCGGGCTGCATCCGGAGAGATGATTTTTGCCTACGCTCTAACTGAGCCTCGCTTTGGATCGGACGCTCAGCACATCGAAACGACCGCCCTGGCGAGCCGGGATGATACCCATTATTTGCTGAACGGTCAGAAAACCTACATTACAAACGCCAATTATGCGGGTGGCATGACGGTTTTTGCGCAGCTCGACCCGAAGCGGCCGGGATTCATGGGGGCGTTTATCGTCGAAACCGGTTGGGAGGGTGTGCGGGTTGGAAAAGAAATGCCCAAAATGGGTCTCATGGCCAGTTCTACCGCCGCCATCCAGTTCAAAAACGTTCGCGTTCCGAAGGAGAACCTCATCGGCAGGCCTGGCGACGGGTTCAAAATAGCCATGTCAGTGCTAAATTACGGCAGGCTGGGTCTGGGAGTCGCTTCTACCTCTCTGATGAGCGTCTCGTTGCGAGACATGCTCAAAAGAGCTTCCTCGAGGATTCAATTTCAGGTCCCGATAAGAAACTTTCAGCTCGTCCAGGAAAAGATCGTGCGTGCTGAGATCGGCGCGGCGGTCAGTTCGGCGATGAACCGTCTGGTTGCCGGAATTCTCCAGCGTGAGCCGCTTTCTCTCATTGCCATCGAAACTTCTCACTGCAAGCTCTTCGGCACCACGCGCGCATGGGACGCCGTCTATGACGCTCTCCAGGTGGCAGGCGGGGCGGGATACCTGAAAACCCTGCCCTATGAGAAGCGGATGCGTGATTTCCGAGTGGCAACCGTTTTCGAGGGCACTACCGAGTTGCACTCGATTTACCCGGCCCTTTTCGGCATTCGCCAGATCCAAAAATGGCTAAAAGAATCGGGCCGCTCGCCTCTTTCTCTTGCCTTCGACCTGTTGAAGCTTCTCGTAAAAGGGGAGAAATGGCCCGTCGCCTTCGAGAACGGGGTGATGCGAAAGACGCTTCGCGAGGCGAAAAAAAACGCCAAAGCCGCCAGAATCCTTCTTCTGAGCGGAATGCTGCTCTACGGCAGGAGTATAGCCCGGGGTCAAACGGAAAACAGGGAGTTTCTGTTTCGCCGCATCACGACCCTTTCTCTTTATACTTTCGGGATCCTTGCCCTGCTCTCCGAGGCGGACCAAAAACAGAGGGCGGCCAAGCTCGAGGCCGGGGACCTGCGCATACTGGAATGTTTCGCTGCGGAAGCAAAAGAGGCGCGCAGGAAAAACAGCCGCCTATTTGATTCCAAAAGAGAAAAACTCAATTCCGCGCTGTTCCGGGAGAGATTGGAGCGGGGACAGAGGGCGGAAGGCGAGTGAAGCGGGCAGCAAGGAGCAGTGAAAAACCAAATCCCTCAATTCCCCAATTCCGCACCCATACCACAAATTCCGCATTCTTTGGCCAGTCCTTGGAACAGGGTCCCGGGCCGGTAACTGAATCCGACGGTCACGACCTGGACGGATGTACGTCGATCCTGATCGAGATTCATCATCAAGAGGACCCCGGCTTGTTCCCGGTGCTTTCCATGAGGGTAAAAATCGCTTCGAAAAGCTTGTCCCATTCCGCCTTCATTTGAGCTGCCTGATGAATGTAGCCTTCCATATCCCGGGATCGTTCCTTTACCAACTCCATTAATTCGCCGGGCATAACAACCAGAAAAGTGTTTTCCCTGATGGCGCGGACCGTTTCCTCTGCAAGCCGCTCAGGGCTTATGATCGTTGCCAGGGCTGCAGCCGCGGGACCGCCACGGCTGGAGATAAAATCGGTGATAAAATCAGGCAGCTTTCCCTGTTTGAAATTCGTCTCGGAGGCCTTGAGCAATTCCAACCGCGATTCGTCGTGTCCGTCTCCCGCCGGAATAAAGCGTTCAGATGCGGCGATATTGGTGCTGACCATCCCGGGACAAATCATCGTTACCCCTATGCCCTTGTTCCTCAGGTAAACTGCCAGTCCCTCAGAAAGGCCGACCACCGCGAACTTTGTCATGGTATAAGGGATCGACCTGTCCAGACCCCCAGCCAGCCCGGCGCTGGAAGCGGTGTTGACGATATGGCCGCTGCCGCGATCCAGCATATGGGGCAAAAATACATGAATTCCGTTGACGACACCCCAAAGATTAATATCGACGATCCATTTCCAATCATCTACTGTCATCTTTTCCACGGGACCCGTCATGTGAACGCCGGCGTTGTTCATCAAGATATCCACCGGGCCCATTTCTGAAATCGACCGGTCATAAAGGTTTTGAATATCTTTTAATTTTGTCACATCGGTGGGCACTGCCAGGCTCCTGCGCCCCATTGCTTCTATCTCATTGCGCACCTCCGCCAGTCCGTCGTGGTTCAAATCCGCCAGCACCAGGTCAGCACCCTCCCTGGCCAGGGCGATAGCCGTGAAACGACCGATCCCGCTTGCCGCGCCTGTAACCACCGCAATTTTCCCTTGTATCTCCACTTCGCACTCCCTGATTGTTAAGAGCTGATTTTCAATTCAAAAATACTCACCCCCGGGTTCAACGGCCGCCGACCCATCTTATCCAGCCGGATGATCGCCAATCCCTGCCCCTGCATTCCTCCGGCAGGGTCAAGCCCCACATGCAAAATCGCATGAGCGGCGATTGTCGCATGGCTTTGGTCTCGGCAGCCGGATTTATATCGATATCACGGAATGCCATGGATGGTTCCACTTCCCTATTTCATATCCCATTTCAGAAAGGCGTGTGGCGCGAATTGCATTGGATTGACTTCGGCAACCGTCTTTCCGGCCAGCATGGAGTTATCTCCCACGCTGTAAATGGCCCCCAGGGCCTTCACGACCTCCACTTCGGCCCATGGGTCATAGTCGGAAGGCCGGAGGATTATTTCCGCCTCTCCGATCTGCATCTGTTTAGGTTTTAACACTGTTTCCTGCCGAACGAGCCGAGGGTTATAATCAAAGCCGTCGCCCTCGGGGGCTGGAAAATTCTTGAAATTGAAAGAGACCCCCTTCGCTTCACCATTCTCGAAGCCGGAGTTCATAACGATCGTTTGGACCTCCGGCCGATTGAACTTCCCGGTTAACTTCGCCCGAATCTCCATGAACCGAACCCCTCGGCGCTCCGTCCATCCGTATGCGATTTCCTGCTCTTTGGCGAAATGAATCTCAGCCATTTTTTTCGGAAAACCGAATTTCTCCCTCCCACCGGCCATGGCCATGTCGCTGGTGACCGGCATCGCCAGACAGTAGCCGCCTTCCTCGCCGTTGTATACGGCGCGGAGGAATAGAGCGCTCTCATGGTAGGTCACATCGAAATTGGTTCTTGGATAATGGGCCACAAATGCGTAGGCAAGCGGATATTCGGCGCATTTCAGCGGCGGGGGTAGCAGCCTGGCGACAATCTCCGGTTTTGTCTCCCAGAAGACGGCAAGCATTTCTGCATCATAGAAATCAGCGGTCTCCCTCCTGCTGGCCAAGATTTCCTCGAATGATTTTACAAATCCCATGGTTCGCTCCACCTGTTAAATTTGTTTGTGATGAGCCGGCAAGGCAGCTTCAGAGCATAAGTTATCGAAAGAGCGGTTTCTTTTCCATATTTGCTCTTAATGTTTCCGATCTTGCTTTTTTCCTGAATCCATCAATCCCTTAATTCCTCGATTGTTCAAGTTGAATAGTCAAGTGACTCTCCGGTCCGATGTGCATCTTCATTTGAATCCCTATTTTCCGAGTTTGCCGAACAAAATGCAAACCGATTTATTATGACCTGAACTGCGGAATAAGCTATCAGTAGTCAGCCGTCAGTTTGTGAGTACAACCGGAGCAGACTGAAAAAACTTACGGTGAAAAACTGTTCATGGTCATTCTTTTGTTATTATCGGATAACTGCCGAGTCACATACCTCCGGCCAAGCCGGAGGCCTGGAAAACCGTGGGCCGCTCAAAGCGACTGGAGCGTTGGCGCGCTCATTATCCACGAGCATATGGGGCCACATTACGTCACCCCGGACCTCAGTTCATCTCTCTCGCTCAGGAACACACACTCGCTCGCATCGTTTAAAGCGTTTTCGCAAAACAAGCAAAGAGCTATGAAACGGGTTGACAATCCTTCAATCTGTGGCATTCTTTTCACGCTCTTGCCTCGCATTGCCTTTGTTCTTGACCGACTACCGGGGTAAGGACACGCACAGCATACATCAGCAATTGTGCGCCCACTCAACTCAGGAGGGAGCACCATGATACTTTCCGTAGTTTTGCATTCCTTAAGTTAATCGACATTGTGCAACCAGCGCGCTGCCCGTCTAGGTCCAGATGGACCGCGTTGTCCCACTGTAGCAGCGGCTTGAATGTGAAATCGCATAAGATGGAGAAAATGTTATGGGAGATCTTTTGGATGTAATTAAGAACCGGCGGAGCATTCGACATTACCAGGACAGAGAAGTTCCTCGGGAGGCGCTCCACCAGGTGCTCGAAGCAGTACGATGGTCCCCTTCATGGAATAATAGTCAGTGTTGGGAAATTGTGGTGGTCAAGGACCCCGAGGTGAAGCTCAAGCTCCAGAAAACCATGCCAATGATCAATCCGGCAGCTAGATGCATAGTGGAAGCTCCGCTGGTCTTGGCAATGTGCGGCAAGCTTCAAATTTCAGGCTTCTTCAAAGGGCATCCTTTAACCAAATTTGCAGACTGGTTTATGTTCGACCTGGGGTTAGCAACACAGAGCCTTTGCCTTGCAGCCCATAATGAAGGACTAGGCACCGTGATCGCTGGGGCGTTCGATCATGAAAAAGCCAAGGAAGTCTTACAGGTGCCCGAAGGATACGAGGTAGTCGTACTTATCCCAATGGGCTACCCCGATAGAAGCAGCGGGGCCCCAACCCGCCGGGAAATCGGTGAATTCGTTCACTACGGCAAATTCTAAAGAACTATGGTGAATCGTTGGCATTAATATGTTGAATTTCTCTTCAGGCAATTTCCCCACTAAAATCTTTAGCAGCCCGGGGAGGAATCTCTTATATGCGGATTCACCAACGACTTTCAATCTGCCGGAGCTTTTGGAGCGAGACTCGAAGAGAGAATTTGAACCAGCGACTTGTGCATCCCGAACTTTAAAGCCAGGCGGCGACCATTTATTCCGGCTGGGTCTTTTCAGCCCCCTCTATTGCGTTTGAGCCCCCCTGCCTTGTCTTGCATTTTGAGTATTCAGATATATGACGTTTGGTACAAAACTCTTCCATTCACATCGGGTTTTGATCAAACTTGAAAGTATTCATTTCCCGTTCACCCCTTCTTCGGGAAAACGGAAATCTGCGGTGCAAATAGCGGGAACTGCCTTCGGCACGGTCTCCGGCCAAGTATGGCTTGGCGTAGTCCCGGTAAAAGTCACCGCATGGTCCAACGGTTCGATCACCTTTACCGTTCCGTCAGGCATGACTTATGCCACCTACCCGATCACCGTGGTTAATTCACAGGGTCAGGCCCTGCTTCCGAGGGCTTTCACGGTCGTTAGGTGAGCGGCGAGGCGGCGACAGCCATGGTGAAACAGATTGGAATGGGGCGGGCCTAATGCCGTTCCGAGTGAAGCTTCCTGCTCCTTGCTCCTTGCTTCCTGCTCCTTGCTTCCTGCTCCTTGCTCCTTGCTCCTTGCTCCTTGCTTCTTGCTTCTTGCTTCTTGCTTCTTGCTTCTTGCTTCTTGCTCCCTTTTCTGAAGGGTTTCTTGTTCACCTGCTTAACATTCCCCACACCATGTTGGGCGAATGATTGTTGACGCGCACCATGCGCACCCATAACAGGGTCATGTGTTCCAGGTGCAGCGCCTGTTCAAGACCGCCAACGTCCAGCGGTTCCCATCCCAACTGCCTGATCAACTCGCCCACGGCTTTCTTCGCGGCGGCATCCCGGCCGCAGTACATCATTACCGGTTTGACGTTGTAAGCGGGATAGGCATTGTTCTCAAGATTCTCAAAGCCATAGATGGTGAAAGCCTTGACTACCTTAGCCTCCGGCACGAGTTTCTGCACCATCTCAGAGCCGGACTGTACGTTATTGAGCCCGTGGCTGAGGTTGGGGCCTACCGGGTTGGTACAGTCGATGAGAATCTTGCCGCCAATCTCATCGGCAACCGCTTTGAGCGCGGTATCGTTGGCCTGGAACGGTGTGGCGAGGAAAACGGCCTCGGCGTCCTTTACCGCTTCTTTCGGAGCGGCAGCCTTGAGGTTAGCGTTCTTAGTCAGCGCCTTTTTCAAGCTCTCGGAATTCGGATCGTTGGCCGCCAATGTCACGGTGTGCCCAAGCCGTTGCAGATGATCGGCAAGTGCGGCCCCGACATTACCGAAACCGATGAATGCGATTTTCATTTTTGTGAACTCCTTTCTGGTACGAAAAGACTTGGTGGGCTGCGCCCCGCTTAGCCCACCCTACTTTGGGGTCCGGTTCAGTGCAACCTCATCTCCGGTTAATCCCGGCCTACCTCGCTATGATGCGCAACCTTATGCTGATAGGGTCAAAAACCAAGTGCATGCCCAGGTGTTCAAAATAGCTGCTCGATCCGTAGATAATCTTCCACCGCGTGCGATCGAAGTCAAAATGTGCTTCGGCGGCGATCGCACCACCGGGTAGATTGCTGATAGTGGCGAAAAACTTCATGTCATTGCGCACGCCACGGAGATCAAGTGTGCCTTCCACTTCGAAATTGGGCGCACTCAGGGATTCACCGATTTTCCGGGCCGAATCAATCGTGAACCGGGCTGCCGGAAACTTCTCTACGAAGAAAAAGTCATCCGATTTTAAGTGAGCAATGAGGACCGGTTGCCATTCGCTACCCTCCAGGTTCAGGTTTTTAAGCGAGTGCATGTCGATCTCGAAGGTTCCGTTTAACTTGCCTTGCCGTACCGTGATATCGCCTCTCAGCAGACGTAATGTGCCGTAGTGAGTCGTGTTCGGGTTGCGCCCGGTCCACTCGATGATGCTCTGTTCGATGTCGACAGTGTAGCTGCGGTCGTCCAATCTGAACAGATCGTCCTCGTCTGCAGAGTCCGGATCATTACCCGTCAGGGGATATCCGGCTTCTCTCCAGGCAGCCAGCCCTCCGGTGAGAACAAACACCTTCGAATACCCAAGCCTGACAAGCTTTTCCGCTGCGGTGACCGAATCACGGGAAGCCCTGCTGGAGCCGTATAGAACAACCTCCCGGTCACGATCGGGCACGATTGCCTCAACTTCTGAGAGGAAGACAACTTGAAAGACGCAGGCATTTTGGGCGCCTGGCAGATGCCTCTTCTCGAATAGTTCCTTTAGCAAGGTGTCAATAACGATCAGATCGGTCTTCTGACTGATCTTGCCGTACAGATCCTCCGCCGTGATCTTCGCAAAACCTTTCGTATCTTCCATCTCTTCTCTTTCTCTATGACCGTCCGGCATACTGTTTTCCCGTCTTATGTCCACCCGGAGCGAGACTGATGAAGTCAAAAGTCGTAATGGAGCTTGTTCAAAAAGGTAAGCAGTCTGTGAGGGTTTTCCAAGCTGCCCGTGGTTTCCATGACATAAAGGGCCGGGAACGCTCGAAGCGAGGCCTTGAGGTCGGCGCTGCCGGATCGCATAATGCCCTGATGATCGGTCCATCCAAGTAATGCAAAACGATGCTCGCCCAGCACCTCTCAAGTATTTTATTTTGACCGCCAATGAATTTATCTAATTGTTTCGCGATATTATACTTGACGTTACAAAGGGGAGAGTAAAATGTTGAAGGATTCCATAGGGGATTCTATCCGCAAGGGAAATATTTCATCGGTTCACCCTGCATGGATTTATACCACCGTCATCGCGGAGGGCCGGGTGATTGGCCTGGACAACCTGTATGGACTGTACGAACTGGGTAACCGTACGGCTATTAAAGGCTGCATCGTTGCTGTCCAAGGAAAATTGCCGCCAATTCCTCAGCGAAGTTGGGGTACATATATTGATGAACTTAGAAAGTCGGGAGCATCCGATGATCTGGTTGATCTAATAGTTTTTCCGCATCCTGTTAATGTAAAGAGTTTAAAAACGTACGCGCTCGTTCCAGCCTCAGGCAAGCACATCCCTCATCCCTCCTCTCTCACGCCAAGAGAGAGGAGGGATTTATCCTCCTTTTGAGTGGGGGCAGAGGTGAGGTAACCGCAGAGGGTGAACCCTGTTTATTTGGCCACGCTTCCTCGGGGAATGATCCCGGCGGCCACCTTTGCAATAGTCTCGTATTCCTTAAGGGGCGATTCAGCCAGGATCATCATTTTCTGGGCAGCCATGGATCCTTCGGCATGAACCGTAGTCACTTCATGGAAAGCGGATTCATGGGAGCAGACATGACGCATGGTCTCATGGATCATCTTCAGCCGGTCCAGGGTGCTGTATTTGTCCGAGCCCCCAAGATAATGTTCCAGATAATCATGGATATCCGGGTTTTCCCAGTCTTTCTTGTCCGGCGAGGTGGCCACGATCCCGCCGCTAATGTCCTGAATCAGTTCCAAAAAGGCATGATACTTACTGGCGAAATGCAGTTTAGCCATATTGGCGATCAAGGGATTGGGCACGGCAATATCCCCGTACATGACCGGGTCCTGGGCCGCGGCATTGGTCAGGGCCCGCAGGGTCTCTACATAAGCGGCGATGTCGGCCAGCTTATCCCGGATATGACCAACCTTGAACAGCCCGTTGTACTTGGCCATGGCCACGGCGCAACCGGCCATGATCTCCACGGACGGCACTTTGTAACTGATGGCCGTAAAGCGGTGAAAGGTGGCAAAGGTATATGCCAGGAGCATGGAATACTGCCATTCGCCACACAGAAAAACGCGGTCCCAGGGCACAAAGACATTGTCGAAAACGATCATGGCTTCCGTCAATTCTCGTACCGGCCGATCTGCATGGAACTCATGTTCCGACCAGGGACCACGCCCGCCGCGGCAGATAAAGGTCACCCCTTTAGTGTTGGCCGGAACGGCAAAGCTGACCGCGTAATCTCCCTCGTTTTCCCTCATCTGCCTGGTTGGGACGACGATGATTTCATTGGCCGCTGGGGCGCTGGTAATGTGGATCTTGGCCCCTTTGACAAAGATTCCCTCCTTGTTTTTGTCGACAACATGCACATAATAATCCGGATGTTTTTGTTTGGACGGCTCTAGTGAACGGTCTCCCTTGACGCAGGTGACGGCGCCGCAGGTATGGAGATCGTTTTTCCGCAGATGCTCCAGAAAATTCTTGGCATTGTCCTGGTACTGTTTATTGCCCATCTCTCCGGCCACGACAAACGCGGCGTTGAGACAATCGGTACCGATATCCTTGCCGAAGGGCAGGCCGCCTATAAGCTGGATGGACTTCTGGATCATCCGGGTTCGGTTCTTCAGGTCGGCCGTGTTTTTCGGGGTCACAAACAAACGATTGATGGGCTCACCGGTTTCCGGATGGGGGGCGACAAAAAGATTTCGCACCTCGGGATCCTCTGAGGCGGTCAATTCATAGCCGGCCGCAATGGTGTCGCAGGTGATGCCTAAAATCCGGTGCTTGGTGATGTCTTCCACCTTTTCTCCGCTGATGTAGACACGCCTTCCATCCCGTAAGCTTTCCTTGTACTGCTCAACAGTCCTGATTCCCATCCTCATTCCTCCTTAAGAATCTCAACGTTCAACGTTAAAGGTCAAAACTCGAAGCTGAAAGACCAAAGATTAACCCCTTAATCCCTTTTCCTTAATTCCTTCTTCAATATCTTGCCCACCAAGCTTTTCGGCAGGGAGGGAACAAAGGTGATCTTTTCGGGAACAAAAAATTTGGCCGGTTTTCCCCGACAATAATCCATCATCTCTCGCTCCGTTGCCTCTCCCCGGGCTTCAAAATCAAGAAGGCCGGATATTTTCCCCACTTAGTTAATCTTTCCAATATAGCAAAATAGAGAGGATTGCACCATATTGTATGGCGAATAATCGCTCGCAAATGGCACATCCGCCGCGTTGAACTCCTCGGAGATCGTGCGGAGGGTGGTTCCCACAAAATACTCTCTAAGGGATATCATGGCCCGATTGTTGACAACCTGCACTAACCGGCGCTAGCTTTCAAATAATAGATGATATTTATCTTTTTTCTTGTGATGGAATTGAAACTCCCTGCAGGAAGCTACCGGGAATGGAGGAGGCTAACTTGAGAAACGTTCAGACATTTATTGTAATTGTAGGTCTATTGTTCTCGCTTACCGCGAGCGCGGAAAATAAACAGACTCCAAAGGTGATGAATAAAATCGAGCCGCTGCCGCGAGATTTGGAAATTCAGTTGGCCCTGAGCGCGCTGCCGCCGCACCTCAGAGACGATGCAACAGTGTATATTTTAAACCCTGACAAGGGCTTCGAAGTTGCCCGCAAGGGTACTAATGGGTTCCACGCCTTTGTTGCCCGAACCGGCGACGATACGTTCAGGGGGTCCTGGCCCTTAACGGAATATAGAGATGATATTCTCTACCCGATTTCCTTTGACAAAGCGGGCGCCAAGGCACAGATGCGGGTCTTCTTTGACGCGGCAAAGATGCAAGCCAAGGGTACTCCTCCCGGCGAACTGAAGAGAATTATCAAAGACCGTTACAAATCGGGATACTATAAAGCGCCGGAACGAGCCGGTATCTCATACATGCTGTCCCCCATACTGAGGACTTATTTCAACCCGGAAGAAAGCGACAAGGTCCTCACCATGAACTACCCACACGTCATGTACTACGCCCCGGATGTATCCAATGAAGACATAGGCGGCGGGAAACTCGGAGGCATGGATCCTTTTGTTATAATGCCCGGCCACCATGGATACATGATCCAGCCTATCGACCTGACGGAAAGAGCAGCAATTAACAAAGAGTACGAAGAGATGCTGGGGAGACTCTGCAAAATCAAAGAAGAGTGGTGTTTGCCAAAAGAGAAAGGTCAATATTGACGCAATCGGTGCTATTGCCTTCGCTGTTTACCAGTGATTAGTGCGGGAATCCTTTAACCTGATGCATTCACCTTTTATTCACCTGGACTCACATCGTGTTCCATCCACATTTCTTACACTTATTTTTTGGTAAGTACAGTCCGAGGTTGAACGCACTGGTGAACAGCGGGTCAGAGTGAAGCCAATTACGTTAAGGGGTGACATCAATTTCGGCCCTCATAGCGGTGATTTTGCGCCCCTTCGCCCACAATGCGACGCCATTGGTCCGAAATAGATGGTAAAGAAATTTGTTGGAAATTTGAACGTTGTATATTGATTCCACCCCATTGTATATATAAGCCCATTGAACATATAATCATCTGACCATGGGAGCTGGCGAATGGTGCGTGGCGTGTTAGGGATGCTTGCCTTGCTCATAACGGCTTGGGTTGTGAGTGAAAATCGCCGTGTCGTCTCTTGGCGACCGGTGATCGCAGGATTGGCGCTCCAAGTCCTGATTGCTTTACTAATGCTGAAAGCGCCCTTCTCCAGGCGAGTGTTTATTGACCTCAACCTCTTTGTCACAGCTCTGCAAGATGCGACTCAGGCTGGAACCTCTTTCGTTTTCGGCTTCTTAGGCGGAGGACCAGCGCCGTTTCCTCAAGAAAAACCGGGCGCGTCATTTATCTTGGCGTTTCAGGCACTACCGTTGGTGATCGTTATCGCAGCGCTCTCCGCCCTGTTATACTATTGGCGTATCCTACCCTTGGTTGTGCAGGCTTTTTCCTGGTGTCTGCGGAAGACCATGGGAATTGGCGGGGCTCTGGGCGTAGTCGTGTCAGGCTGTATATTTCTGGGTATGATCGAATCTCCTTTGCTCATCCGCCCCTATCTGCGCCAACTCACCCGCAGTGAACTGTTCGCAATGATGGCGGTCGGGCTATCCTGCATCGCCGGCACTATGTTCGTGCTATATTCAACGGTATTGCAAAGTGTCATCCCCGACGCTTTCGGCCACATTCTCACGGCCTCGGTCGTCCATGCTCCGGCCGCACTGGTTCTGGCTTCCATTATTGTTCCCGAAACCGGCGCTCCGACCCTTGGAGGCGTGATGCCCGGGGGGGAAGCCTCAAACGCCATGGATGCGCTGGTCAAGGGGACTTGGGAGGGCCTGCAGCTTTTGTTCAACATTGTGGCGAATCTCATCGTTTTTGTCGCATTGGTCAGGCTGGCGAACATCGGACTCGGGCGCCTGCCGGAAGTGTTCGGCTCACCTGTCAGCTTGGAACGCATCTTGGGAATCCTAATGGCGCCTATCGTCTGGCTCATCGGCGTTCCTTGGGGAGAAGCAACAACCGCAGGGTCGCTAATGGGAACTAAGGTAGTACTGAATGAATTGCTGGCCTATATCGAGCTGTCCAAGCTGCCTGTGGACCTGCTTGGAGCGAAGAGTCGGCTGATCATGACCTATGCTATGTGTAGTTTTGCGAATCTCGGTAGCCTGGGTATCCTGGTTGGCGGACTCAGCTCACTATGTCCAGAGCGGAGAGCCGAGATCGCTTCAATGAGTGTGAAAGCCTTGCTCACGGGCGTTCTAGCCTCCCTGATGACCGGAGCTATTGTGGGGATTTTGATGTAGAAGGAACGTGCAGCCAGAAGCAGTCAATATTGTCTTCTGACGGCATTGGGTCGGACCCAATGCCGCTAACTTAAGAGAAAAACCTGTCCTTTCAAGTCCTTAAGCGTTTCAGGTTGAGGGAGTGGGGACGGTTTTTTGTACTTGCGTCCCTGCTTCGAACGCCGCTCGTCAAGACAGCGGGTTTTTCTCCGGTATTCCTGCTGGTCCCTGGCAAATTGGCGGTTTGGCTTATACTTAACTCGATACCGTGCGCAGCATCGTACAAGCGATAACCACATGGAAGTCCAAAGATACAGTT
>JBEKPW010000113.1:0-19691 GCA_049520315.1 Syntrophobacteraceae bacterium
AAAACCTGAACCGCCAGATGCCGCAAGCAAAAAAAATCCTGAGCTGTTGCGCCCCTTGCGCCCGAAGCAAAACTTCCGGCTCTAAATTACCTGAGGCCCGTTTGTTTGAGAAAATTCTTCGGGAATAACTTGCCGGGACATTCGGTTTTGGCCCCTGGAACATGGCCGTGGACCAGGATGTTTGAAGCAGGCATACCGTAATACCTGCCAAGGACCGAAAGAAGAAAAGAAAGGGATTGCAACTGGTTCGGGGTCGGTTTCTCGTAATTGAAGTTTCCGACCAGGGCGATTCCAATCGCCTTTGCGTTCATATCATCGGCTTTACAGTGGGCGCCCTTCTGCTGCCTGATCCACCGCGGGGACATTTCGATTTGCCCGTCGCCTTTCCCCATGGTTCCGTTATCGATCAAAAAATGATACCCGAGCCCGTTCCAGAAACCACGATCGCCGTGTGTGCGGTTTATCGTTCTGGCGTTCCCTTTCCAGGTGGCTGTATGGTGTAAGACGATATACTTCCATTGAGGGTTCCGGTAGAGGTTTATGACGTGGCGTATCATTGCGGCATTGGGGATGATGAGCTTCTGCCCTATCTGCAAAGAGTCGCCGGGTTTGAGCCCGTTTGCCGAAATGATGGATTCCGCCGGGACGTCATACAACCGGGAGATCCGCCAGACCGTTTCCATCGGCCCGACCTCATGATAAATGGTCCTGGGGCCGCCAAGATAGGCGAGGCTCTTTTCGACCACTTCGGCGGGTTGGCCGGGCGCGGTCACGGATGGATGATATACCGCAACGGGGGGAGTTGCCGGGATGGGTGGGGCTACAACTTCCTGCTCGCAGCCTGATATGAGAGACGCAAGAATCAAAAGCAGAGGAAGCAGGCAACTTTCAAGAAAGACGCAGAGACTGGTCATTGACAGGGCAGGGAGTGACGCGGGTACGCGGTGACATCTCTCAATCTCCCGCTCTCCCCCTCTCCCCCTCATGTCATTTCTCCCACACCCCTATCAAGACAGACGCGGAGATGAAGGGACGCTGAGTCGAGGCGACGTCACTCTCTCATGTTCTATCCCCTCTCCCTATCTCCAAAAGGCTGGATAAGTATATTGCCATGTTATTCCCGTTTTCAAGCTCGTTCTTTTTATCGGGCCGAGAGGGCTTCGGATATTTTAGCCGCCTTTTTGACCTCCATGAGAGCAAGAATCGCTGCAGCCTCGTCGGGGGTCAATATGGCGATTATGCCCATTACGAGTTTATCATCGAGGTTTTCCATCAGCTTTGCGGCTTCTTTTGGCTTCATGGTCCCGTAAATTTTGGCAAGGCTCTTGACTCTGGTATTCTGAGTGTCCTGCTTCTCACTTTGAACGGATTGGACTTCCTTTTGAAGGGCAAGCAGGTCTTTGACTTTCAGCTCGATTTCCTTCTCTAATCTGCCCAAGCGCTCTTCTTTCTCTTTAAGCTGTTCCTCTTTTTTGCGGATTTCGATCTCTTTTTGCTGAAAAGCGCTCAGGGACTCCGAAGTCGAGATCCCGGGCCTGGGTTTGGCCTTTGTCTCGACCGGCGGCGCATTTTCGGCTTCAACTTTGGGCTTTTCATCCTTGGCGATTGCTTCGGGAACTACGATGGTCGCTTCCGGCTCGGAGTTGATCGCACCGATGACAGTAACGGCCAGCTTTATGAACAGGACCGTCACAAGGGCGCAAAGCGCAACTGAAAGCACCCTGGAACTCGTTTTACCCGCCATCATGGTTCTCCTTCTCTGCCGGTTCGGTCCCGGTAAACGCTGAAGACGGCTACCTCGTCGAGTTTCTTCTGTTCCTTGCGATACTGAGTCAGTCTGAACAATTCCCTGTCCCTTGTTTCGATGCTCTCGAGCGTCTTGACGGACTTATCGCATTCGATCATAGCCTGCTTACATCTTTCGACCTCTATTGAGGCCTTTTCCAGCTCTTTGTATAACGAAAGCAATTCGCGTTCCAGAAAGCTCAGGTGTTCCTTGAAATGAAGATACCTGGCCGCCCCGATTCCATTTTTCTGCTCTTTTTCGAGCCGGTCGGCTTCCAGGCGAATCATTTCGCTAAGCCGGTCGATGCGGGACTCTATTCGCATTTTGATGGACACAGCGGCCCCGAACGCAGCCCGCGATTCGCGAAGCAGGAATTCCCGGTGTCTCATCAGCGATTTGAGTCGAAATTTAAACGGCATGCCTTTCCCGTCGCGAAGCGATGCGGCCTCACAAAGCGCCCTCACAAGGCGCCCTCACAAGGAATCGGGCGCGAACCTGAAGCATGAACCGTGCTTCCACTGTGTACAGCGCGAACCCGAAACCTAGTGAGGGTTCAGCATCCGGCGTGCTTCCACTGTGTACAGCGCGAACCCGAAACCCTGGTGAGGGTTCACCAAAAGGAGTTATTTTTTCTGTTCACTGTTCACTGCTCACTGTTCAATGTTCACTCATCAATGGAAAAGCTCCTCCAGTGCCGCGAGGGATTCCTCAATGGAACAGCATTGGATAACCGGCTGCTTGAGAAATTCGGTTGCCTTTTCAATCATTTGGATTGCGTAATCGGTTTCCTGGTGAGAGCCTCGCACGTAAGCCCCAATGCGGATCATATCTTCGCTGTTCTTATAGTCGGCAAGTATGCGAATAAACCGGGAAGCCAGTTCCTTGTGGTTGCCCGAAAGAAGCCGGTCCGTCAAACGACTGACGCTTGCGAGCACGTCGATTGCCGGGAAATGCCTTTTTTGAGCCAAACCCCTGTCCAGGACAATGTGACCGTCCAGAATGGAGCGCAGGGTGTCGGCCACGGGGTCTTCCATATCGTTGCCTTCGACCAGGACAGTGTAGATGCCGGTTATAGATGCTTCGTCGAACCTGCCCGACCTCTCGAAAAGCCTCGGAAGCAGGCTGAACACGCTCGGAGTGTATCCCTTGGTGGTGGGGGGCTCACCTGCGGCCAGCCCTATCTCGCGTTGAGCCATGGCGAGACGCGTGGCCGAATCCATCATGAACAGAACATCTTTGCCCAAGTCCCTGAAGAATTCGGATATGGCGCAGGCAAGATAGGCTCCCCGTATGCGAACGGTCGCAGGCTGGTCCGAAGTGGCCACTATGACTACCGAGCGCTTAATCCCCTCAGGGCCGAGGTCGTTTTCCAGAAATTCGTTAACTTCTCTGCCGCGCTCGCCAATCAGAGCGATCACGTTGACATCGGCGCCCGTGTATCTGGCCATCATACCCAGCAGGGTGCTCTTACCGACCCCCGATCCTGCAAAAATGCCGATCCTCTGTCCCCTTCCAATGGGAAGAAGCGTGTTTATGCACCTCACCCCCAAGTCGAGTTGTTGTTCGATCAGAGGGCGTTTGAGGGGATTAGAGACCTTCCCGGCGAGCGGGTACGGTATGCCGGATGAAACAGGCATGCCATTGTCCAAAGGCTGTCCGAGGCCATCGAGCACTCGTCCCAGCATGGCCTCGGAGACCAATACACTACTGGAGGCTTTGTGAACCTGCACCAGGCTCCCCGGACGGACGCCGTTCAAATGAGTCAGGGGACACAGTTTGATCCTGCTGGTTTCAAAACCGATCACTTCGGCCAGGATGGGATGCGGAGATTCCGAATGGACAATACTGCAGATATCTCCTGTAGCCGCGTTGATGCCTTCGGCTTCCAGCAGGTTTCCGGTAAGCTGAACAATCTTGCCGTACTTTTCGCTGAGATCGCAAGTGTTCAGATCGGCAAATCCGGCGCCCCCCAGGTTCAGATAGTCGCCGGTATTATGTACGGTAGATAGATCGTCATGACTATCCGGTTTCATTGGCACAAAGCTGCTCTCCACCTGTTTCGTCCGTTGGGTTTTGCGAAGAGGGGCCCCCGAGAAGTTTCTTTTCCAGGTTTTCGAACACTGTTGGAATAGAAGCGTCCAGGAGTTGGACCTCGCTTTCGATCCGGCAGCCTCCGCGCTCCAGGTGCCTGTCGGCTTTCAGAGCGAAGAGTTTTCCTTTCGCCAGAATCAACTCGGCCTTTTTCTCCACTATCTCCAGGTCATTTGGATTCAGATATATGGTAAGCGTGCCGTGCTCTTCGGCATCTTCGATAAGGGCACTCACTGTATCGGCCACTATTTCAGGGGAGGTTCGGATTTCCCTGTTCACGATCTGCCTGGCTATCCCGATGCTGGCCCGGATCAGCCAATCCCGATAATCCTTAAGTATCCTCGCAGGCAGGGCTTCCATATTTTGCGCAATGCGCTCAAGCTGAGATTTGACCACCTGGACGGATTTTTGCCCATAGTCAAATCCGTCCTTTTCTCCCTGTGCGAATCCCTGGCTGTATGCGTCCCTTTCAATCTCCTGGGTGCGGCGTTCGACTGTGAGCAGCTTTCTGCGGTAGAGTTCTTCGGAATTGATCTCCGGTTCAGAGACTTGCTCTTCCTCCGGACCGGCCGGCACCGTTGATGCGGTAACGTTGTAATCCTTTTGGATAAGGGGAAAACCAAAGGCGGCTATCCCGGGTTCCAGGGTTTTTTTCAGCAGATTAGACAAATGACTCCCCGCCTTCCTTGCCTGCCAGAAGGAGTTTCCCGTCTTTTTCGAGCTTGCGGGCTACAGCAAGAATAGTCTGCTGTGCGGACTCCACTTCGCTCAGGCGGGCTGGGCCCATCATCGCGATATCTTCCTCCAGCATCTGGGCGGCGCGCTGGGACAGGTTCTTGAATATCTTTGACTTCAGATCGTCTGAAGCCGTTTTGAGCGCCATGGTGAGTTCTTCGTTGCGGATTTCCTTGAGCAGTTCGCGGATGCCCGCATCGTTGACATGCAGCAGGTCTTCGAAAACGAACATCATCTTTCTTACTTTCTCTGCCAGGTCCGTGTCCGTTTCCTCGAGGAACTGCAATATGCTGTCTCCAGTTCTACGGTCGCAGTGGTTGAGGATTTCAGCGACCACCGCCACACCCCCGATCTGCTGTCCTCGAGTTCCGATTGAGGTCAGCTCTTTTTCGAGCACTTCGTCCACTTCCTGGATCAGGTCGGGGGGCACCGCCTCGATGTTGGCAATTCTTGTGACGATTTCAAACTGAAGCTGCTCGGGAAGACATGCAAGCACCTGGCTGGCCTTCTGATGCCCCAGATGGGAAACGATGATTGCGATGGTCTGCGGATGCTCTCCTCTGATGAAGCCGGCAAGCAGTTTAGGATCGATGTCTCTGAGGTGTTTGAAAGGAATTCTTTGCCTTGCTTCATCTATTTTCGAAATGACCTCTTTTGCCTGCTCGCTCCTCATGACGGTGGGCAGCAAATTGCGAATGAACGTGTCCCCGTTATTGACTCCGCCTTCCACTCTGAAAAGCGAAGTAAACTCCAGAAGCAGTTCATCGGAGATTTCCTTTTTAACCACCTCTATGTATGACATGTACAGACCTATCTCTTTGACCTCATCGGTCGTGAGCTTTTTGAGGATTATAGCGGAAGCCTCTTCACCCATGGCGAGCAGTGCGATTGCAGCTTTTTGGGGTCCGTTCAGTTTGGTTGGGATACTTGGCCTGGCCATGTTCCTAAACCTCGTCCCTCAGCCATTGTTTTATTATTTCAGTCGCCTTATCGGGATCGTGCTTTACAAGGGCGGTCGATTTCTTGCGTACCGAGATTTGGGTCATTGGTTTATCCAGAAGAAGAGCAGATATTTGTTCTTCAACAGAAGGGCCGCTGACCGGAGCCGGGAGCTTTACGATATCGTCGGCCACCTGGCGGAATTTTCGCATGAAAGGCCTTATCACGAAGAAAAGTACCAGCGCACCTATAAAGATATTGAAAAGCAACTTTTGCCAGCTTTTGAAAAACTGGAGATATTTGTTCTCGGCCTTGACCATTTCGGAGCCGCCCAGATCGGAGACGAACGGAATATTGGAAACCGTTATCTGGTCTCCTCGCGTCTCATTGTACCCAACCGCTTTTTTGACCAGATCTTCTACCGATTTCATTTCTTCGGGCGACCTTGCCGTGTATACCTGTTGGGGTTTCCCGTCGGCCCCCGGTTTGGTTTCATATTTTCCGTCCACGATTACCGCCACGGAAAGTTTCTTTATATTACCGGGCATCTGGACGATCTGCCTGCTGGTTTTGTTTATTTCGTAATTTAAGACTTCACGCTGGCTGTTAAACTGTTTGCCGGGTTTCGCGCCGTCGGCCTGGGGAGCATTCTGCAGAAGTTTGCCTTCGATGTTGATGGGGACGTCCGGATTGCCTTTTGCCCCGCCGGATTCCTTTCCTTCCGAGGCTTCCGTGGTCCTCTGCTGGCTCCTGACAACTGCGCTGTCCGGGTTGTATGTCTCCTCGGCAATCTGAACCTGGTTCAAATCCAGGTCGAGCGCAACCCTGGCGAGCACCCGATTGGGGCCCATCACCTGTTCGAGCATGCTCTGGATCTTCTGGCGCATATCGTCTTCCATGCGCTGCTTGCGTTCGATTTGGGTGTTGCTCAACTGCGTGGACTGCTCTTCCTGGTTTTTTTTGTACAGGACCTTTCCGTCGTTGCTCATGACGGTGATTCGATTTTCTTCCAGACCCCTTACGGTGGCTGCGACCAGGTGAACTATGCCCTGCAGCTCCCTTTCGTCCATCGCCGCCCCGGGACGCAGCTTGAGGACCACGGCGGCGCTGGGCGGTTTTTGGTCTTCCTTGAAAAGGCTGTCTTCGGGCAGGACCAGGTGGACCCTGCTCTCGAGCACCGGGCTCATACCATTTATGGTCCTGGCCAACTCACCCTGGAGCGCTCTTTGGTAGTTGATTTTCTGGACAAATTCCGTGCTCCCCAACTTCTGCTGGTCGAAAATCTCGAACCCCATGCCCGATCCCTTGGGAATTCCGTCAGAAGCAAGGGAAAGTCTGGTTTCATAGATTTGCTCCCTGGGTACTTCAATGCTGGTCTCCAAAACACGATATGGAGTTTTCCTGGCTTTGAGGGCCTGCGCGATTTCCCCCATGTCGCTCTGAGACAGTCCGGAATAAAGCGGGACATAGTCGGTCCGGTTGTTTAGATAGACCAGAAAAACCAGAGCGCCGGCAAAAATAGCGATGCCGCCGGCATAGGAAATCCTTTGCCCGAGCGTGAGCGTCTTGGAATATTCGTAAAGTCTTCGCAGATACTGAAGCGCAAAATTCATGTCTAAAGGCCCGTCCCGGTCAGCAAGGGGTTAGGTGGTTTCCGTCCGCATTCTTTGACGGAAAAGGGCTCATGCTCGGAGCCCCACCAGGTTTTCGCTAAAATGTCATGCGCATCACTTCGCGATAGGCATCCAGCGCTTTGTTACGAATTTTGGCCAACATGAGCAGCGACATGTTGGCCTCTTCCAGGTTGATCATGGTTTCATGGATATTGGTTGCCCCCTTGATCGAACCTTGCTGCATTTTGGCATCCGACTGGTTCTGTAGCTGGTTTACCTCGCCGATCTTCGATTTCAACTGGTCGGCAAAGGAAGCCGAGTCTTCAGCGCTCGGACCTTTGGGCATCGTTACCCCGGGCGCGCCTTCACACAGATTCTTCATGATCGGATCGATACGCATGAGCCCCTCCTGATTATTTTGCGCCAATCTCCATTGACTTGTTGGCCAACTGCTTGGCGGTCTGAAGGGCGGCGAGGTTTGCTTCATACGATCTGCTGGCGTTGACCAGGTTCGCCATTTCTTCGACCGGGTTGATGTTGGGCATAAGCACGATGCCTTTTTCGTCAGCGTCCGGATGACTCGGGTCATAGACCTGCCTGAAATCCCGATTGTCCGACACAATATCGGATACCTGCACTTTTTCAGCCCCCCCGCCCATCGCGGCGTTCAACTCGCCGGCAAAACCCTCGGCGGGCACCGCTTCGTAGATAACCGTCTTTCGCGTGTAGGGCACGCCCTCGACAGTCTTTGTCGTGTTCACGTTCGCCAGGTTGGAGGAGAGCACGTTTATCCAGGTACGATTGGCCTTCAGGCCCGATGCGCTTATTTGTATCGCTGATTCAAGGTCCATTAGACACCTCCTTCCGTTATCGCTTCTTTGAGCATTGTGAATTTCTTGTTCAGCATGCCGACCATGTGGTTATATTCAATGCTGTTTTTGAGGAGGCTTACCATTTGGGTGTCCAGGTCCACTGGACCGCTCTCTACTACCTCCGGGGTCTCCATAGCCTGCAGCGGATCATCGGGCGCAAGATGACTGCCGTTGGTGCGAACCATTTGAAGCACCTGGTCCTCGAGCGATTGCCGCAGGGCGCTTTCAAAGGAAACCCCCTTGGCCCTGTAACCCGGAGTGTTGATGTTGGCAAGATTGCCCGAGATCAGTTTCTGGTTGATCGAATTCAGGCTCAGCCGGTCCTCGATCATCTTTATAGTCTTGTCGAAAACAATACCGTTGCTCATAACCAAGCTCCTCTGCTGTTTGGCCCTACTGATGAGCAAATCTCGTACCATTCCGGAAGATGGCATTGAGCAGTGAACCGGGGAAGAGTGTGCCTGCCCGTTCACCCTTATGCTGCCTGATTGTCTTTTCTTCATGCTCCTGGTGTAGTCATGACTTTCGGCCCGGCCAGGGCTGATCACTGATCGCTGATCACCGATCACCGGGTCAAAGAATTGACTAAAGATGTGAATACGCGATATTCTACTTGACAAACCCAATAAATGATGTATATTGGCTTTAACAAAGGAGATTAAAGCCATGAGCCAGTCAGTTCTTACAATCCCTCGTTTACAGAGTGAAGAAGCCGCATACGCTTATGTAGAAGCGAGATTGTGGCCCAAAGGTCCGGTTTGCCCTCATTGTGGGAGCAAGGAACGCATTAGCAAGATGAAGGGCAAGGCTACCCGAATCGGCCTTTACAAGTGCTACGCTTGCCGGAAGCAATTCACCGTCAAAATCGGGACTATCTTCGAGGATAGCCATCTCCCGCTTCGGCTCTGGCTTCAGGCGATCTATCTGCTTTGTTCCTCAAAGAAGGGCATAAGCTCAAACCAGCTTCACCGGACTTTGGGTGTTACTCTAAAAACAGCTTGGTTTATGAGCCATCGAATCCGTGAGGCCATGCGGCAGGATTCGTTAGCGCCTTTCGGCTCAAGAGGCGGCGCTGTGGAAGCTGATGAAACATTCCTTTGGGATGATCCGGACAGTCCTTATGCTCCGAGCATGTGGAATAAGAATAAGGTTCTTTCCCTGGTTGATCGGAGAACAGGGAATGCAAAAAGCGCTGTCATAGAGCATCTGAGCGCCAGCGCCCTTATTCCTATTCTCAGAGAGAACATTCAAAAAGAAGCAAGACTCATTACCGACGATGCACCGTTCTACAGGGAAGCCAGGGACTACTTCGCTCAGCATTATAGTGTAAAACATAGCCTTGGGGAGTATGTGTCGCCTTACAACCCCGCGATTCATACCAACACTGTGGAAGGTTATTTCTCCCTGTTCAAACGGGGCATGAAAGGCATTTACCAGCATTGCGCCAAAAAGCATATGCATCGCTATCTTGCGGAGTTCGATTTCCGGTATAATACCCGAGTTGCGAAAGGTATTGATGACACAAATAGGGCCGATAAACTGCTGAAGGCTGTAGCTGGAAAACGGCTCACTTATCAAACGACTCACAGCCAAATCGGAAGCGGAAAAGGCGGGCAATTCTAAACAAAAGGTGAAAAGACGCAGAAAAAGCCAGCGGTGGAGAACCAAATAGCAAGCGATAGACTTTTGTGGTAGAATCCACACTGGATTCAAGTGTGGTTCAACTATATCTCTGAGGCTTAGGCGATAACGCTCGTTGGCTTCGCGGGCAGACTAGCGTTTGACCTTCCTCTTCGCAAGATAACTATATCCTGTGAGGGGAGGAAGGTCAAGATGTTTTCGAAACCATTGCGCATTCTGAGTTTGTGGGACATTATGAACCATTTTGGCATGCATCACTTCTACTCAATGGCGCTGCTTTTCCATCTCTCTATTCATTATCTCACTGGGCGGAAGCAAGACTTGGGTGGTGATGCCCAAGCGAGCGACGATGAAGTTAAAAGTTTTTTCGAAAACCCAATAAACTTACTCAAAGCAGAGTGCGAAAAGTATGAATTAAAAGAGACGTCGCGCCAGATTGATAACGCATCGTATCTAAAATCGAAAGTCCTGTATCCTCTTATTGACAGAAGCTACACGATTTTGTTCACAATAATGACTAATTTGAACGTAACATTACTAAAAGAACTAGAAAGTAGAAAGTTTTTGTGGGTTAGCGACCAACTAACTGAATTTTATGAAAAAAATGATTTGTTTGGAGAGGAAGTAAACGACCGTTTCCCTTCCGCAAGAGGGGATATCAAAGAGGCCGGTAATTGCTTGGTGGCAGGATGCAATACTGCTGCTGTTTTTCATCTTATGAGAGTAGTGGAATGGGGTTTAAGGGCTCTTGCTTATAAATTTGGCCCGAAAACAATGAAAGAACTGGTCAAGAAAAAGGGGAATCCTATCTCGTATGAGCAGTGGGGGGAAATCCTTAAAGAGGTCGAACTACGCATAAAAGCCAAAGTGGGCACAATGAAAAGGGGGCAGGCCAAACAGAGCACTGAAGAATTTTATTATCCCCTGTTGCAAGATATCAATGCATTCAACGATGCATACCGCAAACACATTGCGCATACTAGGCGGGAATATAATCAGGTGGAGGCAGAAAGTATTTTCCGACGAGTCAAAGACTTCATGATCCGGCTTTCAGGAAGGGTACGCGAAGTTTAAAGGAGGGAGGGCGAATTATCATGGGCAGAAAGAAAAAGCTGGAACCCGACGATCCCGAACAATTCGCAAGATTCGCCGAAGTCGCCGAAAATATAAAGGCCGACGATGCCGACGAAAAGTTTGAAGAAGCATTCGGGAAAATAATAAAAGCAAAGCCCAAAAAGCAGATAAAGGGGGAAAACCACTAGGACAGGATAAGTTCTCATTCTTGAATATTAGCAATACCATGCCGCGCCAATGCCTGTGTATTTATTATTTGTATTGCTACAGTTGTCGAATTCAATTGCTCTATAATATCTATCAATTTACCTTCCCTTAATTCAGGCGAAATCGGTAATCGTTTCGATAATAGTATGGTTAAGCCAGACCGTTCAAAAGTTGTTAGCGATCTAGCTGCCTCTAGCATATCCGTAGTTAATAAGTGATCTAATTCTTGGGGAGGCAATTTACTGAGAACCTGGTGCGTGTCTATTATGGCAATTGATAACAGCAGGTACTGCTTCAGTTGCTTTAGGTGTTGTATCGCCACGTGATTGCCGTTTGGAAGTGTAACCTTGAATGAAAAATACGCATCATCTGTTTTTTGCCTTTGCACTGACATACCAAAGTTGTCTAACCAATTTTTAATGTGATACTCAACATTGTCATGAGTTATTTTAAGTAGAGGTTTAAGTTCCGCAAATCGACGTATCCCTAGAAATGCTACGAATAATAAAACCATCAAGCACCCACCGCCTAACCCATACAATATTATAGGTGCCCACATCTCTTTGCTCGCTCTTAGGTATGCGAAAGCAGAAGCTCCAACCACAAAAAGAACGCTCGCAATCAAGTTTAACAAAATGTTCTTCAACCAATTCATAGCTTCCCTCCAGCCTGATTTGAAAAGCCGGAGTGATTCTACTGTGCGCCGCTTCAACGCGCAAGAACATCTTAGGTGAACAAACAGTGAAAGTCAACCTGATTCAGAACCAATGCGCGGCAGGCCAAAACTTTGACGAGGGTGGGTTTGTCAAGTAGAATATCGCGTGTGAATACCTACATTCCAATGCTTTGACGGTATTCCGCGAGCTTGTTCCGGAGGGTCCTGACGCTGATGCCCAGTATTTCGGCGGCCCGGGTCCGATTGCCCTCAACGGTGGAAAGGGCTTTCTCGATCATTATCTTTTCCACTTCGCAAAGCGGCATGAGGGATAACCCTGAAGGCTGTGCGGCGTCCTGTTCCAACCCCGAGTCCAGGATTATGCAATCGGGGTTTACAACAGGCGAGTCAGAAATCAGCACTGCGCGCTGCACCACGTTTTGAAGTTCCCGGACGTTGCCGGGCCATGAAAAGTCTGCAAGCTTTCTCAGCGCTTCGGGGGCAAAAGAGCTGATTTTGGAACCGTTTTCGGAGCTGTATCGGGCAAGGAAAAACTCGGCCAACTGGACGATGTCGCCCGGCCGCTCGCTTAGAGGAGGGATCCTCAGAGGAATCACATTGAGACGGTAGTAAAGGTCTTTTCGGAATTTTGCTTCCTTTACCAGGTCTTCGATCCTGACATTGGTGGTCGCAATGACTCTGACGTCGACCGGGACGGGATATTTGCCGCCCAGCCGGTCCACTTCGCCTTCCTGGAGGACTCGCAGCAGCTTTGCCTGCAGATGAAGGGGGATCTCGGTAACTTCATCGAGCAGAAAAGTCCCGGTATGCGCCAGTTCGAACTTACCTTCCCTGTTCCTGATCGCCCCTGTAAAGGCCCCTTTTTCGTACCCGAAAAGTTCGCTTTCCAGAAGAGTTTCCGGAAGGGCGGCACAGTTTAGCGCGACGAAAGGCTTATCTTTTCTGCCGCTTTTATTGTGAATGTAGCGGGCAAACAGTTCTTTGCCGGTCCCGCTTTCCCCCTGAATGAGTACGGTCGCGTTGCTCGGGGCGATTTTCCTGGCAAGGGCCTTGATCGTGCACACAACCGGGTCCCGGGAGATTATCGGATCGTCCCCGGACTGCAGCGTCGATAGCTCGCTGCTCCGGTGGTTTGCTCCCTCGATAAGTTCGATCGCTTTTGTCAGGCGCTCCGGTGCAAAGGGCTTGATCCAGAAATCGTATGCCCCGTTTTTGACACTCTGAACAGCGTCGTCTAGCTTTGGTTTTCGGGTGAGTACGATCACCGGCACCGCCGGCTCCTGATTTCGGGCACTTTCAAGAAAATCCAGCGTTTGGGCGGCGTTGCCGTTCAAATGAAGTAGCACGAGCCCGGGGGATTCCTTTTTCAGCAGGTTTTTAGCTGACTTGGCCGAGTCCGTCAGAAAACACAAATGCCCCTGATCTCTCAGATAAGAGGAAAGTCTTCTTGCATCGTCGGAATCTGTTTCAATCAGCAGTACGTTCATCAGCCTGCCTGAGTAAATGTCAGTGAACTGAGCCGCCCTGGCTCATATTGATTGAATTGAGCTGCTGCTGGGCCACCGCGCTCCAGAAAGGATGTTCGGTGGCCTTGATCCGGTTCAGGTTGCCTATAGCTTTATCGGGCTGCCCTGCGGCAATATAGTACTTTGCAATTTCATACATAAGCTCGTTTTTCTGATCTTCCCCGGAAACACCTATTGCGGTCTCCATCGTTTGCGCCGCTTTCTCGAATTGCTTCTGTTCGGCGAAACACTTGCCCAGCGTCATCAGAATCGAGAGCCGGGTATCGTTATCGTCTGCTTTCGCCCTCAGCATTGCCTTTTGGAGAACCGGAATGGCTTCATCGAACTTTTTGGCCTGGAATAGGCAATAGCCGTAGGCAGCAAAAGAATCCGGGTCTTCAAACTCGAATTCTTTTACCTTCTCCATGACTTTTCCAAAACATTTCACGGCTTCAGGGTACTTCCGGTCGCGGTAGAAAATCTGACCGAGAATCTCGGATTTCTTCAAGTCCACGGCATCGCTTTGGGCCAGTTTGCAAAACTGGAAAGACTTGGCGTTATCATCGACGCGAAGCGCGTATAAGGCGCACCGCAGCAACAGCTCGTCTCCCTTTTTCTGGCCCTTTGCAATCAGTTTGTCGTAGATTGCAAGCGCATTCGAGTAGAACTTCAGCGAAGCGTAGCTTTCTGCGACCTGTTCCATAATGTCCGGGGATTGGATCGAGTCGAAAACGCGGCGATATTTGTCATGCAACTGAACTACCTTGACGAAATCCTTATCCGAAAAGTATTGCCTGACAAGGTCGCAGAGAATCTTTTCCCGGATGGCTGCGGTCCCCGGGGGCGAAGAGCCGTCGTTTTTGACCGGAAAGGCTTCATCCATCAGGTCCAGACTGTGCACAAGATCGCATCTTTTCAGGTTGAGCGCCGCCAGTTTCATTAAAACGACCCTTCGCAGGCTTGGAGACAGGTCTTTGCCTCGCAGGTCCTCATAGATTTGAATAGCCTGGTCCAGGTCGTCTTTTTCGGTCAACTCTCCCTGGCGTATTCTGCAGATCAGGTCTCCTTCGGAATCAGTGTAATATTTGTGGACAAAGGCATACATCTTATTTGCAGCGTCCAGTTCACCCTGTATCAGAAAAATCTCGGCGATCTTGGCTAAAACGACGTCCTGATCGGGGGCGTTTTGCTGGTAGTTTACATATCTGAGCAGGTTTTGCTTTGCCGTTTCGTTGTTTCCGAGCGCAAATTGCGCCTCTCCTATGAAGCGGAAAACATCGGGTTTTTTCGTGTGGTATTCAGGGTCCTGACCGATGCAGCTTTCGAGCATCTCCAGGGCTTCTTTGTTCGCCCCCAGAACCAGGTACACCTTGCCAAGTTCATAGTAAGCGGCCGCCTTGTCATCTTTTTCCGACGCACCGCGCAGGGCCCAACGAAACGCCTCCATCGCCTCCAGGTATGACTGTTTTTTATTGTAGAGGTCCCCTATGCCAATCCAACAGCGGGATGCGATGGGATGGTCCGGCCATACGGAGACTACCTGCTTGAACAATTTGTCCGCTTTTGAATAGCTTCCCATTATGGAGTTAGCAAGGGCCGATCTGTAAATCGCCAGCGGGGCTTGCGAGGACAGGGGGCCTGCTTTTAGCGCCGCATCGTATGCGTCGATTATTTCAGAGGCACAAAACACCAGGTTTCTCGAACAGTTTTCGAACTTCTCGTTTGCGCTCGCGTAAAGCGCAAGCACATTTTCGTCAGGTTCGACAAAGGCCGGGGGCTTCGAGGCGGACCCGGCGGGACGCGGAGGTTCGCCCGTTTTTGAGGCCTGCGCATAGATGATCGCGTTTTTGATCTGCTGTGAAACTTTGGACCCGAACAGCTCTGAGGTCTCGGCCTTTTTTACCTCGATTTGCGGTATTTTTTCCGGCGGCTTTCCAGTGGAGTCAGGGGTTGGCTTACCCTCTGCGGCTTGAGGTTCCCCGCTCTTTCCGGGAGGGGTCAACTCCAGCGTCAGAGTGTATTTCCCATTTTTCCCCGGTCGAACACTGGAAGAAACCGAGGTATAGTTCTCACGGAATATGACTTCAAAAAAGCCGCTCTCCCGCCTGAATTTGACCATCCTTGCCGCTGCCTTCCCGTCCTTGAATATTTTGTCGGGCAGTTTTGCAGTGATCTGCGGAAAGAAAACCGAAATTCCGGCGGCGGACGGGGGACCGATCTGTTTTGGCCTGGCGCCTTCGGCGTCAAAAATCAGACACGTCCGGTTTCCTTTAACGGAAAGACGCAGGTTCGTTATCCTGGTTATCGCGTTGCCCTTGCCGGCCGCCGCCTCACACCAGGGCAGGGCAAGGCCTGCCGTTATGAAGGCAGCAAGCATAAGGCCCAACAAGGTTTTGAGTTTACTCATCCGACTAAAACCGCCGTTATGAAGTAATCCGAAAGGTGGTTCATTCATTCCGCGCAACCCTGGACCGTAACCAAATGACTAAAAGCCATTCACCGCAGTCCATCATGTCCCTGCTGCACACTCTAAACCATGAGAAGAACAGTAGGGTGGGCAAAAGGCCTAATCAAACTCAATCTCCACGCTTCGCGAGATGGAGCGCAGCCCACCGGGCCTTTTCGTAGCAGAGATGCGGGGAAACAGAGAGGCAATCACAAGACATGTGGACGCTAAGACGCGGGCGCAAAACCCTCACCCCATCTCTTTTTCGCCGTGTCAGCCTTCTCTGCGTCCTCTGCGGCTCTGCGGTGAACACTTGCCTTTCCGCGAGAAAGAGTGAGCAAGGGGTGTGCCAATCCGTTCAGGGGTGCATGCCGCAATCAGCCTTCGAGCCGGCAAGACGACACGTCTCCCCCTGCCCTTCTAAAATTCTCAAAGGCTCAACGCATGCATGGGCAAGGTTCTTTCGAATTTGGCGAGGCGTTCGCCGGCGGCGTTTCATTTATGGAGGTGTTTTGTGTACCACAAACTTTTTTGACTTCTCGATCTAACCGCCTGGAAAGTCAGAATAACTTTTTCTCACTGTATCACAATGTATTACCGGGTCCCGTGTTACCTGAAAGGGGGTAGATCAAACTTGATGCTCGAAGGAGCAAAGTCGAGTATGATCGAGCAAAAACATGAATCTTTTTAATCACCGGAATTCCTCATGATCGACCTGGAAATGAATGAATATCGTTCTATTTTGACACGGTGCGGCTGGGTTCTCATCGTAGGAGGTTTGATCGATGTTGGGTTTATGGTGTGGTGCATCTCCAATAGAGTAAGTTACTCTTCTAGCTTTAATATCTTTGCGGTAATTGGCGGGATTTTTTTAGTCAAAGGTAGTTTGAAGGCTGCTCGGCTAATCTCTTTTTTTGTTGCCTTTTTCATTGCGGCCTTCTTAGGCATGCTGATTATTGCGCCTTTCTTGATCCCATTTGACCTAATAAGAACATATATAAGGCTCAAACCCACATCGGCATTGTCATTCGCATCCGTGGCCTTCTTTGTCTTTCTATTGCTGATCTGGATATATCGGATGTTAACATCACGACCCGTTCGAGCAGCAATGGATGAACGTAAACTTGATTACACATCATTTTGGCGAAAACCTGCCCGAGGCTTCTGGATTGGCGTTTGCCTTGCCGCTTTCTTGCTGGTGTTCGTGTCATTTTTTCTGGGTGGATCAACTGCCGAGCAAGCCAAACAAAGGGCAGCCGCTATGATAGGTTCCGGATATAAGTTCCAGGTTACATCACTCAGTGCGACGTCGATTGGTAGAAACAAGCATTTTAGAGCGAATGTCACCGCATATAATGACGAGGACATCAGGACAATACTCGTCGAGTGGTCGGAGTGAGTGGGCTGGATTATTCAGCTTCTTCGCCATCGCCCTGGAAAGTAGCACGGGACTCGGATCTGTCAAGGCCAAGCCCTTGCGGGTGCTCCCGTTGGTCGCAGCCTTGACCGCTCCTGCGTTCCGTGCTGTTCTGGAATCAGCGACGGCGAGAGGAGCGCGACTTTTTCCGCTCCGGCTCAAGAAGCTGTCCATTAAAGACCGAGACACCACAAAAGGTATTGCTATTTCCAGAAGCCCCAATGCCCATTAGGCGCTATCCGAGCGCTCCAGTTCTATGAACCACAAATCTCGGCGGGATAGCTACTGTATTCTATTTCAGTAATTTATCCTGGTGCGGAGGATGTTCCATGAGGCACAAATACACAGTACGGGCTTTGATTCTCCTGATTTTTGCCTTCATTCCCACCATCTCATTGGCAAAACAGAATCTCCCAATGTTTAGTATCTCATTGGCAAATAAGTATTTCCCTTTATGCCTTATGAAGGTCCCTCTGATTGAACAAAGATATCGTTTGAGTTGGTTTGCTTACATTCTTGAATCGATGAAAGAGCCGCCATTGTGGCCACTGGTGAAAAAGCCAAACCAAATGTCCTATCGCTTCATCCTTGGGCGGGGTCGACAAGAACCTATCATTTTGAGACTTGATCGGAGCCCAAAAGGGGCTTGGGTCCTTTCAATAAAGAAAGCTAACTCCGCTGCGGTTGTTAAGAACAATTTGAAACTTTGGGCGAGCGTTCACAAGAAGAGGACACTTACTAAACAGGAAGCTGAGCAATTTCACAGGTTGTTCGATGCTCTTGAATTTTGGACCCTGCCATCACCGCCACCTTTGGAGACCAATCAAGTATTGGATGGATCAACCTGGGCATTCGAAGCCGTCGAGAAAGGGCAATATAATGTGGTATGGCGCATCCTCCCCAAAGACGACAACAACTGGTATTCAGATCCGCATATTGACAGGGAAAGAGAAGACTTGAAAGGGTATCCCTTGATTGACCGCGCCACCTACTTGGACGTTAACAAGAAACTGGTGGGTGTTTGTGAGTTCCTTCTGGAACGATCCGATCTAAACCTCAAAACTAAGGAGATTTACTAGCAATTTTACGTCTTTCCGTGTCGATGCTGACCCGCTCTTCCCAGTGCCCAGTGAGCTTGCCCTGAGCGAAGCGAACGGGGTCCGTCCCGGGGAGCCAGAGAGCAGCGAGGCCGGGGGGACCCTCCCGGCCTCTTTTGCTTACGGGATTACGAGCCATGTGGCAAGTCCATATCTGCGACGGAAACGGGCAGCTCTACACAGGACTAATGACCGATCTCGACCACCGGATCAACCAGCATAAAGCGGTCTTGCTTTATGCTGAACAGAAAAACGACCGGGTTTCTCATCATCGGTACGCAGTGCTTCGATGCCGGATACGAAGAACCAATACTGTTACAAGTTCGTCCTCGATTTTACAAATTACACGCCAATCACCCACACGGTATTTCCGGAGCTCTCCGAATTTGCCTCCCTGCAATGCGCTGCCGATGCTGCGGGGATCGTCCAGGCGAGAAACCCGCTCATATAGAAACTTGAGGATGCGGCGGGCAACTTGATGGTCGAGCCGGTCTAAATCCCGCTCTGTTGCGGGGTCCAGCTCAACCTTCCAAGCCATAGCGCTTCATCAATTCTTCAAGCGGAACGGTCTGCGTGCGGCCTGCTCGAATGTCTTCCAGGCGCTTCTCGGCAAGGTAGATGTCTTCCAGATCGTCAAGGTACTCAAGAATTGCCTCGCGTGCATAAAAGGTCTTCGTCCGTCCGGTAGCCTTTGCCAATTCATCGAGTCGCTTCTCAATCTCGACGGGAAGTCGAATAGCAAGCATGGTTTTCCTCCTGAGTTTGCTATACAAATATAGCATCTTGAATCAACATTCGCAAGCGGGAAATTTTCTTGTCTTAGAAGGCTGATTCTTTCTTCCCAGTACCCGGTGAGCTTGCCCTGAGCGAAGCGAACGGGGTCCGTGCCGGGGAACTCGATTTTCTCAAGGCCAGGGGTTTTCCTGGCTTTTTTGTTTGCTTTTCCGAGGATGCGCCTATATTTGTGCAACTAATTTATAGTTGCAGATTGCCACTACGGAATTAATTTAGGACGAAGAAAGACAAAGACAGAGGTTATTCGGCCGTGAAAGATATATTGCGCTACAAGGACTTTATCGGCTCGATTGAAATCAGTATTGAAGATGACTGTCTTCATGGAAAGCTTCTGTTCATCAACGATCTCGTCACCTATGAAACTCACACGCCGAATCAGCTTCAGGCCGAATTCGAGTCTGCTGTTGAAGATTACCTGGCCACGTGCAAGGAGCTGGGTCGCTCCCCTGACAAGCCGTTTAAGGGGACTTTCAATATCAGAGTCGGCCCGGAGTTGCATCAAAAGCTCGCTAAACACGCGGCCTTCAAGCATGCTTCCATCAATGACATAGTTAAACAGGCATTAATTGAATGCCTCGGCAAGCCTGAATCGCCGGGCACGGGCTAGGAAAAGACCGGCCCGCCCTTCCTGAATCGGTGGAAGGTGGTTCTATTCCGCCAACCATAGACTGCCTAGCTTTTCTTTAACAGTGGAAAAAACTCGATACTGATGAAGACTCACTTTAGGGTTCTTTTTTCTCAAAAAATCCATTTTTGTAGTGCCAACATACTTGCATTTTTATCTTGATTGTTCATGT
>JBEKPW010000114.1:0-25559 GCA_049520315.1 Syntrophobacteraceae bacterium
CAGATTGTTTTTTAGTTGACAAAAACAAGTCAATATATCAAAAGGGAGATAGATGCGCTAAGTCACCATAACACTCTACAATCACTAAGAAAAATAGGCTTTGTTACGTATAGCTCTCCTGATCAGAGACTTCACACGAGGGTTATAAAGCTTTCCATGTCTGTCACATCTGTGAACCTTCCCGAGCTGTCCATCCGGATCGCACGCATCCGATTCATTATTCTTCTGACAATGATCTCACACTGGTCAGCGCCAACGTAAATTCACACCTGATCCTCTTCTAGCAGAACTCACTCGACCAAACATCCACTGGCCGCTGGAATGATGCTTCCTCCCTAAATATATGAATCCACGAAGATAATAATCTAATCCACCATGCGCACTTTCAGTCTAACTACTCGAAACTTAGAAGGCAGTAAAAACGACGTCATTCAGCAAATGGGAGGTAGAGCCATGATTATTCAAGATCCACGAATAATGGCGAAGTGTTCGCAGTGTGGAAGCGAGAATGTGAGATCCAAGTGGTCCTTTGCCACCATCATCGCATGGGTAGGCAGGGTTCTGTGAGTCCCGGCGGTTAAGATTTATGAGAAGAGGTGTACGGAGTGTGGGCATGAGTTTCAGGTATTTCGGAAATGAGGTGTATACGCCCGTTCATGGTTAGGTATCGAAGCAGACCTGAAACTGCTCAAAACCGGTTCCATTGACACACACCACTTGCGTTCTTAATCCGTTCATGGGATTGTTCTGTGGCCTTGAAGGTGTCCTGAGAGGCTTTTAAGGCGGTAGATGAACCCAAAATGCCCTTCGAGATTCGTTGGTGGGCAGGTTGATGCATTATTCGGATTAATTAGTGTCTATCTTAAAAATTATCAGAAAAAACCAGGAGGAGATGAGCATGAAAAAGGTTCTTACAGCATGTTTTGCAATGGTTTTCATGTTAACGCTGGCCTTGTCTGCTTTCGCACAACAACGGCCAGACAGAGATGCTATTAAAAAAAGGGTGGATGAGATTGTCATTGAGATAAATAGTGGTAAAACCGCGGCTGACTTCAAACCTGCCGCCCAAGAATACCCATACGTATTCATAATGAAGACGGACGGGACCATGCTCGTTCATCACAGGGCTGCCGGCAAGAATATCAAGGCCGGCTATGAAGCGTTTTATAAGGCCGTGAGTAAAGCGGATGCCAATGGGACCTGGGTAACGTGGGAGGCGGCCCCACGCTGGAATTACTACGCCTACGTCAGGAAGACGAAAGATGAGCTGATCGTGGGATGCAGTTATTAGAATTTGAGTCGCTGGTACCCTCGCACCTATTTAGAGATGCGCATCATTGAACTAAACGCTTCGCGTTGGGAAGCTCCCGGCGATTTCGCTTCCTTCCCCCAGGCCTCGTTGTGGTTTCTACCTGCCTGAATGACAACCCAGCCTGCTCTTACCTCGTATACTTACCTGCTTGAGCTTAGCTTTCCCTCCAAAGGATCTTAACCCCATCCCAAAAGGAGAAAACTATGGGAAAGCTACACGACAGGATGCGAGAGGATTTGGTTTTGAAGGGCTGCAGCCACCGCGAGCGCCTGACGCTCTGCCTCACGCGCTTGCGCGTGTGGCGGAAATCCCGGGGGCGCGGGGGAAAGTCCCCCCCTCTTTTAGTTAGTTCAATCTTGAACGCAACTCGGTCTGATTCGTTAAGTGGAAAAGGGCTCGGCCCTCGGAATGTCAAGAGGGTAGAGGCCGTCATGAGAAGGTAAAGTTGGACATCGAGCATGTGAGACATCCATGTCAGGGGATGCCAGTTGGAGGCATAGACGGTCGTGAATGCCCACCCGATTGCCTGTATCGTTATGCCCTGGCGAATATGGATGTTCTCGGTTACGTATTTGGGATCGTCATAGCTGATAAAATCGCTATGACCGACTTGCCAGAATGCTAAGAGGGTAATAAGCGTCAGAAAAAGGTAAATCGCCAGGATTTGCTTCTTTCTTATTAGCATAAATCGCATCCCATAAATCGCATCCCATCATCCGGAGTCATGGGTCAAGTTGCGCGCTATGCATCCAAACCGTCTTTTGAGGGCGGACAGCCGAAGCTGGGAAAAATGGTCTCATTTTGTCTTTCACCAACTCCGTCCATGTTGCCCATCCTCATTCGGACTTAATTTAGCGCATAAGATCAGAAAGTTGAAGCGAATGCAGCATTATTTTCACGCTTAGTCACGCATAATCCCGGGTAGAGTTCAACCCACTGCGGCATTACCACAGGCCATGCCATTGTTCATCACGATAGCGTGACGATTTTATTGCGATTACACCTGGCTTCTCTTGGCGGCAGGTGCCCTGGAAGTCGGCACGCCCTCCCGGAAATGAATGGACTCCCTCGAAATGAACGGGCACAGTGTAAAGACGTTCATCATCAATATGTAATTATCCATATCTATTTCAAATCATTACTGAATATAGTCATTATGGATAACTGTTTTACCTAACTCATACCAGCTAAAATCCCCCTTTACAGGAGGTATGTTTCATCCAATACTACATACACTGAAAAGCCAAACCCGCTGAGAAGCGGGGACGGAAAGCCACGGGTCTGAAAAGACAGCCGGGTTGCCAGTAACTTGTGACGACTCGGTTTTTTCTGTTCACCTCAAGAATGGGGCGCAGGATGTCGGACCCGATAAGATCGGTAGCAAGAGATAGAGCGGTTGGGACCTATTCGAATGCGTTGGATTTTTCGCAAAGATCTTCCAAACCTTCGGTTCAACAGAGCAGAGTTGCCGACACGGTTCGGATATCGAAGGAAGCTTTGGAAAAGGCAGAACAACTGAAGGAAAGGGGGCAAATTGCCCCGGGCCTTCACTACACTCCGGGCCGTGAGTCGGATCTGACGCTGGAGCAGGTCAGAAGAGTTTTCCTTGCTGCAATAAAAAAGTACCACCCGGACCACTGTTCGAATCTATCCGATGAAATGCGGGAAGCGGCTACAAGGAGAACCGGGCAAATCATTGAAGCTTACAGATCCATTCAAAAGATCCTCTTTTGAATCTTTAGGGTATGGTTCCGGATTCTCTTTGAAACAAACGCCTGGAAGGGTGAACGATCCCGGATCGATCCGGCCAGACCGAAGAAAAAGATAGATCACGGGAGCGGAAATGCTGCAGATCGACACTCTTGAAAAATGCCAAGCTGCAGGTCCTCTCGGATTCTTGATCTTTCAGATTCCGGGAATACGACCTTATACCAATTTGCGTTCAAGGTGGTGCCAATGAATGACAAAGAAAGTGCGAGTTACCCCCAACTTAGCCATTGCAGGGCCATTTAGGAACGGCGCTGCGGGGGCGCCCAGCGAGGAACGCTGCGCCGATCTCCACGCTATCACTGACCTGTCCATGACCAGAGGTGCCGCGCTCTGCCTCACGCGCTTGCGCGTGTGGCAGAAATCCCGGGCGCGCGGGGGATCTTTAAAGTGAAAAAAGTCCCCCGCTCTTTTAGTTAGTTCAATCTTGTACGCAACTCCGTATTAAATCAACAGCATTGGCCGGGGAACGCCCTGACCCTCTTCAATTTCGTAATTGCGCGCGCCCGACCTCTCCACACCGCCGAACCAAATCTCAGAAAACGTCTCATAACAAGGGGAAGGCTCTATGCCCTCCCGAGGCCCCCGATTTGAACGTAACTCTGCAGTATAGATGTAAAATCAGATACAAAAGTGCAGTGAACGATTACGAACCTCATACTTTTGGTGTAAATATCGACAGCTCATTGATGCCAAGCTTTTTCTCTATCTCAGCAACTGATTCCACCATTTTTTCAAATCCTTTTTTTCCGAAAAGCTCCGTTTCCCTGTCCTCGAATTTTTCGCCCAGTTCATTAAACTCAGCGGGCGACACTATCGAGCGAAAAGCAGGGAAAAGCACTGTGTCTTCCCTGGCTGCGTGGGGCCGGTACATGTAAATGAACTGTTGCATGGCCGAAGACAGATCATGCTTGCTATATGAGCCTTTCTTTCCAAAGGGAGGAGCATCCCCAAAAAGTGGTCTCCCCCCATAGATCTGCTGCATGGCCGGGGAGGAGTCTTCCTTTGTTGTTGTACTTTTAAGCGCCTCAGGTTCGGATAACTTCAAAATGGAATCGGTCAGGCGTCGTCCCGCCTGGTGCTGCACGATGAGCGCATTCACAAGATCGTTAAATTTTCGGGCCTTTTCAAAACGTGGGAAAATCTCATCTTCTTCGAGCTTTTCATGGTAGTCCTCGACGAAGCGGCGGACGATGCCGGCTGAATCCGCAATAACTCCGGACGGCAGATCCTTTCTCTCACTGATGCGCCTTATAGCCTCCTCATAGATCACCAACACGCGGCGCAAGACTCCGTGCTCACGCATGAGATCTTCTACGGGGTTCACCTCGCATTCTTTCCCCTTGCCTTCTATCTTTGCGGCAGCCAAGACAGCGGGCGGAGCTGCCTGCAGAGCGACACCCGCAGCGAGACCGCCGGCGAGGCACAAAAAGCGGCGTCGTGACGTAAGTGTTCCCGAGTGCATAGATTCCTCCTTCTTTAAGGTTGATTCCAAAAAGGCGCAATTTCCTATCGCTGCCGGCCCTTAGTCGGCAAGGCCTAGACTGCGTCGGTTTCATCGCGGGCCGGGGTAACATTATGCAGAGTTACGCCCGCTCGGGCAAGGGTAATCGCTTTTTGTACCATCGCCCCAATTGTGAGATGACAAAAGCTCTCTGATGATTGCAAAGGATCTTGGAGCAAAACGCAGCAGGCAGACGAGTTTTGAAAAAAATTGATGGTGTTCGAACTAAGGTGGTTCGCTTCCCCTGCTTACTTCAAATCCGGCGCGCAGGCGTGTGTGTCTGAACGGGCCGTGAAATTACCTCGGAGCAGGACAAAAAGTTTCATTATGATTATTAAGAGCAAGTATGCCTTTTAAATTAAAGGAAGTCCTGCGACAAAAGGAGGAAGCTATGAAAAAAGCCGGTTTTTTTTTGATCCTGTTGGTTTTGCTAGGACCTGCGCCTCTTTTTGCCGATGGGGGGTCTATTCCTTTCAACCGCCGCGTCCAGGTTTTCGAGCCAAACCAACGAGCCATGATAGCCTGGAACGGTGTCGAGGAAATTCTCCTGCTCTCAACGGATATGAGAGTTTCCGAAGCTACCCGGGTCTTGGAGGTTTTGCCCCTGCCGTCAGAGCCTAAAGTGAAGAAGGGGGATGTGGAGACCTTCCGCAAAGCTAACACTCTTATTAATAGTAAGATTCCCAAAGCTCCGGTGAGAGCGCGCGGCGGCGGCGGCAGAGGCGGCGCTGGAGGTGCTCGTCCGGCCGGGGAAGTGACTTTCCATAAAAAAATCGGGGCCCACGATATTTCAGTAACCCATGTGCTGGACACCGAGGGGTTCATCGAGTGGGTGGAAAAATATCTCAGATCGGCCGGGGTGGAGAATCCGGCCATTCCGCCCACCCTTAACAAGGCAATTGGCGGATATCTGGGAGAAGGGTTCACCTGGTTTGTATTTTATGCGGTTTCTTTGGAGGAGGTGCTTAGGACTGGCGAGGCCATTCAATTTCAGTTCAAGACGAAGTTTCTCTACTATCCCATGAAAGTTACCCAGACGGCAGTAGGCCATACCACTGTTGATTTGCTGGTCCTTTCTCCAAGGCTTCTCGATAACTTCCCCGGCATCCCCTCTTACAAGGTGCGGCTCCGGCACGAGCCAGTCTCCATCACCTCCCGGGAATTACGCAGCCTGAATCCGGATATGGATGCCCTCCTGGGGCATCGTGCGGCCATGAAACTGCGAATCTGGCGGCTCCAGGGCCAAGCGTCTGCATTCCAGCAGGACCTGATCGCCCAATAATGAAACCTCTCAACCAGATTTCCAGGAAGGTTTTTGCATATTCCTGTGGCCATGGCAAAGAGCGGGGAATGATTCCCCCTCAATCTTCAGGGATAGCCTGGAGTTACTTTATTTGCAGAACTTTCGGTACACGATCAATGTATGGAAACTTTTACCACGATTTTCCTTACATGCCGTTTGCCGTGGAGATCGCAACTGGGACGATGGACCTCGAGCGGGTAGAGCACCGCAAAATAACCGGGCTTCATCACCAGGGAAGCCGTGTCCAGCGGTGGTTCGAGCAAAACTTTGTCGTTCGTCTCGGAATATTCCTCGACAGGCGCCAGGTTTCGTGTCAATGAAACCTCGATTTTTTCTTCCCCTTCAAGCACGACTTGCACGTCGGCATACTTCCTGTGTGCCTCAAACTTGAGCTCCCCGGCCGGACTGGTCCAGTAGGAGGAAACCAACGCGTAGATTTTTCCGTCCTCGATCTCATATCTCCCATCAGGCCCGGACGGATCGAATGTAAGCGCGAAGGAAAGCGCCCGGTGAATCGGGCTGCCCGCCTGGAAATAGTTCTGAGCATCTTCAAATGTGCCGTAAATCATGAAAACTGTTCTCCTCTTTTGGCCATGATGTAGAGGGATTCTTCAAAAATACAAATCTTATGACTTAATGCAACAGGTCGCCAGACCCTATTTCCCCGGAAATTTCACGTTGACTTCCTGATATAGTTCAAGTTATTGTAACATACATCTAATGGCGTTTCACTTTTCCTAAGCCAGTTGAAATTCAGGTACTGGTGGTTAGCTTCCATTTCTCCCCAATGTTCCCATCCAAGTTGTCGTTTTAGGCTGCTTTCCCATGCACTGCCAATAGATTGGTATTGGCGAAAGGGCTCGCTGATTTTATAAACGCCTTTGGTGAAAAACTGGCCTACACTCATAGCTTAACAAACGACCCGGAAAGGAGGCGACCGTGAAGGCAGGTATTATTTTTACAGGGACCGGCCCGATTCTTATCCTTACGAGCTATAAATCCTTTGACGATCCCAGTTTCATTCAGAAACTATCCACCAAGGGAATCAAAAAGTACATCGCTTATGAACTTCCGGCCGAAAAAGTAAAAGAGAAATATAAGGAGCAATTCGAATTGATCATGCATGACCTGTCCAAGAGCAACGATCTGAGGGTCTTGGACTACAACGGGCATCATGTTTTCACTAGTTTTTCCTTTGGAGAGTTGGGACCGCCTTTTTACTGCGAATAATACAAACCAATAGCGCGGGAGAGGAACGGAATCCTTACAAAGAAGGTCTACAATGGACAAAAAGATACTTTTCGCAGTGGATGGTTCGGATCAGTGCAATCAGGCGCTCAGGACAGCAGGAGACCTCCTCAAGAATCACGACGGCTGTCAGGTGCTGCTTTATCATTGCGCGCCGGAGTTACAGGTATTTTATCCGGGTGAAATGATGGCTCCCGGCAGCATGGAAAGTTACTTGGAGAAAGCCGGAAAGGCCGTTCTGGAAGCATCGCAGCGTGTTCTTTCGGAGACGGGCTTCCCTGCCGACAGGATAGCGGTGAAGCTCAAAATGGAGAGCGTTGCTCCATCGTTTGATATTTTGAATGAAGCTGCCGCTTCAAAAATCCAGACGGTGATCTGCGGCAGGCGCGGTAGAACGCCGAAAAAGAATCTTCTCATCGGAAGCACGTCGAGCCGGCTGTCTCAGTATAGTACCATGCGAACAGTATGGGTAATCGATACCCCGGTGCATCAGACGCGGAAAATTCTCATTCCGATGGAGGGGTCTCCTGACTCACGCGCCTTGACCTATTACGCCACGGAGTTCTTTGCTCCGATACCGGACCTGAGTTACACACTGCTTCATTTCATGCCCAAGCTTCCGCCTCGATTTTGGGACCATGGGCGAATCCTCAATGACGACGAGGAAAAAAACAGAAATCGAGACCTTAATGAGTGGCGCAATGGAACTCTGCGGGAGGTTGAAAAATTTCTGGCCGAAGCGCGTGATGCACTGATCGGAGGCAGCGTTCCCCCTGAAAAGGTGCAAACACAGATTGTGCATACAAGAAGTGACCTCGCCAGAGACATGCTCGATGAAATTGATCGCAACCAGTATCAATTTGTCCTGATTGGCAAGAAAAGCTTCAAAGAGCAAAAGCCGTTTCTTATCGGCAGTAATGCAAACAAGATTCTAAAAAATGTCAAGAATACTATCCTTTGCCTGGTTGACTCCTGATGGTCCCGGGCAGGACGCCGGAATCCCATAGGGCTTGGTCTGTAGCCGGAAGTCCTGCTGTGGGAATTGGCCCTTTAGGGTGTCAAGGGCGCTCGCTGTTTGGTCCGGGTTTGAATTGGATCAGTGTGCAAAATTTTTCAGTCCCACAGGAAAAAAAGGTTGTAATATCCGGATTGATAGCTTATTAATCTAGGCGTTTGTCCGGTGATCACTTCCATTTTGCCGATCCCCGTGGATATGAGTTTCGGGTTCGTGTCGTGAGCGGGTTTCTTGTGAAAGTAAATGCAAATGTTCAATGCGGGATTAGCGATACCTGCCCGATATCAATCCGGAAAGTTCCGGCAGCCTTGGCCTGGGGAGTGGAACTGCGCCTGGGTTGACCGTGGAACGATCACGAGGCCGGCAAAGTTCAAGGAACGAAACCACTTGACATCAACGGCAATTCTCAATAACTGAAGTTCCGCTGAGCGTTTTACACTATAGAGCCGCAGTGCGGCACGTAACCCGCGCCAGCTCGCACCGGATTTTCGATGCTCCGCGAGGGGGCTGTCTGCGGATAGCCTGGAGGCTTGGTTCTATGCTTTCTGAGTATTTACCCATTCTCTATATTATCATTCTTGCCTTACTTTTTGGCGCCGGTACCGTGTTTCTTTCACATATCCTCGGTCCCAGGCGGCCTTTCAAGGTTAAGGAAGAAGCCTATGAATGCGGTCTGCCCAGCGAGGGTGCGCAGTATGCACAAACCCCCATCAAGTTTTATGTCATTGCGCTCCTTTTCCTCGTCTTTGACCTTGAATGCGTATTTCTCTACCCATGGGCGGTTTACTACCAGAAGCTGGGGGTGTTCGGGTTTATCGAAATGATGGTTTTTCTGCTGATTCTTCTGATCTGCTATCTGTACGTATGGAAAAAGGGAGCGTTGGAATGGGACTAGAAAATCAACTGGTAGGCGACAACGTACTGGTTACCAGCCTGACCAAGCTTGTGAACTGGGGCAGGAGCAATTCAGTGTGGCCGTGCACCTTCGGCCTTGCCTGCTGCGCCCTTGAAATGATCGCCAGCACGCTGGCCGATTTTGACATCTCCCGCTTCGGCTCCGAGGTTTTCCGTCCGTCCCCCAGGCAGTCCGACCTGATCATCGTTGCCGGTACCCTTTCCAAGAAGATGTCTGTGATGGTCAAACGGATATATGATCAGATGGCGGACCCCAAATGGGTGATTGCAATGGGGGCATGCGCTTCATGCGGCGGGATATTCCAAAGCTATGCCGTAGTCCAGGGCGTTGACCAGATCATTCCGGTCGATGTCTACATCCCTGGATGCCCGCCCCGCCCGGAAGCCGTACTGGCCGGCCTGATGAAGGTCCAGGAAAAAATCAGAACCGAAAAATTAGACCAGCGCCCCGACGTCAAATCAGGCACGCTGCGATAGTCGACAGGACAACATAGATGGAGCTTAACACAATAGTTAAATCGATCTGCGAAAAATATCCCGGTTCAATCCTCAAAGAGACCGACCATCACGGTATTCACGAAATCACTGTTGCCGGGCAATCTTTCTACGAAGTGATGAAAACACTGCAAGGGGACGAGAAATTCGGATTCGATATGTTGACCGATGTTGTGGGCATCGACCGCATGCCGAGGTCGCCGCGTTTTGATGTGCTCTACCTGCTGTTATCCTCAAAGGATTTTACCCGCCTGAGCGTCAGACTGGAAACCGACGAGGGGCAGCAAGTCCCCAGTGTGAGCAATATATGGCATTCCGCCAATTGGGGGGAAAGGGAAATGTTTGATCTTTTGGGGATAAGTTTTTCAAATCACCCCGATCTGCGGCGGATTCTCACATGGGAAGAATTTGAGGGACACCCGTTGAGAAAGGATTTCCCGCTTGAGGGCAAAGATTTCAACAAGCCCTTCGATCCGACAACGATAAAAGATTACTGCTGATTGGAACGAAACAACAAAATAGCCAGGCATAGGAAATCATGACCGAACGCAAAAACGTCACCCTGAACATGGGACCCCATCACCCGGCCACCCACGGTGTTCTCCGGGTGATACTGGAACTCGACGGGGAAACCATCGTAAATGCAACACCCGTTATCGGATATCTCCACAGGGGGATTGAAAAAATCTGTGAGAACCGGAACTACCAGCAGATCATTCCCCTCACCGACAGGCTCGACTACTCGGCAGCCTCGGCGAACAATATCGGATACTGTTTGACCGTTGAAAAGCTGATGGGCATCGAGGCCCCGAAAAGAGCGCAATACCTGAGAGTGATCATGGCCGAGCTTGCCCGGATCATGGGGCACCATCTCTGGCTTGGCACCCATGCCCTGGATATCGGCGCCATGACCGTGATCTTCTATGCATTTCGAGACCGCGAAATGATCATGGCCATCAACGAAGAGATCGCCGGATACAGGCTCACTCCCTCTTTTATCCGTATAGGGGGCGTAGCCCATGATACGACCGATGAGTTTATCAAAAAGGTCCGTGCTTTTGTTAAGTGGTTTCCCAAAGCGCTTGAAGGCTATCATGCGCTTTTGACGCAAAACAAGATATGGACCACCCGGACCATGAATATCGGGGTGATATCGGCCCAAGAAGCGGTGAACTACGGATTGACCGGCCCGAGTCTCAGGGGGTCCGGCGTGGCTTATGATGTGCGCAAGGCGTTTCCTTACTCGAGTTACAACGACTTTGACTTTCAGATCCCGGTGGGGGAAAACGGTGATATTTATGACCGTTACCTCGTTCGGATGGAAGAGTTCAAGCAGTCGATCAACATCATCGACCAGGCGATTGAAAACCTTCCTGCCGGGCCGATTCAAACGGACAACCCCTGGATCACGAACCCCGGCTTGCCGGAGGTCCAGAATGACCTCAGTGCGCTTATCCGGCGGTTCATGATCAATGCCAAAGGCGCGTCCGTGCCGAAAGGGGAAGTGTATGCCGCCGTCGAGGGGGCTAAAGGGGAACTCGGGTTCTACCTGATCGGCAATGGGAACGAGCATCCGTACCGGCTCAAAATACGTTCGTCATGTTTTTACCTGGCAAGTGCTCTCCCCCGTCTTCTGGTGGGCCATATGGTCGCCGACGCCGTCGCCATTATCGGGAGCCTGGATGTGGTGTTGGGGGAAATCGACCGCTAGGGCGTAATGGTAAATGAATGATCTAATAAAGGAATAATGCAGGTATGGTCAATTTAAAGATTGATGGGAGTGAATTGTCTGTCCCGGCAGGGACGACAATCATGGAAGCGGCCCGGATCGCCGGGATTGATATTCCGAGTCTTTGCTACCACAAAAGGCTCCCGCCCATCGGATCATGCAACATGTGTATTGTTAAAATCGAGGGGCGGCCGGAGCCGGTGACTTCCTGCAATACCCTGGTTGAGGAAGGGTTCGAAGTCACTACCGAATCGGAAGTTCTTCACGAGCAGCGGGTCGTTAATCTGAAAAAGATTCTGCTGCATCATGCCCTTGATTGCCCCATCTGCGACGCGGCGGGTCAATGCGATCTTCAGAATATCGTCTACCGGTTCGGCATTACCGATGTGCCGTTTGATCCCCGAAAGCAAAAACGGGATGAGAGCTATGCCACTTCCCTGATTCGCTACTGGCCGGAACGGTGCATCATGTGCCGCCGTTGCATCACTGCATGCCAGAAGCTAAAAGGGATCGGCGCTATAGATATAATTGGAGAAAATGAAGAGGCGAGATTGGTTCCGGTAGCCGCCGACAAGTGCAAATCGTGCGGTGAATGCATGTTTGTCTGTCCTACCGGCGCGTTGACCGAGAATCTTAGCCGGTACAAAGGGCGGCCCTGGCTCGGCCAACGGGTAAAAACGACTTGCGCCTATTGCGGCTGCGGGTGCCAGCTTGAACTCGACGTGCTGGAAAACCGGGTCATCGGTGTCTACACGAAGACCGAGGATGGGGTAAATCGGGGGAGTCTGTGTGTAAAGGGGCGATACGGCTATGAGTTCATCAATGACGACAGCCGGTTGAAAACCCCTCTTATTAAGGAAAACGGCAAGTTCCGGGAAGCAACCTGGGATGAGGCGTTGGACTTCACAGCCAAACGGCTCTCCGCGATAAAGAATGAATTCGGACCGGACAGCATCGCCGGCCTGTCGTCGGCCAGGTGCACCAACGAGGAAAACTACCTGTTTCAAAAGTTCATCCGCGCGGTGATCGGTACAAACAATGTGGATCACTGCGCCCGGCTCTGACACTCCTCGACGGTGGCAGGTCTTGCCGCGTCATTCGGAAGTGGGGCCATGACAAACCCCATCAGCGATGTTTTGAAATCGGAAGTGATCCTTGCCACAGGGACAAATACGGATGAAAACCATCCCATCATCGCCAATTACGTCAAGGAAGCGGTGATGAGAAATGGCGTGAAGCTTCTGGTGATCGATCCCAGGCGAATTTCCCTGGTCGACCACGCCGTCCTGTGGCTGCGACCCCGACCAGGAACCGATGTAGCCTGGATCAACGGCCTCATGCACATCATCGTCAAAGAAGGTTGGTATGCCAAAGAATACGTCGATGAGCGTACGGAAGGTTTTGAAGAATTAAAAGCCCACCTGGAATCATACACTCCCCGGCAGGTGTCCATGATAACCGGCCTTTCCGTTGATGAGCTGTACGCAGCGGCGCGCTTGTTTGGAAACGCCAGACCTGGCTCTATCCTGTATGCCATGGGCATCACTCAGCATACCACCGGAACTGACAATGTCAAATCCCTGGCCAACCTGGCCATGCTCTGCGGCAATATCGGCGTTGACGGCGGCGGGGTAAACCCGTTGCGCGGACAGAATAATGTCCAGGGCGCCTGCGATATGGGCTGTCTGCCCAATGTTTTTTCCGGATATCAGGCGGTGACGGATGAAAATAACATGAAAAAATTCGCGGGCGCCTGGGGTGAGTTAAAGATCGGTCCCAAACCGGGCCTCACCCTTACCGAGATGTTTGGAGCCGCCGAATCCGGTCGGATCAAAGCCATTCATGTAATGGGTGAAAACCCGGTGATAAGCGACCCGGACCAGAAACATCTCGAGCACTGCATCCAGTGTCTTGATTTTTTTGTCGTCCAGGACATCTTTTTGACCGAAACGGCGATGTTGGCCGATGTGGTGCTTCCCGCCACATGCTTTGCGGAGAAGGAGGGCACTTTCACCAATACGGAGCGCCTTGTCCAAAGGGTGAGAAAAGCGGTCGAGCCGCCGGGCGAGGCAAAAGAGGATGCTTGGATAATCAGCGAAATTTCAAAAAGAATGGGCTATGCGATGCCGGCGGCGGCCGAGGAGATCATGCGGGAGATCAACTCCCTGACGCCAAGTTACGGGGGGATAACATACGAGAGACTCGAACAGGCAGGACTTGTCTGGCCGTGTCCGGATAAAAATCATCCCGGGACCCCCGTTCTGCACAGGGGGAAATTTTCCAGGGGGAAAGGGCAGTTCTTTTCAATCCCGTTTAAACCCCCGGTTGAATCAGCCGACAGTGGTTATCCATTCACATTGAGCACCGGCCGGGTTTTGGAGCATTATCACACGGGGACCATGACAAGGCGCGGCACCGCCCTTAATCGCCTCTATCCTGAGCTTTTGGCCGAGATCAATCCCTACGATGCGGAAAAACTGGGAATTTCGGAAGGAGACTATGTCAGGATAACATCCAGGCGTGGCCACATCAGGGTAAAAGCCCATCTCAGCGAGCGCTCGCAGCGGGGGATGGTTTTTGTGCCGTTCCATTTTCACGAGGCTGCGGTCAACCTCCTGACTCATGCCGAGGTGGATCCCGTGTCGAAAATTCCTGAGTACAAAGTCAGCGCCGTCAGAATCGAAAAAGCTGCTTAACGGAGCGTACCTGATGAATGATCTTTTCATCATTCCTGTTATCAAACTGCTTGTTGTTTTTGGAGTATGCCTCACTATCATCGCCTATATCACATGGCTTGAAAGAAAAGCCTTAGGCCATTTCCAGCTCAGATACGGGCCGATGAGGGTAGGGTGGCACGGGCTCCTTCAGCCGATTGCCGACGGGGTCAAGAATATTTTCAAGGAGGAAGTGGTACCGGAAAATGCCGATAGAGCGGTTTTTGTTATGGCGCCGGTCATCAGCATTTCCGTGGCCGTTATACTCCTGGCCTTAATTCCCTTTGGAGACGCAATTACGATCTTTGGCAAGAAAATCAATCTCTACCTGTCAAACCCATCCATCGGGATCCTTTTTATCTTGGGATTTGCGACCATCGGCTCATACGGGACCATACTCGGCGGATGGTCGTCGGGAAACAAATACGGATACATGGGAGGTCTGAGGGCATCGGCCATGATCATCAGCTATGAGCTCTCCATGGCCTTCGCAGTTATCAGCATCATAATGGTGAGCGGGTCTTTCAGTCTGGTGGACATGGTTGCCGCCCAGCACAACCTCTGGAACATTGTTCGGGAACCGGTGGCCTTTTTCGTGTTTTTTATCAGCGGAATCGCAGAGCTGAACCGCATTCCTTTTGACATGCCGGAGGCGGAATCCGAGCTTTGCTGCGGATACAATATTGAATACAGCAGCATGAAATTCGCCCTTTTCTTCCTGGCCGAATATACTCACCTGTTTGTCTTTGCCTCCCTTGTGACCACCCTGTTTCTGGGCGGGTGGCATGGACCATTTCTGCCGGGCGTTGTCTGGTTTTTTCTAAAGACATTTATCATCATTTTCATATGCATATGGGTGAGGGCCACGATTCCCCGTCTGCGCTACGACAAAGTGATGAAGCTCGAGTGGAAGTTCCTGTTGCCGGTGGCCATTGCCAATGTCATCGCAACGGGCGTGGTAATGATTCTTCTGGGTTGATGTCTTCATGGCGGCCTTCCACGCCACAGACGGATTGGAAGGCCGGTACGCTTGAAAACAGGAGCAATAATGGAAAAATCGGAAATTATTGTTGTCAGCAAAGGTAGAGCTGAAAAAGGGCACTATGTAACGCCTTTTTTGAAAGGTCTTGGGTATACGCTTGGCAATTTTTTCAGGAAACCGGTCACCATTCAGTACCCTGATGAGAAAACGGAAAGAAGCGCTCGCTGGCGGGGTCTTCACAGGCTGAATGTAGACGAAAAAGGCGATCTCAAATGCGTCGCCTGCGGACTTTGCGCCGCCATTTGCCCGTCACATGCGATTACCCTGGTTCCCTATGAAGAGGAAGGGAAAACGCGGTATCCTGTAAAATTCGAGGTCGATGAGCTTCGATGCGTTTTCTGCGGATTCTGTCAGGAGGCATGCCCGAAGGGGGCCATCAGTTTGACGGAAGTATATGATTATGTAGATTACAGCCGCAAAGATTTTCTGTTCGATATCGAGATATTAAAAACCACCGGGCGATCCCGGATTTAAAAGACAGCCGGTTCTTCGACTGCACATCCGATGGGAATAGAGGCGGCTTTATACAAGGGGAAAGTTAAAGGGCAAACTGAAATGGAACTGATAGCGACAATAATCTTCGGTACGGCAACGGTGGGGACCGCGCTTCTTGTGATTTTTTCGAAAAATACAGTGCACAGCGCGCTCTGGATGGTCGGAAATTGCCTGGCGCTGGCTGTCCTCTTTTTATTGTTGAACAGTCAGTTTATAGCCATCCTCCAGGTGATCGTCTACGCCGGCGCCATTATGATGTTCATTCTCTATGCCATCATGATGCTGAATCTTAGGGTAGCCGGTGATGAAGGCGACCTTAAGAAAAACCTCTTCACCGGTCGGTTTGTCATTCTTTGCCTTTTCTTCATCAGTCTTTTGATTCTTGGGGTGGGACTGAGCCCGATGGCGTTGAAGGGAGATATGGGGCCCCATGCTTTATCCGCATTCGGCGAGGTAAATCTGATAGCCAATTATATTTTTGCCGAAGGGCTTTGTCCCTTTGAGCTTGTCTCCGTTCTGTTGACCGCCGCTGTGGTCGGTTCGGTTTTTCTGGCAAAAGGGGATTGATATCATGGATCTCGATGCTCCGTGAAACGGGCGGGGCCTTCGGCGGCGCCTGAATGACCCGTTTGAGTTCTCCGGTGTTGGGAATATTATAGGGGAATGTTTCAATGAACGATTATCAAAGCACCTATCTTGCGTTGTCCGCAATACTGTTTGCCATCGGCACACTCGGGGTGATCACCCGCAAAGACGCCATCGTCGTCTTCTTGAGCATAGAGATCATGCTTGGAGCTGTGAATCTGGCGTTTGTGGCATTTTCACGCGCCAATCAATCGGCTGAAGGGATATTCATGGTCATGTGTGTCATGGCCGTCGCCGGAGCTGAGGCTGCAATCGGACTGGCAATCTTTGTGCTTCTATACCGGAAAACGGGCACCATCAATATTGATAAATTCAATCTGCTGAAATGGTAAATCGAGGCTTACAATGATGTTTGATCTAGTATGGCTTATTCCGACCTTTCCCCTCGCAGGCGTGTTGATCAACGGTCTGTTGGGCCGCAGGATCGAGGAAAAAAATAAAAGCCTCGTGCACTGGATCGCCTGCGGCGCAGTTGGACTCTCCTTTCTGGTCACGCTGATCCTTTTTCTACAGTTGCTTGGGCTTTCCTGGGACAAACGTTTGTATGATTTCACCTGGTTTACCTGGATTTCCGCAGGGGACTTTCACGTGAGCGTGGGATACCAGATCGATCCGCTCTCAATGTTCATGTGCATGTTCGTGACCGGGGTCGGGTTTTTGATTCATGTCTATTCAATCGGATACATGTGGCATGACGAAGGCAGGTACTACCGGTTCTTTACCTACCTCAACCTTTTTATGTTTTCAATGATAACGCTGGTTCTGGCCGATAACTTTTTGCTGATGTTTCTCGGCTGGGAAGGGGTCGGCGTTTGTTCATACCTCCTGATATCTTTCTGGTTTTCCGACCTGGCAAACGCAGTAGCCGGCAAGAAGGCGTTTATCACCAACCGGGTGGGCGATTTTTTCTTCGCGGTGGGGATGCTCCTGCTGGTGACATTTCTGGGGCAGCACGGGATTTGGTCGTTGAAATTTTCAGATGTGTTTTCAAACGCATACCTGCTCTCACCCAACATGATTACACTCATCTGCCTGTTGTTTTTTCTGGGATGTACCGCTAAATCGGCCCAGATACCCCTCTATATCTGGCTCCCTGACGCCATGGCCGGTCCGACCCCCGTCAGCGCCCTTATCCATGCTGCAACCATGGTAACAGCGGGCATCTACTTTGTGGCGCGCTGCAATATACTTTATTCAATGTCTACTCTGGCCATGAGTGTGGTTGCCGTTGTCGGCGCATTAACCGCATTGTTGGCCGCCACCATTGCTCTCACTCAGAATGATATCAAGAAGGTTTTGGCCTACTCCACGGTGAGCCAGCTCGGCTATATGTTCCTGGGCCTTGGTGTAGGAGCGTTTGCCGCCGGTCTTTTCCATGTCCTGACTCACTCATTTTTCAAGGCGCTTCTCTTCTTGTGTTCGGGTTGTGTCATCCACGCCTTGAGAGGGGAACAGGACATGAGGAACATGGGGGGGTTGAGGGGAAAAATGCCCATCACTTTTTATACCATGGTGATCGGCACCCTTGCCATCGTCGGGTTTCCGGGACTTTCGGGTTTTTTCAGCAAGGACGAAATCCTGTGGAAGGCGTTCAGCGGGGAGCAGGGGAATTTCATCCTGTGGCTTATCGGTGTTCTCGTTGCGGCCATGACCGCTTTTTACATGTTCCGCCTGATCTTTATGACATTTTTCAATGAATGCCGGGCCTCCGAGGAGGTGAAAAAACATATCCACGAAGCCCCCAAATCAATGACCGTTCCGCTGATGATTCTGGCGGTTCTGTCCATTTTCGGTGGTTACATCGGGGTACCCGCATCCCTCGGAGGGAGCAATCTTGTCGAGCATTTCCTCGACCCGGTGATGGGACTGGGAAAAGACAAGCTCCTTCAATCCGCCGGCCCGCCGGCATTGATTCACCATGTATCCGAAACTGTCGCCCACCACTCGTTCGAACTCGAATATTGGCTCATGCTGCTCACGGTCGTTATCGTCTTCGCAGGAATTCTTTTTGCCTATACAATGTATATGAAGAAAAGATCGCTGCCTGAAACTTTGGCGGCCGGAAATCCATCCTTCTACCGTCTGTTGCTGAACAAGTGGTATGTGGACGAGCTCTATGAAAAAACCGTCATCAACCCCTTGCGTTCGATCAGTGTCTTTCTGTGGAAAGGCATAGACGTGGTGATCATTGACGGACTTGTCAATTCGACTGCCGCGTTCTTTATGAAGTGCGGGGTTATATGGAAATTGTCTGAGACCGGTTATGTCCAGCGGTACGCGGTATCCTTTTTGGTGGGAGTGTGCGTTCTGGTCGCATATTACATGTACATCCACTAGCTGGTAATGGTCGATATATGTCAATCATGGATTTTAACGGAGATAGTTTATAGATTTTGGATGGATCTGCTGGAGCAAATCGATGAATCAATTTAGTTTTCCGATCCTTAGCACCCTCATTTTCTTTCCACTATTATGCGGGTCTTTGCTGATATTTATTAGAAGCGAAGGCGGTAAAAATGATGAATTATTGCGAAAAATCGCCCTTGCTTCTTCTATCATTGAATTTTTGATTTCGCTTTTGCTCCTGGTGAACTTTGATTCGGCCGTTCCCGGCATGCAGTTTGTGGAATTTGTCCCCTGGGTTAAGAGCTTTTCGATGAACTATTATGTCGGGTTGGACGGGATCAGCCTGTGGCTCGTGCTTTTGACCACTTTTTTCGTACCGTTATGTGTGCTGTGTTCATGGACCTATATAAAGGAAAAAACCAGGTATTTTCTGATCACCATGCTCTTTCTCGAAACGGCCATGATAGGCACCTTTGTTTCCCTTGATCTTATTGTTTTTTATGTTTTCTGGGAGTTCATGCTGATCCCCATGTTTCTTCTCATCGGCGTCTGGGGAGGTGAACGCCGCATCTATTCCGCGGTTAAGTTCTTTCTATATACGGCGGCAGGAAGCATATTCATGCTGGTCGCCATTATTTATCTATATTATTACAGTTATAAAACCACGGGAACAGGCACCTTCAACCTGCTTGATCTCTATAATCTGCATATCCCGATATCGGCCCAGTTCTGGCTGTGCGCCGCCTTTAGCTTGGCATTCGCCATCAAGGTGCCGATTTTTCCGCTCCACACCTGGCTTCCCGACGCTCATGTCGAGGCGCCCACCGCCGGCAGTGTCATCCTTGCCGCCATCCTTCTGAAAATGGGGACATACGGGTTCCTCAGATTTTCGATGCCCCTTTTTCCGTACGCCTCCCATCAGTTTCTCCCGTTGATCGCTTGTCTGGCCATTGCTGGAATTGTCTATGCGGCGCTGGTGGCATGGGTGCAGCCAGACATGAAAAAACTCGTGGCCTACTCCAGCGTGAGCCACCTGGGATACGTGATGCTCGGATTGTTTGCACTCAATATCCAGGGGATAGAAGGCGGCATCTATCAGATGTTGAACCACGGGGTGAACACCGGCGCCCTCTTTCTTCTCGTTGGGATTGCCACCTTCCTCATGATCGCAACTCTTGCATCCGTGGCGGTCCCGGGGACAAACGGTTTCGTAGGCGAGATATTGATACTGGTGGGTGTGTTTAGAACCTATCCCGTATTTGGCGTATTTGCCGTTTCAGGAATGGTCTTTGGTGTTGTCTATATGCTCTGGATGTACCAGAGGGTGATGTTCGGGCCCGTTACCGAAGATGCCAACCGCAACATGCCCGACTTGAACAAAAGAGAGATTGCGACATTGGTTCCCATTGCGGTGCTGGTGTTTGTAATGGGGATCTTTCCCGGCCTGTTCTTGCGCAAAATGGATGCATCGGTCAATTACTTCATAAAACAATACCAATACAAGTATGAGACATATGCGGCTGAAAAAAACGGCAATCCTGTCGCAGCGGCCTTGCAAAAGGATGATGTTGCCGTCAATTCCGGCGCAGTTTCTCGCGGCGGGCTGCTTTCGCTCAGTCGATGATCGAAAAATATCGAACGTGCTGCGCCGGGTACGTTGCTTGAAACCTGGAGGAAACCGAATGGAAACCTTGAGATTTATTCTGCCGGTAATGGACTACGCGGCTGTCTTACCGCAGATGATTCTTGTTGCAACGGCAATGCTCGTACTTCTCATCGGTGTACTCAAAGATTGGGCCAAGACCGCCTTCATCGGTCATGTGTCCCTTTTGGGGTCCGTCCTTGCACTGGTTAGTCTTGTTTTTAGCGGGTCGGGAGGGTTCCAATTCTCCTCGTTCAGCGGAATGGTCTTAACCGACAGGTTCTCGTTTTTCATTACACTTGTCGTCTGCCTGATTATTGTTCTGACGATCCTGGTATCGTTAAGCTATCAGAATTTCTTTGAAAACATCAAGTGCGGCGAATATTACGCGCTGGTTCTTTTTGCCGGCGTTGGCATGATCTTCATGGCAACGGCAGGCAACCTGATTCTTTTATTTGTGGCTCTTGAAACGATGTCCATTTCAATCTATGCCCTGACCGGCTTTCATAAGAGTCAGTTGAAATCCGGGGAAGCAGCTTTGAAATATTTTCTTTTGGGCGCCTTTGGCTCCGCATTTCTCCTCTACGGTTTCGCCTTCGTTTACGGGACCACCGGAAGCCTGGACATTATTAAAATAGCCAATTTTATTCAAACACATCCGCAAATCATTCAATTCAAGTTCTTGGTTGTCGGGCTGGTCCTGATGACTGCCGGGTTTGGATTCAAAATATCGATGGTGCCATTTCACATGTGGACACCCGATGCGTACGAAGGCGCCCCGACATCCATCACGGGATTCATGGCAACCGGAGTCAAGGCCGCGGCTTTTGCTACTCTTATCCGGGCAATCCTGGTTCCCTTGGCCCCCATGCAGGGAAGCTGGATGACTATCATGTGGGTCGCCGCTTTTTTAACTATGACCGTCGGGAATATAATCGCCCTTGCCCAGGATAACGTAAAAAGGATGCTCGCCTATTCCAGTATCGCCCATGCAGGGTACATCCTCCTGGGGTTTGTCGCCGGCACAAACCTTGCCCAGGCGGGGATGCTCTTTTATCTCATGGCCTATGCCTTCATGAACATAGGGGCGTTTGCCGTTGTCACGCTGCTCTGCAAGAAGGGAAAGGAATACAACAGTATCTCGGATTTTTCCGGCCTTGGTTTTAAGTACCCCGCACTGGGGTTTGTCATGTCGGTATTCATGTTCTCCCTGGCCGGCATTCCGCCCACAGGGGGATTTATGGGGAAATTTTATATCTTCACCGAAGCGCTGCGGTCCGGGTATGTATGGCTGGTCATTGCAGCGGGTGTAAACAGCGTGGTCTCGATTTACTACTACCTGCGCGTGGTCGTAGTGATGTATTTTCAGCCGCAGCCATCTGAGAACCCGTTAATACTTACGGCGATTTCACCCCAGGCAGTGGTGGCATTGGCGGCCACGGCCACGACTGTCCTTTTTATGGGGATATTCCCCTCCTACTTCTGGTCGCTTGCCAGCAATTCCATTTTCAGCCTCAGGTAACGCCAGTAATTATGGCCTGAGTAATATCAATTTGCGTTCAAGGTGGTGCCAATGAATGACAAAGAAAGTGCGAGTTGCCCCCAACTTATACCAATTTACGTAGAAAATGCCATTTCCATGCTTCGCGGGTGAGGCGAGCATCATGAAGAATTGCGTTCAAGTTGGCATCCCGACGGGAGGGCATAAAGCCCTCCCCTACGAACCCCGCCAAATCCATTGTCGGGGCGGGGATTTTCTACGTCAAAAAATTCCCCGCCCGTCTTTAACGCAAATTGGTATTAGCCATTGCAGGGCCATTTAGGAGCGGCGCTGCGGGGGCGCCCAGCGCGGAACGTTGCGCCGATCTCCACGCTATCACTGACCTGTCCATGACCAGAGGTGCCGCGCTCTGCCTCACGGGCTTGCGCGTGCGGCGGAAATCCCGGGGGCGCGGGGGATCTTTAAAGTGAAAAAAGTCCCCCGTTCTTTTAGTTAGTTCGATCTTGAACGCAACTCCACATAAGTGACCGGAACATCTGTCAGTAGGCCGGAGAGTGCCAGAATGAAGTGATCCCGCCGCCCTTGTCATTTCCACTCTCGAAAGCTTTGCCCTGGTAGCTGAAAGCCATGAAAGCGGCGTTGGACGGCAGCTTTATCCTGTTATGAAAAGGGATAGGATCTAAGGGGCCTGCATTGGTGGCCAGTCCTGTTTCTTTGATGACCCTGCCGTTTTCATCCAGAAATATGGCGGCGAGGCGAAAGTCCTCCAGGCGCGAGTAGCCCATGAGCATGGAATAGGAAAACAGGACTTTACCGGACAGGTCCATTTGTTCCTGATCTTTGGAATAGCTGAACTCTACGGTAAGATCATCGCCTTTCCACTGTCCTGAGTATTGTGGCTCCGCAATGGAGAGGCGATCTGACGCCGGAACGGACCGGGGGGCGGCGTCTGTGCCAATGATCTGTAATGCCGCAATGAAAAGAACCCCGGCGATCGCAGATGATAGAAAAAGAAATCCCCTTTTCATATGGAATCCCCTTTAATGTGGTGTGCACCTCATCTTAAAATCGGCTGTCAAATGAATATAAGCTCTGCCCGGCGGAAAAACTATCCCGTGCAATGAGTCTCTTTTCGCAACGAAGTATTTTTAGTATATATATTTTGTCGAACGTAATGTCGGGTCAAGAAGGGGCTGAGTCAGGTGAAAGATCCAGGGTTGGATAGAAAGATCGTTCTTGTGGCAGACGACGATGCGGACGATTGCCTGCTGATAAGGGATGCTTTGATTGACAATGGTCTGGACTGGGATGTGCATTTCGTCGGTGATGGAATCGAGTTGATGGAGTATCTGGAAAACTGTGACGGACGGGAAAAGCAGGATATCAGCTGCTTCCCCAACCTGATCATACTCGACCTCAACATGCCGCGGAAAGGAGGGCGAGAAGCGCTCAGGGAGATCAACGTTCATTCGAGGTTCAGTAAAATACCCATAGTCATCCTTACCACGTCCGACGAACCCCAGGATATTGCTCTTTGCAGCTCTCTCGGGGCCAAGCTGTTCATAACGAAGCCCACCATGTATGCCGCCTGGCTTGAAAAAGTTGGAGCCCTGAAGGAATTTGTTTAAGCATTAAAGACAGAGTTCCGGGTTAGCGGGTCGCGGGTTGAAAGACCCACAACCCGCAAACCCGCAAGCCGCAACCCGCAAACCCGCAAACCCGCAACCCCGGAGGCCGGCAATCGGAAGCGGCAAAAAGACGGTCGCGGGGAGCGGGGAGCGGCGACGCTTCGCAAAAATACAAGAAGACACAAAACTTGCCCGGGTTAGACCGTGATTATATAGTAATTAAAAACTATGCGGGTCCTTAAAGTGTGACGACATTCCACCTATTGGCCCGCAGAGATGAGATTTGCCCGGGTAGTGGAGATATAAAGAAGCCATGGAAATATTTGTTGAGCAGAGTGTGAACGAGTGAGAGATAGTAACGTGCTTCCGGAGCTGCTTTTGCTTCCGGGCTTGCTTTGCGATGAGCGCCTCTGGGCTGCTCAAACGGAGGCGTTAGCGGGCTGGGCGCGCAGCCGGACTCCTGACCTTACCACGCACGACTCCATCGCAGCGATGGCGGACGCAGTCCTCAGCCAGGCTCCAGAGCGGTTTGCCTTGGCTGGTTTCTCGATGGGTGGGTGCGTCGCGCTGGAGGTTGTTTCCCGAGAGCCGGACCGTGTGTGCCGTCTGGCGTTGTTGAGCACCAGCGCCAGAGGGCTGTTGCCGCCTGTTCGACAGCAACTCCGCGACTCGATCTCCGGCATCGAGGCCGGCGGACTCGACGCCTACCTTGCGGATGTCTTCCCCCGCTACGTGGCCCCCGAACGGAACCATGACAGTGCGCTGTGGGGAACTTTCGCCGCTATGGGCAAGCGTCTCGGCCCTGCGGTCGCTGTCCGGCAGATACGGGCGCTGCTAGAGTACCCTGGATTCTGCGACGACCTCGGACGGATTGCATGTCCTACGGTCGTGATCTGCGGACGGGAAGATCGGCGCACGCCTGTGGCGGCCCACCAAGAGTTGGCTGGGCTCATCCCGGGCGCCAGGCTCAGGGTGATCGAGCTGGCCGGCCATTTCACCCCGCTCGAAGAGCCGCAGGCGGTCGCCAGCGCGCTGCGGGGCTGGCTGCAGGTACCGATTTAGGACTGGTTTAGCAAGCCATTGAACCGGGTCTACGTCAACGGCGTTTGCCTCCCGGTCAATTCTGGAGATATTTGGAAAAAAGGAGAGGAAAAATGAAATCGTCATCAGTAAAGATTTTAGTCGTCATTTTTCTCGTGATCGGGATTGTGGCCACCGGTGTCGCGGTTAATGCCGTTGATGTGGGCCCTCGTCACGGAAATCTTAGAGCAGCCCAGAAATTCATAGAAAGAGCGCTCAATAAGATAACTGCTGCCCAGGTGGCCAATGAATACGACATGGAGGGCCATGCGGCAAGGGCAAAGGAGCTGCTTGACCAGGCTTATGATGAAATCAAACTGGCAGCACTGGCAGCTAATAGGCATAAATGAACGGTTCACCCGTCGAACGACACCCAGGTTCCAGGTGCTTGGCGCTAGTCGTCGATCGAATCGGTGCAAAACAAATCCCTATGTTCCCGCTCGACTTCTGCCTTCCATGGGTTGTGCAAAGGGCCCATCGCCAACTTCAGATCCGACCTGGACCTGAGGCTTGCAGAGGAGGAGAGCCAGAGGAACGGTAACGGCCATCGTTAGATTCTGGCAAATACGGTCGTGATCTGCGGATATTGGGATAAAACTTGCGCGATGCGATTCCTGAGTCCAAAAAAGGAAGAGGGGGGGAGTGTTATGTCATCCCCTGCGTAGAGGGGATAAAAACGTTTTCCAGTAAGCAGGGGATGACATTCAGACCGGACAAATCTTTTAATCAATCAATAATTTGTTATCTTTTGCCTCTTTCATAAGTTGTTCTCTGAAGTCGGGATGGGCAATGTTGATCATCTCCTTGACTCTTGCCGGTATAGTCTTGCCCCTCAGATGGGCGGCGCCGTATTCTGTGACGATGTAATCCACGTCGGATCGAGGCGTCGTAACGACCGCGCCAGGCGGGAAGGCTGTCACTATTTTCGATATCATGGTGCCGTCGGCCTTCTTCGTCGTCGATTCGAGAACGAGAAAGGATTTTCCGCCCGGGGACATTCTTGCCCCTCGCACAAAGTTAACTTGCCCGCCCGAACAACTGAACTGCGAGAAGCCTATGGACTCAGCGCAGACCTGCCCCGACAGATCGCACATGAGGGCGTTGTTAATGGCGATGAACTGGTTGTTCCTGGCAATAACATTCTCATCGGCAATATAGGAAACAGGGTATGCCTTGAG
>JBEKPW010000115.1:0-19604 GCA_049520315.1 Syntrophobacteraceae bacterium
AGAATCCTCAAATGGTTAGATGAGATCAACGAGTCACCCGTTATTTTTCGATGGAAATACGGACTTGATACCATTTCAGTAGCATGACTTATTGCTATGTTATTTAGGAATCGACCTACTAGGAACCGTTGCCTGCCCGCGAATAGGCCTCAAGGAAATCGACTTTTACACCTTTCTGCACGCTGTCGAAGGCTTTCATGGCTTCATCATACAGAATATCCAGGGCCTCTCCCTTGTAGCCCAGATACTCTTTAGAGGTGAGCATCTTGAACTTGCGCGGCCTTTGGAGGTCAATATTCATAATCTTCCTGATTCGGGTTGGCCGGTTGCTCATGATTATGAGGCGATCAGCCAGAAAGATCGCCTCCTCGACCTCTGAAGTAACAAAGAGATTGGTCGCGGGTCTTGCCTCAAAAAGACGGACGTAATACTCCTGCAGCAATGCGCGCGTCATAGCGTCGAGACCTCTGAACGGTTCGTCCATCAGCATCACTTTGGGTCTATTGATCAATGCCCTGACGAGTTCGGCCCTTCGGATCATTCCGCCCGAGAGTTGCGAGGGATATTTGTCTGCAAAAGCTTCAAGCCCAACAAGTTTGAGCAGCTTCATCGTTTCCGCGTGCAGTTGTTTCTTGCCCATTTCCCGCCGGACCATTGGCCCGTAGCTAACGTTGGCAAATGTGGTCATCCAGGGAAAGAGGGCGGTCTCTTGAAAGACGACCAATCGGTCGGGGCCCGGGCCACGCACCGGATGACCGTCAAGCAGGACCTTGCCTGAATTGGGTATTTCATAACCGGCCAGGACATTAATCAAGGTGCTCTTGCCGCATCCCGATGGGCCGATCAGGACTGTGAGCTTTCGGTTTTCAAGAACAAACGAACAATCGTCCAGAATTACTTTTACCTGTGGTTCCAGACCGTAGGTTTTGCGAACGTTTTCTATGCGCATCTCAGCGGAAAACTCCTGAGATAAACCAACGTGACTGGACCCATTGTGTTTGGATATCGCTTGCGCCATTTCCGTTATCCTCGATAGATCATTCGTGGGCAAATCAGTTGGTTCTAAGCCACGGTGTAATGTGGTGCCCCAACAAACGAATAATGCCGCTCGATATATAGCCTGCGATGCCTATGCTGATCATGCCGACCACAATTAGTGGATATGTAAATGTCACATACGATCTCCAGGTCATAAATCCGAGCCCTGAACGGCTGGCAATCATTTCAGCCGCAACGACGGTGTTCCATGCGAGACCGATACCGACGGTCATCCCGACGATAATGCTGGGCAAGGTGGCCGGCAAAACGATACGCCAGAAGATGTCCTTTCGACGGGAACCCATAGACGTTGCCGCGCGAATGTATCGAGAATCGATAGCCCTGGCTCCGCTTACGATGTTGAGGATCAAAACGAAGAAAGCACCCAGGAATGTGACGAAGATGATGCTCATTTCACGTGTAGGCCAGAAAATAGCAGCGGCGGGCACCCAGGCCAGAGGTGGGATGGGTCGAAGAACCTCGAATACAGGCAGAGTCATCTCCCGGAAGAAACGACTGGTTCCCATAAGCAGACCCAAGGGAATTCCGATGATCTGGGCGACAATGAAACCGGTGAAAATTCGATGAAAACTTGCTCCCCAGGAACCCCAATAAGAAGAGTCGAAAATGACTTCTCTGAAAGCATCCAGGACGGAGGTGAGCGGCGGTATGTTCTTGATAACGGGCAATCCTAACTGGGCGGCTGTCTCCCAAAGTATAAGGAGAACAATGACGGTCGCTGAGCCACGGTAAGTCTCCTTGCTGAAGACGGACTCCTGAATCTTGATTGCAAGGCCCCTGGTCGTACGCCTACCTGGTGCTGACATGAAATCAACTCCCTTCTCAAATCTCATACGCGCCCGTCAATTGGAATCCAGCAAACCCTCGCCTAGGCCCTCTTTCTCTCGTCAGCTTCAATGGCCTTCCGGGCCTCGTCGCGGACTGCTTCGATGACCTCTTCTTTAAGATCCTGGTAACGTTCGGATGAAAGCACCCTGAAATCCCTGGGGCGGGGGATATCAACTTGAATGAGCTTCTTGACCTTCCCCGGCCGAGCCGTGTAAACAACAACTTTGGTTCCCAGGAAGATGGCTTCTTCGAGATCGTGGGTGATGAAAAAGACTGTCTTATTGGACGCGTCATAGACATCGAGAAGGTATTTCTGGATGACGGTCCTGGTGAGAGCGTCCATTGCCCGGAAGGGTTCATCGAGAAGCAGGACCTTGGGGTCGTTCATCATGGCCCGGGCAATTTCGGCCCGGCGACGCATTCCGCATGATATCTCACCGGGATAACTCCGGGAGATTCCGACCAGCCCCATTCGCGAGAGGAGCTCTTCACCCGCCTCCCTGGCTTCTTTCTTTTTCATCTTTCCCTGGACGACCGGGCCATAAATAACATTGTCCAGAACGGTATCCCATGGAAAGAGCGCGCCGTCCCGGAATACGACGATACGGTCGGCCCCCGGTGGGGTGGTTTTATCGGCAGAGCAGAGAAGTTGATCGTCCAGATAGATCTCACCGAATGTTAGGTCACGGAATCCGGCAATAGCGTTAAGAAGCGTTGTCTTGCCACATTCCGGGGGGCCAACGATAACGCAGAACTCTCCGGCGGGGATTTCCAGAGAGCAGTTCTCGACTGCAACGACATGGACCCCTTCCGGGTCATAAATTATAGACGCATCACGGATGCTTAGCTTTCCCACCGAGGGTCGGGAGGATAGAGCCGGATTTGCAACATTCGCCCCTGGCAGTTCCATTGCATAAGATACGGTGTTCATTGAGCCATCTCCCTGACTTGCCATTGCATCAAACACCTTCCGATCAAACGGATTGCGGCGGTGCTGACCCAGCCTAAAAAGCCGAGCGTTACCATTGCGATTACCAGCACCGGGGCCGCCACAGTTATATATGAGGTCCAAATGAGGTAGCCTAGCCCGTACTCACCCGCAATCATCTCTCCCGCTATGAGGCAGAACCAGGAATAACCCATGCTGATCTGCAACCCTGTGAAGATAAACGGGAGTGCACCGGGAAGGATTATGCGAAAAAATACCTGACGGGAGCTCGATCCGAGGCACCGCGCGGCCCTTAAATAAACCTCATCGATCGATTGCACGCCGAGAAGTGTATTCAGCGTAGTGGCAAAAAACGCGCCCAAAAACGTCACATAAATTACGCTCCCCTCACGGCCGGGAAACATCAGGACCGCCAGGGGCACCCATGCGAGCATGGGGATGCGACGCAGCAGTTCGAGCACCGGAAAAGTGTAGTCCTTGAAGGTTTTCTCCCATCCCATGAATAAACCCAGCGGCACTCCCAGAGCAGTTGCCCAAAGGAAAGCCTGAATAACACGCCAGGTGCTTCTGCAAATGTGCTGGTAATACTCGGGCGTGTAAATCGACAGTCCGAACTTGGGGTTTCGAGAGAACCATTCTCTCGCAACTGCGACTGGGCCGGGCAACTCATTGAAATACGGGACTTTGAAAAACTCGCATAGAAGGTACCATCCGGCAAGGGTGGAGAGCAATCCGACTGCTGCCAGGTATGGAGTCGAGGTAGTGAGGGCATGTTTGGCCCCGCTTCGCAGCACCGCCTGTGAGACGGATGATATCTCTTCTTCAGCCATTGCTTTGACGTCAATAGTTTTTGTCTGCATTGCATTATCTCATGCACTTTTTATTGCTTCCCGGCCGGGAAGCTTTGTTACCCGTGCCGGGAGGGAAGGTTTATTTTGTGAATGGATTATCGTCCGGAGGCTGTCCCTTAATTTCGCCGATTGGCGGTTTTAAGCCGGCCTCGGCAAGAATTTTCCTGGCGATCCTGTCATCAATGGTGTTGTCGTAGGGCTTTTCCGTGGCAACGAGCTTTTGCTTGAACTGGAACGCCCACACCTCATTGATATTTTTCCTGATTTCGTCGTCAATGATGAAAGTGAATGACTGTTTGGGCGTCGTACCACCTACCTGAGGCGGAATCTGACCGTAGAGCGAATACCAGATAGCTCTCTTGGGCATGCCTACGGCGTACTTCCCAATCATTTCGACCGTTTTGTGCTGGTTCTTGGGGTCTGTCATGAATTGCAGAGCTTCGAGTTCGGCCCTGAGGTAACCTTCCGCCAGGTCAGGGTGTTTATCGATAAAATCCCCGCGCATTATCATCATACCGATATCCTGATTGCCGATGAGGTTGCCGGTTGCGATGATCTTCGCGATACCTTCGCCCGCGAGATTGCCGATCCGTGATGCGGTCGGTTCCCACACGGCGGAAGCATCGAGCTTCCTGGCCCGGAAATTGGTTTGGATGATTTCAATCGACTGATTGAGGTACTCGGCTGGCTTTACACCGAGCTTATCGAAGGCCATCCGCATGAACTGGTCAGCGCAGCTTCCTCTCGGGGAGGCAACGACCTTTCCGTCGATCCACTTAACGGCTTCTTCGGGGGTTTGGAAATCCGGTGCATCGGCTCTTGCCATCAGGAGGGCACAAGTCATTCCGTTGGAGACTCCATTGTTCGCAACTTCCCGAATGTCGGCCTGGTCTCGCTTGCTGCATGCGATGTTTGAGGGCATGACAGCCATGTATCCGACTTCAACCTTGCCCGCCAGCATGTTATTAGTGTGGATGGCTCCGTGAAGGGCTTCCTGAAAATCAACCTCGACCCCCGGAAGGTATTTTTTCACGAGTCCCAGCTCCTGGATGATTGCCACCTGGAAAGTCGAGATGTAATAAGGCTGCCACCCCACCGCGAACTTTTGCCCATCTGATGACGTGCAGGAAATGAACAGCGGAGTGATCAACGAAAGCAACAGGGCCAAAGTTCCAAAAAGCGTCGCTTTTTTCATCCCTGCACCCCTTTTCGTTGAATTTGAATTTCAGTAAGTGAACAGATGTTTCTGTTAAGTTAACGGCATTAGGCCCGCCCCCCTTGCAGAGGGCCTCTTTTGCCGTACACTGCAATCCGCATTCGCGTACAATAATTGTAGGTCTTCCGATAGGTGCATGGTCACGAGGCGGTATCGGAGAGCATTCGGGGCATGTCGCGCACATGAAGCACACCGCCGACAGGCTGCCCGGTCCCGCAAATTACCGCTGGTCGATGATTCATGGGTTCTACACCGGAGCAACGGAATGAAATGATGCACAAGCGGCAGAACCCATTCGGCCCTGCGGGGGAAAAGACCCTCCTGGCCCGCCTCCGCAGTACCCATTAACCAGCGCGACGTGTTTGACGGCGGCCTGGGACTCCACCTCCTCCAGGTTGCGGGCCAACTCCAGCCGTAGATCCTGAGGGAGGCGATATGGCCCCTGATCGAGGACCCGCATCCGGGTGGGGCAACTCCCAGCACCGCCAACTCCGGCGCCAAGATCTTGCAAGCCGGCACGCGCACGTCGAGGGGATAAGGCGCTCCGCTCTGTGCCGACCGATTCCCATGGCCCGTCGGGAGTCCTGCCAGTAGCCGCTACAAGGGCAACTGGCATGAATCCTTCGTTGTCGCCAGGGCGCCCACAAGGTCGAAGGCGGATTTCCTTCCAGCGGCCAGGGCCTTCGAAGCTTCTTCATAAAGCAGGTCGAGCGCCTGTGCCCTGATTTTCATAAACTGCGGCGTAGCCATCATTTTGAACGACCGCGGCCTCGGCAGGTCAACCTCTATCTCTACTTTTATTTTGCCGGGCTGGAAGGTCATGATAGCCAGCCGGTCGGCCAGGAATATCGCCTCATCGATCTCGTGGGTAATAAACAGGTTCGTGTGGCCTTCTTCTTCATAGAGCCGAACGTAGAACTCCTGCATCAGTTGTCGGGTCATGGCGTCCAGGCCCCGGAAGGGTTCGTCCATGAGCATGATTTTGGGATCGTTGATCAGCGCCCGGGCGAGCTCAGCCCGGCGTTGCATCCCTCCCGAAAGCTGTGAGGGGTACTTGTCGCGAAAATCGAAAAGACCGACCTTCTTGAGGATGATTTTCGCTTTTTCTTTGATCTCCGTTTCTGCCATCCCCTGCACCTGGCAACCGAAGGTCACGTTCGCATGAACGGTCATCCAAGGGAAAAGGGCGCTTTCTTGAAAAACAACCAAACGATCGCACCCCGGTTCCCGAACCGGCTCGCCATCCAGGTAAACAGCGCCGGTCGTAGGCTCTTCATAACCGGCAATCAGGTTGATGAGAACGGTCTTGCCGCACCCGGTCGGGCCCATGAGGACGGTTGTTTGCCCCTTTTGAACCAGGAAATCGAGGCCTTCCAGGGCAATCAGCCGCTCACCCTCCTTGTCGTAAATCTTACTTACGCCCTCAAAACGTACTTCGCCGAAATCCCCGGCGGTGTGCCTACCACCGCTACTGGCGCTGTGTGTCATCGGTGTGTCTCCTTTCAAAACTTCTTTGTCCACGGCATGGCTTTTTTACCCACCCAGCGCACCAATACGCTGCAGAGGGAACCTGCCAGACCGATGCTGACCATTCCCACAACGATAAAAGGTATGTTGTGATTGGTATATGCCTCCCAAGTGGTTCTCCCGAGGCCGCCTTTAGCGGCGATCATTTCAGCGGCGATAAGGACGTTCCATGCGACTCCCATGCCGACGGTCATGCCGGTTATGATAGACGGCAGGGAACCGGGCAGCAATATCCGCCAGAAGATGTCCTTGGGCTCGGCACCCAGTGAGAATGCAGCCCATTTCAGGTTGACCGATATATTGGATACACCCTGGATGACATTGATGACTTGGATGTAAAAGGCCCCGATGAAAACCAGGAAATAAATCGAGAGCTCCCGGGTAGGCCAGAACAGGATGGCCAGCGGTATCCACGCGATGGGCGGAATCGGCCGGAGAATCTCGAAGAGTGGGAAGGTGAACTGTTTGAAGGTCTTGCTGATCCCCATAGCCAGGCCTAAAGGAATGCCTACGATCTGGGCTGCAATAAAACCGATGAAGATGCGCATGAGGCTCTTGCCCCAGTGGATCCAATAATCACTCGTAAGGGCAGCCGTGCCAGCATCGTAGGCCACATCACGCGGGTAAGGCAGGTTCTTCAGATATGGAACCTTGTAGTAAACGACCAGTTGCCACAGGGCAGCAAACACCAGGATGGAAACAACGCCCCGCAGGCTCCTGAAGTTGAAAACCTTCTTCAATAGTATTTTCAATCTGGCAGGCGTTGATTTCGTCGGCCGCTGTACGACATTCCTAGATTCAGACACGGTTACAGACACGGTTAAGACCTCCCATTGCCGTTATTGCTCCTCATGCCATTTCTCTTTCGCCAGCCTCGAACGCCTTTTTGGCCTCCTCGTGGACCGCGTCCAGCACTTCCCTTTTGAGATCGATGTATCGTTTCGAGTTCATGATGCTGTGTTCTCTGGGCCAAGGCAAATCTACCGTCACGATTTTTTTGATCTGTGCCGGTCTGGTGGTCATGATGACCACCTTGTTTCCCAGGAATATGGCCTCGTCCAGATCGTGGGTGATGAAAAACATGGTGCGGGGAGAGGCACAGAAGAGCTGCATCAGGAACTCATGCATCACGGTTTTTGCAACGGCGTCGAGTCCCCTGAAAGGCTCGTCCAGCATGACAACCCTGGGTTCGTTTATCAGCGCCCCCAGGATCTCTACCCGTCGCTGCACGCCGGAGGAGAGCTCTTCCGGGTATTTGTCCTCCAATCCTGTGAGGCACACCATGTCCAGCATTTCGCGCGCCCTTGCAACCGCTTCTTTCTTGCTCATCCTGCCTTGCACGATGGGGCCGTAAGTGATGTTCTGGAGAACCGTTTTCCATGGGAAAAGGGCGCCGTTCTGAAAGACCACCATTCGGTCGACATTGGGTTTGATCTGGTGCCGGGTGGAGGAAATCAGCTCGCCATCCAGGTAGATTTCACCTGCCGTAATGTTATCGAAGCCGGCGATGGCGTTAAGCAATGTGGTTTTACCGCAGCCTGACGGACCAACTATGACGGCGAATTCGCCGGCGGCTATGTCGAAGGTGCAGTCGCGCATAGCCTCTACATGCACTCCTTCGGGGTCGTATATCTTGCTTACATGCCTTATGCTGATTGCGCCCGGCGTCTGCTGTCCGTCAGCCATTTATATACCCCTCCTTCTGGATTCCCATGCCATCAACCTGCGGCCGACCGCTCTAATGGCGGCGCTGCTGATATAGCCCAGGATGCCCAGAGTCAACATGTAGTAAACCACCTGGTCGTTCTGGAACAGAGAATAGCCCTCATAAATGGCATAACCGAGGCCCCTCTGGCCGGCGATGATCTCGCCAGCGACCAGAGACAGCCAGGCGATGCCCATGGCGATCTGCAGCCCGGTGAATATGAAGGGCAGTGCGCCGGGCACGACCACGTTTGTGAAGATATGTATAGGCTTCGATCCGAGGCACCGCGCCCTGAGGAAGTAGTTCTTGTCGATGGAGAACACACCCAGAAGCGTATTTAAGACCGTGGCGAAAAACGCCGCTATAAACGTCACAAATACCACCGACACCTCGACCCCGGGGAGTATGAGTACGGCCAGCGGGATCCAGCTCAGAGGCGGCATGGGCCGAAAGATCTCCACCAGCGGGAAGGTAAAATCATAGAAAATACGATTCCAGCCCATCATGAGGCCGAGGGAGACGCCCAACACCGTGGCCAGAGAAAAGGCGATCATGACCCGGCCAACGCTATAGGCTATGTCCAGATAATAGTCTGCCGTGAAGATGGATCGTCCGGAAACTGGTGTGAAGCTGAACCATTCCTTGACGACCGAAACAGGGTTGGGCAGCAAACTAAAACGCGGCAGGTGCAGAACTGCAGTCGACACCTCCCAGAAAATCAGAAACAGCGCTATCCCAGTCAGGGCTTTAAGTAACTGGGAGAAAGAAGAAACTGACTTCATCGTACCGGGCATCTGAACGCCTCCTCGGTATCATTCAAAAAACGGCTGATATTCGCATAGGCGCCATGCCCATGCGAATACCAGGCTGTGACAATAGTGCAATGGCCGTGCAACACCGGGGCAGCCATGGAACCTCTATCCTTTGAATTCGGTCAGGGGCAAGCCCTTGATTGCTCCCAGAGGTGCTTTAAGATTCATTTCCATCAACGCCGCGTCTATCAGTTCGCCGTACAGGGCACCCGGCAAGGGCTTGTCCACGGGAATGGAACCAATCCCATGAAGGAATTGGAATGCTTCGTCCATGTAGGCCCTGACCTTGTCGTCGAAAGCCTCCTGCAAAATGACGTTGTCTTCCTGGGAGCCTGTGTTTGGCGGGTATTGCCCGTACAACGCCGCCCAAAGTTCCTTGACGGTGAAGCCCGGTAGTTCCTTAGCCACCATCTCCGCGACTTTGTTCGGGTTTTTCAGCATGAAGAGATTGGCCTCTATGTCGGCCTTGAGCCAGGCTTTCGCACCTTCGGGGTTCTTGTCGATGAAGTCCTTGCGCATGACGATCACGCTGCCATCATTCATGCCCCAGGTGGAGCCGGTGAACATCAGTTTGCCGATTCCTTCGTTCATGATCTGGGCTGCGTGCGGCTGAAAGACAACGCCGACGTCCACCTTCTTGGCCTGCAGGGTGGTCTTGATGATCGTGGGGTCGAGAAGTTGCACCGATGCAGGTTTGACGCCGGTTTTTTTGAGGAAGGTCGAAAAGAACCGATCTGCGCAGCCGCCCTTTTGCGCTACTGCAACCTTTTTCCCGTCGAGCCACTGGACGGCTTCCGCCACGCTCTTGAAGTCAGGGGCGTCGATCCTGGAAAAAGCTTCGGAGCACATCTGACCCGTATCCGAGTACATGTTGATAGCGACCATCCGCAGGTCCGCGATATCGCGTTTCGTGCTCGAGACTATGCCCGGGGTATCCCCCATGTAACCGATCTGAGTCTTGCCGGCCATCATGTTGGCGGCCATGGGAGGGCCAGCCGTCTGGATGTCCCAATCGACCTTGCTGCCTGCCGGGAGGTGCTTCTTCCAGAGTTCGAGATGCTTGACGACCACCCCTGACCATGCGCCCACCCAGGTGGGGAAAAAGCCGACCGTAACGTCCACCGGCTTGCCTGCCGGGGCCTGTGCCAGGGCCTCGTTGAACGGAAGAGCCGTTGAAGACAGGAACCCTCCGATACTCGACAGGGTCAGGCCCATCATTGTGGCCCCCTTGATGAATGTCCGGCGGTCCATTCTGCCCGATTCAAAATCAGTTATCATTTTTCCCAATTCATCCTTATGTTCCATCGCCTTGCCTCCTCACATATAAGCCGAAAAAAAGCAAAAGAGCACAACGAGACCAGCAGTTTCATATGGAGCGCGGGTATACGGTGCGCCAAGATGTCTTCACCCTACCAATTTCACCTTCTTGTCCATAGTCCTGCCGAAGTAACCGACGCCCCTTCTCCATGGAGCGGCGAGAGGATCGTTCCACCAGGGCGGATTCGGCTTCCACCATCGTTTGGGAAAAATATCAATGGCATAGGCATTAGCCGGGACTTCATGGGCTATGGCATACATTTTCTCGAAAATATCACCGCGGCCGTAAATCTTATTGAGCTTCTCCATCCATTCTTTCCAAGGATCGGGATTGTGCAACGGTGAGATCAGCTTCTCAAGTTTTAACATTTCTTCCCTGGACCACTGAATGTTGCGAATATCCGCTCTCCAGTGTTCCGTCGATGGAGGTGGTGGGTTGCATTCGCCGGATCCGGCCTTCATCCATATGGATGCTTCTTCTTTGCCAAGAGTGGCCACCTGGGCGAGATAGGCCGATTCCATAAGAGCATCTCTCAGCTCAGAGGGCATCTTTTCGAAACTGTTCACATTCATACCGGTCACCCAGTTTCCCGAGCAGTACTTGAGATAGAGATACTGGCCGGTAAATTCCGTAAAGTGAATCGCTGAAAATGGTATCTCCCAGGCTTCAGCACCGTCGATCGCTCCCCGCCGCATGGCATCGAGAACCTCCTCGTAGGAGGTTGCAACCGGGTTTACACCCATCAGTTGCATGCTCTTCAAGCCGAAAAGGGTACCGGTGGTCCGGAGCTTTGCGCCAGTAGCCCTTAACTTTTCCAGGGTATCAATTGCGGGCGTTCCCTCTCCGTACTTCATCTTACTCATGAAAAAACCGCGAAGCCCGTAATCACCAAAGAGCATTTCGATGCCATACTGTCTTCTCATGGGTTCGCGCCAAAGTTCTTCACTCCTGTAGTCCACCGCAAAGGAGTAGAGAGATGCGCGTGAAGGCCAAAGTGCACCGAAATCGAGGATGTTGAGGTAGGGGCATGTGGTAGATGCGTTGTTGGTGGAGGTTACGTAGAGGTCTACTATTCCTTGAATACATTTTTCCGCGCAAGTCATCTCACCGCACACCGAGTTTGCGGCCATCGCTTCAACCTGGATGGCATAGTCGGTACGCTCTTCGATATCATAGATAAAATCGTAGGTGCCTACCTTCGCGACCCAGGTCGATTCGATGTCATGGCCGGCCAATCCGTATTTGAGTCTTACCTTCGGGGTCACCTTGGAACGGTCTTTTGCGGTCTCATCCGCTTTCTGGGCCAACCGCACGGCGTCGTATGCAAGGCCGGCCCTCGCGAGTCCTCCATAAGCCAGCATGGTCGAAGTCAGCCCAAATGTTGCCGCAATCCTGGAAAAATCTCGCCTGGAAACTCCCTTTTGAGATTTGGGTTCTTGCTCTTTTTTCATCGGAGCTTCCTTCTGGCAATGACCTTCCGGTAAATGACCGTTTGAGAAGAAGGCAACCGGATCTCAGTGCCCTCCGACGGGTTCGGTTTACGAAAGTTCCGCCCTTAGCCTTTTGGCAACCGGCACAGCTGCAGCAGCATCGTATGCATAACCGTCAGCTCCGATCATGTCCGCGAAATCCTGCGAAACGGGTGCACCGCCTATGATGACCTTGAGGGAGTTTCTAAGGCCCTCTTGCTCGAGTTTCTTGATAATAACCGGCATTTCATCCATGGTGTTCGTAAGAAGAGCGGACAAACCAAGCAGATGCGGCTTATCGGCCTTAACTGCCTCGATGATCCTGGCAGTTTCGACGTCCGGTCCCATGAAATTCACGTGGAATCCGGCGCTTCCGAGCATTGTGGCCACCAGTTCGAGTCCGATGTCGTGGACATCGCCTTCAACAGTTGCAAGGACGACATTCCCGCCTGCTCCAGCCTCGCCTGACGCGAGATGGGGTTTGAGGATAGCCATGGAGGCTTTCATCGCCTCTGCAGCCATAAGCATTTCCGGGATGAACTTTTCTCCGGCTTCATAACCGGCTCCGCAGTCATGGAGGCCTTTTACAAGCCCCTCGTCGACTATGTCCTGAGCGTTCAGGCCGGCGGCAAGAGCTTCGTTCACCAGGCTGACAGTCAGTTGCTCATCCCCGTCAAAAACGGCTTTTTGAATTTGTTCTAACTGGCTCACGTAATTCCTCCTGGTTTACTTGTACTGCCCGAATTTGCGTGCCGCAAAGACCGTAGCATCACGATTGATGAATGGAATAGACTTGGGTTCGTGACAGTTGGGTCCGAGCATGCAGCGGATGTCAGCCCCCTCTACAGTCTCAATGATGATTCGGGATTCTTCAATGAGCTCATCGGGAGTACCGAATTTAAGTGTTGTAGCATAGGGAACGGGTTTCCTGTTAGCCGTGGAGGTTTTGGTTGCGGCGCCGTAATTGCCGTTGAGGAAGTGCAGGTGAGGATTGGCTCCGCTATGCCTGACCTCGACAGCCTTTTGGGCGCAAAGATCGATGTTCATGGGGCCGAGAAAGTATCCATCGGCCTGGTTGGAGTAGACGAGATCGAGGCGGTCATGCCAGTTGCCGCATGGATGGAACGAGATCTTCATGCCGGTTTCGCGCCGGATAGCTTCGACGTATTTCCTCTCGTAAGGCTGCGTGAGTTTTTCATAATGCGCCCTCGAGATGCAGTCGGCCGAGGAAACGGGGTCGTTGATCCATATCGCGTCCGCACCGGCTTCGTGGGCAGCGATTGCCATTTTGAGCCAGCCGTCAAATGCACGCTCCATGAGTTCTACCGCCCAATCCGGATCCCTGGCCACGATCAGAAACCATTCCTTGAAGCCGGTAAGACAGGCGGCTGTACGAGACGGACAGCTTCCCCATGTCACAATTGGCACCTGCTGCGTCCCCTTGCCGCGTTTGATTAATTCCTCTTTGAGGCGGCGAATGCAATAGAGCACCTTGGGCATGTTCCCGTCTTCGGTGGGATCAAGCTTCCATTTGGCCTTCTTCATATCCTCTTTGGTTTTGATGAAAGGCTCTGCGATCTGGGGAACGTCGTCCTCGGGGTACTTGAGGGTTGCACCGATGGCTTCTTCAACAGGACCCATCATAATATAGTCGGCCACGGAGTCATACTGAAATCGCTCCTGAGCCATTATTTGGGCCTTTACAAACAGATCGGGATCATCCCACGCCTCCTTGAATGTGACCCCGATATACTCCAATGCAGCCCAACGCGGATGAACCTCGACGGGAACGCGGTCCGTTTTTTCGCCACTATAGCATGCAAACATTCTCTCCATCGGGGTTACTTCCTTGGCGTGATCATAAATGTAAATAGACATCTTTTTCTCCTCCTGAAAATCGGTTCAATTCAAAATACTCAACACCCGCTCGGCTGCCGACTCTTCCGGGCCGCCGCATGAAGCAAGGGGGTGAATCTATTTTGAGAAAAGAGTCTTTCCGCCTCAACTGTAAAATCGCATAAGCAACATGTAATGAATGTCGGCATGAGTCTGATTTTTTTATAGGATGATCCCTCAGAATTGAGTAGGGTTTTGTCCTACAAAGTATTTTTGCAAAAACATATTTCCTCTGGGAAAGTTAACAGACTGGATATGGTAAGTTGTGATTTGCTGTTCATCCGTGAGAACTATTGATCGGGATATCGAAACGGTCAGCCTGTAGGGTGCCGGACAAGATGGCGCAGAACACGCCGAGTTCTGTTTTTGTTTTTCCTGTCCATGTAACACAGGTACCGATAATTCTTGAATGGACTGCATGTTGTGGTTATGATAATGACACCGGTACCGAAGCGGGTTGAGGCCAACGGATTAAGGCTGAAGCTATTCGTCTGTTTTGAAGATGGGTTTTACAGATATTGCTGCAAGACTTCACAGATCTTAACACTTGGAAGGAGAGGCAAATGGTTGTCTGCCGTGGTGGTGAGCAAGCTTTCTGCAGTTTCGTGTCCGATGGAAGACACGAGATTGCCTGTGATATTCCCCCTGAAAAGGGAGGAAAGGATGCCGGGTTTTTGCCGATTGACCTCCTTGAAGCCGGTTTGGCGGCCTGTATCAATATCACCCTGAGAGCATACGCCGAGAGCCGTAAAATGAAATTATCCGATGTCGTAGTGAGGGTGTCGATGGATAAGGAAGATCCAGAACAGGTTTTTGTGAAGGAACAAATTGAACTCATCGGGGATCTGACGGAAAAGGAGAGGAAAACGCTTCTCCATGTCGCAAGCCAATGCCTGGTTACGAAGACCCTTTTGAAGAAATTCACCTTTGACATCGAGGAAGCCCTCCCCGCGAGCACAATGAAAGCTTAGGACCGGGGCTGCCTTTGCCGGTCTGCTGCCGGTTCCGGCAAGAGGTGGGCAACTGAAGCGATTCAGGAGTAGTTGTAAGTCAGGGTCCCGACCTGACAAAAAGGTGGGGTGCCGGAAAACACCGATATCCTTAATCTTTTATTGCCGCGGGCATGGCCTGTGTCCGAATTCAGCAGACAGCGCATCCGGAAGGTCACGTCGGCGACGCCGTTTTTATGCTCGGAAAGCTGTTTCAAGCCGAGTGGCCTACTCGGTCGCCTGATTCCAATAATTGCCCCTGCTCCTCGCTTTGGGGAGTTTTTTTTTGCAATCCTCACCGCGTGAATGTTATAAATATCAACAATATCGAAGCAGGCGCACAGCGCAAAAAATGGATCGGAAAAAGTATGATCGTTTTCAAGAAGATCCCCTTTCAACTTGGCTCGGAGATATTGCTCCGCTCGTCATTCAACCCCTCGCACAAGGCGAAAAGCAGAATAATCGGGGTGCTCGAAAAAGAGTTTATAATGATCGAGAACCCTGTGTTTGCGATAAGCGACAATATCACCGCAATTGTTGAAGATGATTTCCTGGTGGCCTATTTATATGACGGATACTTGTTTACGTTCAAAAGCCGTTTCAACAAGAAACTTATAAGAAATATCATCTGTATCGATTATCCTGGAGATTTCGAAGTAGAGCAATTGAGAACTGAGCCCAGAGTAAAGGTAAATCTGGCGGCGGCATTGCGCATAAGTGACCTGAGCCAATCAGGGCTTGTCAAAGACATCAGCGAGACCGGCTGTTCGATTGAATTGCCAAAGATCATTTCATTATTTAAAGGTCTTGGCATTATCGCGACGTTCACGCTTCCCAATGATCAATTAATAAAAGATCTGCAATGCACAATAACAACCGTGAAATATAACCAGATCCACAGGAAGACAGAGATTGGCGCCAGATTTTTAAGGCCGGCTGAAGAGATTTCCAAAATACAGGAACTCGTTCACTTCTGCATGCGCTTTAGAGTATAGCCGGTGTGCATGCGGCGGCAAGCGACGAAGCAACTGGAGCATTTCCGCCTCACAAGAGCGCCCTTTCCGGACGCAAACCGTTTTGAAATCCAAGTACTCAATCGCGGGGGACCTTCAGCTTTTTTTAGCGCAAGTCTCCAGAAAGAGGAGCCATGAAAGCGATAGAAGATCTCAAGGCTGAGCATGAGGGAATTCTTCTGATGCTTGATGTACTCGATAGAATGTCGGAGAGGATCGCAGCGGGCAAAAACGTTCCAACCGATCATCTGAAGCAGGTTTTGGATTTTTTGCAGGTTTTTGCCGACAAGTGTCATCACGGAAAAGAGGAGCGGCTCCTTTTTGCGGCAATGGAGGAGGCTGGGGTTCCAAAAGAGGGCGGACCGCTCGCAGTCATGCTCTCAGAGCACGCCAGAGGCCGGCAATTCATAGCAGAAATGAAGAATCTTCTGAACTCTTGCGACAAAGGAGAATCGGGTTTTCTGTTGGTGCTCACAACCCCGGCGCTCCAGTATGTGAACCTGCTCAGGAGCCACATATGGAAAGAAAACAATGTCCTGTTCCCGATGGCCGAAAAAGCGGTTCCCGCCGATAAGCTGAAATTGATCGGAGAGCAATTCGACCGCTTTGAAAAGGAAGAGATCGGGCAGGGGACCCATGAAGCTTTTCACGAGATGATCGACAAGTTTTCGAAGATCTACCTTTAGTTCAACGTGGAAAAATCAATTAGTTGGAAAAAAGCCTGGATTCCGGCTTGCCAGACTGCGTAGCAAATGTAATGTGTTTTGTTTGCAAGCTTTTTCTGCTCACTGTTCACTCATCGCGGAGCGATGCTTGGCATTGTAAGGCTTTTCTTCCACCAGAGAACCCTTTTTCATCACCGTGCTAAATCCTGTTAATCCTGTCCAGGTAGTTCTATCTCCGCATCTTTGGTAGGGTGAGCGCTTTCGCGAAATTTACATTGTAGTGGAATTTTGGCCTGAAATCTGATAAATATATAGAGGAGCTTATCAATTATCGGTTTGAGCCTCCAAGACTCGCTCTTGTTCCGTGTCCATCCTGAAACACCTGATGAGATAGTGTTTCCGAATAGGAAAAGGACTCTAGTAGGACAAAAATCCGGTTGGGAAGTATCCAGGGCGAGAGGCAAAGGAGTGAACAAGTGTTTCTGAAAAGAATTCTTTCGGTTTTGTTGCTTCTGGTATGGGGCGCCGTTTTTAACTCTATTTGCACGGCTGGCCCGCTGATGGTTGAGAAAAACTTGTTCGCAACGGACCGCAAGCCGCCTTCACCGGAGTCTGCTGACACATCTTCCAAAACGGCCAAACCTGGAATGGCGATCGGAAACTTTCAACTCGATGGAGTAATAATCCAGAGCAATGCCAAAAGGGCGGTGTTGCGAATGAAGAACCCTCCGGCCGGGGCGGCGGCCAAGAAAGGGCAGTCCGCGTCTCCTTTCGTCACTGTTCGGGAGGGTCAGGTGGTCAGCGATTACCGTGTGTCGAAAATCGAATCCAAAAGTATCTCGCTCGAAAAGGATGGTCAAACGTTTACAATCGGTCTTTTTGCTGAGAATAAAGTGCTTACTCCACCATCGCCCCCACCTCCTGCTACTGCTCCTGTTCAACCCCAGCAGGCTGCGCCCGGAGTTGCGCCACAGGAGGCAGCGGCCAATCAGCCTCCAGGTGTTCAAAACCCCCATCCCAACCCCAACGTTGCAGGCCACCCGGCTTCCCGAAGACAGATTCCGCCGAATGTGTCTGAGGCCAATCCCGAACCGGTAATAAACCAGGACCCGAATCAGGCTGCCGAGACCATTGAAGAAGAGCAATGAACGGAAGTCCGGCGTCAGAGGGCGGAAGCCGGAATCTTCACTACAGCGTGGCGCTCTTATATTCGTCATCAGTCCTCTGTTAACACCCCGGCCGCTTTGAAGACGTTGCTGACGATCTCCCTGGCCTCTTCCTGAATCTGGAGAAGATGCTCCCTGTTTTTGAAGCTTTCGGTGTAGATTTTGTAAATATCTTCGGTACTGGAGGGACGTGAGGCAAACCAGCCGTTTTGTGCTTTGACCTTGATTCCGCCGCTTGGCGCCCCGTTTGCGGGTGTGTGGCTTAACTTTGCCTCAATTTTCTCACCTGCAAGTGTGTCACATTTGATCATTTCAGGACTGAGTTTCTTTAGTATTGTTTTTATAAGGATAATTATGATTCTTGTTAAATTCTCCTCCACGCCTGTTTGTCTCCAATAAAACAGGTTACCACCCGCTTTTCCCTTGAAAAAGAGTTCCGGATATGTTGTCATTACCGCTTAATCAATCGTTCCTTCCGAATCGCTTGGCGCTTCATTTTCTTCCGATGTTGTTCTTCCAATCGTGGGTTTGTTTTGGTGTTGTTTCAAAATCGGAACGATTTCTGGTAATTTTTGACTGTGCGGCACTAGTGCGAAAGCAGAAAAGAAGATCTCTGCGTTTTTTTTATCTTTTCTGTGGAACACGAATATGATAGTTAATTCCTGGATTTGAGCTAACTTGGTGAAAGTGTGTGCAAATCTGATTAGTACCCGATTTATTCACATCATGGGGGCGCAGCGCATGAACGACTTTTATGAATTCCTCACCGGGCCTGCTCTCTGGGCCGCTTTTACGATATTTGTCTTCGGCCTCATTGTGAGGGTGGTCTATCTTTATGGATTGAGCAAGGAACGCGACAGGGTTTTCTACAACCACGTGGATCTGAAATGGGGCTTTCGTTCAATCTTCCACTGGTTGATCCCGTTTGGAAGCGTAAGCTTGCGGGAACAACCGCTTTTCGCAATAGCCTTTTTCGTGTTCCATCTCTGTCTGCTGGGAGTTCCTATCTTTTTGCTTGCGCACAATACACTTTGGCAGGAAGCATTCGGCGTCAGCCTCCCTTCGCTGCCGGATTCCATCGCCGACGTCCTCACAGTGCTCTTTATGTTGGCGGCTTTAGTTCTGTTGGCCAGAAGAATAGTTCGCGCGGAAGTGCGGTTCCTGTCCTCAGCCTGGGATTATTTTCTACTCATTTTGACGAGTGCGCCTTTCGTTACCGGCTTTCTTGCATATCACCAGATCGGCCCATATAAATTGACTCTTATTCTGCATGTTCTTTTTGCGGAAATACTGCTGGTCGTCATTCCATTCAGCAAGCTTGGCCATATTGCCCTTTACTTTTTCTCGCGCGCTTCTTTCGGATTCGAAATGGGAAGGCGAGGGGCGCGGACTTGGTAGCCGCCCGTTGAAGACTAGTCTGAATGAGGTTTGGATTTATTCGAGAGGAGAACCGGAGAAATGAACGACGTGCTTCAAAAGCCGATCAATACGAAAGTGATAAAAGAGCTTTTGGACATAAACGATAGCGCAAGGTTCAGGACCTGGCTGAGTATATGTGCGAGCTGCGGCCTTTGCGCCGAGAGCTGCTTGTTCTACCTTGCAAAGAATAAGGACCCCAAGCTGAGTCCGGCATATAAGGTCAGGGCAACGCTACGCGAACTCTACCGCAGAAAAGGCGAGGTTGACCGCGAGTTCCTGGAGAAATGCTACAACATCATCTGGGGCGAATGCACGACATGCAGGCGATGTTCGCTCTTTTGTCCGTTCGGTATTGATATATCCGTAATGATCGCCACAATGCGTGGGATTTGCAACTCGCAGGGGATCGTTCCGGAAGGCCTGCGCAAGGCATCGGATAACTACCGCGCTTCCGGAAATCAGATGGGCATGAGTACGGAGGACTTCATCGACACCTGCTCGTGGATGGCCGAGGAAACAGCCGAAGAGCTCAGAGGTCTCGAGATCCCGATCGACAAGCCGGGCGCCAGAATAATGTATACGGTAAATGCCCGCGAACCAATGTACTATCCGCAGGATATTGCGATGGCGGCCAAGATATTTACTGTGGCCGAGGAAGATTGGACAATGCCCAGCACCGGCTGGGACGATACCAATCTGGCCATGTTTGCCGGGGATAAAGC
>JBEKPW010000116.1:0-19448 GCA_049520315.1 Syntrophobacteraceae bacterium
TTCAAAGTTCAGAGCACTGTGATTTTAATAGGTTAGTATATGAATGCAATATTTTTCTAACGCACATCTCTAATGGGGCAAGACGCCCTCGGGCGACTTGCATGACGGTCATCGGTTGATTTTGTTCACCCCTGTTAATTCACGTGTTGAAAATGTGGAGGATTGAAAAAATATTATTCGAAATTTGGACTGACTTCAAAAAGGCTGAGAATGAGATCGGGGCATGGTCAATGCAATGATCGTGTTTTGTTATGATATGACGATTGTCCTTTCATTACGAGCGAGACCCCAAAAGTAACCAGAAAAACGAAAAAAAAAGCCCTTGCAGCCCATGCTGCGTCTCCGACCAACACCCCAAATCCCAATATCCCTGTTATTATCGACAAAATTAGAAAGGTTATTGCCATCGAAAGAAACATGTCAGCCTCCATATAAATAGCAGGTCATGACTTTCGCCCTGCGAACAGTGTTGGTAATGACGTGCCGGTGTCGCATCCCTTCGATTTCCGCAGAGAGCAACGCATGGCAACCACAGACTAGCCGGTATCCATTTCAATTCAGCACTCTTTCGAAATCTATTTCCGCGCTCCAGCAGTTTGGTCTCAATAGGATTTTCTACCGGCCTTCCTTAAATTTAGGCATGATTTATTCTGAAAGAAACGCCAAGAAAGCTTATCCAATAACACCATCTGTCGGATCATTGTAGTGATTAACCTGAGCGAGAACCATTTCGGGAGTCACAACGGTGTTGGGCGGGTTGTTTGCGTAGTGGTTATGGCCTTCTTTATCTCCGGCCTTGATTCTGGCGATGTCAGCGCCGGCTGCATTGTACCATTTCTGGTATCCAGCACCTTTGGCGATAGCCAGGTGGGTTTCATCGTGCCAGGCATGGGAGTGGTTTGGAGTCAGGAGAAACAGTATAAAAAACAACAATCTCAACCTGTAACGACGCATTTAGAATTGCTCTTGGACTGCGGCTCAAAACAACCAGTTCTGTTTACGCAAATCAACCCTTTCTCTATCGATCTCCTTGGCCCAATTAGCTGTGCTGCCGTTTGTTAGCTTTCTTTTTGTCTTTGGCACTTTTCTTTGGAGCACTCCGATGTTTAACGTGCGTTCCGTTTTTTCGATGATATTCACTTTTCGTAACTGGTTTAGCCTTTTGCTTTTTAGAGTTGTTTTTTGCTAATTTCTTATGCGGTTTAGAAGGATAGTATGGACTAATGTAACGCTTATAGTCGTCTTCAAAATTAATCGTCCTCGGTTTGGAAACATTGTTAGAAATTATGGCCGAAGGCAAAAGCAGATGCACAGGTGGAGTCTTTAATATTCCGGCACCTGATGGGATAAATTGAACATACCCTGATTTTGAGCCATTGAATGAATAGAGCGTAACGTCAAAGCAACAGCTATCCCATGAAGGGAATTTTTTATCGTACCCGATATAGGTTAAATGTATCTGGTCAGAATTAACGGTGGCCTGAAAGTCAGTTGGGGAAAGTGTTGACGAATTAACTGCAACGCTATTGGGGATTAACCTGATTTGGCCGCTCTCAGGTGGAAAGATTATTTTGAAAATGTCTCCAGTTCTCAGAAAGGATGTCGATGAAGGATTTTTGTTGACAATGCATAGTCTTAGCCCGCTGCTCTGATCCTTTTCAAGAAGAGTGATTGAGAACTCTGGATCAATGAGATTCCCTGGTTGTTCCATTTTAACCGACGCACTCTGTGCCGATTCTGGTCTTGGCCCTTCGGGTTTCTGAGAAGTGGTTTTCTTTTGGTATTCGGACTCTGAATTAGCTTGGGGTGTGACGGATGGTGATTTAGCGGGCTCAAAAAGCTCACGTATGTGCGGAAGGATGTAAATAATTGCAATCACTGCCAAAAGGATAATAGACCATCTCGTCAAACGTATTTCGATTCTGGCAAGCAACCCTTCTCTAACATTCCGAGATAGGTCACCTATGACTCTCCTGCTCAAATCAACAGTCGGTATCGGTGAGTCATTCTTTTTTAGGGAGGGCACATTGTTTTTGAGCGAAGGTTCGGCTCTTCCAAGCTTGTTTCTCAGGCTATCCTTCATCCTTGAAACAAGATTTGAAATCCATCTACTCATTACGACCCTTTCGTATTCCCGATTCTTACCGAGGGAGAAAATCAGGTCTATTTCACCTTAATCTGTGAGGGACCCTTCACAACGATCGCTGGGCGGTCTTCATAGCTTTCTATCATCCTCGTTACACAAATCTCCTTCCCAGCATAGAGCGTTAGGCCGGGTCTTTGCTTCAACTCCCGCCGCCACCACCATTTAACCTACTGAAATACGTTTGACTTTCTTGATGGCACTAATTTGAGATCAAGATCCCGCTTTGTTTCCAGTGCTTTTCTCCCTTATACACCAATGGTGAGAACTGATGCCGCCCCCCGAACGCCGAAAGAGAGCTAAACGAATCCAATGAGGGACTGACGGTCCGAGCCGGACATCCGCAGTTTAGAGCAGTGACTCGAATTCCTCTTTTGTCAGTCGTGCCTGCTTAAGAATGTGAGCGAGCGTTGAGCGCTTGATAGGGCTATGCGCCGGGATAATCAACTTAAGCACTCCAGTGCGCGTGTGCTTGTGCATACGAATATGGCTGCCCCTCTGGCGAATGACCACCCAACTGTCCCGTTGAAGAGCTTTGATAACCTTTTCGTAGCCCAAGGTCGGGAGCTTGGTCATATCGCTATTTCAATGACTTCGGCCCCTGGTGTCGAAGAGAGGTCGTCTTCAACGGGTTCGAGGTAAAGCTCGATGGCTTCTTTAATGTTTGCCAGAGCCTCATCTCTTGTTTCGCCTTCGCTTATGCATCCGGGAAGGCTGGGAACGACGGCGGTGTAGCCGCCATCTTCACTCGGCTCCAGGACTACCTGAACCTTCATATTATTTCACCTCGCATCGTTTCCGATTCCCGTCCCTGGAAGCAGCATTGTCACTAAGTAGACCGCGGTTTGAACTCAACCGTATTATACTAAATTCGCACGTGAATGCGAGTGCGTAGTATGGAACGCCGAACTGACATGCCTATGCAGTAACTGCATTCCTTACTTTTTGTCGGACAACTGAGAGAAAAAGAAAGAGAATCCTGATACCATCTGTTGAGAAAGGCCCTTCAATCGGATTAGCCCCCATCCTTCACTCTGGACGGGGGCAAGGGTGAATTCAATCGGATACCTCAGACCCCCCTGACCACTATCCCCTTGTCATGAATCTACAAAACAGGGAACCACACAAAACGATATCTCACTTGCCTATCTTGACCCCAGTTGCCGTCCAAATCCCGTCTTTTTTAAAGAGTCTTCGGAGATGGACCGCATAGTTCCGTTTTTCTCTGCATTGAACAATCGAGTCAAGCTCTGTCTCATAAATGAGATTACAGGAGTTGTATGCAACAGATTTATCCATTGCCAACGCAGCGACATGGGCGACACATGCAGCCTCCAATCTCCACGGCTGGTGGCCTTTATCGACCGCCTCTTGAAGCCGCTTTTCACTTTCTCTGTCAAACTTCAACCATGAGAGCGCATCCCATGAACGGCGTATACGATCAGCAATGCCCTTGGCTTTTTGGTAGGTTTCAGGGGCTGAAATTAAACCCACGGTGTATACGATATCTTTCCTCAACGCTAAGGTTTGCTCTTCTTTCACGATACTGCCAGATTGCGGGCAGGTATAACGGACAATAAATTTCTCCGCCTCCAATCCGGCGAATCGCCTGATGCTGCGCTGCTCAAGTTCACAATCCTTGCCATGGTCGCAAACCCACCCAATGTGCGTGTCCACTATATCCCCAAGCGAATCTTCTTCTTCAGGCCAATAGCTCGCATCTACCCAAACGTAAGCCTTCGGGGAGCGGGAAATGACAATTCCAAATTCGTGATTAGGTGCTGGCGCTGGTAAGCAATATCCGACAATGCCGGCCGGGAGACGAACCTCGTAGCCGTAATCCCAGTTTTGATACACACCAGTGACTTTGGTTCCCTCTTCAAAGGTCGGGATAGGGAATTCATCACAAACGTCTTCACAGTCCGCCAGTTGCCCGGCCATCAAAACGAGGGCGAACGCAAATAAGAATAGAGCAGTATGCCGTCTCATCGAGTTTGCCTGTTGGACGCAGTGGACGATATCTTTGGAGGCTCGATGATACATTAGGTGGGCCGGTGTGCTAAGTCCATATTAGAAAGGCTTTCAAGGGAGTCAACGAGGCCATCGCCTTGCAGGAATCCGCTTTCAGTTTCTCTTGACACCGTTCATGAGAAGATTGTTAAGGTTTGGAATACAATAGCCCGAAAAAGGGGCAGTTGCGGTTCACTTCCCCAGTGGGCAATTGCCCCGTACTCTGGTGAATTACCCTCCCCAAACTTTCCCCAAACGAGACGACTTCTGGCGAAATTTGACGGATTTTAACGGACTCAAAACAGCCAGAAAGAGAGCCTATATCATCGTAAAAGTTGAAGTTTACTGGATTTAGCGAGTCAATCGATTAAGCCGGGTCTCGGCTTCAACTCCCGCGACCAAAGGCCGAAATAAAAAATGCCAGATCAGATGCCAGATACATCTGGCAAAAACCTGGCAAACTCAATAGTCCCAGCGGGTTTCGAACCCGCGTCTTCGGCGTGAGAGGCCGATATCCTAGGCCACTAGACGATGGGACCGCGAAAAAAATGGCTGGGGGACTAGGATTCGAACCTAGGTAGGCAGATCCAGAGTCTGCAGTCCTTCCACTGGACGATCCCCCAGAGGAGCATCAAAATATCCAACCATTGCTCCAAAGTCAAGGTGAAAGCTGGCTGGAGACAACCCTTCACCGCAGAGACGCAGAGGACGCAGAGCAGCTCCAGGCTGCAACCAAAGGTGAAAATTATTTCACGCTGAGGCGCGGAGCAAAACAACTGTTTAGAGGCATTTGCTTGTCAAAATTTCAAGAATTTGCATGTTAGCAATGCAGAGGACATCTTAGTGGTTCACAATACGGATAATGAGTCAATCCTCAGGCTAAGGCAAACAGGAGCCGCAACCAATTTTTCAATCCTGCTAATCCTGTTGCTGTCAAAAGAGCTTCCCTCAGCGTCCTCTCCACGACCTGTCTATGACCAGTCTCTGCTTCAAAAAGGCTTGATGGGTTTCGCTTCGCTCCCCCCATCCCGCCCTTTTCATGGTTTGGGCTGTCCCTTAGGGACATGAGATGCTGCGGTGAATGCATACGCCTGTAAGCCGCGTGCGGGCTGACATTGGCTATGCGAGATCCGGCTTTCTCAGCTTTCTTTCAAGCGCCTGCGCAAGATAGGAGAGCGGGTAGGTCAGCAACAGGTACATGAAGGCGAGCGGCAGGTAGGCTTCAAAAGTCTTATAAGTCGTTGCGTTTACGACTTCGGCCGCTTTGGTCAGCTCCCGGACCGAGATTACCGAAAGAAGGGACGAGTCTTTGATCAGCGAGACAAACTGCCCGGTCACGGGTGGAATGATCCGTCTGAAGGCTTGTGGAAAGATTACATATCTCAGTGTCTGCCATCCGGTAAGACCCGTTGAGAGAGCTGCCTCAGACTGACCACGATCGATAGACTCTATTCCCGCACGAACTATCTCCGCTATGTATGCCCCCGAAAACGCCGCCAGGGTGACAATGCCTATTACGACGGGATTGTCGTAGCCAATGGCCGCAGCAAGGCAGAAATAGAATATATATATCTGGACCAGGAGCGGGGTCCCGCGAAAGAATATGACATAGAGCCTGGCGGCTTCCTTTGCGAAAGCGTTTCCGGATATTCGCGCAATTCCACCGGCGAGGCCCAGCAGGTAACCGAGGCAGATGGCCCCCGTGGAGATGGCCAGAGTGTAATAGAGCCCATAGAGGTAGAGCCTTCGGTATTCCCAGACGATCCGCCAGTTCCAGGAGTACTCCATCCGGCTGAGAAGCAGGGTTAAACTCACGATAAAACCCGCCAGCAAGGCAGCGCAGGCGAATACGTTCACCCTGTCCCGATCTCTACTGAAGATCGTTGAAATACTTTTTTCGCAGTTCCTGATACCTTCCATCTGCTTTTATTGTCTCCAGGAAAATGTTCAACCAATTCAGAAAATCGAAATCGCCGCTTTTTATTGCGATCGCATAAGCTTCGTAGGTGAATGGTTTGAGAATTGCGTGAGTTGTTTCCGGGTTTTGGGCGTGGTGCATACTGATCGACAACTTGTCGAAGATAAAGGCGTCAGCCCGGCCCGAAACTACCTCCAGTACGCACGCAGTCTCTTCCTTGAACCGTTTCACCTCGGCTTTGGGGAACAGCCTGGCTGTAACGAGATCGCCGGTGGTGCCCAGTTTTACCGCCAGGATTCGGCCCTCAGCGTTTAACTGTGCTATTTCGGAAACATCCGGGGCACGTTTGTTGCTCAGGAGAGCACACAGGCCGGCCTCAAAGTATGGCTGCGTGAATGAGACTGTTTTTGCGCGCGTCGGAGTCCGGGTCATTCCGGAAATTATCATGTCTATCTTGCCTCCCTGGAGGGCGGGAATGAGGCCGCTCCATTCCATGTCCTTTATCTCGATTTGTACGCCGAGTTCCCGGGCGGCAATCTCTGCCAGGTCCACATCGAAACCGATGGGCCGTCCGTCGGTGTCCGCATATTCGAATGGAAAAAATTGGACCTCCATTCCCACTATCAGCTTATTGCGCTTTATCACATGGTTGAGAACGCTCGCTTCGTATAGTTCGAAAGTGGTAACCGCCAAACAGGACAGGGCCGGCAGCAGGACGCAAATACACACAGCGATCAGACATACCTTCAACCGGCCGGCCATATCTTTTCCCTCGATCCGTTTTTAAGGTACAAAGGGAGAATTCTCCATCTGAACCTGTTATTTTCGTCTAAGTACTATGAATCCCTTTTGCCATTTATTTATTAGCCGGGCAGGCATTTTTCCGGCAGGCTATGTTTTTTTTTCTTAGTATGCCGTAGGCCGTATTTATCTGCCTGGTTTTCTCTTCGGCGGCTCTCGCCAGTTCAGGTGGACGGTTCAGGAACTTATCCGGGCGATATTTCTTTAAATAGTGCGACCGTAATCGATAATCTGGTATAATAAGTTGAACGGGGCCTGGAATGAAATCTTCCATCGGAGGTTAGATTTATGACCACTGTAATGCCTGAAGGCGAAGCGTTGCGCAAGGCAGTAAAATGGATTTCAGCCGAGATCAACGACAACCCGGGCAAATCTGTGCAAAAACTCCTGCAAGAAGCCGTCACGCGATTTGACCTCTCGCCGAAAGACACTGAGTTTCTCATGTCTTTTTACAAAAAGGGGGGAAGTTCCTCAGAAGCAAATTGATTTGCTGCGCAAAGGAGCACGCTGAACGTTTTGGTGCCTTCTACAGGCCCGCCTGCACGAGGTCGTGCAACCTTATGATTCCAGCCACCTTATCGTCGCCGTCCAGGACCGGAAGCACTGATATCTGTGATGGGCGGTTTTCCATCAGGTTCAGGGCTTCGGCCGCCATTCGGCTTTCATGAATAACGACCGGATTTTTGGTCATCACCTGATCGATTTCGATGTTCAGCAGGTTTTCATGCTCTTGTACCGCTCGGCGCAGGTCCCCATCGGTAAAGATTCCCAGAAGATCGCCCAGCGAAGAGACAACGAGGACCGCTCCCATCGCTTTGCCGGTCAACGTTATAAGCGCATCCCGCATGGGGGTTCCACCCATTACCACGGGCAGATTCTGTCCCGAATGCATGATGTCCTTAACCCGGAAGAGCAACCGCCTGCCTAAAGCACCCGAGGGATGCAGCCTGCTGAAATCTTCACTGGAAAACCCCTTCAGAGTTAGAAGACACCCAGCCAGCGCGTCTCCAAGGACCATCGCGACAGTGGTGCTGCTGGTAGGTGCAAGGTTGAGGGGGCATGCTTCGGACTCTACGGTTGCATCCAGGCAGATATCACAATCCCTGGCAAGAGTGGAATTGGCTCTTCCAACTATCGCTATTGTTTTAAGGCCCAGCCGCTTGAACATTTGAAGCAACTGAAGAATCTCGGCGGTTTCACCGCTGTTGCTGATAAACAGGCCAAGGTCTCCGCGCTGTATTATCCCCAGATCTCCGTGCATTGCCTCAACCGGGTGAATGAAAATCGACGGCGTGCCGGTGCTCGAAAGGGTCGCCGAAATCTTGCCGGCGATAATTCCCGATTTCCCCAGCCCCGTTGCGATCAACTTTCCCCGCATCTCGTTGAGGCATGAGACAGCCCGTTCAAATTCGGGACCGATTCGGGCATGAAGGCATTCGAGGGCGGATATCTCCTTGCGGATCAAATCTTGCGCAAGGTTGAGACATGAAACCATATCTTTATCTCGCTGTTACAGAAAGCAACAGGCTAAGCAGATTGCCCCTGCAAACCAGGTCAAGCTCTTGAATTGAGAAAATTTCTCAAACTGAATTGAGCGTTGTTTATCTTAAGTTTCTTGCGGATATTTTTCCGGTGGGTACGCACCGTACTCTCGGCAATATGCAACTGTCTTGCTATTTCTTCAGTCGTTATGCCATTTTTGATAAGAGACGCAATCCGCAGTTGGGTGAATGAAAGGGTCATCGCAACGCGGGAGTCCATGGCGAACCCGGAAGTCAAGTCTTCAATCTGCGTAGTCAGCAAATCAAGTTGGGCCCGATACTTGTGAAGGACCTCATCGTTTCTCAGCTTCGTCACCATGGGTATTATGAGACTTCTTAGTTTCAGGGCGATACGCGTTTCGATTTCCTCTCTCTCCCGCTCGATATTTTGAGCAAAAATCGACAGTGCCCTATTGGTGTCGAGAAGTTGTGTATTCAAGTTTTCAAGCCGCTGCTGCTGACCGAGCAATTCCGAGCGGCTCTGTTTGAGGTCGTCTATCAGCTTTTTTGCTCCCCTCTCATTTGCGAGGGCCTTTAAGGCCCTCAATACCGAATAGTAGAGCAGCTCATTCTGAAAGGGCTTCTCCAGCAAGTCGAAAGCGCCGAGTTTCAGTGCCCGGATAGCAGTATCCTTATCGGCGCATCCCGTAATGACTATAATTTTTAGATCACTGCCAAGTTGCGGGATCAGGTCCAAGCCACAGACATTGGATATGAAAACATCGAGCAAGACTATATCGGTTTTATTGTTCCTGACATTTTCAAGTGCGGCTTCAGGCTGGGTAAAGCCCTCCGCGCTAAGACCCCAACTTCGAATGGTCTCGCAGAGAGTCTCGCAGACGAGCTCGTCGTCGTCCACTATTGTGGCCCTGGAATTCTTGAAAGCCTCCATAACGTTCACTTTCAATCAAAGTCCTACAGCGGATGCAGAGACAGGGCACGCCACTTTACCTGATTTAAAACTCTCGACCCGGCGAGCCGTATCACCCTTTCACCCGGGCAACCCTTCCAGCTTAGGCAAAAACAGCATTCAGCCCGCCTTTCCTTCTCGTAGTTAATTACCAGAAAACGAAACTGAGCGCAATATATTACCTATTTGGTGCAAAATGCGATATTATACAATCCGTTATTTCATTCGGAAATTTATGCCTAATTATTAAGTTTTATTTTCGGAGAGTGAATCAATAGTGAGGATGGTTCCGGCAAACAGGCTGTCCGATTTTTCATGATTACTTATCAAGGTGGTGCTGAACTGAAAATGGCCAGGGTGCTGTTAGTTGAATATGACCAGACTTGGCGGGATATTGCTTCGGAAGGCCTGAGCGCGCAAAAGCTCGAGTTCTGTTCCGCTCTGAATGAGGCATACAAGCGACTCGAAAAAGAAGCATTCGATGCAATAGTGGTGAGCATTGAGTCTAACTACGAGGAAAACATACGGAACCTCAAAGATAAACTGCCCCCCCATACCCCTTTACTAATCGTAAGCGAGCAGACGAAGACCGAAACGGTGGTCCAGGCAATCAGGGCCGGCGCCTTCGACTTCATTGTCAAGCCTTACAATTCCACCAGGATCAGAATTGCTGTTGAACAGGCGGTCGAAAATCGAGCTTTAAGAAATGAAATCGACTACCTGCGGCGCACCCAGGACATACTCTACGATTTTGACAGGATAATCGCGGCAAGCCCTGCAATGCACAAGGTTATCTCTACATTGAAGAGGATTGCGGATTCGGAAGCAACGATCCTCATAACTGGAGAAACCGGGACCGGAAAGAGCATGCTTTCCGGTACGGTGCATTTCAATAGCCGCAGACGCTCAAAGCCGTTCATCAAAATCAACTGCGCCAACATTCCGGAGACCCTGCTGGAAAGCGAGTTGTTTGGACATGAAAGAGGGGCATTCACCGGGGCCACCAAGACCAGGACCGGACGCCTGGAACAGGCGAATGGGGGCACCGTTTTCCTGGATGAAATAGGCGAACTTACTCCCGCCTTACAGGCAAAACTGCTGCGGGTACTGGATGAAAAATGCTTCGAGCGGCTTGGCGGGAACCAGACTATTCGGACAGACATCCGTATAATAGCCGCAACACATAGAAACCTTGAGGCCAACGTGGAGGGCGGGAGCTTCAGAGAGGACCTCTATTACAGGATCAATGTATTGAGAGTGCACCTGCCTCCTTTGAGAGAGAGACGGGAGTGCATCGGGCCCCTTTCCAACTACCTGCTCCAGAAAATCTGCCGTGAACTGAAAGCAACTTTCAACGGTTATGCGGCGGGAGTCACTGAACTTTTCAAACGCCATCACTGGCCGGGGAACGTGCGGGAACTTTCCAACACTATCGAAAGGGCCGTTCTGCTCGAAGAAAGCGGCCTGATAACGCTGGAAAGCGTCTCTCTTTCAGGCTTCTCGCACAAACCCAAATCTTCTTCAGAGCCTCTGAAAAACCTCGAGACAAGCGAAAAAGACCTGCTCCTGGAAGCCCTCGATCTCAGCGGATGGGTGCAGAAAGACGCTGCCAGCCGGCTGGGAGTTACCGCGCGCAAGCTAAACTATATGATTAAAAAGCACAGCATAACTCATAGCCGCTGGCGCAAAAACAGATAGACGCGCGCGTGGGCAGGGAACAACGAGCGGGAAGAAAAGACCTGATTCGGCTTCCTGCTTCACGCTTTTTCCTTCCTTTCACGCTTTTTCCTTCCTGCTTCAACGCTTTTTCCTTCCTGCTTCCTGCTCCCTGATTTTCATTTAAGTATTCTTTCAAAGGGTACGAATTATTGTTGGAATGTAATTTATATGAAGCACGAAATTCACTCAGTTCCATCATATTGGGGGGGAAGGATTTCATGAAATTCCGTAATTCTCTTAAAGTCAAGCTGATGCTTATGTGTGTGGTGATAGTTACAGTACCAATCCTGATCATCGGCGGGTTCAGTCTGCAGCAGTTCCGCTCCTTCGGGGACAAAATCAGTGAACAATCCTTTGCGGCATTGGAAAAAGCGGCGCTCGACATCTTGAAGACCGGTGCCGCCAGGGACGGGGCCGCAGTTGCAGGCCCCATCACCCAGGCTGAGAACGACCTTTTGAGAATGGCGGGGTCCTCCAACGTTCATGGATATCTCACGGGGGTATCCGGAGAAAACGAAACCTTGAACCGCCTTGTCCAGAAGGAGGAAATGCGAGTCGTTGAAGGCATTGTCAGGATGTGCAAGGCCCACCAGAGTATTCTGCAAAAACAGGTAAACGCAAACCTGGCGGTTGCCGAGCGAGTCGTCTCCGTACTGGGGCCTATTACAGTTTCTCCTGTTATAGAAACCTGGACGGCGGTGAACCAGTTCACCAAAGAGCAGCAGACAGCAGCGCTTCCGCAGCTCCGGCTCGGGGAAACAATCGTGGAATCGAATGACAGCTTCGATAAGCCGACTCCTGTTGTGGACGATGTGCACGAACTCGTTGGAGGCACGTGCACTATTTTTCAAAAGATGAACGACAGTGGCGACATGCTGAGAATAGCCACGAACGTGAAAAAAGCTGATGGAAAACGAGCGATAGAGACTTTCATCCCGGCGGTCGGCAAGGACGGCGCACCCAACCCTGTCGTAAGCACCGTACTGAAAGGGGAAACCTTTCACGGACGCGCATTCGTTGTCGATAGCTGGTACACAACTGCGTACAAGCCCCTTTATACGAAAGACGGCCAAATCATCGGGATGCTCTACACCGGCATAAAAGAACAGGATTCAGCCGAACTTGCGGATGCTGTCGTTAACACGAAGCTGGGTCAATCCGGTTACGTTTTTATCATGGATTCCTCCGGAACCCTGCTGATTCACCCTCGCTCGGATCTGGTAGGCAAAAACGTGATTTCCGATCTCAAGATAAATGAGTTCTCGGAGATTCTTAAAACGAGGGAAACGGGGAAAATTCTGACGCTTCAATATCTGTTCGAAGGGAAGAGCAAGACACTGGCCTATTCGTATTTTCCTGAGTGGGAGTGGGTTGTGTGCGTCACGACCCCCGCCCAGGAACTCTATGAGGATGCAGCTAAACTGTCCAGATCTTTTCTCGAATCCGAACTGGTGGCTATTGCGAACGATGCCACGGTGGAAATCGACGGGAAAAAACAGCCCTTGTACCGCCAGGTACGCTACCTTGACGAAAAAGGCCTTGAAATAACCAAGGTCCAGGATGGAAAACTTTCCAGCGACAACAAGTTCAAGGGAGATGAGACCTGGTTCAAGGAAACCATTGCGCTCAAAAAAGGCGAAATCTACAACTCGGGCGCTGTTGTAGCGGGAAACACCGACAAACCCGAGATGCGTTTGGCCACTCCCCTTTTTGTGGGCGATAGACTGCGGGGCGCAGCCGTTCTTTCACTGGACTGGGATATTGTCTGGGGGATTCTCAAGAACCGTGTATACGGACGGAACGGGTATGCGTTCATAATCAATGAAGCCGGCTGGGCCGTGAGCCACCCGAAATTCGGGCTTCTGAACCCGATGAATTTCGCTGACCCCTCTTTGGGAAAACTCTCTGAAATCGTGCGGAACCGTATGACCAAAGGCGAAACCGGAACGGGGGAGTACGTTTTCGAGGGCGTGAGGAAATTTGTCGCTTACGCGCCGCTTAAAGTCGGAAACAAGACCTATTCTATTGGCGCCAGCGGCCCTGCGGACGAATTCCTGCAACTGGCGAGCACTATCAGGCAGGACACTTCGACCGATACGGACCGGGTCCTGAAGATAGTACTGTTTTCCTCTGTTGCCCTAATATTTTTGGGGTGTCTTGCAGGCCTTTTGACCAGCAACAAAATTTCCAACCCACTGAGCAGGACGATCAAAGGGCTTTCCGAAGGAAGCGTTCGGCTGACCGCTGCCTCTCAGCAAATCAGTTCGGCAAGCGCTCAACTTGCTCACAATGCCTCCTTGCAGGCGGCCTCCCTGGAACAGAGTTCGGCGGCAATTGAGCAAATAACTTCTTTGGCCAGGCAAAACGAGGAAAGCCTCGGACATCTGTCCCGGTTGAGCGGTAAAACGGTCGACGGAATGAATGCAAGCCACGAGTCTCTTGTCAGGACCATGGATACAATGTCGCTCATTTCCGCGTCCGGCGAGAAGATGGCCAAGATAAACAAGAGCATCGACGAGATAGCTTTCCAGACCAATCTGCTGGCCCTCAATGCGGCAGTCGAGGCTGCAAGGGCAGGAGAAGCGGGAGCGGGTTTCGCGGTAGTCGCTGACGAAGTAAGGAGCCTCGCACTGCGGGCGAGCAATGCGTCAAAGGACACACAGGAACTGATCCTTTCTGCCCTCGACCAGATATCGAGCGGAAACGGGCTCGTGAAGCAGACCCTCCAGCAGTTTGATCTTATGCAGGCGGACGGCAGGAAAGTCAAGGAGCTGGTTACAGACATTGACCAGGCCATGCACGAGCAGACCCGAGGCATAGAGCAGGTCAATATCGGGCTTCACGAGATGGATGAGGTGGTCCAGCGCACCGCCTCAAACGCGGAGCAATCTGCTGCGGCGGCCTGTGAACTCGAAGAGCAGGCCGATGACATGCGAGACAGCGTGGCGGGCCTTCAGAAGCTGGTTGGCGTTAAACAAGGAGAGGAGCCCAAGAAGCCTTACGGCGTCAATAAGGCAAAATCTCCCGGCCTTGAACGGCGCACCACCCATCCCACCAGGAGAAGCACGAGCGGGCCTCCGCTGCCAAAAACTCCGGGCCTGGAACAGCGCCGCATTGCCAATCCCACCACGAGGAGCACGAACCGGCCTCCGTCGCCGAAATCCGTTCACTTGACGGACTATTTGGATCAAAAAGATATATCTTAAAATGAAAGGAGCAAGGAACGGGAAGCAAAGACCTGTTTCCGCTTTCCGCTTCCCGCTTCCTGAATTAAATTCTTCCAACCGGCATCAGGAGAAGCGGGCTTTCATTACCCTGAAGACCCAAAGCCTTTTTAACCTCATCGTCGCGAAAAGCGCCGACCACGACGGTCCCAAGGTTGAGCGACACGGCCTGGAGGTGAATGTTCTGAGCTGCATGGCCCGCCTCCATGAAAATGTAGCGTATTCCCCGCTCGCCATATTTGCGTGTGGTGCGTTCGAAAATGGCGAAAATCGCTATCGTCGCAGGCGCGAGGGAGATCATCGACTGGCCAAGAGCTGCCACGGCAAGGTCGTGTCTTATATCTTTTTCGTTCTTATACAGGATTGCGTGATTCCCGCAATCGTAACTGTAGGAACCGCATGGCAGTCCATCTAACCTGCCTGCTACGAGTTGAATTTCCAAAGGATAGAGCGCCCCGGCAGAAGGACAGGTCCGGTAGCCGCCCGGCCGGATTATCCCCTGCGCAGCCCAGAGGAGCTGGGAAATCTCCTTCAAATCCAACGCGTCTTCCTTATAATGCCTTATCGACCTTCTCCCCAGAAATGCAGCCTCGACGGAAAGCTTTCCATCATGAGCAGGCGCCGGCAGTTTTATCATCTTACCCGCAACATTCATGACCCCCTCCAACTATCGGTTGTTTTCTCTTATTGCACGGGACGGCAACAGGATACAAACTTGAAAAAAGTATTTTAAAGACACTGGATATGTTAATATAATGGTTCTGAGTGCCGAAAAAACCTCTTGGCCGTGCTAGACGGGGAGCTAGCGGTGCCCTGTAGCCCGAGATCCGCTTCAGCGGGGTTGAATCCCCTTTCGAAGGGCCCGGAGCTGAGCAGCCCGTATCTAATTCCGGCACCGGTTGGACACCACGCAACAGACGAGTACGAACCCCGTCAGGTCCGGAAGGAAGCAGCGGTAAGTACCCCCGGCTGTGTCGCGGTCCAATCTAACCTGGTTACCGGAAGGTGTGCGGTCTGTGTTGGCCAGTCCGACGGAGGGTGCACGGCCAAGTCCTTTTTTCAAAGCACACGGAGGAAGCAATCCCACCTTACATTTTGCTCGCAGCAAAACACTATCAAAAGAGCTTCTTGCAAAGTACTTTCGTTCATGCTTCGATAACCCGGCCACGAACGGAAAAGCAGTTGCTTGCGTAACCGTTGCCTCGAAGGGAAGAAACGGCCCTTTTAGAGAAGCTCCCAAACATCTGTTCGAGGAGGTCATTATGAAAGCGTCTTTGTCGGGTGTTTTTGCCCTCGTTTCTGCCCTGTCGATTATCTGCATTCCTGAAGTTTTCGGCCAACAAGGGATGCCCGCTTTCTCGGATGTCGACCGGATCTTTGAGGCCCGATGCATTAAGTGCCACGGTGGAACACGCCCTGCAGAAGGCCTTCATCTGGATAGTTACGGCGGAGTAATGGCCGGGGCAAAAGACATGCAGGTTATCGTCAAGGGTGAGCCCGGCAAAAGCGAGCTTGTGAAGAGAATCAAAGGAATTTCAAAGCCGCGCATGCCCAAAGACGGCCCTCCATGGCTCTCTGAAAATGACATCACCCTGATCGAAAAATGGATAGCCGCCGGCGCCCCGCAGTGAGCACCGTGCCCCACCTCACGAGGCGCCGGGAGCCGCCAGTTTCCACGCTCCGCGTTGGGGGTTGCATTGCATTTGCGTTTAGGCGACAATTAAACGGACATCAGAGATCGGATGTAAGAGGCCGAAAATTCCACCTTCCTCATCTGTCATCCGTCTTCTGTCATCGGACTTCCATAGGAGCCCGCAATGAGATTGCACTACATTCAGCACGTACCATTCGAAGGACCGGCCAATATCCAGGGTTGGGCTGAAAGCCAGGGCTGGCAAATATCGGGAACCCACCTCTACAGGCTGGAAAAACTTCCCGGCACTGATGACCTGGACTGGCTGGTGATAATGGGCGGGCCGATGAATATTTATGAAGAGAAGGAATACCCATGGCTTGCCGCGGAAAAAAGGTTCATCGAAAAAGCCATAGAAAAGGACAAAATTGTGCTCGGTATTTGCCTGGGCGCGCAGTTGATCGCTGACGTCCTCGGGGCGCGGGTCGTGCGCAACAGGTACAAGGAAATTGGCTGGTTTCCGGTAAGTCTTAGGCCCGAAGGCCTTGCATCCGTGCCTTTCCAAGGCTTTCCGGACGAATTCCAGGCCTTGCACTGGCACGGCGATACCTTCTCCCTTCCTGCCGGCGCGGCCATGCTGGCCGAGAGCGAAGCCTGCCCGGCCCAGGCGTTCTCATCCAATGGCGGCCGGGTGCTCGCCCTTCAGTTTCACCTGGAATCGTCTATCGACAGCATTCGTGCGCTGATTCAAAATTGTTCCGATGAACTTGTAGATGGTGAATATATTCAAAGCGCTGACGCCATTTTGGAAAAAAGAGAAAATTTCTCGAACATCCACAGCACCATGCTCCTGCTGCTCGAAAATATTAGGAAATCCTTTTGACGTTCTCTATGAGATGCTCTGTGAAGCTCCATGGAGTCTGCAAAATTGCACGTGGTCAGCACCCTGGAGTCATACATGAGCTTCTTTTGAGCCGCATTCGACCCCGCATTCTCGGTCGAACTTCTTTCTTATCCCCTCAAGCCTTCGGCGGTTCACCCCGAAATCCCAGTAGCCAACTCTCGAGGCGGAACGCATCTGGATCGCCCGGCTCTCCCTGTCTAGATGGAATTCCACATCATCCACAAATCCGAGAAGGCTTCTGAATTCAGCTTTGATATTTTCCTGATCGGTTGCGAGGACTGTCACTCTATCCATTCCGGAAACAATCGCTCTGAGGCAGTCAAAGACCCCTTCATTCGCTGAGCCAACCGGCAACGGAGCAATCATGTGAGCTTCATCAGTGCTTTCGCTCGATACGCAATTGGGAGTATCGGGACACCCGGAAACTCTGCCACCATTTGGACCGGAGGTTCTGGACGGCTTATCTGGCTGAGATCCATTCATGACTTTTTCCTTTTTTGAGATAAAGACAGACTTGCAATTAAACCCGCCGCGCGCAGTGCGCCTCAATCTAAAGGTATGGACACATAAGCCCGTCAGCAACAAAAGAGCTTTCTTTTTCTTCACGGCAATCCATGCCCTATCTTGGGTCATGTTATCGAACTGCAAAACAATTACTCTCGCATTTCGCAATCTTCCCGGCATGCAAACGGCGGTCATGCTCTCTCACGGTTACCATCTGGACGGAATCATGATATCGAGCTATTGCAGAAATGCCGCACAAGTAACTATTGCGGAGAGCTGCATTAACTTCTATAGCGATTCTGTTGGGTCACCGCAGGGAAAGCGGAGGTCCTGAAACCGCAAAAACCAGTCCTGTTGGCCTACTACTTGCCTGTTTGGGAGGGGTCTGGGATAATCGAATGAGCCTTCCTGGCGTTCCAAGAGGTCTTTCGGGTGAAATCTGGTGCGAAATGCGCTTCAGCATCCGTTAGTGATTAAGTTGACTCATCATTCAGGATTATAGGTGTGAATGCCGGTAAACCCATCAGGATTCATTATTTCATTCTATCTCTTTTTTGCGATTTAGTGTCCATCCGGAGACCCCGGAGGAGAACTCCACGCCCTGCGAGGTTTCTGTTCGGAAATGATTTAATACAGGAATTTCGGTCAGGTATTTTTTAACAGGAGGGGAAAGATGCCGCATTACGATACAGCCTTTTCAGGAATGGCAAGCAGCAGGAAACTTACCAATACGGAACTGGTGCGGGCCATCCGATTCATGATTGCCGCCGAGTACGAGGCGGTCCAACTGTACATGCAGCTCGCTGAATCCACGGACAATGAACTTGCAAGTGCAGTCTTGAGGGATATTGCAGAGGAGGAACTGGTCCATGCCGGAGAATTCCTGCGGCTCCTGAAAGAGCTCGAACCCGAGGAGGAAAACTTCTACAGGAAGGGCGCGCTGGAAGTCGAGGAGTTCATAGAAAAACTCAGAGAGAAATAAGCCGGCATCGCCCTAGAAATCGGCCCAGCCTACAACTTGGACCGAGTACCGAAAGCTCGGCAAATAAAATAATTCCAGGATCCCCAAGGTGTGGGGGATGGGGGATATGCGCCATAAGCGCTCAAATAAAGACGGGCAGCTACAAGGAAGAAGCCCGTCATTCCAGCGGGGCCTGCCCCGGAAGTGTCCAGTCCGGGGGCCGGAATCCAGAGCCTTTGATTTTTATTGTAATATCAATAGGTAAGGGCACGGAGCACCCGATACAGTGATCCCTGCGATCATCGATTTCCTCAAATGATCCCCGAAGGCATCTCTTTTTCCGGCAGCCCCGGCTCGTTGCTGATCCCTTCAGAGGGGTTACGCGGCAGCCAGGCCCCATCGCGCATCGCGAAAGACTTTAAGGCTTCCAGCAGCGAGTCATAATCCGTCGGGCCGTCGTAGCGTGCTCCGTTGATAAAAAAGGTCGGCGTGCCGTTAACGCCGCTGCGGATGCCGCTCTGGCGGTCCTCCTTGATGCGCTTCTCAGGAACGCCTTGCCTGATATCGTTCCCTAATTGTTCGAGATTCAACCCGATCCTTTCAGCCCACATGGGAATGACGTCCGGATCGAGGAAGGCCTGCTGTTCAAAAAGCAGATCGTGCATCTCCCAAAACTTGCCCTGTAGCGCAGCGGCTTCCGCCGCTTCGGCCGCGACCAGGGCATAGGGGTGCATCTGGGTCAGAGGGAAGTTCCTGAACACAAATCGCATCTTCTTCCCCAATGTCTTCTGCAGGCGCTTCACGACGGGATAGGCGGCCCCGCAGTAAGGGCATTGATAATCGCCGTACTCCACCAAAGTCAAAGGTGCGTCGGCGGGTCCTTCAGCGTGGTCATGCGCTGAAACGGGCTGGGTGAGAGTGGCTGATTCTTCCATCATACCTCCTGACTTGGACACCGAACAAGTTTCCGTCCGGAAACGGTCCTTTTCCGAATCGAAAACTGCCAGTGATTTATAAGGTGAAATTCTCCTACGTTCATCCGGGTTTCCGGATGGACACGAACTAGTAGAGTGATTCCAAATTAATGTTGCAATAATTTGCTTTTCATGTAATTTTCCCACTCCGGAGGTTAAACTTAGACGGAGGAGGGAAAAATGCCATTTCAAAGAACGAGGCCGGC
>JBEKPW010000117.1:0-18943 GCA_049520315.1 Syntrophobacteraceae bacterium
TGACACAAACCGCCGCGGCTTCGACTCTTCAGACAACCAAACACTATAATACGTCAAATGTAAGAATGTACCAACGTGACCGGGCTTCTCGCCGTGGTTCTGTCCGAATAGGTATTTCGCATTGTACAGGGACAGATTGGTGAATCAACAGGGTCCTTTCTGAAGCAGCTTTAACTTGTCTCAAGCAGCCTCTCCGCTCTGGCCTCGATCGTAGGGATGTAGTTCATGATTCATTCATCATTCAGTCTCGATACAGGAATCAGTTACGCTCAATGATATCAGAATCTTACATGTCAGTCATTGGTACTAATCATTCATGCCCTATCAGTGATTCGATTCAATGTGTCGTGCTCAATTCTATTCATGACTCGATCCGATCAATTCGTATTTTGTATCTTGATCTTTCGCACTGTGCTCATGGCGCGGCTTGGCTTCCAGCCATCAGCGCGATGGTTCTCAGTTTGTATTCACTGTTTGGCCTCCACCTCCTTCCCTCGCCTTCGGCTCGGGGAGGTGTCGCCATGTCGTAGTCGCTTTACGCTCCTCCTCCTGTTTACTCATTCCTCTCTTTTCTTTTTTTCCTTGATTCAGAAAGAAAGAAGAAACATATCCCAAGTCCCCTGGTCGTTTCCGTCTTCAGCGGCTTCGATTTGGGTTCTGTATCGCCGTTTTATTACCTGTTCCTTCATTAAGTGACTCACAACTCTAGAGCGTAAAATAGCCAACACAAAGCATCTTCACCTTAACCCTGTTGATTCGGAAAGAAGAAAGAATCATGTCCCGGGTCCCCAGGACGTTTCCACCTTCGGTGGCTTCGATTTGGGTCCTGATCGCTATTTTATTATCTGTTCCTCTATTAAATGACTCACAACTCTAGAGCGTGAAATAGCCAGCACAAAGCATCTTCATCTTAATCCTGCATGTGCAGCCGGCGGTATCACTTTTACGGAGACCGTAGTGACGTGACATTGCAAATCACCTCAATCTCGGCAAGCTCCGGTGGCACGACCCCGCCGTGGCTTCTGTGCCGAACTGAATTGCCCTATTCCAGACCCCAGTATTGCTTCCAGTATTTATACTCGTGGGGCCACTCTTCCTTGCGATATTCCATAAGTTGCCGCATGCGTTCCTTAAATGCTGCCATTTTCTCCTGGATTTCCGGGAAGACCTCTTTATTTTTCCAGGCGGTCACCAGTCGTTTTCCGAGGTCGAGTGCGCGGGTCTTGATATCCTCCGGGAATTCATCGCCGAAGATCAGTCCCATTGTGGCCCATACGGAACCGACTGACTGGATTCCGGTAATCATCATGAAATGGTTCATGTAATCGGCAATAGGTTCCTCGTCTCCACCGCCGGAGGTGATGACCGAAGCCCCGTATTTTCCATGGAAGCCGATACAATGGATCATGCTGGCGCAACGATCCATAAATGCCTTCATCTGGGCGCTTACGGAAAAGATGTAGTTGGGGCTTCCGAGCACCACTCCGTCGGCCTCCAGAACCTTCTGCTGGATTTCTTCGAAGGAATCCTTCTGAACGCATCCGCCTTTCTTGTGGCAATAATCACAGCCCAGGCATGGCAGCACGGTATCGCCCGGCAGATAAATGGTCTGAGTTGAAGCACCTTCCCGCTCAGCCCCGTCCAGGACCAGGCGAGTCAGCCTTGCCGTGCTTCCCTTTGCTCCATGAGGACTTCCAACTATTGAAATGATCTTCAATTTTCCCTCCCCGGCAGATATTGTCCGGCCCATTTTACCTAAAACCAGTCTGATGCACATCGATAAGCTACTTTACAGATTGAGACCTCCAGAATCAAGACGTCATTAAATTCCGATACGATTTGTGGCGATAAACCTTGTCTATAACTATGCCTTCCACCGAAAGGGTCTGAGCAGAGAAGTCCAGCCCTTTTTTTGAATGTACACTACACGAAAACCAAGGTCTAGACATTATCAGCTCCATAGACGCCAACGTCTATCATATCCTTTGCACATATCTGAAAGAATAGGATTAATAACCACTTTTATGCTTTTATTTCGAGTGAGAAGGTTATATATTTAACTCAACAGGTTGGGTTTTAGTTACATACATACAGAGTTTGAGATTAACAAATGAGCAGTATCAAGTTAACAGACGGAATTATAATCCATATATATGTCGAACACAGGGTTATGCACCAAAGTTATGGCTTATATGTAGTCGGCCATGGTATGTGTATTCCCGTCGATGATTCAGAAGAGGCGCAGGAACTGTTAGATAAACTCAAGTCGAAATAAACCAGGTAAACAGCGGATTTTCCACACCGCCCTTCTTCTAAAGGAGAAAGTCATGCCCAGAAAAGGAACAATTCGTTCAGACGTAGCACTCAGTGAGCTTCCTGATAATCGCAGATCGAAGTCCAAGGCGAGGAAAACAAAGGTCGATGGTACACAGACAAAAGGAGAAAATACCATGAACGTCACACAGGTTGAAGGTCAGGAAGTTAACACGGCAGTCGAAGGTCAGGAAACAATACCAGCGACGATAGTTGAAGGTACTGAACAGCAGGTTTTTACAGATAAGATCGAGGGTCAGGAAGTTGTCAATACCACAGTAGAAGAGACGGTTGCAGCCGCCGCCGATACTACAACGCAACCAGCAGAGCAGCCCGCACCGAAACCGGCGAAAGTCAGCAAGCGTCCCTTTATTCCCCTCGTAGAACAGTGTCTTGAACTTGGCAATTTGGACAAGAAAGAATTGCTGGCGCTGATTATGGAAAAGTATCCGGAGGTGAATAAGAACGGAGCAAGCACTTTTCTCACGGATGCACTCAATCCGAAATACTCGCACTGGAAAGACAGGGTCGTCAGCAAGACGGTAGACGGCAAGCTGATTTTCGCGGACAAAATCGAAGAACCTGCTCCTGACGTACAACCTGCCGAAACACAGCCCGAGCAACCGGCAGAATAACCCGGATCAGGGCCGTTTCCTAAGAAACGGCCCTTTCCTACTGGAGGACGGTTCTATATGAACGCAACGAGACTTTTCATTTGGGATGTCGGCGATGACACAGTGTCCGCTTCCCGGTTTTTCACACACCCTGAGCCACGGAGTGTTGAGCAATTCGAAGAAGACAGGCTCGAAGGCGCCGTGACGCTGGAAGCACTTGAAGCCGAGGACATGGAAGGCATGGAGGAATTCGCCGAACAGCTCGCCCGGCTCAAGACCAAAGGATACGTCGAAATCAGAGCGGTCATCCATTGCCGAGTGACACTTGGGATAACTGAAGAACTGAGATGAGATCAGGGTGGCACTTGTTACTTGCCGCCCCCATCCTACAAGAGAAAAATCATGGCCAAGAATATACAAGCGATTTCATTGGACAGTATGGAAGATCCCCTAAACCTTGTCCTGCAGAATCTGGAAAAAGACGGGCAGCCTGGTATCACCCCAGTTTATCTCATGGCAGAACCAAATGACCAGGTCGTGTACATGGCCTTTGAGCCTTTCACGCTGGAAGAGGCTCGTGAAGTTAACCCGGTAGTCGAGTTGTAGACATGAAACTGTGTGCCGACTTGAGATTTACGAAAATCCGACAGGAGCTAACAACTTCATAAAGGCAAGAGAGGAGTGAAGATTATGTTCTTCCATCACGGAATGTGCCATCCGCACCATAATTGGACAGGGACACTAGAAGTTGGGTTGCTATTAGCGTCTGCATTCATATTCCAGGAGAAACTCGAAGAGTCCCGTGAGAGGCAGATGCATTCCACTGCGGACAATAAAGAGGTTGACAGGTTCGGGAGACCATTCGAGGGCCGCAAGGAAGAGTTCCGACGTTAACGTAGTACGCGTATCGCATCATGGTCGCTGAGCTCCTTCCTCCGAAAAGGGTAAACAACATGAACGACCTCGTCCTCAGATATTTTTCCGAAAATCTCGCAACGGTTTCGAAAGAAGAACTCTTGGTGGCTCTCAAAAATGCCTTAGAAAGTGCAGACTGCTGGCGGCAGGCTTGCCTTCTTGGGTCCCCATCTCTTCAAACCCGTAGCCATGGAGAGGTAGGCATCGAGTCCGGTCTCCATGATGCCTACAACAAGGGAGCCCGGGGCAGTGCCTAACTATGATGTCCATCTATTTCCGGTCGTGCGCTTCACAGTGTGTGGCATTGAGGCTTTGGTCGATGTCCAGGGGGATGAGCAGTATGAACACACCAAGAGGCTAAGGCCTGTCGGTGATGGATGTCCAGAACACGAGTAAACCAAAAGATGATGTAACTGCAAGGGAACCGACAATGGACCCGATCAAGGCACAATATGTGAAGTTTATCGAAGTCACGGACTCCGATACTGGCGCTGAAGTCGAACTCGAAGTCTACAAGGACCCGGAAAGTGGGGCAATGTTTGCGATTGATTCGACATTCCTCGAACATGTTCGCCAAATCATACCTTCCCCGTTCAACCCTGGCAGGGATCTGCTTTGTGAGGGAGGGGAATAGGAAATATTATGCCCCACATTCTTTACGATGGATTTGTGGACGACGAATTCAGTGGCGTCCCGCCCGTTATCGTCGTTGTGGACCTGGGACATCTGGAATTTCTCAGAAAGAAGATCCCTCTGGTCCATGCTTTGCGGGAAGCAGATGAAGATCTCGCAGGAGTAAGCTTCTGGGATTACTCCCCGCAGTGGTACAAATTCAATATCTACGATTCAGATTATGAGTTCTTCGAAAATCTCGATGGTTCCATGATCATCCTGGACGAACTGCCGGAGGAACTCAAACGACTGGAAAGCCAATACGACCCGGAAGTTCCAAATCACCGAATTTCGGTCGAACTTCCTGAAGTGTCCTTCAGGGGCAGGGCTCCGCACGAAATCAACTTTAAATGCTATCTCAAGAACACGCAGATTCAAATCTACACTGGAACTTTGGATTTAAACAAGTTGGACAAGATTCCCAGGTTCAAGGGAACCGAAAGGGTAGAGGAATAACATGGAAAGCTTTCTCTGAAACTTGGGCCCAGAGGAAGGCGGCTGGAGATGATCCATGCAATGTATCGATTCTATAGAATATAAAGGCCACACGATAAACATCTGTCCTGATGAGGACGCACCTAACCCCCGTGAGAAGTTCGACAACTTCGGCACCATGGTTTGCTTCCATCGGCGCTACAATCTTGGCGACAGGCACGACTTCCGGGCCCTCGATGAATTCGCCGAATTCTTGAAAGAACAGAAGCCAATCCGCCTTCCTCTTTACCTGTTCGATCACAGCGGGATCACAATGAGCACGGAAAGGGAGAGGTTCAGGGCCTGTGATCCTCAAGGCTGGGACTGGGGAATGCTTGGCTATATCTATGTCACCAAAGAGGATGTCCGGAAAGAATACGAGGTGAAGCGAGTCACCCGGAAGCTCTTGGATAAGGTCGCGAAGCTCTTGCTGGCTGAAGTAGACGAATATGACCACTATCTCACAGGCAATGTCTATGGCTACGAGATAACAAAGGGGGAACGACAAGAAGGGCAAGTCATCAACAGTTGCTGGGGCTTTTTCGGCTATCCCGAAGACTACGTCATAACCGCGGCCAAGGCGGTGATCGACCAGATCATCGAGGAGGCCGCATGATTGATGATGGCAAAACCACATGTATTCACTGCGCCATTCGCGGCTTTAAGCACCGTATGTGCCCCTGGCAAACAGAGACCGGTCTTAAATACGCACACCCCGAATGCAATGAAAAAGTGAGCTTCACGGATCTTGATGGCGCCAACCCAAAACTCGCGGGAGTGAGAAGCGATGATCGACATCAATGAAGCGCCCGATAAAACGGCCGCCACCCTCGACACATTCCTTGAGAACTGTGAACATGAAGACCCCTATATCCAGAATATCTGGATGGCCGCTCGTCACATGGTCACGGCGGGTTTAGGCCATTGCGAATATCAGACCCAGTATGAAAGTGGCACAACGCTATGGAGCGCCCCCGGTTCTCATCACTCCATTCCTCGAATTCCCTATGAGCCCAAAAAGCCCAGGATGGTGCTCACAATACATCGTGGACTTCTCGCTTCCGTGGTGACCGATGTCCCGATCGATATCTCAATTTTGAAAGTCGATGAGGACACGGACGACACGATTTATCGAGAGGAAAGTATCGAGGTTGACCCCGATTACGTTGCTCGGAAGTTTGCGGAGGCTGAAAAGTTCTGGGAGGAAGAGTCAGATGATTAGCCGGGCGAACATGAGCGCACCGAAACGGCTTAGAAAATACCTGGAGCAAGGTGACGGCTGCTGCAACTGCCACGACTACTCCATTGAAGGCGGCCCTTTTGAACAGGATGGGGTGTTTGTTACTCAGAATGTTTGGTGCATGGCCTGCGGCGCCGAATGGACCAACGTTTTCAAACTCGAAAGTATCAGGGACTTCAAAATCGAGGATAGAGAAAAATGAAACCGGAAAAAACAGAAGGTCATTTAACGCTCGACCAATGCGAAATGGGAGAACCTGTATTCCCAATGCAAATGGAAATCCCGGTTTATAAAGGCTGCGGGGAGCTTCTGGCTGCGGCAAAGCAAGTGATATCGAACTGGGAACAGGGCGATTTAGCTGCCGCCGTCCGGCATCTCGACTTATGCATCCAGGAAATGGAAGGCAAAGTGGATAAGAGACCCCGTGACGTGCTCCTGCTGGTAATCGAGTTCCCCAACGGCCGCAATTTCTTCGCTTGCGAAGACTCAGACAGGGCCACGGATGAGCTCTATGAGTTCGTCGAAAAATACTGGCACGAGATGCCTGCCGAGATAGGCGAGATCCCGTCTGACAAGCTGAAGGCAATCGAGCAGTACTACAAGGAAAAGGAAGGCAAGGAGTCCTATGAAATGCAGGCTTTGCAGTTCCTTTCCGGCAGGGACGAGGAATAAGGGAGGGCGGGCGCCGATACGGGCCATCTCTTCATTATGGGACACGACGCTGCATGAAACCCAAACCCTACAATGGTCACCACTGCTGGAACTGTTGGAACGTGGCGCTGTGGCTGGGGAATGAAGAACCACTCTACCGAGCCGCAATGACCTATGTGTACCAGATTCGGAATAAGCACATTAATGCGACTGTGGCCGCACGTCGGTTCATAAAATCTTACGCTTTGGAGACCACCCCGGACGGAGCCAGATACACGGTCAGGGCCGTCAGATCAGCTCTGCTTGGCTTCGTGGAATAACCCCAAACCTAAACATCGGAAGGGTAATGAACGTAGACCGCAATATAGGATGTTTTGAGAATGGCACGGTAGTCGGCATGGTCCCATATTCGGCCAACCTGAACCATCATATTGGAGAGAAAAAAGTCATGAATACCGCCTTCAAAAATTTCCCTCTCGGCCGGATCGTGGCCACACCAAGCATTTTGAAAGCTGTACCTCCTGAACGCTTATTGGAATGTCTCGCAAGGCATGCACGTGGAGATTATGGAGACGTTTGCCCTGAAGACGCTGAGCTTAACAATCAGGCCACACATGAGGGCACACGTATTCTTTCGGCTTACGCGATTGATCCCACAAAGTCATGCAAAGGCTACGGTGATAATTGCCTGTGGATAATCACCGAGGCCGATAGGTCAAGCACCTGCATTTTAGAGCCCGAAAGCTATTGAGAGGAATTACAAATGCGTATCTTTGCGGGTCACTTTCGCACGATTTGTAGCTGTGAATTGTGCGCAATCAATTGTCGATTCATTCCAGGTTACCTCTTGCCGGAGGATCTGGACTACATAGCGACGTTTCTCGGCTATCCCAAATTGCTCGAGTTTGCCGAAAAGAACCTTCTGGCTTCACCAGGCGCGCTCATTATCAAAAATAGAAGACTTTGCAGAATCCACACACTCGTTCCTGCACGGAATGGTAGTGGCTGGTGCAAATTCTTCGATGGGAGTCTTTGTACCATTCACCCGGTTGCTCCTTTTGGCTGCGCGTTCTTTGATTCACACCAAGAGCAGTCTGAAAGCAATGCTATTTCAGCCAAGGGCCTGCAGATAATCGCCGGGCTCTGGGAAGATCAACCTCTTTCTCGCTATTGTCAGATATGGAATCACTTGCACGGGAGGGGCATGAGAGCCCCAGCGCCCGAGGAGTGCAGGGACAGAATGAGAAATCACGAGTAAGGACTTATCCATGCGAAAAACCCTGAACAGAAAACAGATCGACGCGATATTCGAGACGGCGAGCGACCAGTCTGAAGCGTGCGTTGCCCTTTACCGGCTCGCTTTTCATGAATGGGATGAACTCAAAAGCATCGAGGGCTGGCCATGGATCGGAAAGGAAGCGGGCCTTTATATCACCAAAAAATTCATGGAATTCGACCGGAAGCATCACCCGGATGTTTTTAACGGCGGACTATGGATGAATAACGGTTTCTCCACCTGCGTCGACGCCGACATGGAGGTAGGTCCGTGGGAATTGTTCACCGATAATTGCATCACATCCTAAGGAGTCACCGCCATGATCTATCTCTACCCGGAACACGGCCATGAACGACTGGCTATTGACCCAGTGGAACTCAATAAACAAATCACATGGCTTCATGAACAGCCAATGTGCGACGAGAACGAGGGAATCTGGAACCTTTTGGAATCCATCCGTGAACTGGGAAAATTAGATGACCAAGGATGAATCATTATGTCTGACCCGCAGATCTACATCCCGACACGCTCTGAAATCGAAGCCCTCAAGGAAGGTGATCTGGCCCCTGACTGTTTCGGCCAGTGGAGGCGGGTTACCAAAATTTTCGGCAGAGTTCATGACGTAAACGAGAAAGCGTACGTTTGCTACTACACGGAATTTGGGCCCACATCGAGCATATCAAATTTGATCAAGGAAGGTGAGATACATCGTAGCGTAGCCTTAACCGGAAAATTCACCAGCCATGAACTTGATGAGATGGAACAGAAGCACTTGGAGAACAAGAGGGACTGATATGGAAAAGGAACACACGCCGGGACCGTGGTTTGCCGGACCGGAAGAGGCAAGCGACCGCAGGGGGATTGCGATAGTTGCGCCTGGCAACGGATGGATAGTGGCGACAATAACGCCGGACGACGATCGCAAAACCGATGCGATTGATTGGGCCAATGCCAGACTGATTGCCGCAGCACCCGATCTCCTGGAGGCGCTCCTGGAATTTGTCAAGGATACTGAGGCTGTGGGGCCGGATCACGTTGCCGGGGACTGGCCGGATCTGATTGAAACCTACAAGCACGCCAAAGCCGCCCTAGCCAAGATTTCCCACTGGGACGACGATCCAGAGTTCCTATCCGAGGATTGGAAATATGAGGTGGCAAACGGAGACACGCGCCTCGGATACGGCGAGTGGGTCGAGCATCAGCGAGACGCTAAAAAGCAGGCGCCATGACAGACACCGCATTGACATTCGCTTCCCCGGGGTCCCGTTCGCTCATAAATCCTTTTCAGCCTGTAAGGAGAAAAGCTTTGGAAGTTGAGAAACCAGAATACTTGACGGAAGAACATTTGCTTTACATGGATCAGCTTCGCAAATCGGGCGTTACGAATATGTTCGGAGCCGTGCCATACATCCAACTGCAATTCCCTGACCTATGCGAACAGCAAGCGAAGAACGTCCTGATTTACTGGATGAAGACTTTCAGTGACAGGCACCCCAGGCGAAATGGAGAGAATTAGAATGCTCAATAAAGACGACTTTGACTTCTATTACCTCATAATTTGCAGCCGTGGCCCTGGGTCTGAAACTATGGTTGTGGACAATGTGTCCGACCGCCGCGACGCCCTCCATTTTTACGAAAGTTCTGAAGACCAATTCACGAAGATTGGCGCATGTGAAGCCGGCGCCGATTTCAATGATGAGGGTCCCATCATCGCTGTACCCAGAGGTACTAAACCGCTGAAAGCCATCTACGAATGGATTAGGCAGGACGTGGCCAACTTGGAGGCTGAAAATGGAGCGGATTTCTTCAGTTCTTCTCGCCTCCTCGGGATTATGCAAAAGATCGAAAAGGCGATGGTCGAACACGGAACCCAGAGCGAACAAGCAGAAGAAGCGAGGAGACTGGCCGACAAATTCGCCGAGGACCAGCCACCTCCTGTCAGTTACAGGCAGGCCTATATCAGCACTTGCATCCGTGCATTTCTGCCCACCGAAATAAGGGAAGACGGCAACCCGTGGACGTCAGTCAACGGTTGGCGAAACGTCGAAGTCGAAATTCCCGGTAAATCTCAGTTTGAAGCCCTGATGGAGGCGACTGGCGAGACAGCGGAACAGCTTGGTCAGTGGGAATGTACTGTTTTGAAAGAAGCAGCAAAACGATACCTGGAAGGCAAACTGCCGGAACGAGAATTCCCAGGTTGCTAGTGTCCAGTAAAGTCTTGGTGGGAGGATTAAAAAGGCATGTCGAATAGGCCAAAGATAAAGAAGATACGCCAGATGCTCAGTGAGGATGAGAAACTTCGAAAGAGCATAGAACAGATGCAAGATTTCCTCAACGACAGGTTGGACAAAGCCTCGCCTGGCGCTCACTTCAAGCCCAATTTGGATAAGGAAGGGGAATTCTTTGTTCAAACCCCTTCCAAGAAACTCGATCTTAAGAGCATTTCTACTTTGGGCATGCTGATGGACAATCTGACGGTAGTAGGTGAACAAGCCCTTATCAAAGCTGTTGAGCGAGCTAATAAGCTTCAAATTCTCGTAGATAAGACTCAGGACGAAATCCCTGACGAGGAGAAAATGACCCCGCAAGAGTTCGCGGTAGCCTTGGAATCGGGATTGATAATGGACTTGCGGATGTTCCTTACTGTCCTTATGGATCTCCCCGATCCTGAAGGCGCTGTTGTAGGAAATGTAACTGCGATGATGCTTCTGGACTACCTCAAGCCTTTCAACTCCAATGTTTCCGCTTCAGGCGAGCATATGAAATTGAACATGCCCGGGGAATCATACCCAATCGGAAGTCCGACTATCCTTTGCTACGTTTTCAAATACGTTGCTCTAAAAGACGCTGAGGATCTGAAAGCAGCTTTGGCCATTACAAACTTTATAACAACTTTGCCCTTATTCCCTGAATTCAAGGGCGGCGGCATAGCTATATCGGAAAACTGATCCGGGGTTATTTTCAGCACTGTATGAACATTTTTGCAATCGCGAAGTCTGCCAGAAACTCCGGGAATCTTTTCTTATTTCATTTTGGAAAACCCTTTCGGATTGGGCAAAGGAGGATATTGAGAGATGAAAGACACGAAATATTTCGGTAATCCAGAGAGATCCCACCTGTGGAAGGGTCTTCTTAAACAGAACGAAACACCAGTTGGTAAAACCTGCGATTGGTGCCGAGAGAAGATAAAAGAAAACGATTCCGGGTTTGTAAAGAACGATCTGGATTTTCACTATGTAATGCATGAGGCTTGTTTGGCTCGTATGCACTTAGGAAGTATCTCTCGCCAAAAGAAAAGGCTTGCAGATGTGAGAGAGGAGTTGAAGTTTCCGGTGCAGCCGGACAGGGACCCGGAGGGCATGACCCGACGAGAAGCAGCCGAAGCTGCCCTAACGTTTTGGGTAGCCAACGGGGAAAGGGTTTGGGATGTTGATGCGGACTGGAGGATATGGTCGAAGAAGACCTGCCCAGAGTGTGAAGGGAAAGCGGAGATTTCTGGTAAGGTATGCCCATCCTGCTTTGGGGATGGCGTGGTGTGGGAGAGTAGAGTTGATGAAGCAATATACAAGAGATCAACTGGGCGTACATGGAAACCGGTGAAAGAAATCTGATTCAAAAAAGAGTTACTGCACTGGAGCTGCCGAGATTTCAGAAGGGGACCAGAATGGATAACGAGATGAGGATTAACCGGGCAATTTCGGCGTTGGACGCATATTCAGAGGAAGAGGACGACCTCGTTTCCAAAATAAGCGACTTGCTTTCCGATCTCATGCACTTGTGCCGGCAGCAAGGGATAGAGTTTCAGCGGTGTTTGACGGTCGCAGAGGTAAACTTCGAATCAGAGAAATAGAAAGGTCCCCTATCGCCTCTCCGCACAAAGGGGGCCCTCAAGGAGTTTTTGAATGTCCCATTCCAACTTTTCATTTCTAATGGCGCTCGATGCCGATGCCTTCCTGGGTGATGAGGACGAGCGACGGGAGTTTATCGAGAGCGAGTTTTCCGATAGATTTGGGAGCCGCCTGGACGAAAACAACTACTATCATCACTTAGCAGTTTTCTTCAAAGATGGAAGCTATTTGATATGGCCGAAATCCGAACCCGGAGGTTTTGCTGACGTTGCAAACGAAAATAGATACCAGGCTGTCTTCCGATATGCGCTCCAGTGCGTTGCCGTCGATTTCCGGCTCTTCGGCGCCACGACCTGGACCTTAGGTGACAGTGAGAACGAAGGCAATCAGAAAATAGATGCGATGACGTTTGAGGATCTTATCTCCGAAATTTACAGACAAATCCCCGCATTTCTTTCGCAGCATTATTCATCCCTCCAGGGCAAGCCGGCCTGGCTCGGGACAATTCCCAGTGAGTCGTGGATGGCAGAATATGACCGCAGAAAGATGGTCCTAATGTTCGAGGCGCTTCGAAACAGCGATCACGTTCCATTCACGAAATGGTGTATCGTCGGGCCTTATGAGTACCGAGCCTTTGACCTGACCCGGTGTGAGGAACCAAACGCGATTCTGATCACTGATATTCACACGTAAATCGGATATGAAATGGACAGCCGGTGGCCACACCAATAATTGCCCCAGAGAGATAAAATGAGGTATATGAATCGGGAAGAAGCGTCATAGCGACCCCAAAAGAGCTGAACTCGCCAGGAGATCTTTGGAGGAGAGTAAAAATGAAGCTTCGTAATAAACGCATCAACCTCCCGCCTATGTCTCGCCTTTGCGAATCCGATAGTCTCGCTAACTGCTGGAGATGGTTCCGGCGGATTGTTCTCTGGTCCCGCCGCCAAAGAGTGATGTTTGAATTACGGCAATTACGGAAACGTGGCCTTTGGCCATAGCGGATAAACACGGGCGCGCCGACATTTTATAGCGACCGCGACTTGACTGACTACGCCATGAGTTTTTACGACGCGGAAAACACAAACCCATCCGTCTGCCCCGTGCAATGGCCGTTTCTCGGGGACTTCCGCCTCCGGCCCATATCAATTTGCCCAGTGTTTTCGAAATGAAGGACAAATATGTCTTGGACATAGAAAGGTCCCGGATAACCCACCGCATAATAAAGGAGAGCGAAGGTGACTGTTTCTTTGTCCAATAGCTCCTCTATTTGAAAACCATATAGGAGGTACCAGGGGGGAATTTCACACTAGGATTTTCAGGTTGATTTCACGCGCCCTGTATCAAGGTCAGGATAGTTTGCACGCGCGTGCAAACTGGGTAACTGAATCAATTGGATGCGAAAAGCTCAAATTTCGTGAAAATGCAAATTGTATTTACCTGGGGAATATTCAACGCTGATAGACCATCGGGGAGGTTTCCGGCATAAAATCCACATTAAGTTCAGGGGAACACTCATTTCGAGAGGCTCTCCCTCTGACAAATGTCGACCATGCAAATCCTCTTGTGTTTCGCACCTGGATAGCAAAGCTAGCCTGGGCACCCGCGATAAAAGGATTGATCGTCATCAACGATGGTGAAAAAGGGTGTATTCATTCCTGAGCCCAAGATTCTGATTAAACTGTGACCTCAACAGACTGAGGAGAAGCCGGGGGGGAGCTAATTATTCTCCAGCAAAGTTAATCGCCGGCGGGCCAGCGTGGAACGCAACCTGCATCAAACGGTCTTACCCTTCTGCTTGCTCGGAGGTAACTTCGTTGTCTTGGCATAGCGGTCATCAACAGGAATTTTCAACAGCTCTACCCTATACCCGAATCCTCGCAGCACCTTCGCAGTGTTATTAAGGTTAACTCTTGAGAAGAAGGGAAGGCGAAGCGTCCCTCCCTTCTCTTCGCTAATAACTGCGTAGACTACAGTAAATTCATCCTGCCCGGGCTTCTTGTTGATCTCGATCAAATCTACGAATGGCGCCGCGAGTTGTCCTCGCACTTTCTTTCGAAAGTCCGCATCAATCTGTATTAGCTGAGCAGAGACAAAGCCTTGGGAGAACAGGTGGCTGAAGACACTAGATTTCCCGTAGAGCTTCACATGAATGAGTTCGCGGTCGATGGAAAATAGGTCGCAGATCTCAACCTGCCCATGTCCGCCACCATGCATGACTTTCTTCGTATCATCGAGAAGCGCGTAGTGCTTTGGCTCCGTGGCGGCGACACTAGCATTGTACGCACCCTCGCCACCTCCTTGGTAGGACGGCATTGCAAGCTTTGACATCGGAATTCTTGCGAAGTCGGCTTCAGTCTTACTCACAAAGTCAGGTGCTACGCTGAACCACTTTCCGTCATTGAGGATGTATTTCTTCCCGTCGTAATCGATCTCTGCGTAAAGGCATTTTAGAACCGACCACTTCCTAAAAGTGGGATTATGGTCGGCATCCGCGCATTGGACCTTCCTCTGTCGTAACAAGTCAAGGCTAAGAGGAGTATCAGGCTTGACGGTTTTCAAAAAGCCTTGGAGGTTGATGTCGGGATGCACTTCCTTTAGGCCGCCCGTGTACATGAAGCCTTTTACCGTGGACCACTCGATGATCTCGGGGATCGCCAGCCACACATTTTTGAAGTCGTTCGCGGCAAGATTCGCATTGAGTATCGCTTCTAGCTCCACGATCAAGAGAGAACTCTTTACCAGATAGATGTTATTCACCCATTGATGATCCTTTGAATTCAGATCCGCCTCAAACTGCTTTCTGTATTCATTGAGTAGGAGCGGCAGATCGGAAAGATCCAGCTTGACATTCACTGACAGCGAATCGCTGCCGGTCATTCGGCTACCGAGAGCAGGGTTCAAGGGGGTCCCCACGATCGCCTTGAGCATGTCCTGCTCGACGTCTAGGCCGAACTGATCAGGTGTTGCTTCCAAGCCCGACTGAATGCGTGTGTGGCTTTGGATAGCATCTAGAGATTGAACATCCACACAGCGGAAGGTCTTAGGGTCAACTGAATTGAGAGCGCAGAGGAGGCCGAAGCGTTCCTCGTATACATCATCCTTGATGAGGAAGCGTCCCCCTTGCCCGAAGGCAAGCACAAACCACCTGCCTTTGATCTCAATTACAAAGACCCCCGAGACTCCTGGAACTTTGAGCGAGTTCAGGTCCACGTCATCTTTGAAAAGGTCTGCCCACTTCGGCGGTGCCGGTGGTGTCCTCTTGATGAAAAGACGACCAACTCCGTAGCCAGCTATCTCCACTTCGATCGGTGCTTGGCATGACGAAACGTTCACGATCTGGTCAATCGACGTATATGCGGCTTTAATGAGGAAGACGTTGAGATGGTGCCCCTTCTTCTCAGTTGTCAATTCGCCCTCCAACGTCTGACCGATTCGGCAGTCGACTCAAGCCTGCGAGGTCCTTAGGAGGGGATAGAGTACATCTCACCGAAGGCCAGGGCCACATATGACTCTTTGGCATGCCTCTGGTCGGCACGATCACAGCCAGTCCTACAAGGACGCTCCCCGCAACCTGTCCTGACGCCAATGCAATGATCTTATATTTTCCTTAAAACTCCGGGACGAGGGATGGATCAGTTGACGACAAGGACGCAAACGAGATCGGATGAGTGGGTACCCGGTAAGAGTTGACTTCCCCAACGTCCTGATCTAGCAGTCTAATTTAGTCTTAAAGTTCCTGCAAGGCTATTCTGATGCCGGGCACGCTTCTTTCTCTAAAGTATGGCGACTGGAAAAAGTGATATGGAACTCGAAAGCTTCCTGCTTCCGGTTTGTTTGCTAGAAGCAGAAGCGCCCTTATTAATTCACCATGTTTACTAAATGATTCGAACCTGTTGAAGATTTGGACTTTTCTGTTTTCATGGTTAAGGAGAGTTGTCCCCAGTTTCGTGACTTTGAATGGATGCCGGGCCACTGGATTCGATGGTTGCTCATTTGCTTGACATCACCATAGACCTGCGCACCTCGGGAACTAGGGTCGTATGCCGCGCTTCCCATGTTCTGCGATTGCGGAAATGACGGAGGTCTTCCAGACTGTTCCGAGATCCGATTCTAGACTAAGCCTGCCCGAGTAAATACCGACGAGAAGAGTCAGGGGGTTATGTATCATATACAGTTGTCCATTCCCCAAGGTGACCCACCCATTCCTTTTATAGATGACGACAGGCGAGCCCGATTGTCCAGGCCGGGTACGGCTGTCAATAAGAAATCGGGGTAGATTCTTGTAGTCGACAACCGGTTCTGTGGCGATTGCCCCCTGAACCCAGATTCCAAGACTACCACCACCTTTCCACCCAAATGGAAACCCGATGATATTGACGAAGTCACTTGGTCCCCATTTTATCGTGGGTACTGGAAGTGAGGCAACATCATGTCCACTCGGACCAGAGTACGAGTATGGGTAGCACTCTACTCCACCAATGTCAGTGAGCGGCAATCCAACTACGTCTGCGTTCGGACCATGAACAGGATCTTCGAGCCAGAGTGGGTCGCCCGAGTCGTCGTAGAGACGCTCGGTCTTGGCGACCCAGTTTCCAATATCTTCCTGAACATTGTGGTAAATCCTGAGTACATCTGGGACCTCGCCGCATCGGGCAAGAGGCTGACGTGTATCATGGTGTCTGCCCGTGACAATGTGCCAGTTTGTCATTAACAATGGAGAACCGTCGGGCCGGAGTACAATGAAGCCAGTTGCAGTGGCGAGACACCCGTCCGCGTTCCTCACTTCGAGGAAAAGGGACTGGAAAGAAGGCTTATCAAGAAGAATCAAAGGGCGGCCTCCGTCAGTCAATAATATCACTGTTCGATGGTTTAAATCCTGTGCCGTAGCCGAGAGGCTGAGCTGGGAAAAGCCTTCGAATCTCCACACGTACCAGCATATCCCCCCTTAGCCATTAAAGCACCGTCCCGCCGAAGCCTTTTCCTATGTTCCCGCCTTCTCATGGACTTTTCTGAGCATGTCGTAGAGCTGTTCGTAAAGGCGTAGTTGAGCCCGCACCCACTCCTTGCGCTCGGTTACTGAACCTTTTCCGATCAGAGCTTCATAGGCAGCTCCTATCTTTTTATGTTTACTGGCAATATCACCAATCTTTCCGTGTTCGATATCGTGTCGAAAATCAAGCCGAAGGTGTTTTACCCGCCAGAGCGGTTTCAAATCGCTATCATCAACGATATCGAGAAGGCGACATTTATCTGTACCGGAACCCTCATAAAGAAGAAAAAAGAGATAATCCACGATCTGCGCGAAATCATCCCGGTCACGTACGATCAAAGTAGGTAATTGAGCACAGGCAATCAAACACCTGCTTGTAGGCTTAAAGATTGCGGGTTTGCCGCTGCGTTGAACCGACTCATTTATTCGGTGTATTAAGCCCGCTATGGCAATTCCTAATTCGGCAATCCGACTCGGTACAGATCTGCGGAAGGCGATTTCAGTATCGACTTTGATGTCGCTTCGATAAGTAAATGCAAGGGAGGAATTTAAACGACCATAGAGGTTGGGCGCGACCGGATAAATTTCCTGAGGTATATCATCAGATAGAGCGATACCAATTCCATGTGCAGTATGGCATGCCTCGGCAAGTTCTCCACCGAGGTTTGTTATTATTACCCTGCGCTCACCGAGTTCCTCACGTTCATGGGAAAGCGCCTTGACCTGCCTTTCCGAAAACTCCTGAAAAGCACGGACATGTTGAAGCGCTGGGATGAACAGATTGCCATCCAGCTTAAGATTAATACGTGCTGAGGCTTCAATGGAGGTCAGAATGGAATCCACATAGCTATTCAGGTTCAAAGCTCGCCCAAGATCCGCCATCGCGCTTTTCGTTAAAGTTTCAAGCCTTTGCTGTGATTCCACTATGCCCTGAATAACTTTGGAATGGCCGACCGAGAGCGCCTCGAAAGTCTTAGATCGTTCTGTAAAATCAAACGCGGCCAACTGATCCCGAACGAGCTGGGAGGTCTTGAAAAGTTCGGGATTGAAAAAAGAAGAAGATGGCAGATAGCTACTCTGCACGAAATTCATCGAAGCTGCAATTCGCTCGATTTCCTGCCTATCCCTCAAGGCCTGTCCCATTACTCCCGCAATGGATTGAGCCATAATACGCTCGGCTTCCCGCTGTTGGTGCATAAACTTTTCTATCGAGCTGCGAGCAGTAGAGTTATTCAATTCCTCGAATTGTTTTATCCTCCGATGTATTTCTTCATGAATGGGAGAGTGGGTGATCGCCCGCATCTCAATAGTGAACCGATTTATAGCATCGATGTCTGTGAGATTCTCTTCCAAGAGCTTTTTCATCGTTCCTCATTCCCCAATCTTTCAGAGGTAAAGCAGATCCGGTCAAGCCTTCTGTTCCCGATGTAGCATCATAGCTCGTGGGAGCATTATAGCACACACCCTCGATCCTACTGCCGATAGAAGGGGGCGAAGCTCATCATAACTTCTCGCCATGGTTGATTTCCGAACGTGATCTACTTCTGTACCCACCTTTAACTGATCACCTCCAAACCAGCGCCCAGAGCCAATTTTCCGCTTTGTCTCTCACATAATGGATGTTATAAACATAATACGAACTCAATAGATAACATGTGGAATCTGTTCAGTTTATGGACAATCGGCAGAGCAAAGTCTTATGTCTTCGTTTCAAGTGAGCTGAAAACTCAATAGAAAAGCATATTGGAGTGGAAATCATGGACACCAAGAGCAGCAGAACCATACAGTTCCCAGGAAATCAGGAGAAGGTCAGTACAAAAGCTTCCCGCCAAATTCAAAATGTAGACGGAATCAAATACTACACCGACCAGCAGATAAAACTCTTTCGGCGCACCGTTCGTGACCGGGCCGCCCTTGACATCGAACGTGGTCAAGTCACTGCCATAA
>JBEKPW010000118.1:0-18930 GCA_049520315.1 Syntrophobacteraceae bacterium
TCAATATTACCAGATACCAACTGCGCAACTCACCAGGTTATTCAATAAACGCAGCGGATGCTTTTTGTCGCCTCTAGGCATGAATTGTCCATCTGCAAATAGTTTATTGCCCCCGCAGACTTGCGAACCGCCAGGGAACAGACATCAAGTTCTCCATAATCCATTATTGAAGGAAGAGATATGTGAAGCCGAACGTAGATTGGCCCTCCCGCTCAACACGCACGGGCAACGATTAGGTGTTTTTTGCCGGCGTCATACGATAATTGACGCAGACACACCATCTATCATTCAAAACGGAACCGCGAAATGAGCTTGTCGAAGGGATCCTCTCTGGCGATTTCAGCCAAGAAACTGATTCCCCGTAAGGAATTTTTTGTGGAGGTTTCAGGCAATCAGGATGCGACGGCCCTTGCATGGTGAGAAATGCTTTGCAGGATAGCCAATCAAATTTGACGGTCACGCTTTACTTGCCGGCTTGTGGACTTCCAGGAATTCCAGCGATAATGGAATCTCCCGCTTCCTGCTCCCCGCTCCCTGCTCCTCACTCCAGCATCCCCTTGATCGCATCCTGGACCGGATTGAGCCGGGCCGGCTCCTTCTTTTGGGCAAGCGTCCCTAGATGTTTCTTTACGCAGTCGTACTGGGTCCATCCTTTCAAAGTGTAATCCAGATCGACCGCTTTCCATTTGGGATGACCGGTTTGAATCAGCCGGTCCAGATTGTCGGAAAGGATTCGGGCGAACTTGCCCACATTCTCGCATTCGCCGGTTCTAAAATCGTAGGTAACAAGGACGGCTTTTACCGCGACGGTCTTTACCGGCTTATCTTGCCATGCATATGTACCCGCAGGGATTTCCGCTCTGGGATAGAAATCCAGGATTTGCTTGTCCATGACCGGGAGCAGTTCGAGGTTGTCTTGTTCCTTGATGTCTTCGGCAAACAATTTAACGGGAGCGCCGGCCACATAAAACATGGCGTCTATCTTTCCTTCCTTCAATTGCATCAGTGCATCGCCGGTGCCAATATTGACCATATCTTTGGGTTTGATTCCGGAGACTTCGAAAAGCAGTTTGGCCGTCAGGTATGTGCCGCTCCCGTCTTCTCCCACAGCCACACGCCGGTCGGACAAATCGCTAAAATCGGTAATGCCTTTTCGCGCAACAATGTGGACCTCTTCATTGTATAACGGGAATACCAATTTTATTTTTTTGGCCACCGTCTTCAAAGTTTTGTTGGATTGAACCCTGGAAATAAACGCCAGCACATCCGACTGAACGATTCCAAGTTGGCTGGAATGATTTTTGTACACTGAATAGACATTTTCTATCGACCCTTTGGACGGATAAACCTTGAGCTTTATGCCATGCTGGGCCATAAGCTCCTGCAGGTTTAGACCGAACTGATAATAAGTCCCCTTTTCGTTGCCGGTCATAATACCCATCTCGATGGCATGAGAAACCCGGGCCTGGATTGCTACGGAAATGACGCACAAAAAAACTGCTATGCAAAGTTTCTTCATATAAAAAAGCTCCTGCCATCGAACGCTTCTACATACGTTTTTCATTCAGGCTCAACGATTTAATTCTTGAGTGGAATCTCCGGAAGATCTCTTGCAGGCTTTTGCGAATCCATGGATTTTTGTCTCAAGACATGATCTATCAGTTCTTCGTATCTCTCGTTAGACTTTTCCCTGGCTGAATCGGGCGAAACATTTCCGGCTTGAAATGTATTTTCTTTAGGGCCCTCACCGTTGCCGGCGACAGCGGGGGCCGGGGCGTCAGGAGGGATTGCTTGAGGAGGGGCAGATGCAACGGGTGAGACAGTCTCCGCCTTCTGCTCGCTCATTATCGGCGCCGGCGGTCCACCCGGTTCCTTTGTTTCAGGCGCATCATTTGAGGACACCTGCTGTGGCGGACTTAGCGACACCGGGTGTTTTTTTAGCAGCGAAGTCTCGTCTTCGGAGGAAAAGAAGAAATACCAGACGCATGCTCCCAATACTGCGAGGAATATAAGATAAGCCGTTTTTCGCGATGTTGTACGAATAAACTTTGCGGGGGCGAGGAAAGGAACCCCGCATCGGAAACAGATTCCTCTATTATAATCTTTTCGCGCTCTCAGATAATTCCGGGTGCCGCACGAGGGACAATAAACTCCGTAAGGTAGTTCGCCGGACACTAACGCTTTTCCGCACAACTCACATCTGCCGTTCGCCCCAATCGTACCTGCGCATCCCGCTCTGTCACAAACCATATTCTCGGGAGCGCCGTCTTTCGAGGCGTTTTTTCCTTCCGGCATCGAACTGCCATAACCGTTCGAGCGGAAAAAAACCTTCAATGCGTCATATGCCGCATCGATTGCCACCATCTTCTCTTCAGCTATTTGCCGAAGAAGCTCATCGTCGAGAAAAAGATTCGGGTGCCAAACTTTGGCCAACTCGATATAAGCGTCTTTCACCTCTTCGGGGGAAGCACCCGGCGCAAGTCCCATAATCTTGTAGGAGTCCTTCGGTTCGCCCATGTCCAACACCTTGTAATTTCAAATCAGTATTGTATTCATTTCCATCGGGATTCAGGATTTCGGCAGCGTGAGCCGTACGACCCGTCCACGTCCGCTTGAAATCTCAACCGGCTTGCCGTCCCATTGGAGACGAACCCCTCCGCCGTTCCCAACCACTAAATCGACTTTGTCCATGGCTTTCCACTTCCTGGTCTCTCCGGCTTGCAACAGTTCGGTTTCGGTATTCTTGCCATCGATGACGACCTGTATCCATGTTCTCTGGTCGGTCACTATCTCGAGGGAGTGCACCGGCCCGGCTTCTGCTGGAGGTTGGTTTGAGACGGCCGGCTTTTCAGCCGGTTCCACGAGCGCAATCGCATCCTCTTTGGGCACGGGACCTGAACTGGGAGTAACATCGGCAGGAGGTGGTTCCGGGGCCTGTTTTGCAACCTCGGGCAATTCCCTGCGCTCGAGCGGCAAGTCTTGATGAGCTGACAAGGTTTTTTGCTCTGAAGTGGTGGAAGGGGTGGTCCCGGATAGACTTGGGGCCGGCTCGTGGGACTTTACGGATGAATCTCTGGTATCCCGGGCTTGCCAAAAAACGGTCCCCAGAAAAACAGCGGCAAAAGCCGCGCACAAAAGCAACCCTGTCACTATGTACCGCAAGGTTTTGCCGGATTTGGCGACATCTTTCCCGGTGGCTTTCTGCGCGTTATCTGCGGTCTGCTCCGTTTGGGCTCTCAATGCAGTGGAATATTTCCGGACCAGGGCCTCCACGGCGGAAGGCGCAACCAGCTTATCGCTATTCCCCGACTCCAGCGCCCCTAAAACGGTAATGCTGATGCCCGTGCGGTCGGAGACATCCTGCAATGTCCACCCCCGGATCAATCGTTCCGTCTTTATGTGCTCCATGACGTCTTTCATGCGGTCTCTTTCGGGACTGGCTGCGGTTCGCACACCCATAAGCGCTCATTAGGCCCGTTCCCGCCCCTTTTCTAAAGGGGGGTAGGGGGGATTTTAATTTGCCCCATTGGTCTAAGTCATCAAAAATCTTTCTGAAATCCTCCAGTGAAAAGGGGGACTTAAAAGGGCCGGCTTATTGGCATGCAAATAGGGGAATTCCCCTTATTTGAGTGCTTATGGTTCGCCCACCGGCTTGGGTGGTCATGGGGTAAAACTACAGATATTCCCCGCATAGATCAAGTTAATCATTCAATTTCATCCAAATTCGGCTAAAATTTGCTGCAGACCTTCACTCTACCGGCTTTTCAGGATATTATTCCATAGCCGCCGATTGAAGATATTCTCCACAGCCGGGGCGAAGAATCTGTGGACATGCACTAAACTGTTATGGTTAAATCCAAACTCGATGAAGGAAGTCGGCGCTGGTACTTACTTGCGTAAATTGGCGTGCTTAATTCAATGGAACACCCTAATCTTTTCATTCCGGCGTTTTCCGACGCCAAAAGAGCCGGAATCCAGATGTCCTTTGCATCTCAAGAAATCCTCTGGACCCCGGCCCCCGGACTACACACTTCCGGGGCAGGCTTCGCCGGGGTGACAGACTTAAATTTGTTACGCGCACTTATACGAGCAAGTACTAGCCCGGCCCCGTAGGCGTTAGATTGGCGTATATGCCTTCAAAGCCCCAATAGGTAACATTTTTCGTTCTTTTATGGTCCTATTTGCTGGAGAACATATGGATGAGAAGGCCGATGATACCGGGGTAGTGAGCTGGAAGCTTTTCAATGCTCTGTATGAAAACCAGTATGATCTTTTCCGGAAATTGAAGTTCATCGTGCAAGCCGGAAAGCTGAACAACAACCATTCGATGGCATTGGAAATGATTGACGATTACCTCAAGCGCAAAGAAGTCGATCTCAAAGATCTCAGACAAGCTGGTTTGGAAGAATGGATCAGCAGGAGGAAAAAGGCCGGCTCGCAGCGGGTCCTCGCCCGGGAAAGGCCGCAGAATAACGGCAAGCTCGGGCTGGGCAAGTCACTGGTGCCTGTTGTCCCTGTCAGCAGGGTCTCTCTCTGGAGCAAGGTCATGTCCAGGATTAAGGGAGAATAAGCGTTGCCGGGTTTTTCGGACCGATCTTTTTCAGGGCGTTCTAAGGTTATGGCAGATTTCGAACAGTGCTGTAAAATCCTCGGAATAAAACACGACGCCGGACCTGACGAAATAAAGCAGGCTTACAGAGACCTGGTCAAAATCTGGCACCCGGACAGATTTCCCGGAGATATTCGAGTACAGGAAAAGGCTCAGGAACAGCTCAAAAACATAAATTCGGCCTACCGGACCTTGATTGAAAATAATCCCGGTCATTACCAGGGAGGCGCCGAGCCTGATAATACCGCGAGCACAATGCGGACGGCTGACAGTGGTCGGGTTCATCGGCGCTTTTCCACAATCCGCCGTACTGTTGTCTGTTTATTGATCCTGGCTTGCTTCGGCGTTCTTTTGGCATCGGTCAGAGGTGATGTGGCGGAAATTCCTTATAACCTGGGGAATGCTTATCTTGAGTCCGGCCACTATAATGAGGCCTTGAAGGCTTTGAGGATTGCCAGCTTGATCAATCCGGACAGCCCCAAAATCTACTATGCCCTGGGAAACGCATTCTACCAGTCGGCTCTTTATGTGGAAGCGGAGAAAGCCTACGCGCAAGTGATTCGCATCAACCCGCATCACGAAGGAGCGCAACGCCGATTGGCTCTATTGGCCGCGCGCCGGGGAATGCATAAAAAACGCGGTATTCCATAAAGAGGCAGTCTTCGAACTTGATCTTGCGTTACCCAAGGGAGCGTTCGATACTTACCTGGGCAAGATATAACGGCGTAATCATCGGGGAGGAGCGGTTCGTATGCCAGAAATCATCTTGGATGATAAATTCATAAGTCTCCGGTCGTTCGAGTCACTCTACGATCAATATACCGACTTCTGCCGCAAACTTAGGTTTTTTATTAAGAGTGCGTTAGTGATGGAGGAAGAATCGCTGGTCCTGGAAATCATTTCTGAATTTCTTGAAAACAAGGAAAAAGACCTCGATGAGCTGAGAGCGGCGACCCGGGGTCAAATCCAGGGCTGTCCCCCCGAATCGGAACCGGTGGAGCTTCTTTTGGGACGTCTGCTGATGCAGCACGAGGACTACCGGATTCTGCAGCGCATAAACGAGATCAAGAGGAACGGCGGAATCCGATGGCAGACGCTCCAAGCCATTATTCACGAGCAGGCTATCATCAAAGACCCATACCCGCCAAACCTGGGCGACGAATAATGCCGGGCCGGGGTCCCCCGCGCGGTCGCAGATCCTTGTGAACGGGTGAGCCGCGCAGACCTTTGAGGTATCAATATGGATCAGTCAGTCAAGTTGATCGGGAATAATGGAAGCTTCGTAATTTACTGGAAAAAGCTGTTTCGAATCCTTTGCTTATGGCTATGTTTGTACCCGGCGGTGATCATCGCTGCTTATGAGGCATATTACTGGTTGAGGTTCGCAGAGTTTCTGGACCTCGATACTTATAAAACCGTTCCGCCAAGGCTTCTGGTTTTCTTTTATAATCTCACGAACTGGGAGGGGATGAACCTGATCATTTATAAATTCCTTCAGCTCCCGATATTCGTAACGATGCCCATTGTCAGTTTCTTCATGATCTTCATTCTCCACCAGAGCGTACTGGCGATATATTACTTTGTGTTCGATTCAAGAACGCTGATAAGAAAATTGGCGCGCAGGTTTTCTAAATAATTTGAATAACTGCGGAAGGGGTGCGGGCACATGAACGGTTATCAGGAGTTTTTGGATCGCCGGGACTGCATTCTATTGCTGGTGGATATTCAGAAGTCAATGCTGGACCTTTGCGCGGAACGGGACCGCACGGTGTTGAATGCCGGCGCCCTGATAGAGGCTGCCGAGCTTTTTGAGATTCCCGTTCTGTGCTCGGTCCACAATTCTGCCAAGCTGGGCGGGTTTCTGCCTGAACTGAGCGATAAGATTTCAGTGCCCAAAATGTTGGACAAGTTGGAATTCAACTGTTTCGAAAACGAAGGGATCGCGCGGGCGCTTCTGGAAACCGGCCGCAAAACAATGCTGCTGGCGGGTCTGGAAGGGCATGTGTGTATTTTCCACACCGGCGTTGGAGCATTGCGTCTTGGGTACCGCGTTCATATCGCTCGGGACGCAGTGACATCGAGGAGATCCTCTGATAAGCAGACCGGCATGCATCGCCTCGACAGGGCCGGCGCTGTGCTCAGTTCCACGGAGATGATAATTTTTGAATTGCTCAACCGCGCGGGCACAGAGCAATTCCGCGCGCTCCTGCCGCTGCTCAAGAGGCTTCAAACGAAGTTGCCTTAAAAAGTTATTAGAGGATGCATTTCAAAAGCGCGGGGGATGGGGGGACGGTTACATATTCTCCCTTCCAGCAAACCTGTTATTCTCCTGTTAATACTGTCAAAATCTTTTCGCTTCCCGCTCCCTGCTTCTTGCTCCCCGCTTTCCGTTATTAACAATTATCTTGAACTCAACTCGGCTTCAGTCAAACTGAAGTTTTTAGTTGTGTGTCCGTTGCGGCCGGTGTGTTGTCTTCAGGCTTGCAATATTCCCATCTACTCCCCGCAGGAGCGTCGATAACGCGGATGCCGCACTTTAGCAGATCGTTTCTGATTCTGTCAGAGTCGGCCCAGTTTTTCTCTTTTCGCGCAATCTCGCGGTCACTGATCAGTTTTTCCTCAGTTGGGCTGAGCAGACGCGAACTCAGGTCGAAAAAACCAAGTATAGAGTCGGCTCTGTGGAATATTTCCAGGATCTGCAGTTTCTGTGAGCTGCTCACCCCGGTTTGATCGATTATCGGGTTTGCCTGACGAATGAAGCGGAATATGGCGGCAAGAGCATGCGGAAGGTTCAGGTCGTCAGCGAGCGAATCGAGAAATTCCTGATCGAGAGTGCAGATCATCTCGGAGAGCTGTCCGTTTTCCCCCGTCGCGCCTCCTGAGGCACGGACCTTTACAATAAATTCGTCAATGCGCCTCAACCCCCTGACGGTGTTGGAGATATTGTCGGAGGTGGCCTGGATAGGCTTTCGGTAATGAGTGCTAAGGAGCCAGTACCTGACCTCGCGGGCCAAAAATCCCATTGCGAACAGATCCCGCACGGGTTTATTTTCGTCCACCCGGTCGGTCCCCTTGCCTTTCCTGGCCGACCAGACACGTTCGGCGATCATCCAGATATTGGCGAAGGGCTTGCCTGTAAGGGCTTCACCGATTTCCCTCACGTTTTCCAGGTGCGGGAAAAGAAAATCCATGCTGCTTACCACTATGTCTATCTGTGGTCCAAGATCGTGGATGGCCGCCGAAGCCGCCGATATGTGCCAGGTAGGAATGACGTTACCCCAGTCGGTTTTGACGTAGGCGCCCATTTTGAGTTCCGAGAGCGTTGCCCTCTTGAGCAGAGCGAAATCACTCGGGTTGAGCTTCTCATATGCGCTGAGGTCAACGGTTTTGCCCGCGCGGACTTTTTTGGGGTCGATCCCGGAGAGTCTTCCGTAGCTGTTGCTCCTGGACAGATCGAAATAGACCGAACGGAGTTTGTCGTAGGCGAACTCTGCGGATATCAGGTCCCGGGTGAACTCTATTATTGTGTCGAGATGTTCGGTCGTCCGTGGATATCGGTAGGCTCTGCTGATCCCAAGCGAATCCAGGTCGCCGAGAAAGGATTCGAATCGCTGCTGCGTGTAGGGCCCGAGGCACATTCCAGCGGCAATCGAGCTGTTTATTGTACGGCTGTCAAAATCCGGAATGAGAACCACCTCATCGACCGAAAAATTTTTCGCCTGAAAAAACCTGGACAAAAGGTCTGCAACCAGGAATCGACGCGCATCCGAAATCGAAAGCGATTGATCCAGTGGAGGCCCGGTCACGCAGATGCGCGCTTTTGCTTCCTTTACAGGTTTGAATTCCACCTTCCGCCGCTCCAGCAGATTATAGAACCTGAAGTCCGGCTCGAGCATCGTTGTAAACAGGTTTGTACTGAGATAGCGGTCTCCACCATCGGGCAGGATTGCAACCAGCACGCCCTCATCCATGTTCGAAGCTATCTGCATTCCGGCTGCCATCGCAGCCCCGGAACTCATACCGGCAAATATCCCCTCTTCCCTGGCCAGTCTTCGGGCGGCCTCGAAAGCATCCTCGTCTTTCACATGGATAATCTCGTCCAGGGCATACCGGTCGAAAATCCCGGGAACATACGATTCTTTCATGTTCTTGAGTCCCTGGACCTTGTGCCCCGGCAGGGGCTCGACGGCGACAACCCTGATGGCCGGATTTTTCTCCTTCATTGCCCTGAGAATGCCCATGGCTGTCCCGGTCGTGCCGAGTGTAGCGACGACAGTGCTTACTTTGCCTTCAGTTTGCTCGTAAATCTCCGGTCCGGTTCCATGATAATGAGCGTCAGGATTAGCGGGGTTATTGAACTGGTCGGTAATGAAATACCGGTCTGGGTTTTCCCTCACCAGATTGTAGGCCTCTTCGATCGCCCCGTCTGTGCCCAGTGAGCCGGGGGTGAGCAGAAGTTCGGCGCCGTACGCTTTGAGAATTTTCTGCCTCTCAAGGCTGGCGGTCTCGGGCATGGTGAAAAGGACCCGATAGCCCTTCACTGCCGCAACCATCGCCAACCCGATTCCGGTATTGCCGCTTGTTGCCTCGACAATGATCTTTCCGGGAACGAGCTGCCCCTGGCCCTCTGCCGCTTCGATCATTGATAGGGCCGCCCTGTCCTTCACCGAGCCCGCCGGGTTTTTCGCCTCGAACTTTATATAAAACGTGACGGCCGGGTTGGGGTTCATCCGGTTTATGCGGATGAGCGGAGTATTGCCGATACATTCCAAAACATTGGAGAAAACGTTTTTGCAGTTCACTTTTGCTTCCTGCGCACCGGTCTGGTTTGGACCTGATTTAGAGCGACTTTTGAACGACGAAGTTCTATTATATAGCTTCTTACTGCGTTTAAAACCAGTTTCTGCTTTGCGGCTAAATAATTGACGGAAGTTTTATGCTGTTCACTGCTCACTAGTCACTGATCACTGATATATGACCAATCAGGACCTACAGAACAGGCTGCTCGTGCTTCTTGAAAACGGCTATACGGTTTTGGCCGAGACCGAGAGGTTTGTCCACCAGGTACAGCGGCAATTTCGATTGAGACGAATCGAAGAGGGAAAACCCGGATGGGATGCCCCGAAAATCTTCACCCTGAACCGCTGGATGGAGAACTTTTGGATGGAGCTGTGGCCGGAGGAGATGCCGGCCTCATCCTCTTTTTTAAGATGGCAATTCCTGAAAGACTGCACCCATGAGGCGCCCCCGCCTGAACCATCCTCCCCTGACATAGAGCTGATTCATCTGCTCGATGAGAGCTTCGAGCAATGCTTGAGATTTGCTCTGGATCCCGCAGGGGGACAGGATGTCAGTCCGCTTATCGGATGGAGGCGCCAAATCTGGCGCTCCTTTGACGACAGGCTGGCGCGAAGTGGGCTGTTCCACCCCGCACGGCTGCCCAAAAAAATTGCCCAACGCCTCGCGGGCATGAAACGAGAACCGAGTTGGAGTAGAATGGCCTTCGTTGGCTTTGAATTTGCCGGCCATTGGGAAAAATACCTTTTGGAAGAGCTGCAACAGAAAGTCGGCGCAGTATTTTTCGCCCTGCCTGCCGGTAAGGCCCAGCCGAGTCGTCTGGTTTACTCCGATCCCGAGCAGGAAATCACCGGGCTTATGGAAAACCTGCTGATAGCGGTCAGAGAACATGCCCCTCATGAAATTGCGGTCGTGCTTTGCGATTCCGAATTCTACAGCCCGGCTATTTCGAACCTGCTCCGGGATATACTCGGAGAGCCCATCAGGGGACAACGGGCAGCCTACAATCTTTGTCCTGACCTGAACCTGTGCGCCCAGGGCCTGTACAATGCAGCAGTGCTGCCGATCCGGTGCGCCCTGGGCGGTGAAAAACGTAATGACCTGTTCACGTTTCTGCGCTCCCCATACTATGGTTCGTTCTCACGGTGGAACCGGCGTTTGAGCCTCTGGGACAGGACTTGGCGTGAAAAGGGCATCGAAAGTGGAATCGACCCTTTGCTCGAGGCCGTTCGCGATTCGGCTGCAGAAATCTTTCCTGATGGGTGCAGCGGGATCAGGGCCGCAATATCTCCGTTTCTCGAGGAGGGCGTGAAGACGGTTTTCAAGTGGGCGGAGACCTTGCGCCGCATCTGGGCGGCCCTCCAGTTTCCGGTGCTCGCCAACGAACTGGACCGGATTACGTGGGACAACCTGGTTCAAATAATCTCTGAGTTCGCAACGGTCTTTGGGAATACCAGCCTGAGCGCACACGAATTTTTTGAGTTCTTGACTGCGGCGGCAAGCTACTCACGGGTCCAGAAGAGCGGGTTCGAGGACGCCGGAATCCAGATTCTTGGCAGGCTCGATGCCAGGGGGCTCTCTTTTAAAAAGATATTCATTCCCGGGCTGGTTTCAGGATCTTTCCCGCAGCCCGTGAGATCGCTCCCCCTGCTCAGCTCTTCGGAACGCCCGAAGGTGCTTGGCGGGACCATCGAGAGCCAGTTCGCATTTGCGCGCCACCTTTATGCGAATTTTCTCGCTGCCGCTCCTCAAATCGTCCTCAGCCGTCCCGCAATTGCAAGAGATGGTCAAATCTGCATCCCGTCGTCTTTCTGGACAGAAGATGGCGAGAAAAAAATCGACGCCGTAATACCTTGGAAGCATAGCCTTCAGGCTATGCAGAGGGCGCGTTGGGTGCGGCAGAGTATTTCGAAAATCATGTTTCCGGCTCCGATCGAAAGCGCGGAGGCTTTTTGCCAACCGGATCGGTCCCGGTTCCAAATACAACCACTCCCGATAGTCACCCAGATTTCAGTCAGCGAACTGCAATCAGCGCTGCTCTGCCCTGCCCGGTATTTTTTCCGCTATGTACTTGGCCTCGAAGAGCTTGACGAATTCGAGCCGGGGATCCCGGCACTGCAACGGGGTCGGAACGTCCATTCGATTCTGGCTTCTTTCGTTTTGCGCGCAAAAGAAAAACTCTGCGAAGCAAACCTGGAATTCGAAGGCTTGTCAGATCTTTTGAAAAAAACCATAACCGATGTCATCGGGCCTCGCCTGTCTCAGGCCGTCTGGCAGGTCGAGATCGATCGGCTCATAGGAAAGCCCGGTCACCCCGGTCTATTTCTAAAGTGGCTGGATGCCGAGCGGGAGAGAATCCTGGACGGCTGGTCATGGATGGCGGTTGAACGGCCATTCGAAGACCTGGAAATATATGGCTGCCAGGTCCGCCTCAAGGGGCGGCTCGACAGGATCGATTCACACCCTGAACGGGGTATTATCTGCTGGGATTACAAGACCGGCAGGCTTCCCCGCAGAACCGAGGTAATCGACAAGAATAATGAACCCCAGCTCCCGGCATATATGCTCGCGCTATCAAGGGGAAAAGTCACCGGCGCGCCAAAAGCCGATGATAACTGCGGGGCGGGCTTCATCGAGCTCAGATCGGCTGGAAACATGAAACATCAGGTCATGTTCGATCCCGCCGAGCAACACGGCCCTTTTCTCAAAGACTGGGAAAAATGTGTCGGCGCCGCGTTGAATTCCATCTTTGCCGGGGATGTGTCACCACTCTGGCTCAAGGAAGGCCGGGCCTGCGACGAGAATTGCGTATACGGAGGTATTTGCGGGTCTGCCTGAAAGCGGAAATCCGGGTGACTTTCAACTCGCCTTCCTGGTCCTTATATGAACTGTATAAACTCAAACTCAGGAGGCACAAGTGATTAAAATAATTGCTATTTTTATTGTTACCCTCGCCGCCGTGCAGCTAGTCGCCCCTTCGCAGGTGGCGGCCTCATTGCAACTTCTATCCCCCGCCTTCAAGGACGGAGGGGCCATCCCCACCCGCTTTGCCCGCCCTGCTGCCGGAGGCCACAATGTTTCCATTTCGTTGCAATGGACCGGTACGCCCGACGGCACGAAATCATTTGCCCTGGCTATCGTGGATCAGCACCCTGTTGCTAGAAAGTGGGTACACTGGATGGTGATAGACATTCCACCGGATGTATCCTCTTTTCCCGAGGGAGCCTCCGAAAAGAACTTGCCGCCCGGCGCCATCGAGTTAAGCAATTCATTCGGCAGCGCCGGATATGGTGGACCACAGCCTCCGAAAGGCACGGGCCCTCACGCATATGTTGTGACTCTCTACGCCCTGAAAGATAGCAGGCTGGGCCTTAAACCCGATGCAACCCTTGCCGACTTTCAGAACGCAATAAGAGGCAAGATTCTTGGCGAGACTTCGATCACCGGTTTTTTTGAGCAGTAGAAACCGCGGCTTTGCCCAACGCGGCACTTAGGGCAAAGCTTTTGACAAATGGGTATTTACGGCAGGTACGCCAGCTAGAGCAGCTTTTCAATCGAACTCAACAGCTTGTCCCAACTCAGGGGTTTTGCCAGTATCAGATCCACGCCCCGGCTGGCAAGTTCTGCGTCTTCATATTGCGCGCCCCACCCGGTTATCATTACTACCGGCATTTTGGGATTTTTTGCCTTGGCGCGCTTGGCTATTTCCCAACCGCTTATCACCGGCATTCCGAGGTCGGTCAAAACCAGATCGAAATGGCTCGAATCTATCAACTCCAGTGCCTTTTCTCCGTCGCTCATCGCCATAACCCGGTGCCCTTTGAGCCGGAGCATATCTCGGAGCAGGTTCAGGATCTCCGGGTCGTCTTCGACCAGCAGCAGGCGATAGGAACTAGACCCTTCGCCGGTTTTCGAAACAAGCTGTGCTATTGTTGCTTCGGCCCTGGCAAGCCTGATTATGAAGGTAGTGCCTTTGCCCGGCTTGCTCTTTACCTGGATGTCGCCTCCGTAGCGGCTGATCAGGCTCCATGAGACGCTCAACCCAAGGCCTGAGTTTCCGATTCCCTTCGTAGTAAAAAAAGGGTCGAATATTCTTTCCGCCACGTCCTTACTCATGCCGATACCGGTATCGCCCACCTCGAGAAAAACCTGTTCGCCCTCGCAGTGAGAGCGGAAGGTAACGATACCCCCCTGGGGCATTGCGTCGATAGCATTGAGAAGAAGATTGGTCAGGATTTCCTTCAGGTCGGATGCATTGATGGCGGCAAAGCAGTTCGGCGTGAGATTCGTTTGTATTTCTATCGTGCGGCCGGATCTTTCCATGAGATTTTTCCAGCGCGGCCTGGTAAGTTCGATAACGTCATTGACCGCTTCCTGGATGTCAACGGTAGGTGCGGCCGCTTTGGGGTCGCGTTCCCGCTCGGTGAACCTCTGAAGCCGCCGGACGGTATTTGAGCCGTCATATACCGCCTTTTCCATGTTCTGAAGCCTGCGCTGTATATCCTCGTCTTCGATCCGAGGCAGAATGAGCTGAATGTGTCCCAGAATCGCCATCAGAAGATTGTTGAAATCATGTGAAACGCCTCCAGCCATAGTACCAAGAGCCGCAAGCTTCTCGGACTGGATGATTTTGTCTGAGAATGCTTTTTTCCTCGTTATGTCCTCAATTACCAGAAGGTAGCCAACCGCCCTGCCCTCTTCGACCAGCCGAACGAGATTGATATCGGCCAGATAACTCTCACCGGTTGAGTTCATCAGGCTCACATCTGTTTTTTCCACCTGCCCTGCATCGGATTCCGATGCTCTTGCGAGGAGCTTTTCGAAATTCGCCGGATCTTGGAAAAGCACAGCGGGCGATCGGCCCGTAATTTCGGAAAGTTTTTCGCCCTGTATTTTTTGGAGACTCCGGTTGATGCGGACGATTCTACCTTCCGTGTCGAGAATGCAAATGCCTTGGGGCATGAAATCCAGGACCAAGTCGGAAATTTGGCTGGTCCGAAAATTCCGCATAACTGAAACAGCGGCTTCGGATCCGGCCTGGTCGGCCACAACATGCTGGCCGGCCTCTCGAGCGCATTGCAGCCCAACTATCAGGTGACCGATAATATTGCCGATTATCTCCCAGTTTCGACTGAGCTGCGGAGTAAATTCCTTCGGATGGTACGAGCTAAGGTTAAGCACGCCCAAATGGAGGATCGGAATACAGGCAAGCGAAACCGGCGTCACAACGGCGTCTTTAAGCTCCGGGATTGGGTGCTCGGCGGTATTTTCAATGAAAACGGGCTTCCCCGACGAAAAAACCTGGCCTGAAACGTTCTGCCCCGATCCAAAGCGCAGATTTTGCCTGTAGCGGCGGGAAGCCACCTCGAGCTGATCATCCAGACCGTATGCGGCGACCAGCGAAAGCTTACTGGTATGCTGGTTCCAGAAAAGGATCGAACAGTTCTCGAATCCACTTTCCTCTATTATGATCCTGACGAAATGCTGGCATGCCGTGGTTGTTCCCTGGTCCAGGGACACTGCCTCCGCAAAGCGTTGGATCACAGCCAGAAACTGGCTCATTTCATTGCCCCGCCTCTGTGCGCCAAGGAGGCCCATTTGCATCATTTCATTAACCAGGTGGTCCATCCTCTTCCCTCTTTATTCATCTTGACGATTTGCCCTTCTCGCTCAACAAACTCATTGTCATCCCGCACTCATCGAGACTACACCGGACTCTGGCCGAGCAGGTTCCATAACTGGTCAACCTCAGGCCAGATCCTTTCAACGCTCTCCTGATATTCCTCCCACTCCTCCTCGCAAATATAGAGCTCCCGGCATTGGGAGAGAGTGCTCTCTTCGTTGACCAGTTCGGGATACTCGCGCAAATGACTGAGAACATTGACCAGGTGCATCAACCGGACCTCCGTCTTGAAGCGCTTGCTCCTTTCAGGAGAGTGATGGAATTCAATAACTGCCTCAAATTCTTCCGGGAAAGCCCATCGGGACGCAAGGTACTTGCCAACCAGGCTGTGTTCGAGGCCATACTGCGTTTCGACGTACCAGGGGGGAATACCCCTTCTTGCTGCGCTTTCAAAAATAGCCACGAACTGCTCGTTGAAGTGCGTTGCCATCACGATCCAGCCAAGATCGTGAACAATGCCAAGCACGGCCGCTTCTGCCCCACTCATCCATGGGCGTTTCCTGGTCATCTCGGCAGCAATTCTAGAACAAGCGAACGCGTGTTTCCAAAGCTTTTCTCGGTGAGCCGCACTAACTACATGCCCATTGGAAAGCAGACTCATGAGCAGGGTGCAAATACAGATCGATTTTACCTGGTCAGCCCCTATAACCGTTATTGCTTTTGAAATCGCGTTCACCTTACGGCGGTATCCATAATAGGTCGAATTGGCAATCATGATAACCTTGGCCACCAGCGAGGGATCGTAGAAGATAATGCTTTCGAGCTCTCCCGGGGTGTCGATCTCGGAGTGAATTATTTCAATCAGCCGTTTCAGAGACTCAGGCAAAGGGGGAAGCTCTGTGATTTGTGAAACCTGGTAGCGGACTTCTTTCTCATCTAACGGAATGATAGACATCTCCCCCATCCTTCACGAAAATCGAAATTCGCTCGCGAGCTTGTTCTATCTGCACGCAACTTATAACACGAACGCATGTGCATGTAACCAACAATAAGAATCTGTCTTCTGAGCTATCGCATATTTCATCTTAACTTAGTTTATGCGAAACCGCGGATATCTGCACGTCAATAACACGAACCGAGCAGCGGCTTACCTGGCCGCTAAACAAATTAACGGCAGGTAGGACGAAAGAGTTAAAGTTTTTATGTTTGGTTGAGGACAACAATGAATCTATTTCTGCTTCAGCGCGAATCGAGCGCGTTCATCTGCAAGGTTGCAGACCCTCAGGTTTTAGAGCGGTTAAACGGCAATAAACAGCCCGGACTTGACGACATACTCCGATAGAGCTAGTCTTTATCCGGTGTTTCGGATGGAAACCAAATGGAAACACACTGTCTTTCTATCTTTTGTTTTTTTTCTTAATTGTGTATATACTTTTTCGGTTTAATCGCTGCCCTGGGCCGTTTCATTTCAGAGCAAAATCGATGCATGCCGGGAGGTTATCATGGAAGAAAGATTTATTCTCGAAAAAGGAAAAGTCATCTTGGACAGACAAACCGGTCTTATGTGGCAGCAAGGCGCGTCCACCGACAGGATCGTCTGGCAAGATGGTTTTGGATATGTCGAAAAGCTCAACGCTGAGAGTTTTGCGGGATACGACGATTGGCGCTATCCCTCCAAAGATGAATTGGCCAGCCTTATTCTTCCCGAGGAGAACCGAATCAGCGGCCTCTACATCGATCCGGTATTTGAAAAACAGCGTAATTGCTGGTCTTCGACACAGTCCGAAGGCCATGGACATCAGGCCTGTTACGCCGATTTTTATTACGGCGACATGTATCTGGTAGAGGAAAATTACGCCAACTTCTTCGTGCGGGCAGTTCGCACCCGGAACGGCGATTGATTTCCGAGGCCTTGGATACGCACTGGAATTCCGATGATAAAGTCGGCCGCGATATTTCGCGTTCGTATGAAAAGGTCGGCGTCCTTCTTTACCAGCCGGAAATACCGCAGAACACCGGAAATATTGCGCGGACCTGCGCAGCCACCCACACGCCCTTGTACCTGGTCGGGCCGCTTGGTTTTCGGATTACGGACAAGCAGCTCAAACGGGCGGGCCTAGATTACTGGCCTTATGTGCGTATGAAACTCTATTCAGATTTCCACGCGGCTCATGAGGATATTCGGCATTCGCGCCTGGTTTACTTCTCGGCCCACGCCTCCATACTTTATTATGATTTTTCTTTCCGGACCGGAGATTGCCTGGTTTTCGGACCTGAGACGACTGGCCTGCCTGAAGAATTGCTTGCATTCTACCCTGGAGATGTGGTAAGAGTGCCAATTGACAGGGCCAGGGTTCGTAGTCTGAACCTTGCAACTACTGTGGGAATTGCTCTTTTTGAAGCTTTACGACAGATACGTCACTAAAGAATTGACCGCCGGCTCTTGTGCGGCGCCGGAAAAACCCGGCGCCATCGATCTCTGAAGCTGTTTCTCGACCTCATATTCGATTGGAACCTCCATGATGCGAATTGACGAAATCAAGTCGAGCCTCTATGAGCTTTACCCTGAGATTCAGAACCTGGGGATTCATCCGGTTGTACTTCAGAAAGGCAAGCGTCTCTGAATCTTGCTTTTCGAAAGCATGGACTGCTTAAAGCAAGACCCCCCGCTTAGTTCTTGTGTGGTTGTGCAGAACGAACAGAGCGATTCCTGCCATTTCAATCCCGCATGGGAGCCGTTGGTGCGCCGTGCGGTATCGACCGCCCAACGCAAGATCAGCTGCCCTGCATTTAAAGCTGTCCCGGGGAAATTTTCGACCAGCCTCTCAGGAGATCGCTCAGATGGCAAGTGTGGAATGGAAAGGCGCCAAATGGGAGGCATACTACAGTAGCCTCTCTATTCCGGAATTACTCACTGTCCTGAAGGGCTTCGGGCAGATGGAAGTTTTGCGGTTTGAGGTTCCGGGGAGATTCAAGGGAGAGTTGAGCCTGTGTCTGACTGAGGATGGGAGCAAGGAAATCACTCTCTATCACCTGGAGGTGTCGGGCAAGGAGCGCGCCGGTACGGGAAGGGAAGCTCTAAGGTGGCTTAGGGAGATATTCAAGGGAGCGATATATATTGAATTTCCTGATTCGCCGGACCCTGCAATCGGGTTTCACCCGACAATGCCGTTCTGGTTTGCAATGTATAGGGAAGGGCTGATTGACGCCCTGGATTGTGAAAACATTTACTTGGGTCCCCAGGCAACCACCGAAGAGGTCGGTCAGGTGAGCGAACGTATCGAGTCAGCCCTGGGGCAACAGACTCGAGGGTCTTTGAAGTTAGGGCAGTAGCGAGTTTAAGTTCGGTTTAGCCCACAGCAGGTTGTGCCCCTCCGAGGGCAATCCCCCCATCCCCTCTTTTAGCCCCACACGTTTACGGGAAGTTTCAAACACGATACTGGACAAGTAATTGTTGGATGCCTACAATCCGGCAACGTGGAGCGCGTGTTAATTTATCCCTAACGGGTGCTGAAAAAAATCGTCCTCTGGTGGGAGAAACGCCTGAAAATGGCTGGCATCGCTCCGCGATGTGTGAACAGTGGGCAGTGAATAGTGAATGGTGAATAGTGAAAAATAAGTCCTCTTGGTGAACCCTCACCAGGTTTCGGGTTCGCGGGTAACATCGAGGAAGCGCGTTAAACGCTGGACCCTCACTTCGTTCAGGTCCGGGCTTAATACTCCAGCCGTTGGTTAGTGCTTCAAGTCCGGGCACGATCTTTTGTGAGTGCCCAGTTCGTGGCCGATCTTTTGTGAGGCCGCACCCTCACTTCGTTTCGGGTCCGCGGTTACCGCTGAGTAAGCATGTGAAACGCTGAACGCTCACTTCGCTTGCGTTCGCGCTAATCGTTCGGAAGCATGT
>JBEKPW010000119.1:0-18915 GCA_049520315.1 Syntrophobacteraceae bacterium
GTGACGAGTTCAATCCACGGCAGTATGATGGCTCCCAGGTTTAGGAACATATAGGGAATCAGCCGGTAATTAGCTATTGCTTCCGCAAATTGAGCGGGATATGGAATTTTGCTCAAACTCGCGTATATAAAGAAATAGCCCAGGTAAATCCTGAGCGCAAAAGAGAGATACTCACTTGTTAACACACGTTTCACAAAAGACTGGATCATTCCGATGCCTCTTTTTCGACCGGATAGCCATTAGCCTCCCAGGCCTGCAAACCGCCATCCAGAACCTTAACATTCCTATACCCCCGTAGCAGCAATTTGTCCGCAACTTCAAGGTCATAAGGCCTGCTTATGGTATTCCCGTAAACCACTATCTTTTTGTCTTTGTCTTCCTCGGAGAAACACATCAGATAGACGAAATCGAAAAGGGCCATCGTCATATTGACTGCGCCCTTTATGTGCCGTTGCTGGTAGAAATTGCCGGGCATAGCATCGACAATCAAAGTTTGTCCTTGCCTGTACTCCTCCATTGCTGCAAGTGCGCTGATCGAAGGCGCCGGGTCGAGACGCGCGGGGACTAAAGGGATCCCGTAAGGATTTGAGAAGTTAAAAGTTATCGCCAGAAGAACACTTATCCCCATGACAAGGACAAAGTCGTACCATGCGACCCGGGAGGACCTGATTATCGCATCGGCCCCTTGCTTGATGATTTTCTGGTCTCTCAAGAGCCAGCGGCGCACCTCCCGCACGAAATTCCTGGAAAGATCAGGGTGATCGCGCAGGAGGCGGTCAAATTGCTCCTTGGTGAACACAATGAGGTGGGCTTCGTCAACACTTATTACACTAGAGGTACGAGTCTCGCCCGTCAAAAGAGCCAAGTGGCCGAAGTGCTCGCCCGGTCCGCACACATGGAACTCCCTCTCGATCCTGTCCTCGTGCGTGACGAAAATCCTAACTCGACCGGAACTAATAATATAGAAACCATCTGGCGCGTCCCCTTCTTTGAAAATGACCTCGTCAGGCCCCGCAACCCTGGTCTTAACTGTTCGGGCAAGCTCGTCGAGCTCTTCAGGGGGCAAATCCCGAAGAACGGAGTCCTTCAGCAAAATCCTTAAACTTTCGAATTCCATACAGCTCATTGCCACTGTTGTCTTACTGTTGGTTTTCTTTGTCCATAGCTTCCAACTGCCTCACAAATTTCACCTGCTTTACAAACGAGTCGGCGTCCGGGATTTCTCCGGCGTGGGTGGAGAGCACTTTGGCGTCCTCAGTCGAAACGACCATAGTGGTTGGAGTGGCTTCAATACTCTTGGAGCGGGCAATCTCATGGTTTTCGTCGAGCAGAATCGGAAAGGGCGTCTTGAACTGTTTCTTGAATGTCTCCACACTGGTTTTGTCATCAGCGATTGCTATTGCGATAACCTTTACGTCGGCCAAGCCCGGGTCTGCCTGGATCGTTTTGTAGATGTCATTCATTATGGGGGCGTTGGCCTGGCAGTGCGGGCAGCGCGCACTCATGAACTCGATAACGACGATCTTCGCCTTTATGTCACTGACTTTAAACGTCTTCATCGCGTCCAGACCAAGATATGTCTGCGTCTGCGCAGAATCAGGGGGGGAGAGGGCGATCTTCACAGGCGACTCTTTTTCACCAAGGTCGGCACAAAAAGCACCGCTGGACTGCAAAAAAATGGACGTACAGGCAACAATTAGAAAAACTCTAATCCATCCCGACTTTTTCATTTCTTCTCTCCATCAAATACTGACTCTGTTTTGTGAACTATAACTGGCTTTGGGCTGTCTGCCAACCCAGGTCTTTACGGTTTAGGTGCAGGAATGTGGTGCATCTTAAGATGTTTTTCATGTTGGCAATTTCCCTGTGCAGAGATTATCTCATTGCAAATCCCCCTCACCTGTTGAGCGAGCAATCTCCCACAGGGCCTTCAAACCTAAATAGTGTCCATCCGGAAACCCGGATAAACGTAGGAGAATTTCACCTTATCAACGTAGGAGAATTTCACCTTATGAGTCACTGGCAGTTTTCGATTCGGAAAGGAGGCATTTTTCGTCCTGGCGCGTACAGTTTGACGCCACGCCATTTCCGGATTGCCCAGCGCCGCACCGAAAGGTGCAAGGAAAGAGCTTGCCCTGAGCCTGCCGAAGGGAGGGGTTGCGCGGAGGCGTACCTATGTACGCCGCACAAGAAACCCCGAAGATTGACACAGCAAGGGCGGAAAAGGACCCTTTCCGGACGGAAACTAAATAATGCGTCAACTTGACCCCCAACTGGAGCCGACCCGCATTTGCAGGTCGGATTCCATCCGAAAAAGCTCTTGGAATGCCGAATATCCATAGATCATGCGATATTCCAATCAAAACCCAGCAGAAAAAATGTCGATCGCACTAACTTAAGCAGTTTGATGACATACCGCCATCTCTGCAAGCGTGAGAACACGCCCGAAGACCAATTTGCATCGGCCAGCCCACCATTCACTCGTCTGAGGATCTAACCGATAGTCCATCTTATGCAGCAAGATGTTGGGATGAGAGAGGAGTCAGGCAGAAGAGCAAAACGAAAGTTCATATTACTCTGCCGCTGTACGTAATAGGTCTTTGAAACAGCTGCCAGCTCAGGCTCAGCGAAAGTCAACCCTTCTTGCCAAAGATTGAACCCGCAGCCTGCCGCGATCTTGTGCATGTATGATCTGGATGTGGCAAAGACAGACCCTCGAGGATGGAAGCTTGGTCGGGCGTTCTTTGTTGCCGACTCCGGAATGAATTCCAGCATAAACCGGGATGAGTTGGCCAGAGCCTGCGGGAAGTACCTTCTGGCCACCCGCATGGGAAGCGTTTCAGAGGTCAAGGAAGATGTCCTTACTAGGCCGGGCCGGTTTAGGACGGTTGCCGAAAATCTCCAGGCCAAGGAAGTGATCGTAGGAGATGGAGTTCTCCAGCGCCGATATATCCTCTGCCGCAAAACCCCACGAGGCCGAAAGAGAGCGGAAGCATCGTGAACAAGTTTGTCAAAGAACTGGAAGAAGAGCTCAAAACTCACCCGGATCAGCAAGCAACAGCCAGATGGGCCATCGATCTTCTAGCGTCGGGCAGGTACAAACGCTACCTGACCATCGATAAGCAGAATCGAATCCGAATCGACCGGGGGGCCATCCAGCAGGCCTCAAAGCACGAGGGTAAATGGGTGCTCCAGACCAACGACGATACCATCACGATCGAGGATGCAGTTGCGGGTTATAAGGGGCTTCTTGTAATCAAGCGTGCCTTCAAAACCCTAAAGAGCACTAGCATCAAGATGGAGCCGATGTATCACTGGCTGCCCAAACGCATCGAATCACACGTTAAGCTTTGCGTTTTCTCGCTTCTGATCGAAAGGGTCGCCGAGGTGGAGTGCAAACGACCCTGGTCGCATATCCAAAGGACGCTTTCTACGCTCCAGGCAACCGAGTTTCAGACCGAAAAAAATCTATTTTTTCAGCGCAACGAACCGACCCAGGAGCTCGTCTCCATTCTAAGATCTCTAAAGATTCCAATGCCTAAAGCGGTCTTAGAAATCAAATCGGCACCCTTGGAGACGTAGGCACACGACAAAATTGACCTCCCCGTGTAAGTCACTAGAATTGTGGCCCTTTTATAACTGTGTTTGCCTACCCCGCAAAAACCCAGGTCCGGAGATTATCAGTTCCAGCCGAAAACCAAAAAGCCGACCCCTATGAAATCAAGGGTTTGCCGTTAAAATTGCAAAATCCTGTGGTGTACGCACAGCAATTAGCTTGCTTTAGCATGAACCCCAATTTTTATTGACAAAATTGGCCACTCGTGTACCCTGACGAGGTGTAGATCAGAACAACCTCCCGAAAACGTGGCGATAAGGCTTATCAGTCGCTTCACCTAGTCGAAAGTGTTCGAACCCGAGGGGGGAAGATCAGACAAAGAATCATCGTGAACTTCGGGCCGGCTCACAAGTATTCCAAAGACCAGGTTGAAGGCATGATCAATGCGTTCAAGCATTTCTTCTCGGCTTCGATCCGAGCGTCTATTCGGGCTTGGCAGGGCATTTTTCAAATCTGGGTAAAAAATGAGCGAATCGTGAGTCTTGGAAGTGTCATTAGCATAAAAAATACTAAAGTTCCCTACAATTTTGGCCGAAACTAGGATCGAGAGCGTACTAAACCAGCTAAAGTCACAGGAGTGAGTAAATAGAATACGACGGTCAAAGGAGACTCAATGAATTCCCGAACGTTCTTAAAGATTAATACGCCGAGTGTGGTTTGCGAGATTATTGACGGCGAAGCGGTGATCGTTAATATGGCTAATGGTAAGTACTACAGTATAGATAAAGTTGGTGCTGATATCTGGTATCTTATTGAAAATGGGGCGAGTCTGGATCAAATTATCGACAGACTTTCAAATCTCTATCAAGGGAGTCGTGACGCCATAGAATCAAGCACTAAACGGCTGATTGAGGAAATGCAGGAAGAACATCTTATCGTGCCCAAAGAAGACAATGATTCATCAGGTTTCAATCTCCAACCTGGAACTTCTGGACAAGAAACTCAATTCGAAGAACCAGTATTGCATAAGTATACCGACATGGAGGAGTTGCTCCTGCTGGATCCAATCCATGATGTTGATGAAACAGGTTGGCCCAATAAGTCCCTGGAAAAAGCTTAAGTATCGATCTTAAGTGAGTTGTCATTTAGACGTGACGCCCATGTTATGCTCAGTTTTCTCTTCTGCTCCAAAGAAAAAAGCGAGGGTGTGCTCTCCGTTTTTAGTAGTGGGTCATTGGACAATGGGTTCTATGCGTGTGAGTCATACGAGTCAGGAGTAGGCAGTGAACTCCTCTAACCCTCTCATCAGTGTAATTGTCCCCGTATACAATGGTGTAGACTTTCTCGAAGATGCTTTGGCCAGTATTCGTAAGCAGAATTATTGCCCGCTCGAAATAGTCATTATTGATGATGGCTCAACTGATGGAACCGCCAGCCTTGCTGCAACTATGGGCCAGGACATACATTGGATCTTTCAGCAAAACAGAGGACCATCCGCCGCTCGCAACGCAGGCCTCGCGGTGTCGCATGGAGGACTCATCGCTTTTTTGGATGCCGACGATCTGTGGCCCCCTGGAAAACTGCATGCTCAGGTTGAGCTCTTGTTTGCTAACCCTGCTGTCGAAATCGTTCTGGGGCGCATTAAGCGTATCGATTATTCAGGAACACCACCAATCGTGGCGGCCGATTCCGATGGATCTCTTTTTGGCATACACCTGGGTAGTGCACTTTTTAGAAAAGCCGTTTTTGATAAAGTCGGCTTTTTCGATGAAGATTTGCGTTACAGCGAGGACCACGATTGGTTTTTCAGGGCCAGGGAGCAGAATACTTCCATCATTTCGATCCCTCGAGTTACGCTTCTGTATCGGCGGCATGGGAAAAATATGACTATGGGGGAAGACGCTCAGGGATACCAATTGCCCAGGGTCTTAAAGAAATCCTTGGATCGTCGCCGCTCCCAGAACAATGGTATGGCCACATCTCTCACAAATCTCACAAACTTTTCTGCTCTGTTGGGCAGCAACGATACCCGGAGCAAAGACAGCGACAATCAAGCATAGGCCTTTGGCAGATGAATTTTTGCACCGTCAGTGTCATCATTCCTGTCTTCAACGGCGAACGATACTTGGGTGAAGCCATAGAGAGTGTGATTGCTCAAACCCTTCGCCCTATCGAAATCATCGTTGTCGATGATGGGTCCCCAGATAACAGCCAAGAGGTCGCCTGCCATTATGGCGAGTTCGTCAAATACTTCCATCAGACTAATCAGGGCACGGCCACAGCCCGCAATTATGGCATAAATCTGGCCAGAGGCAGCTTCCTTGCTTTTCTCGATCAGGATGACCTTTGGTTAGCGGATAAGTTGTATCGTCAGATGCAGGTCTTCACTTCGTTTCCGGAACAGGATATCGTGTTCGGGCATGTCAAACAGTTCCACAGCCCCGATCTGGAAGAATGGATGAAGCGGAAGATTCACTGTAATGATGAGCCTCAGCCCGGATATTCCCCTTCGGCAATGTTGATCAAACGGGATGCTTTCTTTCGTGTAGGCCTATTCGAAACCGAGTGGCGAATTGGAGAATGGGCTAACTGGTATGTGCGAGCCGTCGAGAGGCAGCTTAACATAACTATGCTTCCTGACGTTGTAGCGCTCCGGCGCTTGCATGAAAGGAATAAAGGGATTGTGTACCGAGCAGATATTGTCGAATATGTCCGGATTTTAAAGGCTTCGCTTGAGCGGCGTCGCACAGGAAATGGAACTACGAATCGCGACAGAGATCAACCTGACAAATCTAGTGAATAAAGGCAGCCTGCTACGTGCTTCCAGCGTTAATGGATTTTTGTAAAAAGAAATATATTTTGTTCCGCCCCAAAAAATACAGATGCCAGGACCTGAACTCGGCGTTATACGGAATTTTGTCCCTTAACCCCCCAATATTCTATGTTGCTCATTGGATGGATGAAGAGTTTATATTTCTGTATTCGTTAGATATGCTGTTTGACTCCCTGCGGAATAAAAAGACATATTTCCTATATTTGTGGTACTGGTATATCGAGGATCTTCAGCGTATTGAGATGGTAAAAGAATTCGAAAAACGTCATAATCGAAAATATTCAAACCACAGTTTCATTCATTTATGTAACACCATTAGACAAACTCAGGCATTCAAAGAAAAAGGACTGCATTCTGTTTTTTGCAACCCAAATGCTATGGTTGATGAGAATATCTTCAAGCCAGTTCCATCCGTAGCTAAGATCTATGATGCCATATATGATGCAAGGCTTAAGAGTTACAAACGTCATTTTCTAGCCAAGAATATTGAAAGCCTGGCTTTAATCTATGATTTTATTCCCTATATCGATGACATTGATTATGTCAACCAAATGAGGCAAGAATTTACTCATGCTCGCTTCTTCAATCATTCCGATACTTTATATTATACACATCTTACACCATCTGAGGTGAATCAATGTTTGAATGCCTGCAAAGTTGGATTGTGTTTGTCCCGCGTAGAGGGATCCATGTACTCTAGCGTGCAGTATCTGCTTAGCGGGCTGCCGGTGGTATCAACGCGGAGTCTCGGAGGACGGGATGTATTTTTCGACCGTGAGTACGTTCTTATTGTCGAGGATGAGGAAGAGGCTGTCAGAAGAGGCGTAAAAGAATTGATAGAGAAAAGGATTCCCGCACAAAGGATTCGTCATAAAACCCTGGAAAAGATGCGGGATCATAGGCTTAGACTGATTTCATTGGTTCAAGAGATCTATCGCCAAGAAGGTGTTAAAAGAGACTTCGCATCAGAGTGGAATGAAGTATTTTTCAACAAGTTGCTGAAGTGGCAGAGTCATGAGGACACAATGAAATTGGTTAACAGAGGTTTTCCATGAGTCCAGGCATATCCCACGTGGATGAAGATGTGAAGAATACCGACCGGATCGCCTTTTTCCGGGCGGTTTATGAAGGCTTCACCAGAGCTGCGAAGGCAGTGAAGGGTACCGTTGACTGCTTTTATAAGATAGCGGATCGCACCATATGCCTGCACTTCGCCGGCACGGGGCTGGTTCCCCAATTGTCTCCCGCACTTGCACACCTGGAAACCGAACCCGTCTTGAAGCCGGCGTTGACTGTCTGTCTCTGGGACACGGCATCGACCAATACCGAAATGCCTCTGCTAGTCTCCAGCTTGATTCATTTTCTGCGCTTGAGGTGGTGGGAACTCCTGGATACTCGAAGGGAAATCAAAGGCTATAACGACCATCGCATCCGGTCGGCTTTCCATCTGGGGCCCGATATCCTGAGCCTTCTGGACTTGCAGCAAGACCTGGCGCTCTATTGGGTTATGGATGCCTCTAAAATTCCTTACTACGAACGCGGGTACCCCCTGCAGACCATCCTAAACTGGTGGGCAATCAATCATGGTCATCAATATGTTCACGCCGCCGCAGTCGGAACTGAAGCCGGAGGGCTACTGTTGGCCGGAAAAGGAGGATGCGGTAAGTCCACTATATCCATGGCTTGCATTGACTCCGATCTGAAATTCGCGGGCGATGATTACAGTCTGGTGGCGATCGATCCTTTCCCCCGTGTATACAGCCTTTACAACACGGCAAAGTTGAAGGGCATAGAAGACATTCGAAGGTTCCCCCTTCTAGCTTCAATGATCTGCAACCTGGACCGTCTCGATGAGGAAAAGGCGATGCTTTTTCTCCATAAATACCGCCCGGAAAAGATCGTTTCCGAGTTTCCTCTCAGAGCGATCCTCTTGCCCCGGATCAGTGGTAAGTCGGAAACAAAACTGCATCCGGCAAAACCTATGGAAGCGTTGCGAACACTTGCACCAAGCACAATACTGCAGCTCTCGGGAACAGGTCAGGAAGCCTTCCGATTGATGTCAGCGCTGGTGAAGCAGGTACCTTGCTTCACTTTTGAAGTAGGGACCGAAATCTCAAAAATCCCTGAGGTGATCATAAATCTGCTAAGCTCGGAGTCTTATAAATCTAGGACCTGAAAAATGCAGCCTGACAACTTTTTCGTGAGCGTGATCATCCCAGTCTACAATGGGGAAAGATTCCTGGCTGGGGCCGTTCAAAACGTGCTGAGGCAGAACTACGATCCCTTGGAAATCCTCATCATCGATGATGGGTCCACTGACAGAACAGCACTGATTGCGTCGACTTTCAAGCACTACGTGCGTTACTACTACCAGCCTAATCGAGGTCCTGCCGCGGCACGCAATCTTGGGATAAAGAAGGCTCAAGGCGATGTCATTGCTTTCCTGGACGTCGATGACCTTTGGCTGGTCAATAAATTGAAACACCAAACGAACTTTTTGGCGGCAAATCCCTCCGCTGAGATCGTTCAAGGTCTGATCACGAATATGGCGCTTGACACTTCAGCGACGCCCGGTGAGCTCATCTTTGAAGAGACCTCGGAACCTTACAAGTTCATAAACCTGGGCAGCGCCATATATCGTCGGTCCGTCTTCGATAAGGTTGGACTTTTGGATGAAACGCTGCACGACAATGAGGATATGGACTGGTTCTTTCGAGCATGGGAGAACAATGTCACTAAGGTCGTCATGGATCAGGTTGGGTTGTTTTATCGCAAACATGAGTGCAATATGAGTCGACATCAAGGCCGGGGCGATTTACAGCTTGTCAGGCTATTTAAGAAGCACCTGGATCGATGTCGTAGTCGAGCCGGCCTATCAAGAACGAGAGACCTGGATCGGCCCAGTATCAGTGACTATATAGGCAGTACCCCGATTCTTGGGGACAGGAGGCGGATCAAAGATCAGGAATTTACCATTATTTCTAATGATTGCTGGGGTGCCGGAGCTTATGGCCATTTGGGTTTGCCCTACAGGACCCCTTTCGTGGGTACGCGAGTATTTGCACCTTGCTTTATTAAACTATTGAGAGCTCCAATGAGATACATTGAGTCACCCATCGCCTTTACTGATAAATCAATATATAAATTTATGAATGAACAAAGAGAGATAAACAGCTATTTATATCCTATTGGTTTACTGAATGGTGACGTTGAAATTCATTTTCTTCACGAATATGATGAATCTGAAGCAAAATCCAAATGGGACAGAAGAATTAGAAAAATTAATTGGAATAATATATTCATAAAATTTTCCGAAGATCATGATAGTTGCACGAGGCAGCATATAAGTGAATTTGATCGATTAATCTTTGAGTACAAAGTTTGTTTTACATTTAATAATTACCCAGAATTTCGTTCTACTATTGTTATGAAAGAGTATTTTGACGAAAAGGCACCCATGTACTTCCTTTCTAAAAAGTATTTCGATTCCATTGGCTGGCTCAGCAAAGTATATGGGACTGATACACAAGCTTACAAGTTATGAATAATCTCTAGGCATCAACATAATGATTGAACGGCCAGGATTGACCATGCAAGCAAAACGCCAGAGTAGGGATCATGAAATCGATACGTCGTCTATTGATTTAGCGGCAGATGCTCGATTCAGGCTGGCTCGTGTATGGCAGCACAGAGGCAAACTGGAACAGGCGATCAAAAATTACCAGGAAACTATAAGACTGAAACCGAACCATGTGCAGGCGTATGTTCACTTCGGCCATATCATTGCTGAACAAGGGAGGTTGTCGGAAGCTCTTCAAATCTACCGGCGGGCCCTTGAAATTAGCCCTGACGAATCGGTACTTCATAAGGGGTTGGTAGACGTCTGGGTGAAAAAAGGAGAACTGGAGGAGGCTTTCAAATACTACCAGTTGGAACGAAAAGATGCCAAGACAATTGAAATTGATGTGGGTAATGTGCTGTGCTGTACGGTAGTGAGAAACGAATCAATGCGGCTGCCCTATTTCCTATCTTATTACAGAGAAAAAGGGGTTTCCAGGTTCTTGTTGGTTGATAACGGATCGAGCGATGGCACATTGACCTATTTGCTCGAACAGCCGGATGTTTATACCTGGCAGTCAAATCGATCCTTCATGCGCTCGAACTACGGAGCGGGCTGGTTCGAGCTGCTTCTGCGCAGTTATGGAATCGACCATTGGTGCTTGATCGTCGACGCTGACGAAATATTATATTACCCCGATTGTGAAAAGCGTACGATCATCCAACTCTGTCGAGAGCTGGACAGGAAGAGAAAAAGAGCCCTCACCGCGGTGCTCTTGGACATGTACTCTGATAAGGCAATTCAGGATACGCGCTACAAGAGCGGTCAAAACTTTCTGGAAGTTTGTCCTTATTTTGACAGAGAAGTCTACCACACGAAGCACGAAAAGGGTGGACCACATCTGAATCAGAGCTGGTTTTTGGGGGGCGTGAGACAGAGAGTATTCGGCCAGGCAGGGGCCTATCTTCTGAGCAAAGTCCCCTTGATCAAGTATAACCCTGATCTTGTTCTGGCGGGCGGACAACATTGGACGAATTACCCAATGGAGGAAATCGCCTCGGAAAGTGGGTGTCTGTTGCATTTCAAGTACTTCTCCACATTCATTGACTGCGTACGGCAGGAGGCTGCGAGGAGAGAACACTACGGCAATGCCATGCAATATAGAGAATACGCGCTGGCTTTATCGCAAAATGAAGCCCTCACATTTTACCATGCAAATCATTCTGTCCGCTTACAGGGGAGCCGGCAATTGGTTGATATGGGGATAATGCGGGCGAGAGGTGACCCTGATGGGCCTGGATATGATCTGGATAGGGTTGAGAGTCCCCGTATCGAATCGGTTGACGATGATGCCGGTAGACCTTTCTGGTCAGTCATGATCACTGTCTATGATCGAACAAATTATCTCGAGAAGGCGCTCAAAAGTGTGGTGGATCAGGCACCCGGTCCTGAGGACATGCAAATCGAGGTTGTAAATGACGGCGCGTCAGATCTCATTCAAACTGAGATCAAAGCAATAGTCGCTGCAGTGGGCCGGGGCAGAGTGTCTTTTTATGCGAATTCTACGAATGTCGGTCACCCGCACATCTTTAATATATGTATTGAAAGGGCTCGCGGCCGATGGATTCACATTCTTCATGACGACGATTGGGTCAAACCCGGGTTTTACGGTTCACTGAGGGAAGGCTTGTATCAAAAGCCGGAAGCAGGCGCCGCATTCTGCCGGCACATCCGAACAGACGAAGATCGCCGCGAATGCTGGATCTCCTGGTTGGAACGTGAAACGCCCGGGGTTATTGAGAACTGGCTCGAACGAATAGCTGTGAAGTGTCGGCTGCAATTCGCCTCGATTGTTGTCAAACGGAAGGTATATGAGGGCCTGGGCGGGTTCTGCCCGCAAGCCGGTTCCGCGTTTGACTGGGAGATGTGGAAACGCATCGCGATACGTTATCCCTTCTGGTACGAACCCAAGCCATTGGCATGCTTTTGTCAGGGGAGTTCCTCCGAAACTCATCAGTTGCTCAGGTCCGGGAAGCAAATCGCAGATGCTCGCAGGTGTATTGAGATCTCTCGGGGATACCTGCCGCGTGATCTTGCCGACAGACTGTCGAGGCGGGCAAAGGAAAGTTATGCCTGCTATGCTCTGGATATTGCCAGGCAGTATTTGAATTCTGGGCATTGTCGCGCTGCGATTGCAAACATGCGGGAAGCGCTTGAGTGCAGTCAATCTGAACAGGTCAAACAGGAATTAATTTCACTTCTGCTGCGCGATCGATCTGGTAAAGCTTAAACCATTCGAGCAGCCAATGACTCTACAAACGTAAAACGGTAATTGTATCTATGACAAAGCAGGACAAAAAAGAAAGCGATTCGGCGGAAGTTTATTTCCGGCTGGCTAAAGCATGGCAGCTGAAGGGCGACATCGATTCAGCAATCTCTCGTTATCGGCAGGCCCTGGGCTGCAAACAGGATTATGTGCCTGCGCTCCTTCAGCTTGGCTACCTGATGCTTACAACTGGCTGCACCCAAGAGGCACTTGATCATTATGAGAAGGCGTTGACGTTGAGGCCTGACGACCCTGAGATTTGCTTTCGCTGCAACTACATCAAGGGGTTGGTGAAAAAAAAGGCTGAGGCGCAAACTCGGCCTGTTGTGACAACTCGAAACGACGAGATTCTACCCCCCTCGGACAATCCGCAAGGGAAGATCGATATCTCGAATCAAAAGACATTCAACTGCCACAGAAGCGGCTGGAATTACGCTCTCAAAGCATTGATGCCTCTTCACAACAGCAAAGGGATCATGTTCGACGGTTTCATCGAGCAAAACTTTGCCTGGAAACATTGGAGGGAAGGAATAAGCCCTCCGGATGTGCTGAATAGAATGAAAATCGATGGAACATTCGATGAACTGGCGACTTCGGAAGAAAAAGGGGTCATCCCATACAAGAGACCGTGGGTCGGGTTCCTCCACAATCCGCAGGGGATGCCGACCTGGTTTCATTATCAAGAGTCCCCGCAATCCATATTTGCCAAGCGTATTTGGCAGCAGAGTCTTGATTACTGCCTGGGCTTCTTTACGTTCTCCGAGTACCACGCGAAATGGCTTCGTCAAGAAACTGGCAAGCCGGTTTCAACTCTAATCCATCCAACGGAAACCCCTGAGTTGCGGTTTAATTTTGACAGGTTCATCGCTAATCCTCACAAGAAGATTGTCCAGGTTGGTTGGTGGCTGCGGAGACTCAACTCGATTTATCAATTGCCGATTGCCTCACACAATCCATTTAAATATGAAAAAATCCGTCTAGTCCCCATGTTTTTTGATAATGCTCATGATTACTTAAAGAAGTTGATGCAAAAGGACGTTGAACTGAACCAGACTTCAATTAATCATATATTTTCACAAAATACCAAAGAGGTCCGTCACATATCAGATAATGGCTATGATCTGTTGCTGTCGCAGAATATAGTATTTGTTGATCTGTATGATGCTAATGCCAATAATTTAATCGTAGAATGTATCGCGAGGGCTACACCTTTACTGGTCAATCCTCTTCCCGCGGTGGTAGAATACCTTGGCCATGGGTATCCCATGTACTTCAGAAATTTGGACGAGGCCGCTGAGAAATCTTTTGATACTTCTCTGATCTTTCATACCCATATTTATCTCAAGGATTGTGAAACGGCCAAGAAGCTAAGTGCCGATTATTTTTTAAAAAGTTTCAAGGAGAGTAATCTCTACCAAGAACTATGAATTGATTTGAGCGATGAGCAGCCCGATGATAGCTAGTGTAGCATTCCATAAGTTGCATTATATTATGGCTTTACAGTCGATAGGAGCTGAAGCCGTTCTGACGTCATTCTAAATATAAAAGAACAAATGGAATGCTACACCAGCAATGTCAGGTGAAGGAGTTCCTCTGTGAAGCCACAGTCCAGATCGAAACTACAAACTGCGCAAGCCCTTTTCAACCTTGCAAACGTATGGCAGCTCAGGGGTAGACCAGATCGAGCAATCGCAGGCTATCGTGAATCCATAAGACTTCAACCGGACTATTTGCCGGCCTATACAGAGCTCGGCACTCTTTTGTTGAGGCAAGAAAGAATCGAAGAGGCTGCTCAAGTATACCAACTTGCCATCGATTCTAATCCGGACGAAAATGCTTTGATAGAAGAACTTGAAGTAATTCTGGCCAGGCAGTGCAATTTTACAGTCGAAAGCGGGCGCCTCCAAGAGGAGTGCCTCATAAATTTACCCAAGGCATCGAACAGCGCGGGACGCATCCTGGTTTATACCGACTGTCCGGGAGTTGATGGCGCAGAACAATGCAACCACCAGCTGATGTGCGAAATGAAGGCTGTGGGCTATGAGGTCATTTGTGCGCAGAGCAAGGCTCAACACCCTCTGATCGAGGACAGGCATCGCTTAGGTATTGAACACGAATGGCTTGCATACGACAACATCTATGATATGTCGAAGCCGGCGCGTGCACTGACAGACTTATTCGAACCTCAGCATGTTCTGGCGGCGACTCGGCCGAACCTGATAATCTTCGGTGATGGTTGCCCTTTCTCCAATCTTGCAGCGAAGCAAGTCGCAACGCAATTAGGAATTCCTTATATCATTGTGATTCACTGTGTGAACTCCGCATGGGCTCAACAATTTTCTTATTATCTTCATAAGTTGCCGGACGTTTACCAGCAAGCACGTGCGGTCGTAGCCGTCTCTCACCAGAATCTGGAGCTGCTGCATGACCTTTTCGGGCTACAAGAACATCTGGGGCTGGTCATCTATAACGGGCGGGCTTCGGAGTACTTCGCCGAGCCTGATCTGATATTGCGCCGCACCATGCGCCAAAGCCTCGGATTTCCAACGGATGCTGTAGTTTGTTTGACCGTTGCTCGTATGGAACTGAGCAAAGGATATCATTATCAACTGGAGGCGATCAAACAGCTCAAGCAAGATAACGGTTGGTCGAAATTATTTTTCATGTGGGTGGGCATCGGGAGCCTTGGGGCTCGACTGAGGGCTGCAACAATAGGACTTGGCGTCACCGAGCATGTAAAGTTTCTCGGGCGACGCTTTGATGTACTGAACTTGCTCGATGCCGCGGACATTTTCGTTTTACCCTCACAATTTGAGGGTATGCCGTTGTCAGTAACTGAAGCAATGGCAAAAGGATTGCCTGTTGTTGCCAGTGCAGTTAGCGGCATCTCTGAGCAACTGGGAAACACTGGAGTATTGTTGCCTGACCCTGAAAAAAGCCCCCAATTGGTGGTCAGTGAGTTAGCAGGGGCAATCCGTACTTTGGCAATGCATCCGGAGTTGCGCTTTTCTGTAGGTCAGGCCTGCAAAGAGAGAGCGAAGCGGTTGTTCACACAGGACCAGATGGTCAGGCAGTACTTAGAGATAATTGCAGAAATCCTGCCGTCTCCGGTGCCCGATCATTAAGACAGTCGATGGTTTTCGCTAATCCTGACGAGATAATTTATGCGTTCATCTGCTAGGATTGAAGGAAGTTGCTGGCCGAACAGTCAACAGAAATTGCTCTTACGGGCTGCACTTTTGCAGGGTGCGTGGGCTGTCGAAGCCTGGAATGAATGGATATCTGGATCTAATCTCGAGAATCTTGATCAGGGTTCGTACCGTTTGCTTCCCCTTTTGTATCATAATTTAGCAAAGCAAAAGGTCAAGCATCCCCTGATGGGAAAGCTTAAGGGAATCTATCTTTCAAGCTGGTATAAGAATCAGATCCTTTTTCACAGTCTGGCAGCTTTGTTAAAACACTTGGACAATGCCTGTATTGAGACAATGCTATTGAAGGGATCAGCTTTAACCATTACCTGTTACAAGAACTATGGCATTCGTCCCATGCACGACCTTGACATTTTCGTGCCTTTCGAAAAAGCTCGTAGAGCTGTCAAGCTTCTTGCAGAATTGGGGTGGAATCCGGCAGTCACCCCACTGAAAGGGTTTTCTGAAATCGATTCTCTCCGCAAGTTCGGTTGGAAGCCGAAAGCAAGGCAGGTAGATCAGTTTACAGATGTCTATCTTGCTGTGAGGCATGCTCATGATTTTGTGAATCCTGATGGGCTTGTGTGCGACTTACACTGGCGCTTATTAGAGGGATATGGAGGATCAGACCGGGATGAAGAGTTCTGGAACAACGCTATGAGAGTCAAAGTCCACGACATTTCAACATGCGCTTTGAGTACTACGGACCAACTCTTCCATGTTTGCGTCCACGGTGCCAGATGGAACTCCGTGCCCCCGCTTCGGTGGATAGCCGATGCCGTAACTATCCTGGGTTGTTCACATATGGGGATTGATTGGGATCGAATAGTGGCCCTGGGACAACGTTACGATCTAATTTTGCCTTTGAAAGATACCTTAAGCTACCTGCGACAGCACTTTGCCATTTCCTTGCCCGAGACAATCCTCAAGAGAATGGGCAACATCCCTGTCGCTAATATCACGAGGCTCGATTATAGGATTAGAACTCGATCTCCCAGACTTACAGATGGCTTCTTACATTTGTATTATCTCTACAAGCATTATGCAAAGAATGAGAATGGTTCAAGTTCATCTACTAAGATCGTCAAGTTCTCCACCTATCTCCAAAACGTGTTTGGGATGGATCAACTTTGGCAGCTGCCCTTTTATGCAACTTTTGAAATCATTCGAAGAATACGAGGAGGGTTGAGTTCTTTTTGGGACTTCATAGCAGGACGGTTCAAGCGACATGATTACAGACTCTGAAATAAAGGCCGATGGCTTGAATACCTGTCTTTCTGTGCCACCGAGATTTCTCGGACAAAAGATGGAGTATGACGCGGAATATGCCGCTCGCTTGAAATGTGGGATTCTATTGGCACGTATTGGCCACTGCAAACTCCGGGTCCCAAAAGTCGGGCTTGCGTCTCCGGTGACCTGTCATCCATCTGTAAACTTCCAAAGTTTTTCGCGCCTTGACATCCCACGTATAATGCATGGTGGCGTGGCGGTGGGCCGCCAGGCCCAATTGGGTAATGCGCTCCGGCTGCATGACAAGCTGCTCCAATTCATGCCTGAAAGATTTGGTAAGTTGCGCTATGTTCCCCACCGGAACTTTCACTCCGCGTTCGGGCCCTACCAATGTTGCCGGGCCACCCCAATCGACCACCACGCATACGAGGCCGCAGGCCATCGCCTCAATCACCACCCCTCCGCCCATCTCATGGATGGAGGGAAAGGCAAATATGTCGCTCTGGCGCATAAGCCGTCCAACTTCGGCGTGCGGTACAAAGCCTGTCAACTTGACACTGTCGGCCAGGTTGTTTTCGGCAACCAGCCTTTCGAGTCGAGGACGTTCAGGACCATCCCCGACAATGAGCAGGCGATGCCGGCGCAGGATGGAGCTGGTGGCAAACGCAGAGATGACGACGTCCGGCAACTTCAATGGCACCAATCGCCCGACGAACAGAACAGTCATTGGCACGTCTCTAGGGCGAGGAGAAAGAATGAAGAGTCTGGGGGCAATACCGACTTCGGGGAAATTGACCGCCTTGGCTTTGGCCGCATCAGGTAGGCCGTTAATTGTATGCTCATAACAGGCCAGAATTCCATCGGCGCGGATACACTTTGAGCGCTGATAGGGCATGCGGCAGATGAGGGGCAGAACGAGCGAACCAAGAAAATCGGCGCCTGTCATCTCCCTTTTGAGAACATTTGCTGACTCGCTTGGCCACGGGAGATTATCGTTGATCGGGCCCATTAGAAATGGGACCGGACAGGCAGTTGCCATGAAGCTGGGATGAATACCGGACCAGGGTGAAACGCGATGTACCAGGTCAAACTCCCCGCGCTGTAGCGCCTTTTGAAAGTACTTCGATGCTCGCCACTCGAACGCAATCTGCCCCGGGTAAGCCATGGCATTATCCAACAGCCAACCTGTCTCGGTGCCACGCCGAAGGGCCACACTCAATTTCCAAAAAGGCCGGGCTACCCTCTCGGAGTTTATGTATATGACCTTGGCCTTACCCAGGCCGATACCTTCGATGTTCCGTGCGTTCCGAATATGTGTGACCAGCACAACTTCTGCATGATCCGCGATCGCACGCGCTGCTTGATAGGTAAACAAAGGGGCGGAGGGCCAAGCAGGATTGCACTCTTCTGCGAGGAGAAGGACACGCATGTTATTTGACCTGTTCAGGATGTGGTTCCGTCAAATTGGCCGCTTGTTGGTCATCTTGGCCTGGGCACGCTCAAAAGAACAGCTTTTCGGAGAGAATAGCTCCACCTCGACCCACATCAAAGTGGATACCACAATTGTCGCCCCCAGTCCAGAGCGATTCGGAGCCAATCTCGAGGTGACTGACTTCGAGCCATGGGCACTGAACGCCTTGGCCTTTAATAACTGGACAGCAGATGGGGGAATGGAACCCATCATCCTGCGGTATAAAGGAACCGCAACAGCCGGGAGCATCAACAGCATTGAGGACAGCGCTTGCCCGACAGCATCACCAGAGGGCGCAATCACCGACGGCTTCTTCGATGGCGCCGAGGTGCGGGTCTACCGCGTGTTGGACGGATGCGTCCGCTTGCTGCGCACTAGCGTGGTCTCCCGCTGGCTGAGTGCTCCCTCTGGCTGTCGAATAATCCTCAACGGTAATGGGCCGGCGGTAGAAGCAGGAGACGTCTATTTTCTGTCGCTGATTCGAGACGACGTCCCGGATGAAAGATCCGCCTCGCACCTGTCGTCCCGGGCTAATGCGGATACCTGGCAAATCTACCCAAACTGGGGTGACAACTCCGCCGTCACGAAACAAAGAGACTTCAGCACTGTGGCTCCTGAATATGGCAGCCGTACTAGTAGGTCGATTCCTAAATAACATAGCAATAAGTCATGCTACTGAAATGGTATCAAGTCCGTATTTCCATCGAAAAATAACGGGTGACTCGTTGATCTCATCTAACCATTTGAGGATT
>JBEKPW010000120.1:0-20086 GCA_049520315.1 Syntrophobacteraceae bacterium
TTCAGGCTCTTGGTCCTGGCCGCAGGGCCGGGGAATGTGTCCCGCATTCTGACGTAAGCTATGGAGCCTGCTGTTTCTGCAACCTTTTTAATTATCCCCGGGAAGTCCGGTAGTGTAATTGCGCTTTTGGTAATGGGAACTCCGCCGAGGATGTCGTTCTCCACAAACAATAACGTGCCCGGATGCTTCTCGCCCGATTTGAAAACTGTAATGGCTTGATCTTTCCCGCTAATATCCTTCCAGTTGACGATCTCACCGGTGAATATCTTTCTTACCTGGTCTATCGAGAGTTCATTTATCGGGTTCTGCTGATCGGTAATGATGACTATCCCGCCGTATCCTAACAAATGTTCGTCGAGTTGAAGCCCCTTGACCTTTGCCGCCTCGCTTTCCTGAGCGGTGATGTTGCGTGAGACCATCGCCACATCGGTCTCACCTGCAATTAGCGCTTTCATCCCTTCATCGGCCAGTGAATGGCGGGATACGGTTATATCAATCTGAGGATGATCTTTCATATAGAGCAGGGCAAGATGGTGAACTCGGTCCCACATTGAATCGGCGCCTGTCACTTTGATGGGGACCTTTGTCTGAGCGGTCGAGGGCAGGCCGCCTGCAATAGAAAATGCTGCCATAATGAGGGCGATTATCAGGATCTTCTTCACTTGCTCTCCTTTTGCTTCAGGTTTCCTTCAAAGTAAATCCACAGCTCAATAAAAACTTTTTCTTCTTCCCTAAATCGGGGCGCTGGGTAAACATCCAGAGACTTCCCTCTCCTTCAGTTGCACTTTATAAGAATCACTTTAACGAGGTTTTGTCCAGTTTCCTTTTAATGGTAGGTGTGGTGGCAGAGTTTTCAAGGATCTGTGCATAGACTGGGATGATGCGTTAAGTTGCGCGCTATGCATTCAAACTGCCTTTTAGGATCGGATTGTTGCCCGAAAAATTTCCGCTGCGCTCCTGAAACCCTTAAATCTTAATTATCGCTACTCCACTTCAAAATAGCCTTCAGAAGCGAAGCACTATGCCCAACCTGAATATAGGCTTCCTCCTTAGTCAGCATACGGTTCTCTTTCTCAAGCTGATAGCCCAATTTCATGAAAGCGCACTATCTCCCCAGTTTCTTAGCTTTGGTTGAGAGTAGTCAGGCGCCGCTCTTATCCCGCTGCTTTGGCTATGGCTAAGTGGGTCTCGTCGTGCCATGCGGAAGAGTCGGGGGGGAAAAAGAGAGCTAAAACGAGTAATAATGCCCCGGCTACCGGGAAAGTCCCGGCTATCGGGCAGCGTAAGCGTTTCATAGTCATCTGGCCTTAATCTGTGAAGGATCTTTCACGATGATCTCAGGACGACCCTGATAGAGCTCTATCATCCCGGTTACACAGATCGCCTCACCGTAGTATAGTTCTTCAGGCGGTTTCTCGAACTTGCCCCTGTCAGACCCCCCAATATAAGCAGTGAATACGTGGTTTGGAGATGGTTTATCGAGGTTCAGTAAAGTACACTTACTTTTGGCGTCGGGGGTGATGGTTTGCTGGGTAGAGGAAATGGGGATTTGCCCCGGTACTGATAGAGGTGGCATCGGAGTGATGTTTTCGATAGCATGAGAAATTGACACACAGCCGATCAGCACAGCGAATAAGAGCAAAATTTTGAATTTTTTCATTTCTGTTTCCTCGAATGCGAGTAACCAAAAAGGTGGGAAAAAGCTAAACAATGTGAATCCAAGGATAATACAGTCAAAACTAACCTGCGCAAGGATTTTTTGTGCAGTAGAGGGGCTGAGTGTAAATGAGGGGTATTCGGGTATGGGTTGAGCGGAGATCGTTGATTGTGGGGCATCATGGAGGGCTGCGAGGGAATCCGGTCCAATGCTTAGAAACGTATTAGCCGGATCGTTACGGGAAGTTCTTTGAAAACCGAATAGGTGCTCTCTGAAGAGTGGCAAAAAGGCAGAGCCACGGCTACCCCTACCTCTCAATTCGCGATATGTGGAGCGTTAAACTAAGATCTGAACTTCTTTCTGAAGGTAGGTACAAACGGGATCGGCCCAAGGTAACATCTCGCGGAGGTTAGTTATTCAGAAATAGGCGTTTTTTCTGCTTAGAAGGCCATTTTTAGGCCTTAAATCATTGCTCTAAGCCTGGGGGTGGGGGCGCGGAGACTGGATTCGTCACCCACACGTCAATTCACCAATTTACCTGCTTTTCTTCTTTTTGCCGCTTCTGGTTGCCGTTTTGCATCATTAAATCCCCGCATGATACGATATTACCGACTAATTGGAGATGTCGAATGTAACAGAGAGTTGAAATTGGCTTCTCACCGCTCACTGTTCACTGACCACTGTCCACTGCGAAGCCGTTGCCGTTTGGCAGCCCTAATCCCCTTTATGATACGATATCGCCGATGACAACGTATAGGAGAAATTGACTGGTTTTGGTGCTTGGTTTCTCAGTTTCTAACCGCTCACGGTTCACCGCTCACTGTTCACTGCGAAGCCGTTGCCCCTTCTGGTTGCCGTTTTGCAGGGCCAAACCTCTGCGTGGTATATTATTAGAGGGGCTAATAGATTCGGGGATTAAGCAATTTTAGAATTGAGGAATTTGAGAATTGAAGGACCCAATGAAATCGAGCAGTTGCCGGATCAGCCATTGCATTTGCATTGCATTTACAATGAGAACAGCGAGGATAATTGCGGGAACTGCTGAATTGGCTTTTCACCACTCACCATTCGTCGCGTAGCGACCCCGCGCGCGCAGGGCCAAAAGGAATTATTTTTTTCTCTTCACCGTTCATGCATTCGACCTGGATTTAAAGGAGTTGCATTGGCAACTTCCGGGTCTTTGAAAACCGAATATAGGTGTCCGACGGGACATGGGATGCTGCTACGGAAAGATCATCGCGGGCATAGCCCCGGGAGCGTAGCGCGGTCTCGACCCTACGCCTCTTCATCGTTTAGGGCACCCCACGCTGGTCATGATGAACTGCGGTGAACGGTTACCACAAATTCACATACAACAAAAAAGGGTTACAGCGTCAAGGCCGTAACCCAGTGATTTTCTCAGGTTGCCCCCGGCGTGACTCGAACACGCGGCACCGAGATTAGGAATCTCGTGCTCTATCCACCTGAGCTACGGGGGCGTGGGAATTTAAACTACTGCATTTCAACAAATCCGGCAAGGCGGGCTTTTCCCGCCATTTCACACTTCACCCTTCAAGGTACGCCTCAGCGCTAAAATCCCCCAGCCCCCCTTCTGGAAAAGGGGGAAGAAAAGAATTTCCCGTCCATATCAAACCGGCTTCAAGGGGCGATCGGCGCCTCTTTCCTGGATGACCTCGTCGATCAGTCCGTATTCCTTGGCCTGCGCTCCGGACATATAGAAGTCCCTGTCGGTGTCTTTCTGTATTTGCTCGACCGCCCTTCCCGTGTGTTTTACCACTATCTGGTTCAGGTCTTCGCGGAGCCTCAGGATTTCCTTTGCCTGGATATCAACATCGGTCGCCTGCCCCTGGAAGCCGCCCATCGGCTGGTGCAACATGATGCGGGCATGGGGAAGAGCGAACCTTTTGCCTTTTTGCCCCGCTGTCAGCAGGATTGCCGCCATACTGGCGGCCTGTCCCATGCACAAGGTTTCAACCTTGGGTTTTATGTACTGCATCGTGTCGTAAATCGCCAGGCCCGCCGTGACCAGGCCACCCGGAGAATTGATATAAAAATGGATGTCCTTGTCGGGGTCTTCGGATTCGAGGAAAAGCATCTGAGCGATAATCACGTTCGCAATATCGTCGCTGATTCCGGTCCCAAGGAAAACGATCCGGTCCCTCAGCAATCTTGAGTAGATATCCCATGCCCGCTCACCACGGCTGCTCTGCTCGATTACAATTGGAATGAGTCCCACTAAGAAATCCTCCTCGCATGATAGACTTTATACTTCCCTAAAAAGAAATATCACCCGCTTACGCACACTTAATATGGTTGATGCACTTCACAGCGCGATTGTGGAACCATCGAAAGCAATTTGCGCGTGACTCGCCGCCGTTTGAAGGCAAGCCCGAAGTGCAGGATTTCGGAAAGTGAAGCACCGAAGAAGTAAAGACCTCGCCTTGCGAGCTTCGCGCTGCTTCACCTTGTGAAGCGCGCTTGCGTTGGGAGCGAGATTATCAGGCCTGCTCGGGTTCTTCGGCCCCAGGTCCGGCTTCGGGTTGTTCCGCCCTCTGGGCAGCTTCGGGTTCTTCGGCCCCAGGTCCGGCTTCGGGTTGTTCCGCCCCCCGGGCAGTTTCGGGTTCTTCGGCCCCCGAGTCGGCTTCGGGCTCTATTGCCTCTTCTGGTGTTTCCACGAAGACAGCTTCACTTTCTATGAACTTAAGCACTTTGTCTTTAAGTTTTCTTTCCTTTTCCTGCTCGACGATGGCGCTGTCACTGTATTCGCTCTGGACCTTTGCCAGGTCAATGCGGTAAGCGGCAGCTATATCCCTGAAAACCTGCTCCTCTTCTTCGAGATCGAGCGAGATCGCTTCGGCCTCTGCTATCTTATCGAGCACGAGCCTTGTTCGGATGTCTCTTTCCGCCTGGAGCCTCGAGCCTGTCTTGTACTCGCTCGTATTCAGGGCATCAGCGTCAAATTTGAGTCCCTGGCTTTCGAACTGGTGTTTGAGGTTCTGGAGAATCCTGTCGGCTTCCGACTCAATCACCCTGGGCGAAATTTCAAACTGAACCTTGCTCAGTATTTTTCGAAGGATCTGATCGCGCACGCTTTGAGAGGCACTTTGCTCTTCCCGCTCGAGGAGTTTTTGCTGCACTTCCTGCCTCAGCGCGTCGAGGGTCTCGAACTGGCCTGAGCCAAGGGATTGGGCAAACTCGTCATTGAGTTCGGGAACTTCCTTTTCTTTGAGCTCTTTTACGGTAAGGTCAAAGTGGACACTTTTGCCCGCCAGTTCAGAGGTGGAAGCGTCTTCGGGATAGTACAGTTCAAATGAGAAACTTTCTCCCGGCTTGCGCCCCAACAGGTGTTTGTCAAAATCAGGGTGGAGGGCGCCCTTCCCGATCTCGGCCATGAAGTCTTTGGTCTTTCCCTTCTCGAATACCCGGCCCTCTACGCTAGGCATGAAATCGACTATCGCCACGTCTCCTTCACGAATGGGACGCTCGGTCTCAAGCGCGCGAAGTTGAGAATGGTTCTGCACAAGTTTATCCAACTCAGCCTGTATCTGCTCCTCGGTGACTTCGACTGCCGGCTTATGGATTTTCAAGCCTTTGTAGTCAGGCAGATCGAAGGGTGGACAGATATCGACCACTGCAGTGTAACTAAAAGCGCCGCCTTCTTCGAAATGCGACTCGCTTACGTCAGCCTGGGTGAGCGGTTTGAGGTCGGATTCCTTGAGCGCATCCCCAAAGGTGTCCTGGATGAACTGGGTTGAAACCTCATGTTCGACGGCTTTCCCATAATAGGATTTGATTATGCTCAGAGGCACTTTACCCGGCCGAAAGCCTTTGATCTTGGCCTTTTTTGCCAGATCGCGATACTTTTTTTCCAACTCTTTGGCGACGCTGGACTCCGGGATTTCCACACGGATTTTCTTTTGACTCGGGCTGATGTCAGTTAAGGAAACGTTCATTTCCACTCTTCTTACCTTTCTGGTGAAATGAGTATCTCAAGGTCGGCAAAGGCGCACTTTACTGGTGCGAGAGGGGGGATTTGAACCCCCAAGGGTTGCCCCGCTGGATCCTAAGTCCAGTGCGTATGCCATTTTCGCCACTCTCGCACAGAGACTGGTGCTCACACTCTCCGATCTGGCAGTTTCCCGGAATAGCCTATCCGTTAATGGAGTTATGGAAAAGAAACTGCAACCTCCCGTCTTCAAGGGTGCTCTGTTCCAAATCTTCCATTAAACTTTTGATTGTATCTCATTAGCCTCCATCTGTGAAGAGATAAGCTCGGAGCCTCTCTACTCACAGCCTAAATCTGATTTTGCGCGGCTTTATGCCTGCCCCACGGGTTCGTCCACAACGAGGCAGCGGGTCCCGTCGGGTTCCTCCGCAACTCTGAATCCAAACAGGGTGCTCATCCGGATCAAGCTCCTGCCTAACAGCAGTTCCATATTTTGGGCCGGGATTTTGAACTTATCGCTCACAAACTGCCTGAAATGCTCTTCGTATGAAAGGAACCTCAGCACCTCCTCAACCTTTCCTCCATTTGCGCTCCGGCTCAGATCTTCGAACGCGTCAGAAATTATTGCAACCCCGCATCTGGCTTCGTGTTCGGCGATTATCTCCAGCAGCAGGCCGACACCCTTGAAAATGTGCTCCCTCAGCAAAAAAGGCAATTCGGCCGTGTCACGAGCGGGGATAGGGTCCCAACACGCCTGAGCCCGGCATTGAAGAGGCCGATCAACGTATATTGAGCACCGGCCGGTTTCGGAAACCAGGAACACACATTCCCTCAGGCCTTCTTTTTCCCTTACCTTGATTCTCTCTTCGGGAAGAACAAAAGGCCTTCCATCGAAAGGAGACCGCGCAGGCTCGCCTTTCCTCAGGGTTACGATCTGATCCCACGGGATTTTGCCGGACTGAAGGAGCAGAAGATCTTCCAGGTGAAGGGTCGGGCTCCCCATCCGGCAGCACTCGCCGCACTGGACGCAGGCGGGCAGAATGGTCCGGCAGGCCTCATCGGCAGCCAGCACCAGGCGCTTCCAGGCAGCGAGCCGATGCGAGCCGTGCATACCCTCCCAACCCGAGAGCACTTCCTGAAAAGTCGAGGTCTGCTCGATCTGGTAACGGATGCGCCTGGAGGGGATGAGCGAGGTGGCTTCTTCTTTCAGGAGCGATTCGAGAAAAACGAACCAGTTAGCCTGAAACTGCCCAAGGTCCCAGCCCGAGGGGTGATTTATCGAAAGGTCGGAAAGACGCTCGAATTCTTTTTCCATAAAAATTTTCACCTGTCGAAATCAAGAAAGACAACTGTCGAAGACGGCCGCTGATTTATCTGCCGGTTCGCAATCTTAGCCCATTCAAACAGATTAATAAACCTTCAGGAGACCAATTTTTAAGAGAAGCGAGAAGCGGGAAGCAAGAAGCAGGAAGCTTTTCCTCCCTGCTCCCTGCTCCTTGCTCCCCGTTCCTCCGAACCTGTAATGTCATTTCGATGCAGGATCTGAAAACTGAAGTAACTGAATACCGGTTTTGGGGTCTTTTTTTCGAAAGCCTCCAATTCCGCAGATTTCCAGCAGAATCACTTCGCCTATAAGCCATACGTCTACGCCTGCCCTGGTGCAGCCAACGGTCGCCGTGCCTTCCCGGCCAGTCGCGGCGTGCATGTGCAGATCAGGACGCCCGTTCTCATCGGGGAAGAGCGTTCCCACCGCAATGACCTCGTGAATTCCGCCTAACTTGTGCATTATGGGAATAATGTCATCTCCCATGTTTTCCTCCGGGCCAACGACAAGGCGGCTCGTTGCGCCGGCCCCTCCGACAAACATTACCACTGCGTTCCGGATTGCATGCTCTACGGAAAAATCAACCACTGCATCGGGGAGTCGTTCTCCGGTCTCCAGCTTCAGGGCGAAAATACGTCCGATAGTTCCTTCGCTATACTGCATAACTTCCCTTTTTGCAGTTCAGGAAAGACCGTCCAAGGCCGGGGCAAAAAAAATCCCGGGCAATCAAAACCCGGGATTTTACATTCTTCCTCACATTCCAAGGCAGGATAAAATGCCACTCAAGGCGCTCAAGAGTTCCGGTCTTGTGAGAAGGCCACACTGGTGCTGCTGCGGATCATGCCGTGCGCATCATGCGACGCTCCCGGCGCTGGATGCGTTTTATCGCTTTTTTCTTCTTGATACGCCTGCGCTCTCCTTTGGAGAGATAGTAATTGTGGCGGCGCAAGACGGGTTGAACGTTTTTCTGAAAATCTTTGCGGAGCTTGCGAATCTTTTTCTCTATGTTTTCCCTCGGTTCAGCCTCCGTGCTCACCAATAAATTTCACCTGCCTTTCAGAATGGCCTCATCCGGGGAGGCAATAAAATAATCCGGCCGGCGCATAGCTTGACCTGACCAGAAGAAAGTAAACTTATATCAGAGCATAGATTAAATCAAGCAAAATAGCCCTGCGCAAGAGCATTTTACTGCGAAGCAAGATCGTAGTGCGAGAAGTGCATAGTGAAGGTTGCCCGCCCCTGGGTTGACGACCGGAGGGCCGTTGAGTAGCCAAACATCTTCGAGAGCGGCACGACCGCCTCTATCACCTGGATCGCCTTTCGCCCCGTTATGCTTTCGATCCTTCCTTTCCTCATATTTATGTCGCCCAGTACTTCCCCGAGAAATTCGTCGGGCGTGAGGATTTCGACCGACATGTAAGGTTCGAGCAATATCGGGGCACCCTGCTCGAAACCGGTTCTGAAAGCCATCGAGGCAGCCACCCGGAAGGCGAGTTCACTCGATGCCGCTTCATGGAACGTCCCCGTAAAGACGCTCGTCTCGACGTCCACGACAGGATAGCCCGAAATAGTCCCGCTGGTCAGAGCGTCCTGTATCCCTTGCTGGATTGCAGGGAAAAACATCTCCGGAACGGATTCGTCGCGCACCTTGTTCACGACTCTATTGCCAAGTCCCCGTTGCCTTGGGGCCAACTGTAGCTCGACCACCGCAAAATGCCTGGTCCCCCCGATCTCCCGGTCGAATACCCCGACAGCCTCCATCGTTTGGCTGATGGTTTCGCGATAGACAACCTGCGGTTTTCCAGCGTTTACAAGGACGTGGTAGTCACGTTCGAGCCTGTTCAGGACGATTTCGAGGTGCAGCTCGCCCATGCCGCTGACGATCATCTGACCCGTATCTGCGCTTTCGACGAACCGGAAAGTAGGGTCCTCTTCGGAAAGCTTTGCCAGGCTGTCGAAGAGTTTTTCCTGGTCTGCCCTGGTCTGTGCTTCGACCGATATGGAGATTACCGGCTCGTAAACTTCCACGGGCTCGAGCAGCACAGGCCGATCCGGGTCGCAGATGGAATCGCCGGTGGTAGCCGTTTTCAGCCCGAGTACCGCAACCAGATTGCCGGCCCCCGATCTTTCGATCCGTTCCCGCTTGTTTGCGTGCATCTGAAATATGCGGGATACTTTCTCGCGAGCGCCTTTTGAAACGTTCAATACGTCGGCGCCAACCCGCAGCACCCCGGAGTAAATCCGCAGATAGGTCAGCTTGCGGCCCTGGTCCATGAATATCTTGAACGCGAGCGCTGCCAAGGGTTCCCGATCATCGGACTCGCGCTGCTCGACAGCACCGGTCTGGGGGTTGGCGCCCTCGATCGCCGGTACATCGAGCGGCGAGGGGAGGAAATCGACGATTGCGTCCAAAAGCGGCTGCACGCCCTTGTTTTTCAAGCAACTGCCGCAAAGCACCGGAACGGCTTTAAGTGCAAGCGTCAGACGCCTTATCACCGGATTGAGCTGCGCTGCGGTAATCTCATCGCCTCCAAGGTAGCGCTCCATCAGCTCGTCATCGAATTCGCCGAGCTTGGCGACCAGATATTCCCTGGCCTCGTTTGCCGCAGGCGCAAGAGCAGGGTCGATCTCCTCGATTCTGAATTCCTCTCCCAAGGTCTCATCGAGCCAGATTATCTGTTTCATTGAAACCAGGTCGATTACGCCCTTGAAGTCCGATTCGAACCCAAGGGGTAACTGGATGGGCAGCGGGACGGTTTTGAACTTGTCCGCGATCTGGCTCACGGTGTTATTGAAATCTGCCCCTATTCGGTCCATTTTGTTCACGAAAGCTACCTTGGGTACGTGATGGCGGTCGGCCTGATGCCAGACGGTCTCCGACTGCGGCTCGACCCCATCGACTCCCGAAAATACGGCTATCGCCCCATCCAGGACTCTTAGCGAGCGTCCGACTTCGATTGTGAAATCAACATGACCGGGCGTATCTATCAGGTGGATTTCATGGCCGCGCCACTCGCAGGTCGTAACGGCGGAAGTAATCGTGATGCCGCGCTCCTGCTCCTGTTCCATCCAGTCCATCACGGCGGTGCCATTGTGCACTTCGCCCATCCTGTGAGAACGGCCGGTATAGAACAGGATGCGTTCGGTGAGCGTGGTCTTTCCCGCGTCTATGTGCGCTATTATTCCGATATTTCTATATAGTTTCAAATGCTTGGGGTCGGACATAAACTCCACTTTCCCGGGCGGGTTGAAGATCATCCGCATCTAATTTTAAACAAGCGCGTAAGTTTAGGGAATCGCGCCATATATGTCAAGCGCGCTACCAGCGCGCTGCGGGGGCCCAAGGGCGGGGAAGGAGTGAACAGGGAGATTGCTTACCCTCTGGCCGCAAATTGCCATCGCAAATCATCAGCCGGCGGCTGACCCGGGAATCCGGTGTAATCACAGGCACTTGAAGAGAAGATTAGAAAAATAACGCAATATCATGATTTACTGCATAAGAACGAGATTGCGTGAAAAACGGTCACTAAAACGATTCAGTTCAGACTAAGGCTGGATAGGCTCGGCTTAATTGGTCCGAATCAGGCACTATCTTTCCGGATATAACTCTCTGCATCCATTAATCAGGCTATTTGCCGGATAATCCGGTCTAATCGCAGATAATCCCGGATAACCCGGTTTGATTTTTCCAGACTGAACTGTTAAAAACCTCTCTGTCCTATCACTCTTCCGGGTATCGTGAGGGCCATAGGAGCCTCTTTGAAAAATGTGAGGAGAAACCAGTATGGCGCCTGATTCAAGCCTCCACAGGCACCATGCGGCGGGATCCGAAGCAGGGCTTCGCATTTTCGTGAAGGTCGCTGCTTTACTTCTACTTTCCCTGTTTATTTTCCACTTCCCAATTCAGGCAGGGGCAGAGAGCACGGGAATTCCCGGTCCGCTGGCAACGCTGATGTTGCCCGGCGACGCACCGACAAAGGATATTTCCTCAACGCCTCTCACCCGGCCCACTCCTACGGATGCTACTATAGGGACCCCCGCGGTGCTATGGAGAAACAGAATCCAGATACCCCTACACGAACCACTTGTTGAGAAATACATCCGTTTCTATCAGGGAGAAGGCCGAAATACTTTTTCGGACGCGATGGAAAAGGCAAAGACATGTCTCCCTCGAATGACCGAGATTCTGGAGAGCCAGGGAGTACCGGCTGAAATGGTTTCCATTGTGTTTGTTGAGAGCCGTTTCGAAAAGAATGCGTCAAATCGAGGTGCGGGTGGTTATTGGCAGATGATGGCGGCAACAGCGAGGAACATGGGATTGCGTGTCGACCGGTGGGTTGATGAGAGACGAGACCCTATCAAGTCGACCAAAGCTGCCGCCAAATACCTGAAAACACTCTACGAACAGTACGACTCATGGTTGTTGGCCCTTGCCGCATACAATGCGGGAACCAGGCCGATTAATTGCGTGGCTAGAAAGTGCTGCGTAAAGGACGGGGAGCTTTATGGGCGAAGTATGCCCGCGTATTCGGCAGTTTATATTTCAAAAGTGCTGGCCGCGATCCATATAATGCGCGAGCCGGAAAAGTACGGGTTTGAGGATCCCAACTTTTGCAGGCCTACGGACTTCGATCCGGTTTTGATCAATACGCCTCTGCAACTCGAAGAGGTGGCACAATGGATCGACGTACCCGTCAGTCGTTTACAGGAACTCAATCCGTCGCTGCGACAGGATACGATGCCCCCCGGTTCCGGATTTGCACTGCGTTTGCCTCCGGGTTCCAGAGAAAAGTTCGACCTCGCTTACGAGGTCTATACCCGAAGGTAAGCCTCTAAAAAGGGGACTTTGGCGCCTCACGAAACAATCTTCACAGTATGGATAAATTACCCGCATGAGTCTTAGGATGGTGGCTGTCGAGCTTTATCGGGTCATGAAAAAGATCGAAGAGCTCGTAAAGGAGCTGGAGAGTCTGGAGGCCGGGTCACAGCAAAAACTGGAAATCGATAAGGACCTCAGAGAAGCCAGGGTCCAAAAGGACCGGCTGAAAAAAATGATCGAGGGTGCCAAAAACGATTAGCCGACAAGCAAGATCGAGTCGGTTTCCATGACCGGCAATCAAGATTTTCAATGCCACAGCAAGATTAAAGGCCCTCTACCCCTTGGAGGGCCTTTTCTTTTGTTCAACAGGCAAATGAGTACCTGTGGTCTGGATTTTCCTGCCGCGAAGGGGCTGCATAATATAGCCCGGGGTCAGTCCCGCCGAGCTTGCCCTCGTTCGGAAACTCAAGACAAGTTCGCCTGCTGAACGGGCGGGATGCCGCCCCGGGATCAGGCCGCCAAAACCAAACCCGTTTTTTTACCTTGAAGGGGTTACATAAAATCTGCCATAGTTACGACTGTCCAGCTAATCCCAAACATGAGCCTCATCAAAATCCAGACTATGTTTCCGCAAAAAAAGACGATACTCCTCCTGAAATGACATCTTCTTGTGGTGATTTATTTGATCGGAAATGTATTCTCGGACCTCAGTTATCTTGAAAAGATTAGATGAACGTAAACCTTCGCCAGAGATTGAGGCATTCGCCCGGAAATCCTTATTTTTATGTGACCCCTTTAGAGTGAGGATGGGTTGGGCTTTGTCCACCTGGGGTGGCGCTACGCTTAACCTGGGCTATTATATGCCACCCCTTCGGGGCAAAGCCCATTCAGGACGTGAGAAATTCTAAACCCAGAGGTCGAATTCACAGAAGACAGATACTGTCCTTTCACGATCTGCAGATACTCATTTGCCGGATGAAACTTTTTTGGGTTGCCACAATTTACGCAGGCAATCTCATTAAATGCCGGTTTCTTCGGTAAAACTCACTTCGAATACATCCAGGTCTCTTCCGATTCTAATGGACTGAAATTCTTTGCGAGCCTCTTCTTCGAGTTTTGCGAGTTCGCTGTTTTCATACCTGGGGCTTATATGAACGAGCACCGCCCTGGCGGCGCCGGATTTCTTTGCAATCCGCGCTGCTTCGGCAACCGTCATGTGGCCTTTTACATCGGCGTGTTCGGAGTGTTCGGAGAGAAACATGCCTTCCAGAAAGGCCAGGTCTGCTTTTTTGCACAGAGAATAGACGCCGGGGGCGGGCCTGGTGTCCACCACGAAGGCGATATGCCTGCCCCTTCTGGCAGGCCCCAGCACATCGGAGGGTTGCACGGTCTTGGCTGAGGCAGTCTTCACGCTTTCGCCTCTTTGGAGCTTCCCCCAGAGCGGCCCCATCGGTACTCCAAGGGTCTTTGCCCGCGCGGGGTTGAATTTCCCCGGCCTGTCCAGCTCTTCGAACCTGTATCCGAGGCAAAACCGGGTATGTTTGACCGGTTGCCACAGAATCCTGCACTGGCCGTCCCGGTATGCCACACCAGTTTTATCCGAGGACCATTCGGTGATATTTATAGGGAAGTTGACCTTGAACTCAAGGGTCTTTTGACACTGGGTGACGAATTCCCGCGTTCCGGGGGGACCGATGATTGTAAGAGGGTCCGGGTCCTCCATCTGGCCCCGAAGCATGATCATACCGGGAATCCCCAGGCAGTGGTCCGCATGCAGGTGGGTTACGGCGATCAGCTTCAGCCCGCGCACTCCGAGCCGCGCCCTTTTCCAGTTGATCTGCGTGCCCTCCCCGGCATCGAAGAGATATATAAGGCCATTGAGCCTTACCGCCAGGGAAGAGAGCATCCTGTAGGGCATCGGCATCATCCCGCCGGTCCCGATCAATACGCATTCCAATTCGCGGTCCTTATCGCCAGCCTGAGTCAGGGTAGAACGGCCGATCTTGCTTCGTTTTGCCGTAATCGTTCCGGCACCCTGATTTGAGTTTCAAACGGTCCCCCCGCATGCAGCCGGCAGTGCCGGCCCGTCAAACATGTCCAGTCCACCCCGAGCAACCGGGATGCCGGAGATCCGAATTTATTCCGAAACATTGCGCGTGTCCACGGAAAGAGCCCCCTGAAGCAAGACTTAGTAACAAATAATTCGCCATGCAAGCAACACCTCGAGGTCGAGCAAATAAAGAGAAGGCGGGCTCCGAGGGGTATCTAACGAAGAAAATCGGCGAACAGAGGCGTTTTGATGGAATTTTTTCCTCCTGTAAAGTATCATTGAATCACACTGGATTAGAAACCCCATTTAAAAGGGAGCACAGAAATGGCCGATGAAAACGCGGTTTGCAGCGGTTACGAAAAAATGCCGGTCAGTCGGCTCGAGCCCGGAGAGATGGGAGTTCTACTGGCTCGGGCCGGCGCAGGCAAAACAGCCTGCCTCACTCATCTTGCTCTGGGATACCTCCTCGACAGGGAGCCTGTTCTTCATGTTTGCGTCGATGTGGTCCCGGACAAAATAAAGCTCTGGTACCACAGGCTGCTCAAAGATATCTTCTCGAATCAGCCCGAATGTGCGGTTAACGACCTACAGCACTCTATCGAACCACTCAGGTTTATAATGTCATTCCTCAACCAGACATTCAGTCCGGAAAAGTTGGAGACAAGCATCGATAATCTCAAGCAGCAGGCTAAGTTCGTGCCTGCGCTCATCATTCTGGACGGCCTGGACTTTGGCCGTGCCCGGGCACTTTTCGAAAAGATAGGCGGTATCGCCCGAAGGCACTCGGCATCGGTCTGGGTCTCAGCCAGGTCTCATCGTCATATACCGGATGTAAATGAAAGAGGCATCCCCTACCCCATCGACGCCATGGACGATCTGTTCAGCTCCGTTTTCATCCTCGAGCCGGAAAGCGACGGTATCAGCCTGAAGGCGTTGAAGGAAAAAGGCCATTATAATCCGGCTGCGGATTCGGGGTTTTTACTTGATCCCAATACGTTTCTGTTGCTGAAAAAATCCCACCTCCCGAAGCGTGGAGATAGATGAGGTTTGCCATTCGTTGATGCATGACGATCTGGTCACCAGTCTGACGCGACAGGTAAAAGAGGAGGTAATAGAGAACTACCTGCTGGAGCGTCGTTTGATAGAGCTTCAAATCGAACACCTCAACACACAGGCTGCTGAAATCCGGAGTCTGGCCTGGGCGGTCGGCCTGCGGCTGGCAAGGCTTTCAGGTCTCATGATTCAGCCGGACATGCTAAGCCGGCTCCAAAAACTCCTTGGAATCAGGCCGACCTACTTCTGGACTTCCTGTCTGAATGTGAAATTCAAACGGACAGTGCGGCTGATCAGGGTGAGGGCACTGACCCAAAAAGCAAAATTCCGTAAGGTGGTCCTCGAATCCTACTCCCGCCTTTTTTTCTGGATGATACAATATGAGGAGCGGTACGAAGAACTCGCAAACGAGTGCTCGGCAGTCAACAGGAATATCGATACCTTCCAGAAGAATTTCGACCTGCTTTCGATACTCAATTTCCTCAGGAATCTGGACATGCGCGAGATCGAAAGAAAGAAGATCCTAGGGGAAAACTTTACAGCGATGGAAATGGCCGAGTTGGACAAAAATCTCTATATCAGCCCTGTATCGATGGAAAAACTCGAAGCCTCCGCCCCTCTGGATCTCCCTGAGCCCGGTGCAATCCGGGGGGAGCTCAGCAACCTCGCCGAGGAAATATTTCAGCATTACCGGGAGGAGGTGAAAAAACTCCTCAGGTAATTCTCCACACCCGCCGTCACGCTCCAACTGAAAAACCCCGATTTCCGATTTGACGCTCCGCACTTTTCGGTATATCTCTCCAGCTTGCGGTTTGGGGGCTCAACAGTTAAACTCAAAGGTAAGGCGCTTTTTTGCCTGGATAAAGCCGAAGCGCTCACGGCGGTGACACTTATTGTTATCGCCCTCGGTACGACATATCTTCGGAGAGCCGGGATTAACCACTCAACGACTCGGTTTTTGGAGGAGAGTTGGTAAGAATAGCCACTCGGAAGAGGTTCTGGATTGCCGCTGTCTTCGGCATAATCGTTCTCTTTTATACCGTCAAACAGGCCAACCTTCACAAGTTTGCGCAACATCTGGGCGACATAAGCCCTTTTTGGGCCGTCGCCGTGGTGGCGGCGGCTTTCTTGAGCTATGCCTGCGTTGCAGGAGTTCTTGACAAACTGCTTAGAGGAATAGGTCTGCCGATCTCCTTTGGGTCCTGCTTCAAGATTTCGCTGTTGTCCTGCACTATCAACTACCTGATGTCAGTGGCCGGGCTGAGCGGGGTGGCTGCAAAGGTCTACCTGCTCTCGCGCGAGAAAATTCCGCCGAGCAACACTCTCTCGGTGTCGATTATTCACGGCTTTCTCACAAACACTATCGCGGTCCTGTTCATCTACCTGGGATTTTTCTATCTCTACAGCCGCCACCAGATAACCGACCGCAACGAGGAAGTCTTCGGCGTACTGGTCCTTCTCATTGCTTTCCTGCTGACCTGGCTAACCATCCAGACAATCATTCATGAGGCTTTCAGAAAGAAGCTGTGGCAAATCGCCCTCAACCTGGTGATTGCCCTTTGCGCAAGGATTCGAAGGCCGCACTGGATCCGGCGTGAGAGAGCAGAGGCTTTTTTTGAAAACTTCAATGCGAGCCTGAACATGATCATGAAAAACCGGGGAGTGCTGCTGTTCCCGGCGTCCCTTGCCCTTCTCGATTGGCTGTTTATGTTCCTTTGCCTGAAGTTTTCGTTTATCGCGATACACTACCCCGTAAGCAATCAAGTTTTGATGGTGGGATTTTCCGTTGGTCTTTTCATGAGCCTGTTTTCGCTTACCCCTGCATCGATAGGGCTCGTGGAAGGCTCGATGGCGTGGTCGTTCTACCTGATGGACCTCGATTACGAGTTTTGTCTGATGGCGATCCTCATCTACCGGATAACCTACTATTTCGCCCCTATCGCAGTGAGCATTTTCTTTTTCAAACGATTCTTCCCGCCGTCCGACCTTGCCGAACCAGGCAAGAAACATAAGAAAGCATAGCAGGGCCGGCTTTCCGGCCTGCATCGTCTCACCTATAAAGCCTTGAATTCTTGAAGAGAGCATCGTGGTCTGTTCCTGGAAGGCGAGTACCTCCCCTTGCCCGGTTACGGGGAAAGAAAGGACAATGCGCTGCTTTTGCAACACGCAAAGAGGATAAATGGGCGCTGTCGCAGTGCCCGGGGCGAAGATGGCCGCTCCCGGGGAGCATCCCCTTGGGAAAAAGTGGGGGGGGAAAGCGTGCTTAACATTCCTCAAGAAGCACCTCTGGCGCGGATACCAATTTACCTGGAAAATGCCATTTTCATGCTTCGCGGGTGAGGCGAGCATCATGAAGAATTGCGTTCAAGATGGTGCCAATGAATGACAAAGAAAGTGCGCGTTGCCCCCAACTTAGTCGGCGCTTGCGCGTGTGGCAGAAATCCCGGGGGCGCGGGGGAAAGTCCCCCGCTCTTTTAGTTAGTTCAATCTTGAACGAAACTCAGTATGAGACTCTTTTCAACTCTTTCCACTACCCACTGTCAGATGCTCACTTTTCGGCTGCTCCGCCTCACGGATCTCCATGTTTGCAAAGACCGGCCTGAGCAGTTTGGAAAGCACAGGGAGCTTTGAGGCGAAAATCAACGCCCCGCCAATGCAGCAGGCCGCGCCCAGAAGCAGCGTGTTTTGAACCCCGATTTTTCCCGCGATACTTCCGGCAAGAAGACTTCCAAACGGCATCACACCCAGGAAGGCCATGGCGTAAAGACTCATGATCCGGCCGCGTTTGTCCTCATCGACGATGGTCTGAATGATCGTGTTGCTGGATGCGATATGAGTCATCATCGAAAAGCCGGCCAGCAAAAGAAAGAAAACGCAGAGTGTGAAGTTGCGAGAGAGCGCAAACGCGGCAATGGCAATCCCGCATGCACCGGCAGCGGCGGGAATTACTTTTATGAGCCCATGCGCATTTTTGCGGGAAGCAAGATATAGAGTGGCCGAGATCGCCCCGATGCCTGCTGAGGACATCAGAAATCCGAAAGTATTCGCGCTTCCGTGCAAAACGTCTTTGGCATACGCAGGCATGAGCACCATATAAGGCGCGCCCGCTATGCTAAAGACCGAGAGTAGAGCCAGAATGGCGATAATCGGCTTAAAATTGAAGGCATAATCGATTGCTTCGCGGAATTCGCCCCAGAGCGGACCATTTTGCCTGCGCCGTTCTTTTTCCGCCACTCTGATGGCCTGAAGAGCAGCAAGGACAGCCACGTAGCTAATCCCGTTGATAAGGAAGCAAACCCCTTCCCCTACAGTGGTAATAAGAATTCCGGCAAGCGAGGGGCCAATGAAGCGAGCGCTGTTAAACAACGCCGAATTCAGCGCTATCGCATTTCCGAGGTCCTCCCTCCTTTCGACCATCTCGATCACAAATGACTGCCGTATGGGCATATCGAAAGCGTTTACGGTTCCAATGAAAAGGCTGAGGGCGACAATGTGCCACGGCTTAATGGCCCCGGTCAGCACCAGGGCTGCAAGGACGAGCGCCTGGACCATGGAAAGCCCCTGGGTCCAGAGCAGCAGTCGCTTGCGGTCGAATCTGTCGGCCACAATACCGGCGAACGGGCCGAAAAAAAGCGTGGGGATCTGGTTGGAAAAAGCCACCAAACCGAGCAGGAGCGTCGAGCCGGTAATCCGGTAGACAAGCCAGCTAAGCGCGACCTGCTGTGTCCACGTCCCGATAAGAGAAATGCCCTGACCGAAGAAAAAAAGGCGATAGTTCCTGTACCGGAATGCTCGAAAAACCGCTCTGACGCTTACCCCCAAACCAAACCTCATTACACCTTTTCCTGAGCACCCGCCTGATTTTAATCTCGATCCTCGCTGCGAGATCGTATGCGGGATGACCAGGTATTATAAAACGAGAACCTTCATTCATCAACTTCAGGCATATCATCAGGACTGCACGGTCTTATCAACCAACTGTTTCCTTTAGCTCTTCCGCCAGAGCTTCACGAACTCTCTCATATTCCAATTCAAGCACGGGCAGCAGAGAGGTGCTGCTCGCCGTGGTCCCTGCTCGGCCCATACTCTCCAATTCATTACAGAGTTCTGCGAGCGCCATGGCGCCGAGGTTTCCGCTTGCAGATTTCAGGCTGTGGGCCGCGTTTTGAATTGCAGATGCGTCCCCAAGGCTTATCGCTTGATGGAGAGTTTCCATCAGCTTCGATGAACTCATCATGTATATTCCGATGACCCTTTTGAGAAGGCTGGATTCCCCATTTCGCGAAGGAGACCTCAAGAAGTCCAGTACTTTCCGATCGAGCGGTTCCATCTGAGAGAGTCGATTAAAAGTTACACTGGCCGGCATTCCGGATCCTACGTTTGTTCTATCCAAAGAGGTGCAAGTCCCGGATCGGTCCTGAGTGGTTTGTCCTTCCCGCGTACCACTAGTGGCAAGGCGAGTATCCACGGGCAAACCGGAGATCGATTTCGTCGGCAGAAAACGCTTCAAGACCGTGCACAACTGGTCCAGGTTGAAGGGTTTGCTGAGGTAGTCGTCCATTCCGGCGGCGAGGCACTGTTCATGATCTCCCTGCATGGCGTAGGCAGTCAGGGCAATGATTGGTGTGCGGCGAATGCTGAGACCTGGCTCGCTTCGATGCTTTATTTGCTGCATTTCTTTTTCCCTGATGATCTGTGTGGCTTCGTAACCATTCATTTCCGGCATCTGGCAGTCCATGAGCACAAGGTCAAAAGGAGTTTTTGAGGTGGCTTCGAGGGCTTCGAGGGCTTCTCGCCCATTTGAAGCCAGCTCAACACTGCAGCCAAGGTCTTCCAGCATGTACAGCGCGACTTCCTGGTTTACAACATTGTCCTCGACAAGGAGCACCCGTGCTCCAAACACCACTTTGGTCTTGTCGACCTCTGCAAATGTCGATGGGGAGCATTTCACAGATGAAGGTGCCATTACTGAAGTGATGGAGTTGAAAAGCTGGGACTGCCGGACGGGTTTAACGAGATAAGTGGAAATGCCGTGCCTGTGCATGGTTTCTGCGTCGTTGTCCTGGCCGATGGAGGTGAGCAGGATGAGTTGAACGGAAGAAATGGAGGAATCCGCCTTGATTGTGCGCGCCAGTTCCAGTCCGTCCATCCCCGGCATCATCATATCCAGTATCACCGAATCATAAGGATCACCCATCGAAGCTGCCTTTTTAAGCATTTCGAGAGCATTTTGGCCG
>JBEKPW010000121.1:0-27847 GCA_049520315.1 Syntrophobacteraceae bacterium
TCGATGTTACCCGCGGACCCGAAACGAAGTGAGGGTGCGGCCTCACAAAAGATCGGCCGCGAACTTGAAGCGTTTAACGCGCTTCCTCGATGTTACCCGCGGACCCGAAACGAAGTGAGGGTTCACCAAGAGGAGTTATTGTGTCTTCCTCAGGTTTTCAGCATATTCGCTGAGCATACGGAACTGGTCCTGAAGGGCATGTTTATCGACCCCGATCGGCGCTTTGAAAAAGGAAGCGAGGTGAGTCATCGCCCCGGCTTCAGCGCGCCTTTTCGCCAGTTCGGCAAGGCGGACGAGGTCGAGCACCAGCGGGGCCGCGAGAATGGAATCATATCCCTGCCAGATGAATTGAAGTGACATTTTAGCCCCCAGAAACCCCTTGAAATGAATGAAATCCCAGGCCGTTTTCTGGTCGTCGAGGGACGGGACATAACCTATGCTGACCGAAGAATGGGGGGAATATCCTAGGATTTTCGACAGTACCTGGTCTTTGGTCCGGATTTTCGATTCGCGGTTTCCCGGATGTTCGAGTATCCGGCCGTCCATGTTGCCAAGTATGTTGAAGCCCTCCCAGCTCATTACCTCCAGATTTCTCCAGGCAAACATGGGAGCCAGGGCTGATTTTACCAACGTCTCACCCGTTTTTCCGTCGTTTCCCATGACAGGGACACCTTTTTCGACTGCAAGCTGCAAAATAGCCGGCGGAAGAGCCCCATTCGACGGCGTAAAGTTTATATATGCACACCCTTCCATGATTGCGGCAAAGGAATACAGGGTGCTCGCCCGGAGCCTTTCCGTTTCGTTGCCGGAGATCAGCTTTTTGAGACATGCAAGTTCGGAGTGGCAGGCATCGAGTTCCAGGGGCGGCTCCGTTGACGCAAGATTTACGACAATTACTTCATCGAGCCTGTGCCTGCGCCTGAAGGTCCCCAAGCTGTCGCGCATGTCTTCCACTTCTTGATCGAGATTCTTTTCTCTCGCATGTACAGGGTAGACAAGGTTTTCTATGGCTTCGCCACAGTTTTTGGCGCACCCGCAATCGATATCATGATGAAATTCCTCCAGTTCAGCCTTGATTTCCATGAGAATTCCAGGCGCCACCGGGGCCATTTTTTCAAAAATATCGCGGGAGTTTGCCCCCGTTCTTATATCGCAGCCGCCGAAAACAAGGTCTGCCGGCTCGATAAGATCGACTCCATCGAAGATGTGCGAGCAGGTGACCATCCCGGTTGGCGGCGCCAGCTTTTTTTTCAATGCAAGGGCGCCCGCAACCACCGTTGAGGCGATGGAACCGAGCGCGCCTATCAGGTAAACCCCTGTTTTGTTGATGGATGGCATGATTCAGAGACTCTGCCTGTGTTCGGAAATGCCGCGATCACGATTGTGTGCGCAAAATTCTGCAAAATTGCGAAGGCTCAAAAGAGCGGGACAAAGCTTTTTCACTTTAAAGATTTTTTCACTATAAAGACTTTTCACTATAAAGATACCCCGCACCCCGCAGGAGCCACGTAGTGGCGAAGGGGGTGTGGGGGGCACTGCTCCCTGCTCCTGCTCCTTGCTCCCCGCTCCCTGCTCCCTGCTCCCCGCTCCCCGCTTCTTGCTCCCCGCTCCCCGCTTCTTGCTCCTCGCTTCTTACCCCTTAGTTTCCGGCAAAGCCGTACTAAAAGACTTATTTCCGCTAATTGTCAATGGTTTCAGCGCAAGGAGGTCAACTTCCCATCTGGTTACCGGCCTGCTTAGGTCTTAGATTCTTAATCACCGGCCTGGCTTTTGTCTAATTCGTGTTTGTCTGAATTAACTTCGGAGGCGCAAATGTTCAAAAACATTTTAATACCCTCGGACCTTACCGAAAGAAACCTCAAAGCGATGGATATCGCCGTCAAGTTGGCGCAGGAAGACAGCGCCGCCGTTACTCTGCTCCATGTAATCGAAACTGTCGAGCAAGTAGATTCCGAGGACTTTGACAAATTTTACAGGCAACTTGGCGCTCGAGCCGGCAGGAAAATCGACAAACTCATTGCCAAATACGGCCGCGAAGGCATTACAATGGAAAAGCAAATACTTTACGGAAGACGAGTTTACGAAATACTCAATTTTGCGGTCGCTCACGGTGTCGATTTGATTATAATGAGCTCGCACAAACTCGATCCCGAAAACGCCGCCGAAGGCTGGGGGACAATCAGCTTCAAGATCGGGGTTCTTTCCCACTGTCCGGTTATGCTCGTAAAGTGAAGAATCCGGTGACAAGAAGAATAATGCACCTGGACATGGACGCCTTCTACGCCGCCGTCGAACAGTCGGACAACCCCGAGTTGAGCGGAAAGCCGGTACTGGTGGGCGGCTCAATGCGCGGAGTGGTTTGTGCAGCCTCCTACGAGGCCAGGCGCTACGGCGTTCATTCCGCTATGCCTGTTTTCCAGGCCAGAAAGCTTTGCCCGCACGGGGTTTTCCTTCCCGTCAGGATGAGCCGCTATAGAGAGGTCTCCCGCATTGTCATGGAAATCCTGAGAGGGATATCGCCTCTTGTCGAGCAGGTATCGATCGATGAGGCTTTTGCGGACATTACCGGGACAGAAAGGCTCCACGGTCCTTCATACGCTCTGGCCCATCGTACAAAAGCGGCTATCCTCGAGGCCACTTCCCTTACTTGTTCAATCGGAATAGCGCCAAACAAATTTCTCGCCAAAATCGCCTCCGACTTCAAGAAACCCGACGGGCTGACGATACTTGAAGAAGATCAGGTCCAAGAATTTCTGAAACATCTGCCGGTTGGTAAAATTCCCGGGGTGGGCAAGAAAAGTGGGGAAGAACTCCGCAAGCTGGGCATTGTTTTCGCCTCGGACATTCTTAGGTTTCCCGAGCAGTTGTGGGAAAATAAATTCGGCAGATGGGGCGCCGCTCTCTACGCAAAGGCGCAGGGCATAGATAATTCTGCGGTCGAACCTTACAGCGACCCGAAATCTATCAGTGCCGAAGAGACCTTTCCCAAGGATACCGGCAACATCGCCGAGCTTGAGAAGATGCTTCTTTCTCAGGCCGAGGAAGTAGGCCGGGAAATTCGCAAACTTGGGTTCAAGGCAAGGACTGTGATTCTGAAAATAAAGCTCTCCGATTTCAAAATGATCACCAGAAGCCGCACTCTGCCCGAGCCTTTCGACACCACGGACGTTCTGTTCAACACCGGACATAAGCTCTTATCGGACCTGAAGCTGACGCGAACGGTGCGCCTCATAGGAATAGGCGTATCCAACCTCTCTTCCGGCCCCAGTCAGATGACTATTAGTTCACAAAGGGAGGAAACCGACAGGCAGGGGCGGCTCGACCGCGCGCTCGACCAAATCCACAGCCGCTTTTCCGGCAATATGGTCGTGCGCGGCCGAATGATGGACGACGTTTGAGTTTATAGTGGAGATCGAAGAGGACGACCGTGCTCAAAAGAGCGGGGGAAAGCTTTTTCACTTTAAAGATCCCCCGCACCCCCGCAGGATTTCGCTCGGCGCTGCGGCGGCAAGCCACCGCATGCGCGGGGCCGCCGCCGCAGCGCCAAAGTGAGCCGCGCAGTGGCGAAGGGGGTGTGGGGGGCGTAGCTCCCCGCGCTTTTACCGGATTTATTTATTTGAAGGAGGACTAACTTGCCAAACGAAAAATACAGATATCTTCGCGAGGATTTCGGCGAACTTCCCGTTCATTTGGAACACCTTGATATATATCTCAACTTCATCGACGACAGGGTCGAAGCTGCAAACTGCCTCCGGATGACTGCCAGGCAGGAGCTCGACAGTATAGCGCTGGATGCCCGCGACCTTGAGATAGTGAGCGTCGAATGGTGCACCGGCCCTGATTCAGCCGGGAACACTCTTCGCTATGATTATCTTGCCGAGCAAAACAGGCTCATCGTCCGGCTGCCGCGCAAAGTGCAGAGGGGAGAAACATTTTCCGTGCGCACCACGAGCGTGTGCCATCCTTCGGATTACGTCCTGGAAGGCATTTACAAGGACGTCACTCCACCCGGAGCGCCCCAGCAGTATATGTCCCAGTGCCAGCAATGGGGCTTTCAGCGGATAATGCCCATCTTCGACGACTGCCGCGCCAAGTGTACAATGACAACGACCCTGGAAGCCGACGTCGCCTATACCCATCTCATAAGCAACGGAGATATAGATCCTGCCGCCGACCCGGATGGTGTTCCCGTTCGCAAGCCGGGTCAGCCGGACAGGCAGATCATCACTTTCAACAACCCCATTCCGATGCCCCCTTACCTTTTCATCGCCTGCGCAGGGACATGGGACGTTCTAAGGGACCGTGCAGTCTACGATAACGGCCGCGCCGTATATCTTGAATACCTTGTTCCGCCGGGCGAAAGCAGGGGCGCGCAAATCCCGATGATAATCCTCAAAAGGTCGGTCCTGTGGGTCAAAGCGACTCAGGACTATGAATACAAGGGAGATACCTATCGGACCATCTGCATGGGCAGATCCAATTTCGGAGGCATGGAAAACGCCGGAAACACCACAATCGTCACTGATGCAGCCCTGGTCGGCGAGCACACGCTGGACCAGTTCCTCCTCTACGCCCATGCGGTGATAGTGCACGAGTTCGAACATAACCAGTGCGGCAGTCAAACGACGATGGAGACCCCCTTCGACGTCTGGCTCAATGAGGCGTTCACTGTGGACGTAGAAAGACAGTTCATGGCAGACGTTTTCGATCCGGCGGTGGTCAGGCTGAACCAGGTTGAAAGCATTCGAAGCCCGCTTCTCGGCCCATTGGCCATAGAGGACTCCGGACATGCCGGCCGCATCGTGCGCGAGGGCTTCAATGAGCCTGACGAACTGATAGACGGGGTCACCTATGTAAAGGCGGCAGAAGTTGTCCGCATGCTCCGCCTGCTGCTCGGAGAGGAAAAGTTCAAAGCCGGCAAGGCCCTTTATTTCTCGCGTTATAGTTTGAAGAACGCAAATACCGATCAGTTTTTCGAATGCTTTGAGGAGGTGTCCGGCAGGCGGCTCGATGAGTTCAAAAAACAATGGCTTTACAGGATCGGCTACCCCAGGGTGAGCGCCAAAACTTTCCGGGACCCCGATAAGAAGACCTTTCACATCAGTTTGCTCCAGGAAAACGATGACGCAAAGCCCCCTTTTGTCGTACCAATCCGGCTCGCGCTGGTCGATCGACACGGCAGGGACATTCCCGGAACCGATCGGGTATTCGAGTTGAACCAACCGGAAGCCGAAGTTACTTTCGAAAATCTGCAGGAACCTCCCGCTTTCGCATCGATTAACCGGGATTATTCTTTCTACGGGACTTTCGTAGACAGGAGCGCAAACGTCGAGACGCTCATCATGCAGGCAAGGACCGACCCGAACTATTACTGCCGCGTTGACGCAATGCGCATGCTGACCGATATCGAACGCAAGAAGCTGCTCAATCCCGGTACGGCCAAAGAAATAGATCCCCTATGGCTGGGGCTGTATGGAGAAATCCTTTCGGACGGCTCCATTCCGCCCGCGCTCAAGGCTTTCTTTCTCAAAATCGACGAACAGCCGATGGACCGGACGTACAGCGCATGGTTCCCCGAACTTGTCGATGCCCGGGAACAACTCATGCTCTCTATCCATAATCTCTACCGGCAAGAGTTACGGGAACAGTTCGACCGTCTTGACACCTACGCGCTCTGGTCCGCAGAAACACTGCTGGACGGCCTCGAAGACAGGCTGCTCAAAAACGTGCTGCTGGAGTTGATAACTGTAAAGGACACCACTGAGAGCCATATGACCATAGTGGATCATTTCCGCCGCGCCACAGCCGCAAATGACAAGGTTTCAGCCCTTTCCGCCCTCAATCGCAGTTCAGCCCCCGAAAGGCTTGATGTTCTGGAGGAAGTGTACGGCCAGTGGCATACAAATATAACGGGATATGCCAATTACCTTCGCGTTATCGGCAGCGGAACGTGCAAAGACGTGTTCGAACAAATCGAAAGGGAGCGCAGCAGGCCGACCTTCCAGATCACTCAGCCGACCTGGTGCCGCGCGCTGTTCCTGACCATGGCCAACAATAACAAGATGATCTGGAACGAGCGGGGAATAACCTGGATTGCCGACAGAATCATCGAGCTTGCGCCGATCAACTATACGAACGCCTCGCGCATGTTGAACACGTTTCAGCACGTGCGCAAGATGAAGCCGGATCTCCAGCGCCTGGTGAGCGCCGCTCTGGAGCGGATCGCCGGCAATGTTTCCGACCGTACCAGCCCCGCCGTCCACCGCCAGGCGAAGGGATACCTGAAGGTGTGAGGAGCGGGATGTAAAGGATTGATTTGCACCACAGAGACACAGAGGAACCCTCACTTCGTTCAGGTTCGCGTTAGTCGCATCAAACGTGCATGCGATGCTTCAAGTTCGGCGTCCGGAACCCTCACTTCGTTTCGGGTCCGCGCTTGATACTCTCGGCCCGTGCCCAAATGCTGGACCCTCACTACGTTCAGGTCCGGGCCACACGTTGCAACCGGTAGCTCGATGCTTCAAGTCCGGGCACGATCTTTTGTGAGTGCCCAGTTCGCGCCCGATTCCTTGTGAGGGCGCTTTGTGAGGACGAGCAGACGGAACTAAATGGAAAGTCCCTGTTTTCTTCCGGTTTTTCCAGCATGTCCGTTTTCTTTTCTCTGTGTCCTCTGCGCCTCTGTGGTGAACAGCTTTGGTCTTTTGGTTGTGGCCCCGGGCTGCTCTGCACCCTCTGTGGTGAAATCCTGTCTTTGACGGCTATTGGGCAGCAAAAAACCCCCGGCAGGACCTGAGCGCCGGGGGTCTTGTTTGATTGAAGCCGCCGTGTTTGAATCAGGCTGCCGTCAGCCATTTTCAAAGCCTGGCCCCGATGGGCAGGCTCCGCCTCACTAATACTTTCCTGTGTCCCTATTCTGGTCGTAAGAATCCGCGGGTTTATCCATATCCTTTTTCTGGCTGCAACTAAAGCAGGAAGGCCAGTGCCAGTTGCAGGGATTCAAGTTCAAACTACAAAGAGAGGGCAGGTGCCAGCCGCAGGGATTGAGGCCACAATCCGCCTGTGCGCTGAACAATCCGCCGCTGACAAGGACCAGCGAAAGCGCCATTGCAACAATTAGTGTTTTGCTCATTTCTATCTCCTGAAAGTCCAAATAGTTATTCTTTTATATGCTACAACCATTGAGAACTCGATACAAAAACTCCTTAGAAAAAACGTAAAGGCAGTTTCGGTTCATGTCAACGATCAGAAAATTAAATATTTAGTTTTATTGTAATATCATATGGTTAGAGCAACTAATAAGATATGGTCAAACAGTCCGCTCTATTCAAACCTCGCTGAACGTGGGTAAGACTTCACCACTGTGACGGTGCCTGGCCCGAACAGGAAGAGGACACAGCGAATAGCCGCAACTCACCTGCTTACCCACTCTTACATGATGTATCCGCAGATGTCGCAGATTAGCGCAGATAGTTCAAACGGATATGACTTCCTTCCCCTCCCATTCACCTACTCACCCATTCACCAATTCACCCGCTCTTAATTCACCCTCCCCGCTCCCCGTTTCCCGCTCCTTGGTTCTTGCTCCCTTCCCCTCCCATTCACATACTCACCCATTCACCAATTCACCCGCTCTTAACCCCCCGCTCCCATCTCTTTGACTCCCCGTGCCGATTATGATAGAAGTTTCGGCCATGATCTTGAGCTCACCGACTGTTTTGAGTGCCTGGGTGGTGGAACTGGTAGACACAAGGGACTTAAAATCCCTTGCTCCTTGTGGGCGTGCGGGTTCGATTCCCGCCCTAGGCACCAGTCTACAAATGATATGCTTGCTAACTGGCAATCTGGTGCTAACATATTGCTGACCAAACACTCAAGTTTGTCCCCTCTTTCCAGCCTTGGAAGAATGGCTGCTTCGAGGGGATTTCTTTTCGATTAGCCCCTTCCCTTTACAGTCCCGACCGATTGTCCTAAAATGCTCATTAATTGGGGTATATCAAAATATAGGTCCGCATGGTTCGAGGGCAAATAGGGGCATCCTGGCGCTTCGGATTTGACCCTGCTTAACCCGGCCACCGGCAATGCAGGAGTCTTGTTTGGGTAAAGTAATCGATTTGAAATCGGTCCAGAAGGACTCTCCAGAAGCGCCGCTGACTTTGGAACAAGGTTTGAGGCTTTTGGGGCTGAAGGAATGGCCCGAAGAATGGGAACTCTGGAAATTGCAGATCTTTGTGGACGGGCTGGCCTCGATTATCAAGCGAGAAGGAGAAGCCTGGGTGAGATTCAACAGGGAAAGTATCCTGGAGGAACTGGAGCAAATAATGACCTTTTAAAACCTCATGATCAGCCTAAGGGGGGAGGACACCATGCTTGGGCTTGCGGATTGTCCGCTCACTCGAAGTCCTCAGAGCAAACCGCCGATAATAATGAGCCCAACACCTTTAGGCAGTAGCAAAGAGAACCAGGATGAGAAGAAAAACTTTGTACATAATGATGACAGCCGCAATTCTGGTTGCATCAATTGTATATATCGTTACTCGCTCCGTCTACACATCAATCCTAGTGCCTGCTTCCATGTGTGTAATCCTAATCTTTCTAATCGCTGTATCATCGACAGTAACGTCGATAGCTTCAAGACATAACAAAGGCTTCTACGAAGATTGGGAGGATTCACTCCGAGTAAAGCCATTTGCAAAACTGTGGACTCCTCCGATTCCAGGAGTGAAGCGGCGGAAGCAGAAACGGAAGTACTGAATCAGTTTGTAAACCACACTGAAAAGCCTATCACCTTCCGGCAAAACTCAAATGAGACGTGGGGGGGAACTTGGGTCTGATTCAATTCCGCCTTGTTGCTTATTTTCCGGAGTTTTCAAAGGGCGCAAAGCCGCGCCAGCGCTCAAAGGCGGTTTTGGAATATGGACAGTACAACACTGTTCGTAATAGAACGAAGAAGTTGTCCAGCGAAAGAGGGCCACCACCTTCAAGTATTATCCGCCAAAATCTGCTCATCACAGCTCCGGGTTCGTCAATGCAGACACATGTCCGCTCTCACGATCCGCAGACCCTTACCCGGCTTCCCAAAGCGTTCAAGCAATCTTTGATGAAACCTTCCGTCATTTCCCGCTTTAGCAATACCATAATTTCCAAGGCTTATACCAATTTGCGTTCAAGGTGGTGCCGATGAATGACAAAGAAAGTGCGAGTTGCCCCCAACTTAGCCATTTCAGGGCCATTTAGGAGCGGCGCTGCGGTGGCGCCCAGCGAGGAACGCTGCGCCGATCTCCACGCCCCGCGAGGTGCCGCGCTCTGCCTCACGCGCTTGCGCGTGTGGCAGAAATCCCGGGGGTCGGTATTAGACCGCAACGAAGCGCTTGATTCATTTGCTGTTGAATAACGATTTCAGTAATTGTCCGAAGCAGGACATGACCCCTGTAAACATTACGGATCAACTCTCCTCCAGGACCTTTACCTCGTTTGAGGTGGTGCGAAGTCTTCTTGACAGCACTTTTGCTATGTTTGTCATCAATTTTATCGCCACGCCGGGCATATCGCGGTTCAAGGATTCGAAGGCATCCAGCGGCAATCTGTAGATCTGGCAGTCTTCCTCCGCCCAGACGCTGGCTGAGCGGGGCCTGCCGTCCAACAGCGCAACCTCTCCGAAAATGCCCCCCGGAGTGTAGGTTGCCACCCGTTTGAGGCGTGTCGATTGAGGAAGTTTGAGCTTGATGCTCACCAGCCCATCGGAGAGCATGAACAGATCTCTTGCCGTATCGCCTTCCGGGAAAATCGCAGAGCCCTTGCCGTACGATTCCGGAATCAGTCTGGATCTGAGGGCCTCAATTTCTTCGGGCGTCATGCCGCCGGTGATCTCCATGCGTTCCAGTGGGACCGCCGTACCCTTTTTCATCGGGGCGCAGCGATTGAGGAGAAGATGGTCCTCGGCCCACTCGAGGGCCGCATCGGTATCCGGCATGAAACGGTTTTCACCCATCGATTTCAGGACGTTCATCATGTCGAGGTAGTCGCGAAGAGAGTCGCTGAAATAGGTTACGAGGAGGAATCTTCCTTCCTTCTCGAGCCTCTTGTGAATCTGAAGAATGATGTTCGCCCCGGTGCTGTCCATGTCATTGACGCGTTTCATGTCCAGAATACAGTATGTGAATTCTTCCGCTGTGTCTTCGATCCTCTTTGCGAGGCTTTCGGCCGATCCGAAGAAAAGAGGTCCCTGGAGCTCGATTATTGCGATCCGTTTGCCTTCCAGTTCGAGGATATCGCTATCGCAGGCGTTGCGCATTTTCTTGGAATGGACCTGACTTCCCAGATAGGTGCGCCGTATAATGGACCGGCTCATTTTAGCCAGGAAAAGAATTGTCGCAATGACAACGCCGGCCCCGACCGCGACCAGCGGGCTGATGCAGACAGTGATGACGGCCACCAGAAGCACTACGAGAAAATCAACCAGCATCGCTCCCTTTTTCGTGATAACTCCAAGCCCGTCTTCCCGTACCGAGGCGTACAATTTCCTCATGAGCTCGAAAGTCCAGACATCGAACATCAGCACCCCCGAATAGACGATCACCCCGCCCACAACGGTTAGCGGGATTTTTCCAACCAGGGGCCCCAGGGCTGTAATTACCACCAGCAGGGCTAGGCTGCTCATCACGCCGGAAAGCCTCGTTCTGCCGCCGGACTCAAAATTGGCGACGGCACGGTAGGCCGCTCCACATGAAGATATCGCACCGAAAAGCGATGATGCTATATTGCCTGCGCCCTGTCCGATCAGTTCTTTGCCGCTGTTGTGCCGAATCCCCGTCAAATTGTCGGATACAACGGAATCGAGGAGGGTTTCCATCGAACCTATCAGCGCCAGGACCAAAGCGGTGACAAGCAGGTCCGGGATGAGTGCCAGGGCTATCTTGAACCCGTCCGCGGCGGCCAGCCCGATGAAAGCGTCCGGGCGGGGCAGCGCGGTTTTTATCGAACCGATTAGCGGGCCCAGTCCTCCCGCCGCAAAATGGGCCGTCACATGATAGAGGGCCGCTCCGGCTATCATTGCGGCAAGCGGAGCGGGTATAAATTTGAAGTGCTTTTTTGAAACGGGAATTAAAAGCAATGTGGCAAGTCCAATGACAAGTGTCAGCGGTTCGATTTGACCGGGATGGGCAATGAGTTCTGCATAGGATACATCGCCGTTGACCCCGAGAATGTCCCTGATCTGGCTCTGAATGATTATGAAGCCGATTCCGTTCATAAAACCGGATATCACCGGATAGGGAATGTATTTGATGACCTTGCCGACATCGAACAGGCCGAAGAGGACCTGGAAGCCTCCTCCGAGCAAAACGGCGGCGGAAGCCAGCCCCACGACGATAGCCTGCCGCACTTCCGGCGCCTGGGCCGTGATGGCCGGGTTGGCTGCAAAAGCGGCAACCGCGCCCGCAAGAATCATCGTCACCGTCGCCCTTGGTCCCGTGATCTGGATGGGGTTCCCGCCAAGCAGGGCGGCGACGACGCCGGCGAAAACCGCGCTGACCATGCCGATCGATGCCGACCTGGAGGCAAATTCAACTCCGAGGGGAGCAAATACGATCAAGCCAAGGCCGAGGTAGTGGGGCATGCCAATTGCCGCGGCAGCAAGACCGCCTTGCAGATCCCCCTTTATATTCGAGAAGATATTCATCCGATGCACTCTCCAATAATTTCAGATCGAGTAACAGAAAAGGTAAGACGAGGCGAAAGGGAATTCAAACGTGCCGGTCTTCCGGCAATCCACTCCAGCCTTAAAGCTTTGAGCCATGCATGGGAAAAGTATCCCCGGGATGCGGACCACGCGTACGCAATGAAAAGCATACAGGTGACTGCCCCTTCAAATTCAATGAGTGGCTACTGCAAAGCCAAAACGTGCAGATCGTAAATTTTATGCCGTAGTTCGGAATTAAGACGGATACTGCAATGGGCCAGGCCACAGGCTGTGCTGTCCATTAAGAAGCTGGAGCTGATTCGATTAAAAATACTTGGGCCGGTCATCGTCAAAAATTATCGAGGATAACCGGCCCATGCGGCAGCACTTTCGTTTTTAAACTACCGAGGCATTACGGGGCTTGAAGCAGTTGATGACGTACCGGGTCGGCATAAGAGGCGCCGGTGAACGACAAAGACACCGCCAATGCCAGCAGCACGAGCATAAATCTCCCCGACACGGAATATTGCTTTTTTCAAAGTTACTCTCCTTTGGTCGGCGTTCTTTTGAACTGACAACATATTTAAATGAAGTGTTGCCCCTTTTGAGAACTATTTGAGATTAGCCGAACAGGTCTCTGCGGTGCCGCCGTTAGACCCCGCGCAGGTCCAGTCCCACGGCCCTTTTCCCGTAACTTTGGAAGCCTTGCCTGCACTGCAAAGGTTTGATGTCGGAGCCTTGAGTAAATCTTCTCCGTTTGCTGAACCGCAGGCGCCGTTTACCTCGAGTTCGGCCGAACATTTCGCCGTGGAGCCGCCGTTTGATCCAGCGCAGCTCCAGTTCCACGGTCCCTTCCCGGTAACCTTGGACGCCGTTCCCCCAGTGCAGAGGTCTGATGATGACGGTTGCGCGTAGTAACTAGATTTGTTTGCCGGACCGCAGGCGCCGATTACCTCGAGGTTAGCCGAACAATTCGCTGGGGCGCCCCCGTTTGACCCCGAGCAGGTCCAGGTCCACGGCCCATTCACTGTAATGCCAGCGGCCGTGCCGGCAGCACAAAGCTTTGCTGTTGGGGGCTGCGTCAAGTAATCCTTTTTGTTTGCCGAACCGCAGGCGCCGTTTGCTTCGACATTTGCCGAGCAACTCGCTGTGGCGCCGCTGTGGGACCCCTTGCAGGTCCAGGTCCACGACCCCTTCCCTTCTGTAACCTTGGATGCCTTGCCGGCACTGCAAAGGTCTGATGTAGGGGTCGTGAGATAATTTTGTTCGTTTGCCGGGCCACAGGCGCCGTTGACACTTTGATTAGCGGAAAAACTCTTTCCTGTTACATTCACCCCCGCCACATTGACCGTTATGTTCGGCGGGGCAAAGATATATCCGGCCAAGCTCGGAGTGATTTTATACACACCCTTGGAGAGACCGGAAAAGCTGTAATTGCCGCTGTTGTCTGTGGTCGTGCTTTGCGTTGCCGCTCCAGTGAGATTCATGGTGACCCCGGCGAGCCCCGACCCGCCGTTCGTCACAGTCCCGGAGATGGAGTAGGTCCCCACGGATCCAGTCCCGAATACATAGGCCGCCCCCTGGGACGTAACGTAAACCCCGGATGCCCCGATGAGGGCGGTGTTGCCGTCCGAGCTAAGCGAAACTGAACCGCCAAACCCAGCGCCTGCCGCACCATCCGAGGCCATTAGCTTCTGCTGCTGGCTCCAGGTCCCGCCGCTATTAACAAAGACATAGGCCGCCCCCACATATTCATTGTCGCCAACCGGAGTCCTGTCCGTCCCGATGAGGGCGGTGCCGCCGTCAGAGCTAAGCGACACTGACATGGCAAAATCCAGATGTGCCACGCCATCCGAGGCGGTTAGCTTCTGCTGCTGGCTCCAGGTCCCGCCGCTATTGGCAAAGACATAGGCCGCCCCCTCAAATTGATTGCCGCCAATCGTGGCATTGACCGCCCCGATGAGGGCGGTGCCGCCGTCAGAGCTGAGCGACACTGGGTTGCCAAATTGATCGAAATACGCGCCATCCGAGGCGGTGAGCTTCTGCTGCTGGCTCCAGGTCCCGCCGCTATTAACAAAGACATAGGCCGCCCCCTGCTCCCCATTGCTGCCAACCGTAGCCCTATACGCCCCGATGAGGGCGGTGTTGCCGTGCGAGCTAAGCGACACTGAACCGCCAAACGCATCGCCTGCCGCGCCATCCGAGGCGGTTAGCTTCTGCTGCTGGCTCCAGGTCCCGCCGCTATTGGCAAAGACATAGGCCGCCCCCTGCAGCGTATTGTCGCTAAGATCGCCATCCGCCCCGATGAGGGCGGTGCCGCCGTCAGAGCTAAGCGACACCCAGCAACCAAAATCATCATCTACCGCGCCATCCGAGGCGGTGAGCTTTTGCTGCTGGCTCCAGGTCCCGCCGCTTACAACAAATACATAAGCCGCTCCCTGATACGCATTGCCGCCGACCGTAGCCCAGGACGCCCCGATCAGGGCGACGCCGCCGTCAGCGCTGAGCGACACTGAACCGCCAAACGTATCGCCTACCGCGCCATCCGAGGCGGTTAGCTTCTGCTGCTGGCTCCAGGTCCCGCCGCTATTAACAAAGACATAGGCCGCCCCCTGCCCAGGAGCGCCGCTCCACCACCAGGACGCCCCGATGAGGGCGGTGCCGCCGTCAGAGCTGAGCGACACCGAGGTGCCAAAAAAATCATCTACCGCGCCATCCGAGGCGGTGAGCTTTTGCTGTTGGATAAAAGGATCGATCACCAGAGGATATATTGCTTCACGGTCGTCCACCCTCAGCAAGATGGCGGCCCCGCTCCGCTCGAACCAGGCACGGAGGCCCCTTCCGGAAGCGTCATGGGCGCTAAGGCCGCTATAGCGCAGGACCGGTTCGCCGGCAAGATTGGATACTACGGCCTCGTTTTGCTCGACTTGAACCCGCGCCTCCCCGGACCAGGCCAGACTCAAGGTAAGGGCCTCGCCGGAAGAATTTCCCTTGCGCGGAGACGACACCGTAAAGCCCTGCTCTATCCCCAGGGGACCGTTTACGTACCACTCGGTCAGTCCGTCCCGGCGGTATTCCAGGCGATTCCCATTCGCCTGCGGGATGGCGCCTCCTGCAGGCGCGAGATCTTCGCCGTAGCCCCAGGCTTCCAGACGCAACCCCCAATTCAGCTTTCCAGCCTCAATCGCAAGGCCGCCCTCGCTCCAGGCAGCCTCGAACTTCTGCCCGGGGTTTGCTCCACGGCACTTCTCGCCCACCCGCTCTACATGGTACGAGGGGTCGTTCAGCCCGATCTCGCTGGAAACAGCTCCCTGCAGCGCTTCGGGCATCTCCCGCAGACTGGATGGACCCGCTTGGGCCGCAGCCGCCAGTCCCAACACAGCCACCGCAAAATAACCCCCAACAGTCAATCGCCCAAAAATCCGCAGTAGGCCAAGAAACCTTTTAGAACAAGCGTTCAAAAACATTTTGCCTCCTCAAGGTTAGATAATGGAAACCGTTTCCTCTTAGGACCGCTTAAAAATTCGCAGCCGTCATTTTCGATCAGTAGACCAACATAGGCCTTGTCCCCCAGGTTAACTTCGTGTTTGGCAATAAATTCAAACACGTGTTCCAACTCGAAAAACTTCGCTGCGCTATGTTTATCAAGGATCAGCTTTCCGTTTGGATCATAATACGAAGTTGGAAGCATATCTTCTCGTGAGCTGGCACAAATTATATAAAAAAGACGTTCCCCTTTCATGAAGTTCTGTCCTGATTGAGAGGCATTCCAAGCGAGCATGGGGTGAAGGCGATAAAGTCTTCTTTTATGGCGTTCTTGATTCGTCCTGTTTGTAAGGCAGGCGAATGACGAATGTCGAACCCTTAGCTGGTATCCTTTTGGCCGTCATGTTCCCTATGCGCCACTCGACAACCCTGCGGCATATGACTAGGCCCGCACCTATGCCCTCAAACTGGCTCCTCCTGCCGTGTAATCAATGAAAGAAGGCGAAGATTTTCTCAACATGCTTTCCTTCGAACCCGATTTTTAGGGGCAGATCACAAGGCAAAGAATAGACCAAACCAATCTTGCACGCTGTCACAATCACAGAAAGTGTCAAGTGGGATCTTAGGGGGTAGGAATTGGGTAGATGGTCTACAGAAATACCTTTTTATAGTTGATGTTTCAGTGTGTTGACAACAATTTGATAGCTTATACTAAATACTTAAATTCCCTACTGAAAGGCGAGTTAAAACATGATTAGCTCAAAAGAACGGGGGAATGATTCCCCCCGATCTCCAGGCTATCCCTGACCTGACCATGACCACAGGCGCACGCGCGGACGCGCGAGGCCGAGCGCTCGGCGCTGTCGGCGGCAAGCCACCGCGTACGCGGGGCCCGCCTCGCGGAGCGTCGAGATTTGAGCCGCGCAGCGGCGAAGGGGGTGTGGGGGGCGCAGCTCCCCGCGCTTTTCCGGATTATTTATTCGAAGAACTTTCGGTACACAGCCCCCTCAAGCAGGGAAGTGATTTTCTTGATTATGTTGCGGCGAATGTCGAGTTCCACGGGGAGGTTGGGGTCCTGGTGGGCTTCGTTCACGTGGGTACCCACCAAGGTATATCACTCCGCACGTAATATCGTCTTTTGGTTTGAAGGAGTCGATCCGGGGCGCGTGAATCGCGATCTTCCTCGTGAGTTGCCTCGAGGATATCCCCCTTTGCAATCGGATGCCGAGGCAGGAAAGAAAAAATTCTAAAAAATTAAATATAGCTTACTCAGCCTCTTCGCTGGCCTACTTGACTTATCGGGAGGTCCCTGCGCCGCTTTAGAGCATGTTGACAGCTTTCTCTTCAGGGCTTAAGTTACGGTCGAGCCCCAAGAGGTCTAAGTAGGGAGCCCGGTGAATATGACTGGCAGAAATCACTCAACCGAAAAGAGAAGAGTGAAATCTTCGATTGGAAGTTGAGGGATGAACCAAACGTGGTTCGATTGGGCAACTGAAACGGTCACTTGGGGTTCAACCTTTTCTGGAGCTGCCCTTTTTCTCGCATACCTTCAGCGTTCGACTCATCGCTTAAACACCGTAAAGCGTAGCAGCCTTTTTTACCGGAATAATGCACTAAATGTACAAAAGGATAGCCCTGAAAACTTTATTCAATGCCTCATTCTGCATATCCCTACCTTGAAATAAAGCAATCCCTACCAGGAATTTACTGTATAGACCGGATTCCATTTCTCTTGCAGTTCAGGTTACTCTGCATATATTTCGTCTAGAGGAGGGGTTTATGACCTACTATCAGATTCGCCGATTGGTTCGCCTTCACGACAAGGCGATGCGACACTCAGAGAACTATAAGAAGCTTTTAAGGGACTCGAGTGCACAATCAAAAGCGCTGGATCATCTCATGAAAGCCGAGCGGCTTTATCGTCAGGTTTCGAGCATGATAAGGGATACCAGTTCGGCTTAGGCATGAATCCAAGAAGAGAAGTCCCCCTGATCCCTGCTCACCCTGGTAATGATATTAATCCAGGTCAGAAAGGAATGACGAATTGAAAATGAAACTGCTGGTTTTCAGTGTCTGCCTGGCGCTTTTGTCTGTCTTCACAGCCGTTGACGTAAGCGCCCACCCTCCTTGCGGAAAGGTTTGGGTTGAAGGCCACCACAACAAACACGGGAAATGGATTGAGCCTCACTGGAGGCATAAGCACTGGATTCGAGGGCATCATAACAGACATGGCAAATGGATTCCAGGGCACTGTCGCTAATTTTACTTCAGACCTTTAGTTCTCTTTCCGGCAAATATCAGATTCTGTACGCAACATTCTTAAAAATTGCGAAAGCTCCATAAGCGCTTAAATAAAGACGAACACCTGAAAGGAAAAAGTCCGTCATTCCGGCGTAGCCTGCCCCGGAAGTGTCCAGTCCGGGGGCCGGAATCCAGAGCCTTTGATTTTTATTGTAACATCAATAAGTAATGGCACTGGACCCCGGTTTGTGCCGGGGAGACAAAAATTATAAATACTGCCCTAATAAATTCAGATACTTATGCGCTTATTTGAGCGCTTATGGGGCAAAGCTCCCCACGCCCTTGACTTGATGCTTTCTTGAACGCAACTCGGTATCAGTGGATTTCCGGAGACAAGATATGAGCGGTTCCAAAACCAAAATATCTCGAGAGCTGGCCGCCGAGTATGGTTGGCAGGCAATCCAGGTCATCGAGTCCGGGGAATACCTGGCGCCTTCTCGTCGTGTAGTGAACCTTTCCCGATTGGTCAAACGATCAATCGATGGAACGGTCTCTTATCCCCCGCGCCAGCCTTTTCAGGAATCGGCGAGTGGGAACTACCAAACGAAGATTTCAATCGAAAACATGACGACTCTTGAGGCTGCGTGTCGTCTGATCGCTCAAGGGTGTCGGCCGGCGGTACTCAACTTCGCTTCGGCAACGAATCCCGGTGGCGGGTTTCTCGGTGGCGCCAGGTCGCAAGAGGAATACCTGGCCAGGTCGTCGGGTCTTTACGCCTGTATCAGAGACAATGCAATGTATGCGTTTCACCGCTCACACCGGGACCCCCTTTATACGAATTACGCAATCTATTCTCCTGATGTACCGGTCTTTCGCTCGGATGATGGAAGCTTTCTCGATGAACCATACCCAGTTGGAATCATCACGTGCCCGGCGGTAAACGCCAATAAGATGGAATTTGGGAGGAAAAATGAAATAGGCCCAGCCATGTGGCAACGTATTCTAAAAGTACTGTCCATTGGGGTGAAGCATGCTCACGATTCCATGCTTTTATAAGCAATTCCTAAAATTCAACTCCGTAATGTTCGGCAAGTATCTGCCTCTCTTCCTGGTCATATTCCAGCATAATCCGATTATCATATTCAGTATCGCGGAAGGGGTAAATCACCCTTACCACTCCACTTGTGAACTCCATCACAATCTTCAGTTCGTCCTTCGCGTGTGCAATTTTATAGTCCAGTTCAGCTTCAAAGGACTTGTGGGAAGGTGAATCAGGATCAGGTTCACACATTTGGAGAAGAGCCTTTTTGACTAGTTCCGTCATGCGCGACTCACCTTCCGCGTAGACCGTGATTTTCCGTATCAAACGCTTTAGTTCCATTCTCAGGCGCAGACGCAGATTTATTCTCTCGGCCGGTGGAAGACCGTCCATGTGCGCGTACAACTGGTTGATAGAATATAGATGCTGTGCAATATTTTCCGTGGTCTGACTGGCTTTCTCCAGCTCTTGCTCAAGCTGTATCAACTGTGACTGAAGTTCTTGTTTTTCCCTGACTGCCACGTCCAACCTTTGTCTGAGCAGTTCCCGCATTGGTTTATCCTCCCTTGGGGTATCCGCCCAATCATCAGCAAGATTTGCTGCACGTAGTTCAGCTTTTGCGAGTTTGATTTTAGTTGCTTCAACTTCTTCACGGAGAAGGTGAATTTTGATTTTCGCTTCGTCCCCCGAAGGTAAAACGGAGTCAGGGTCTAGCCCTTTGCAGTAATTGAGAATAATTCTCTCCATTTCCAGGTATGGAATTGATAAGTATTCACAGCCCTGTCTTTGGTAAGCTGCACGACAGACAAGGTAATGGTATTTACCTCCTCCATAGTGCTGGAGCGATGAGCCACAGTAACCACACTTGCACAGGTGAGTGAACAGATTATTGACCTTTCCGACCTGTCCCGCTTTTCGCCAATTCTTTCTGAGAACTTCCTGAACCCTGAGAAAAGTAGCTTCAGGAACTATTTCAGGATAGTAACCAAGGATTGGTTCACCAACAGGTACTCTCTTTCTTCCTTGTGCAGTATATGGTTGGTAAGCGCCATACACTGCTGGCTGGTGAAGAATCTTCTCGATATAAGTCTTTTGCCATCCGCTGGGGTTCCAGAATTTGTCCGTTTCGTTGAGAATGCGAGTGATATTTTGGCTACCATGTCCTTCCAGCTTGAGCTGAAATATCTTCTGAACGATTTCGACTCGGTCTGGAATTATTTTGAACTCCGTCTTTGGTGGTGGCAGACAGAGCCATTCAGGACACTGTCTTGTCATTTTCTGCTGGTGGATTTTGGCTAGCCGACCTTTCCAAAATGCGAATGATCGTTTTGATTTATTCAGGCTTTCCTCGTGCGCCCTGACCAAAATCAAAATGGACATCATTAGCTGTGTCGGATTTGCATTAACAGATTCCTCAGTGTAGGTCATTTCGTCGGTGAGGGTGACGATGGTGATGCCGGATTGGATTATGCTGGTGAAAAGATGGAGAGCGTCCAGCACTTGTTGGCGGGTTAAGCGGTCCAAGTTTTCTACAATCAGGACGCTTCCCTTGGCTATTTGCCCCTGTTTTACATGCTCCAAGAACTTACCAAGAGCGCCCCGTTCCAAGTTGGTTCCATGAAATCCGGAAAGTCCCAAATCTCTCATGTTGAGAGTTGTGTCGAGTTCCAGATTATGCTTCTCAGCATACTCCTGTGAAAGTTGTGCTTGGCGGCGAAGACTGTCCCCAAATGCTTGCTCAGGTTTGGAGAATCGAATGTAGCTATATGCGCGAGGTGTCATCCTAACCTTTCAATTCTAGAACTCCCGTCAAATGATTGTGCTGCCTGTGTCATGCTTGCATCGAAACTATTGGAGAAACATTCAATTGATTTTTCGAAATCCAATTATAGAGCGTAGGCTCACTCACCTTGTACCTCCTGGCGATAAACGACTTTGGACTACCATTCCTCAATAAGGCGACGATTTCCACCTTGTACTGATCCAAGCGGCTCTTTCCGGGTCTCTTCTTCCGGCCCAGTTTGACACCGGCAGCGCGGCGAGCGGCTAGCGCTTCTTTGGTTCGCATGGAAATCAAATCTCTTTCCACTTCTGCGACAAGTCCCAAAACTGCCAGCATTACCTTGCTTTCCATATTTCCGTTAAGCTGCCAATTTCCCTTCAACGCGTATATCGCGACGTCTTGTTTTTTTGCTTCTTCGATAATTTGGAGGATTTGAAGCAAAGAACGAGCAAACCTGCTGATTTCCGGCGTGATAATAATGTCGCCGGATTTGAGTTGCTTGAGAATCCGTCCGATTTCCCTTTCCTTCCAATCAACGGTACCGCTGACCGTTTCCTCTACCCACTCAACAGGACCGATACGCTTGTCATTTGAAAAGCGGAGAATATCGTTCTTGAATTTCTCTGTGTCCTGGCCGTCAGTGCTGACCCTCAAAAATCCAATTACTCTGGGCATGACTGATTCCTTTCAAGTGTGTCAAGTTCATGACTGGTATATTTCGCCGTTAACGAAACCGTTCTGTTAATCCGGCCTTCTTTGAGCGAATTCGATATGGAGGAATTAGGACCGAACTGCGTGTAGTAGCAAACGTATAACCTGCCGTCCTGGTCAGTGCCTCTGGCAAAAATCTTCGTTACCGGCCTCCAATTACCGAAGCAGTCAGGAGCCAGTCCACCTTCCTTGAGACCTTCGATGTCGGTTCGGGTTGGAATGTAAATCTGCGGGATTTTCATGATACTTATCCTCTTTTCTGTGTGAATTCCAACGCTTGTGATTATTGTTATATGTAATTGACATGAAATTCACAAGCAGAAAATGTGGGGGCACCATAAGAAAACCCTAAAAAGTTTAGATACTTGTAAGGAATTTCTTAAACGTATTCATATAGTAGTAATATATGGATTTCTTGATCGTATTCTCCTAGTCAGAGAAAGAGAATTCGTATGGATGTTCGAATAGTTTTGCGACATGAATACACTGGAAAGCTTTAGTAGCACCAGGAGGTTGACATAAGAAAGAGGTTGTGTTGAGTCAAATGGTAGACGAATGTTACCCCACTTGGACTCAGGCTAACTACTTAAATTGTTTTGGAATATTATTCCAAAATACATCATACATCAAATCTATATCGTCTTGATTTCCAAGCGTCCAATCGGAAGGAATCTCATATCTAATCTTTTGAAATATCATGGCCATAAAAAGACTATCCCATGACGAAAGATGAGAAATTTGGGATTCTGAAAGATAGTACCTCGGTGCAATGGACTTCAAGGTTTCCATTACCTTGGCTTCAGGGAAGGAACCTTGTGATGCAACTCCCCTACTTATCAATAAACCAGAGATTTCTTTTATGACTTGCTTTGTGACACGCTCTATCGTTGCTCTTTTGACAACCCTGAATAGCATATCCTTGAAACCCATATTTTCCCTCCACTTTCGTTTTGTTATTTTTTGCGTTTTGCAGACTTCGTCAATCTTCCATCATTTTATTCGGAAAAACGTGCTCGGAGGTCAAACGCTTTTTTCGAGAATCCAGAATTGCTGCTTTTTTAACATTTGACGCAGTTGCGAAGCACTGGTCTGTCAGGCAATTACCCGAATCGACTCGGCACATTGGACTTGGCAGTCCCGCTTCTCCCTCGTCGGACCGGTCGAAGCCTAACCGCCACTCATTCCGGTTTCTATCTTCACCACTCTGAGCCCTTCAGGATTCAAATCTTTCGTGGGACTCCGCGCGGTAAACCGTCTGGACAAAGGAAATTATCTCCTCTATACTCTGAGAAGCAGGGCATCGATACGGCATAGAATTACGAAATTGCCAGCGAGCAAAAAAGTGAATAAAAACAACGGGCAAAACTTCACACTTTGTTGTACTGTCCAGTTAATGAATTAGACCCCAGTCTTTAAAAAGGTGCAGGCCGAGGAGGGACGGTGACTATTGATAACCTTAGGCAATTTGATCTTCATTTTCCGGGCGACTGGATCTATGATGCTGATCGAGATTGGGCTTGGGAAAACCAGCTTGCCCTCTATTACGTTCAGGATCTCTTTGCTGAAGCCGTTCTGGCTTATTCACTATTTTTACCGCTCACAGTTACAGTGGATAATGTTCATAGGTTATCGCGTTATGAAATGCGTCTCAATAGCTTGTATGCAAAAGCTTTTGTTTTTGCTTTAAATGGTATAGAGAAACTTTTTTCTAGATTGACACCACCAAAAGAAATTATCCCTTTACGTGATAAGTATAAAGTAGAGTTCGGACACCTCAAGCATATAAGGGATTCTGCAATTCACATCGAGGATCGAGGGCGTGGCAAAGACCGAAATCAGCAACCACTTAAAAATATCGATAATATGCTCATGCTTGGCTGTTTCTTTGGTACTTCTGTTACTAACAGCTACGGGTTCACTGGAGAAGATGGCAAATATTACGAAATAGAAATCTCCGATGCCACTCTTCTTAAAGCTAAGGAACTTATTCAAGATATTATCAACGCTTATCCGTGGATTCCAAGGGTTCCAAACTTCTTTGAAACGGGATGCCCCCACTAAAGGAACAGTGTATGGAAAAGGATGTGCTGGTAAGCTTTTTGGCTTTTGTGGCATTCTCACTTACGGCATTTGGCGAGGGCTTGTATGAAATATATTATTGGCTGCGTTATGGAGTGAAAGTAGGTCTCTCTTTAGTAACAATGATGCCTCAAAATACCTTTCATTCCGTTTACTACCCTACGGAATGGATTGGTCTTGCTAATATTGTTAAATACATCATAGAAACGGATCTTTGGAAATTTTTCTTTTCACTTGCTTTTATCGCATTACTTTTATTCTATTTTCTAATTAAATTAAAAGAAGACTGGTAAGCTATTTGGATACTTGGCCCTCATAGGGAGGTCATGGTGAAACTATTATTAGTTATTGTTATTATTGGAACTTTAGCCTATCTTCTCATTAAGTTCTCCCTGTACGTATACCGTCCATTTTTTTTGTCCAAAACTTTCATGGCAATTGAGGAAATGTACAATAGATTACAGATCGCTGCTGACAAAGATATAGATTTGGACGTTGAATATTTAAAAAAATGGCAGTCTGGTGACGGGATCGTCAAAGCATATAGCAGTGAAGATGAAATAATGGAACGTATCAAGACTACAAGGGCAGCAAAAACCCATGAAGAAGAAGTGTATGGGAAGTTTTTGAGATTGAGAGAGCGCTTTCTTCATAACCCCGATAAATTGTCGGAATCAATTGTGACATACCAAAGATACTTGAATATTAGATTGCAACAGCGTCAAAATGCAGGAGTGGCTGCGAACGCGCTAACATTAGGGGCAATTAGCTTCGATGAATTTGTGGCTGCGGCCAAAGAAACAAAGATAGCTCTGGAAGAAAATGAAAGAAAGCTCGACATTCTTTTAACTTAGAAAGGAGGTTTTATATGGATTTTATTACTCAGTATTTTAAAAAAGAAGCAGATTCTATCTCTGAAAAAATCGAAAGAAATGACGATATTAAAGATATCAGAAAAGCTATTGTCGATTTAATTATCGTTTGTCTCGAATCGGTAAAGTCTTCCTTGGGGTATTGGGAGAAACAACACTTTGCAGAGGCTATTGTTAACTTAGGTCAGAACATTAATTCACCTCACCCCACGACTTTCTGGCTTAGCGCATGCCTTGTTAACCTTGAAGACATTTTTCATCCGGCTGCGGAACGTAATGAAAACTATACATCACGAGAAGAACGGATTGATTCCCTTACGTATGAACGGATCAAAGCGGACGTTGCTGCTATGCGATTGCTTTCATAATTAACGAGGCTTGTTTTTAGGGGATGGGAATCAACTGGACAATTGAGCGTAATATTGTCCATATTCCAAAAACGCCCTTGCACTCCGCCTTGCTTTCCGAGGAGGACAGGATACCCGAAACTGGACAAAACGACAAGAGACTGAAAACGTTTTACCGGATGTTAAGTTGCAAGGCGATTAGAGCCACCTGCCGGAGTCACCACTTTTTCGTTTCGGCCCGGAACGTATCGTAAGCAGGGCAGAGATTACGCGACGACAGGACATGTTCCTGTTCTCTCAGCAACGCGAGTTAACATATTAAAATCATTTTCGTTATGCAGTCCGGCCACATCGGGATTTCTCACATTGGCAAGATTCCTTTACAATGCTTCGATACGAGCTTGCATCCCTGTGATGTTACCGCTATGATTGAAGGTCTAATAAGTATCGGGGTTTTGTTGTGACTATAAATGGGGGATCTCAGGACGAGAGCGAAAGGGCGCCGGATTTTCGGAACGGATGACGGGTTAACCCCTCGGGAGTCTCCGGGTGCTTAAAACGATGATTTAGGGGGCCAAAAACGTGCTTCTAAAGACTAACAATTTGCATGCCTTATTGACATTTGCCTAAAGAAAATGGGCTACTAGCGTGGCCCACCCCCGTTTGCCCCGTCAAGATCAGATCCAGAGCGCGAGCTTCTTACTTCACGTAGGAGGGATCATGATAAAAGTTCGATTGTTATCATTGTTTGCAATCGGGGGCTTGGCTGTAACCCTTATCTTTATGATTGGGGCATTGGGGGGCCAGGCCGATGGACAGATGGATGGCCCCGTATCTGCTGCACTTCCCCCTTTCGCGGTCTTGCACAGCTTCAATCCAAATTCAGGAGACGGGTCTGCCATCAATTGGAGTTCCCTCACTCTCTCGGGGACAACTCTTTACGGGACGACCGCTGATGGAGGCGCCAACGGCAAAGGTATTATTTTCAAGTTCGACACGAAGAAAAACATTGAAACGGTCCTTTACAGCTTCGCGGGTACAGGCGACGGGGCTAACCCTTACGGGTCGCTCACTCTCGTGGGGACAACTCTTTACGGGATGACCACCTATGGAGGCGCCAACGGCAAAGGTACGATTTTCAAGTTCGACACTAAGAAAAACGTTGAAACGGTCCTTTACAACTTCGGAGGTACAGGCGACGGGGCTTACCCTCAGGGGTCGTTCACTCTCGTGGGGACAACTCTTTACGGGATGACCAATTCGGGAGGCGCCAACGACAAAGGTACGATTTTCGAGTTCGACACTAAGAAAAACGTTGAAACGGTCCTTTACAGCTTCGCGGGTACAGGCGACGGGGCTTACCCTCAGGGGTCGTTCACTCTCGTGGGGACAACTCTTTACGGGATGACCAATTCGGGAGGCGCCAACGACAAAGGTACGACATACACATATGGTACGATTTTCAAGTTCGACACGAAGAAAAACATTGAAACGGTCCTGCACAGCTTCGGTGGTACAAGCGATGGGGCTGACCCTACTTGGTCGCTCACCCTCTCGGGAACAACTCTTTACGGCATGACCTGGCAGGGAGGCACCAGCGGCTGGGGTACGATTTTCAAGTTCGACACTAAGAAAAACGTTGAAACGGTCCTTTACAACTTCGGAGGTACGAGCGACGGGGCTAACCCTTCCACGTCGCTCATTCTCTCGGAAACAACTCTTTACGGGATGACCTGTTGGGGAGGCGCAGGCGCAACCTACCATGGTAATGGTACGGTTTTCGCGTTCGACACGAAGAAGAACGTTCAAACGGTCCTTTACAACTTCCGGGGTACAAGCGATGGGACTAACCCTTTTTCCACGTCGCTCGCTCTCTTGGGAACAACTCTTTATGGGACGACCTCTATAGGAGGCGCGAGCGGCGCTGGCACGATTTTCTCGATACCCGATCTCCCGCTGTCCACGATATCAGGCACAGTGGAATCATCCGGCCTTAATCCTGAAGTTATGGATGGCGTGACTGTGACCCTGAGTCAATCCAACCAGACCTCTCAAACCCTCAGCGACAGTTCCGGCGCTTATTCATTCAACGATCTTGGCCCTAGCAGGTACACCGTTACGCCGAGCCTTACAGGCTATACGTTTACGCCGAAGAGCGCGTCAGTATCCGTAAGCGGGACCAACCTGACCGAGAATTTTACGGGCGCACCCATTACGATTTCGGGCATGGTAACGTTCAATGACGGGCCTGTGACAACAGATCTGACAATGATATTGAGCGGAAAGGCAACTGAGACTAATCCGGCCCCGTCCGGAGCTTATGCATTCGGTCCCATGATGAATGGCTCATATAAAGTTAGGCCCGCGCTTACCGCCCACCCTAACCCAGTGCCTCAGACTACGCCTTCGTCCGCCACTGTTGTGATCAATGGAAAAAGCGTAACGCAAAATTTTACTTACACGACCAACGCTACCTGCTTCACAGCAGGCTGCCATGTGAAATAGATGAAGGGCGCTTGTATTCTGAGGCCACAGCTGTGAAAATCACCGGCATACTGTTATTTGCACAAACTTAATCACGCGACGATAAGAATTAATAAGGGCCTTTTTCTCCTCCTTTTTTTTCTATGCATATTTTCCTTTAGTTGTGACTATCCTACATAACCATTTCAAAAACGGAATAAAATGTCGCCTGCCGTGTCGCGCCCCACAAAAAGAGTTTTCTGTATGGATGGGGTTTATCAATTTTGGTGGATATGAAGCCAGCGATAAATAGCAACGGTCGGAAAATGCAAATTCAAACTTCCTCTCCTATGTGGCGTTCTGATGGGGGTTCTCCGGGACCTTTCCATGTCCAGAACATACCTGTCCCTCATTCCGGAAACACTTGGCAAATTGATATGGGCTGGAGGAAGAAGTCCCCAAGAAAGGGCTGTCTCACGGGAAGATAGGTGGATTCAGGTGTCTTCTGCTCTTTAAATGTCATGGCACGAGTGAGCTAACACCCCGGAAACTCGCGCTCTGGTAACGTTCCTTCCAAGTAGCGTTTGGCGGCTTCTTTGAGAACTGCACAGTCCCACTTCCCAAGTTGTTCCGCCGTCTCGCCTGTCGCTTCCATGAGTAATTCAAACTGAGCCTTACTGGGAAGTTCAATTTCAAATTTCCGCCAACCATTGACGGATGTCCACGGATTATCGCCCTGGCCGATGTTGCCGGTAAGGAAAACCCGGAGACACGCGCTAAGGTACGCCGGGCCATAATTAAAGTCTGGATAGCCTTCGCCAATGTTCTCTACGTCTTTCTTCAGCCAAGCATATATTCCTTTTAACGGCTTTGTGCCAGAAGGAACGGCGATAACTGGACCCTCATCATTGAAATTTGTCGTTGCTTCGCAGACGCCGAACTTCTGAAATTCAGTTTCCGATGTTTCCAGGAATTCAATGCTGTCACGCTGCCCTGTGATATTGTCTACAGTGATTGTTTCCGAACCAGTATTACCGCCGGTGAAAAAGTTTGCCAAAATCGGCGGTGAGAAAGTCGGCCAGCCTGGCGGTCAAAAATAAGCCTAGCATTTTCTTCTTTTTCTTCCGTTTTTAATGCGCTCGCGCATTC
>JBEKPW010000122.1:0-18409 GCA_049520315.1 Syntrophobacteraceae bacterium
ACGCTGCAACCAAGGGAAGCAGTACTGCCGCCGGGATTATTCTGCAATTTCCCCTTTATGCCGGCATAATGGGGATCATGAAAGGAAGCGGCCTGGTCTTCGTGATATCCGGCTGGCTCTTGGCGATGTCCTCTTACAAGACTTTCGAACTGTGTTGTTACTTCTCTTCTCTCATTATCAGCGTTTTTATTCCTTCAGCCGGGGGGCACTGGGTTGTGCAGGCGCCGTTCATGCTGCCCGCTGCCGCGCAGTTGGGTGTCGAGCACTGGAAAGTTGCCATGGGTGTTGCGTGGGGCGAAAGTGTCTGGAATATTGTCTGCCCATTCTGGACATTGCCCCTGCTGGCAATAGCCAAGATAAGCATTCGTGATTTAATAGGTTTTACCGTCCTGTTATTCATTATAGGCAACATCATCGCCATAACGGGTATTATACTGTTTCAATAGCGGGCATGGCGCAGGCGGATGTTGATGGCCGAATGGAGACTACTTAGCACAATAGCGAAGATTTTCTACATTGACGGCCGGACCGGTTTTCTGGGTCCGGCCACCATGATCGTAACCGGGATGACCGGTATTGGCGCTATTTGGGAACTTCTCAAGCGGCGCCCATTGTGCGTGTGACCAGATGTATCAATACGCGTGAGCCTGCGCTGAACGGCCGTCGGAAGTGGCGTGGAATCTCGTTCAAACAACAATTTCAATATGAGAAAGTCCAATTGCCTTGCTCTCCTGTCAACAGAAAGTTCCAGTATGTAGTATGAGTTTTCCGATTTTGCCAAGACACTGTAATATCAGCTTAAAAAAGTATATTTAGGTAGGATGATACCCACTTCCTACCCTCTAAAATCGCCCTTGACACTTGCTGTCACAGTTGACAAAGTGGAAACAAGAGTGGTCTGCCCCTCGCCTTATGGTTTGTCCCCACTCGTGCATTTAAAAAGAGGTGAGACAGTGCAAAAAATTGCAATCAGGAGGGGATTTAAATGAAAAAATATACGAAAATCTGTCTGTTGATTTCAGGCATTTTGCTATTGCAGATTTCAGCAATATCTGCTTTGGCAGACGAGTTATGGGTAGCACCATCGGGGGCTGAAACATATTATGGTAATTGGGGCGTCACGAACACCGGGAATGCCTATTTCAGCTTCGCCGTACCCGATAACATGACATCTTTCACCAGTGCGAAAATTATAATAATTCCGACAAAGGCTGTAAATCTTGTGTACAATGTAACCATTACGGTTGCAAGTGGTGGACAAAGCTATACTAATGGCCTTGAGTCCTTTGCCAATCTTTCGGATGGCATGCCTGCTGCTGATGTAAAGGAACTCCAGGAAATCGATGTGTCCAGCATACTACCGGGAACACTGAAGCCGGGTCATGATCACATCTCGATCAACTTTGCCTCTCACTCTTCAGTTCAGGCATACATCAAGGTCGTAGGGCTTCGTTTTGTGTATACTGGACCGCTCGTAGCGAATGGAAACAATACAGCGATCGGCATATCAGCCTTGCCTTCCAACACCACCGGCGGCGGCAACACCGCCAGCGGATATGAAGCGCTCTTCTCCAACACCGGCGGCGGCGCGAACACCGCCAGCGGATATCAGGCGCTCTACTGGAACACCACCGGCAACAATAACACCGCCAGCGGGCTTAATGCGCTCTACTCCAACGGCACCGGATACTCTAACACCGCCAGCGGAGTTGTTGCACTTTACAACAATACCACCGGCTACTATAACACCGCCGACGGAATTGGGGCGCTCTTCACGAATACCGGCGGCTACTTTAACACCGCCAGCGGAGAAGCAGCACTCTACTCCAACCAAACCGGCTATTCTAACACCGCCAGCGGAGTTGAGACGCTCTACTCCAACACCACCGGCATCAATAACACCGCCAGCGGAGCCGAGGCGCTCTACTCCAACAGCACCGGCTACTCTAACACCGCCAGCGGAGCTGGGGCGCTCTACTCCAACACCACCGGCTTCAATAACACCGCCCTGGGCACGGGAGCCGGCTTCTTTGCCTCAGATTTTGGCGGCAACAACAACATTTATATCGGTTTTAATGTACAAGCGCAATCGTCAACCGAATCCGACACGATCAGGATCGGCAACGGTCAAACCGAAACCTTTATTGCCGGTATATCCGGAGCTACGGTCACTGGAAGTGCCGTTTATGTGGACCCCAGCACCGGTCAGCTCGGCACGCTTACTTCATCACGCCGGTACAAGGACGACATCGAGGATATGGGCGATGCGAGCAACGGCCTTATGAAACTAAGGCCCGTCAGCTTCCATTACAAACCGGAATACGCCAAAGGGCCTCGCCAACTGCAGTACGGCCTTATCGCCGAAGAGGTTGCCGAGGTCTATCCTGACTTGGTGCAGTACGATCCAAAAACCGGTCAACCCCAGACCGTCTACTACCACCTCATCAACGCCATGCTGTTGAACGAAGTGCAAAAGCAGCAAAAAGAGGTATCGGCACTGAGGGCGGAAGTGTCGGCCCTGAAGGGGCAAAATAAAGAATTAGAGACCCTTAAGGAACAAGTCCGAGAGCTATCAGCCCGAATGGAACAAAATAAGGAATCATCCGGGCGCTTTTCAAAACTCGAAACCCGGCCCGACAGGTAGGGCTGTTTCACAAAGGGAGGATCGATTCCGAGTAATCAATTCTCCCATGGCCTCAAGTTGACGTTCATCACGAACAACGCAAAGCTTGCCATGTTGCAGTAAGCCCTCCATTTAGATGAAAAAAAGAGGGACGGGCATCTTGGCGAGCAGGTGGAAGAAAGTCAAAATCGCCATACGCCGGACGGCCCCTGATATTTCTTCCTTTTCATTGCAGGCATAGGCGGCTCATGCTTCGGATCGCTTTGGGTGAGCAGCTTATGGAACCAGAAATAAGCACAAAGATGCCCGAATCGGGTAGGAACTCAACGCCACTTTTTTGAACATTGCCTCACAAGAGCACGAACAACCTTTCCCTGTCCGTCACATTTGTAAACCTTCATGGGCTGCCCATCCTAGATGCACGCATCCCATCCATTATACCGTCTTCTGCCAATGATCTGACATTGGCCGGCGCCAACGTAAATTCCAGGCTGATTTTCTTTTTGCAGACAACCACCGCACCCGCATCAATCAGGCCAGTGCTTCTCCCTTGTTCCGAATATGGTTCTTGGCTTAATATGGATTACTCCGTATTTCAAGCCGTGCCCGGCGTGGACGCAACTTGTGTCTGTTCTGCTAACGGAGGCTATAAATTCCAAGGCTACGGGGAACTCTGTCAGGGTCTGTATATTGTCCGACAAAATAACTATGGGGTGAAGAGCATGGAGAACCTGATTGAAAGAGCGGCCAAAGAATTAGTGGGCTCGAGATATGCCATTGCGCTAACCGGGGCCGGCATTTCAACTGAGTCAGGCATTCCTGATTTTAGAGGGCCTTCAGGTATTTGGAGCAAGGACCCTGAGGCGGAAAGAAGGGCCTATCTCAGCTACGATAGGTTTCTGAGAGATCCCAAAGCATGGTGGGAAGAGAGATTAACCAGTCCGAACTTATTGGGAAACCTGGAAAAGGCCATTCCAAACCCTGGCCATTACTCTTTGGCCGATCTTGAAAAAATGGGTATCTTGAAGTCGGTGATAACTCAAAATATCGATGGACTTCACGAAAAGGGCGGAATGGAACACATTGTCGAATATCACGGCAGCATTTTGAAGTTAAGATGCACTGCCTGCAATTCCAGATTTCCCAGCCATGAATTTGACCTGGTAAAACTCTTGCGGGAGATTCAACTACCCCCGCAGTGCCCTAAATGCGATGGCATTCTAAAAACTGATATCGTCTACTTTGGGGAGCCAATCCCTTCGGATGTTATCAGCAGGAGCCTGGAAGAAGCCTCGAAATGCGACCTGATGCTGATCTGTGGGACTTCGGCCGTCGTTTATCCCTTTGCTGACCTGCCAAGGATAGCGAGGCAGCGAAAAGGGGGAAGAGCAAGAAAAACGGAAACCGGTTTGCAAGCAGTAGATGAATTCCGTGTGACCATAATAGAGATAAACGCCGAGCCGACACCTCTAACCGCAGAGGGACTGTCTGATTACCTTATCCAGGGAAAAACCGGCGAAATCTTACCGAAGATTTTAGAGGAAGTAAAAAAGCTTAAGCAACAGGGGTAGTGTCTCATCGTACTAAGTGTGGTAAAGTTAAGATCTCAAAGCGCGCAATGGGTCTTATTATTGATGTGGCAATCCCCGAGCGCCATAGAGGGTTCTCCGTTGTCGTGGGGAGAACCATTTCAGAACTCGGTGGCTTGCACATTCTCGTGAACAACGCGGGGATGGAACTGCCCGAGCCGCTGCTTGACACCACTGAAGAAGATTACGACAGGGTGATGGCCGCAAACCTGAAGAGCATGTTCTTTTACACCAAGGCGGCCGGCCCCCACTTTATTGCGCAGAAGTACGGACGGGTGGTGAATATGGCGTCGGTCGGCGCCTTCGTGGCAGGTCCCAATCGGGCCATCTACCATGCAAGCAAGGCAGCCGTGGCGCACTTCACCAAAGCCACTGCCGTCGAATGGGCAAGGCATAACATAAACGTAAATGCCGTGGCCCCCCGGTGGGTTCGTACCGATCTCATAGCTCATTTACTCGAAGACAGAGCGATGCTCGAACGATATCTGAAATCGATCCCCATGCGGAGACTTGGTGAGCCTGAAGAGATTGGTCCTTTGGTTGCCTACCTTTCTTTTGACCTGTCTTCATTTATGACCGGGTCGGTGGGGGGGATTGATGATCACTTAATACCCTGGAATGCCTGGCGCTGAGGAACACCAGATCCTACAAAAAGGTGTCTGCCGGACAGCTAATCTGCCCAACGCCGAAACCATTGAGTCAATGGGGGCCGCCAGGGCCGCCCGATCGAGGCAATTATCTATCTTCCATGCGTCCTTGAACACCGCAAGGGGCATATCACAGTCAGCAGCATGTCCCCCCGTCGTAACAGCTTAAACTTGCGAAGCGCCTCCCCTTTCGGGGCAAAAATCCAACCACATGTAATCTTTTGCCGGATGAGCAAAAAAATTTGTAAACACGGTGCTTTTCTGCAAGTCCAGTCCGGACGCCGCTCTAACCTTCATAACGTCCTGTTGTGATGTAACCTTTGAGAAACCTTTTAATGATATAAGGGACGCACCTGGCACTGGCAGGTCCCAGCGTGGCCGGAGTACCCCAGCCGTCGGTCTGGACCCGACGGGGCAATTTTGGATGAGAACGGTTCTGTCAACTTCCGCGGTTTGTAGGGACTATCTGCTCGTCGGCGTTGGTAACACACGCCGAAAAGGAGGCATTATGCGTACAGGTCGCATCATTTCCATCGCCGTCGTCGCTGTGGTCGTCATCGTGGCAACCGCCGTCGTTATCCTCGCGGACCAGCCGCAAGCATCCTTCAACCCCGATCATATTCTGAAGGGCACCGCGCCGACGATCACGATCTCGCTGGATAAGAGCATCTCAGACAAGATCGAAAGCGTTAGCATAGGCGGTGGAGATCCCGTCAAGGTGCAAAAGCCGGAAGGGAAAGTGTCCGTCCTGCTTCCGAAGCTCGACATTGTAGGGCGGGCCTATGTTAGTGTCCTCGACAAGGACAATAAGCCGCTGGCGGTTGGACAGCTGACCTACGTCGAGCCTGCGGAGCAGCCTCTGATCTCCTTTGCGGTACTCCTCCTTGTATACTTGCTGCTCATCTTTGCGCTGCCCTTAATATGCACGATCTACGACATCTACAAGAGCTACAAGGAGCGGGCCACAGTTCTCGGTAAACTGCAGAGTCATTTAAGCACTGACGAGATCAAGGCCCTCCTCGTTGACATGGACCAGGGGCCAACCGGCCTCACTGGGCTCACGCGAGGCATTGTCGCGGTGACGCTCATCCTTGTACTGGCGGTTGCGGTCTTCCACCTAGTCGTGTTCGCGCCCAGGGTTCCCGACATAGCGGAGAAGCTGCTCATGCTACTGGCCGGCACCTTGACGGCGATCACTGGCTTCTACTTCGGTTCCAAGGCAACCGCCGAAGCCGCTCAAAAGCCCCCGTCTGACGCAGTGAAGGCCGGGAGCGCCGTGGCGCCCAAGATCTTGAAGTTCGATCCGGAGCTGAGCGCCGCCAATACACAGATAAAGGTGATTGGCGAAGGGTTTGGTCAAGGGAAAGGTACAGTGACGGTCGGAGGCAAGCCATCCGCGGTGGGTGACTGGAAAGACACGCAAATCGAAGTCACTGTTCCGGCCGATGTGTCCGGTGATGTCAGTATCGTCGTGACGAATGACAAAGGCAAACCTTCTGACCCGAAGCTGTTCAAAATCGCGCCCCTGTCTGGCGAAGTGAAGACCGGGAGCGCCGTGGTGCCCAAGATCTCGAAGGTCGATTCGGGCTCGGATGCTGCCAAAACGCAGATCAATGTGTTTGGCGAAGGGTTCGGCTCGCAGCAAGGAAAGGGCACTGTGAAGTTCGGAGGCAAGCCAGCTGAGGTGGGTAACTGGAAAGACACGCAAATCGAAGTCACTATTCCGGCCGATGTGACCGGTGATGTCAGTATCGTCGTGACGAGTGACGAAGGCATGCCTTCTGAGCCGTTTTCGTTCAAAATCACAACATAGGGTGCTGCCCGAACCAGGCAAAGCCCCACAGTTCGCCGGCAATGATGCCCGTAAGCTGCTGACCGATGGTGCGGAACTGGTCTATCCTGTTATCAAGAACGGGAAAGCCTCTCCTCCGTGACGGTTGCCAAACAGGAGGGACTTTGGAGGTTCAGGCGTCTTGGCAGGCATAATTTGGTCAAGGATCTCGTGGAGGTGAGAGACAGACAGCTTGGGCTCTCCGGCAAAGACCGATCGAGTTACTTCATCGTGCGCATCCCAAGCATGTATCACATCTTTATTGGCCATCACGGAACAAATAGCAAGCTGATGATGACACACGTTCATGACAATACGGAATTTGGTTTTGTCAGGCACAGCACGCAGCCAGCCGAGCAGGTGATCGACGCGATTGTTCCGCGTGCCAAAGAAGGTCGCCACGGCATCCCGGAACGTCGTAGCTGAAGAGTTGACTAGTCCCCATCCCGTAACCCTCGGGCGGAACTGACTCCCGTAGCGGCGGGGGGAGGCCTTTCCGCCCGAAAATGGTTGTGATCACATGCAGAGCGGGCACAGCTAAAGGATCTGCCATTTCCAAGCAAAAATTCCCTTCAAGGCTGAACATTGCGGTGAGGATCTTGATTGCCAAACCCAGAAAGCTGGTCAAGCCGCCAATGTAGAAAACCGAACTGAAGATCGCGCCTCCCTATCCAGGCAGCAACGTTCCTTTGGAGCCCAGAAACGAGTGGAACTGGTCACCTATTGAAAATGGAAATCGGCAAGAAAGTAGGAAGGGGGATTACACTATAATTTTCTAATTTCAAGGGTTGGCCCCAGATCTGGCCCTTGCTCCAAAAATAACCCATATCACGGAGGTCGGCGATGCTGGTTTTCATGAGTGATTTCCATTTCATCGATGAAACGGCCGGGGGGCATAATATACCGGCCCAAGCTTTCAAGGGGACTTTCGAGGACATCTGTAAATTCTGCGATGAGCCGGAGGAAGTGAGAATCGTTTTCCTGGGTGATATTTTCGATCTGCTCAGAACGACTTACTGGCTTAAGGTCCCAGAAGCTGATAGGCCGTGGGGGGACATAGATAAAAACTGGAAAACTGTCGAGGCGCATGCCAATAACATAATAGATCAAATCTTGCAGAAGAATTCCGACACCTTCGGCATATTTCAAAACCTAACGGACGTTTGCCACTTACCAGTGGAACTCGAAAGGGTCTACATTCCCGGCAACCATGACAGGCTTTGCAACATCTTCGACAGCCTTAGGGATAAGGTCCGGGCTGGCCTCGGGATGCCCCCAGACACGACTCCGTTTCCGCATTCATACGATGATCTTCAGTATAGCAACAGGTACGGCGTCTTTGCACGGCACGGCCATGAGTTCGACCAATGGAATTATGAAGGAACAACCAATTACACGAATGCCGACTATGCCCAGGTCCCCATAGGAGATGCGATTACTACGCAACTTGTGGCCGGCCTACCTTATACGATCATGAACTATGTGAAGCAGATGACTCCTCCCCTTCCAGCAAGCCAACTCACAGCTCTTGAGCGCAATCTGCAGGAAATCGACAACATAAGGCCGTATTCGGCGGTCTTACAGTGGCTCTTCTATCAGGTTCAAGAGAATCCAGGCATCCAGAATGAGATCAACCATGCAGTCAAGGACATCGCCCAAAACTTTAACAATCTCGACATGGTCAAGAGGTGGTACAAGAGGCATCGCACCCTGAATCCCTTTGCGCCCGATTCCAGCGATATGCTTCAGGCCGCCATAGAAATGTTCAAGCAGTTCAACGTAGGTGCTGCCGAGGATCTGGTTACAATATTCAATACAATCTTCGGGTCGTCGGATCGGATTCAACCAGGCAAAGCGGATGAGGCTTTGATCGAAGCGGCGCAGGATTTTTTGACTCATACTTCCGCCTACCGATACGTGGCCATGGGACACACCCACAATGCACTGGAGGTGCCCATCCGGGTCACGACGAACGGTATGGATCAGGTCTATTTCAACACCGGAACGTGGCGGAAGAAATATACTCAAGGGAGATCAAACGGGTTCATAGGCACCAAATATCTTACCTATACGATTTTTTATACTCCGAAGGAAAATGGCGACCAGTCCTTTGAAACCTGGACGGGATCGCTCCAGGAACCGTAAGAAGCGGGTTGCTGTGCGCCGATGGACTTACTCTTAACGTTGCGTATGAATGTTTATTAACCGAACCTTTTCCTCCATGCTGGACTTTAGAGCGAGAAACCCTGCAGAGGCAAGAAGGATGGGTATTTGGAGGGAAAGGCTTTCATGTGAGCCCCTCAACATGGCAAGGCGGGAAACGAGGCATCAACTGTGGAGGTGGTAGTGTGTTCTGAACCGCCAAACCAGTCCCATTGACCTTTTCTCTTGCATCTTCGATTGCGAAATCGTATGGTTTTGTGACTTTGGGGTTGTTCCAGAAGTTTTTTCGAGCAGAATCAGACCCGAAAATGCGGTTCGGATGAATAGCCCACACTTGCTGCAGCGTTCACGCTAACAGAGGGGTTGCACTCAAACCGGCACACTTTGCAAATGGAGGATGTCATGCAGAAAATCATCATCTTCTTAAGTTGCTTATTATTCTTTCCACTGTTGGCTGTCGCCGAACCCGTTGGATTACCTTTCGTGCAACCGGGGGACAGTTGGACATATAGAAGCACAACAGAAAAAGGTCAAAGCGGTTGGATCCAGAAATATACCGAATATACTGTTGTTCGCATTGATTCGACTAGTATTCTTTTAAATATAAAGGAGAAAGGCTCTACGCAAGCACCAAAGGAACACCTAGTTGGCAAAGATTGGAGTAGGTTCAGAAATGTAAACGGTAAAGAAAAGGTTGTAAATCGCCCTTTTCTATTTCCACTTGAGCCAGGTAAATCGTGGGAAATAGATTATACAGAATATCATCCCAATAAAGAACACAAAGTAGAACAGTTCCATCATGATTATATTGTAATAGGATGGGAAGATGTGGATGTGCCGGCTGGACATTTTACAGCTATCAAGGTCGAATCGGAAGGGAATTGGAAAGCTGAGCTTGAGCCAGCGATTAAGGTTGGCAGCAGCACACAAACAAATCGGGATGGATCAACTGTAGTGGTACAGTCAAAGAGGATTGCCCCGCAAACGGCGACAGGGTGCCTGTACAAGGCCTTTTGGTATGTGCCTGAAATTAAGCGACCTGTGAAATCTGTTGAGGAGTATTACAACGCAGGCGGCGTTCGCCATGAACGGTATACAGATGAGTTGGACTCATTCAAAGTTTCACAGTAGCAAGCCACTGGCCCGGACCTGCCAGTGTCCCTTTACGATGTCGACCAGATTGGGAGTTATGGGTTTGCCAATTTCCAAACTGATCGGATAATCCAGATTTAAATTCGAGAGTGTTTGCACGTGAACTGGGTCTCCCGATCTGTAAGAATGGAACGGCCACAATTGATGTTAGCTATATGTTGCCCAATTAACTTCCATACCATCCTAAGGGGTAGCTCTCCTGTTTCACAGACTTCTCTTGGATTCATTCTTGAAGGGCGCTGTCGTGAGACAGATGGCATGCCAGAGCCCGTTTTCCCATTTCGAGAAACCACATCTTTTGGAGGTGACGGCAATGTCGTTTTCGCTGGAATTAAAGCAACGCAAGATCGAGCAATGGAACGCCATCGTTAAACACTGGCTGATAGTGTTGATCCTTGTGATGGCTGCATTGCTAATCAATCAAGTCGTCTGGGCTCTGGAATGCGGGGAACCTCCTCCCAGCGTGGAATTAAAGGAGAAAGTGGGTGCAAGGCTGGACGGAACACCCTGGAGCAGCGACGAGCTGCAGGGAAAAGTTTCCGTCATCTTTTATGTCTCTCCCGACGAGAAGGATACCAACAATCCGGCCAGCGATGCACTGGATAAAGAGAAGTTCCCCACCGACAGATTTCAATCCTATGGAATCGTGAACATGGCCGCCTCCATGCTGCCTAATTTCGCTATAAATTTGGCTTTGAAAGAAAAACAGGAACGTTATCCCAAGACCATTTATGTCAGGGATTACAAGAAAGTGTTGGTCCAAGCCTGGAATATCGCCGATCACAGCAGTAATGTCATGGTATTCAATAAAAAAGGGACCCTGATCTTTAGAAAAGACGGCAAGCTCACTGGCGAAGAGATCCAGAAACTGGTTAAGTCCGTCCAGGATAATTTGTAAACCGTTAAACCCGAGGGATTTCCGGTTCATCCGGCAAACGGGGGTTCTCCGGTGTATGGACGTCGTAGAGATAGAGTTTGATACTCTATTATTTCGCTGCCAATACTATTTGCGTTAATTGGCTTGCTTCTTGCCATCAAGCTGTTTAGTATCTTTATCCATGAGCCTGATGTCGTTAAACTAGTTTCCAAGCCATATTTTTGTGTCTTCATATTTATCTTCTTCGTTACTTTTTTTGTCCTTGTCAAACTTGTCAAATAGAGAAGGAGCAGGTCAATGAGATTATCGACCAACAACCTCAGGAGATGGCTTTTTGTCGTTCTGTTTGTCCCGGTTCTCGTCGTCCCGGTGGCCAGCGCTTATGCTGAGCCAATAACGCGACTGTCAGGCGTGGCGGATTTGGCATCCCTCAAGCAATACTATTCTGTGCCCAACTTTATCATTGGCGGAAAATACGATCCGGGGCAACCAGCCTCCTTCGAATTGGGCGGCGCGGGTGGCGTTACCCTTGAATCGTTGGGGCGGGAACCACTTGGCCTGTCCTATATAGCCGTGGGTACCCCGGAACGCGATAAGGACGGGAAAATCGTCAATGCTGTAATCATAAGCTCTTACTACGGCGGTGACTCAGCGTTCATGTACTTCTGGTGGTATGATGGCCAAAAAGGTAACGCATTTGCCGAAGGCCCGGTGGTGGGACCAGGTAAACTGATCGATACCGACAAGTACTACGTAATATTCCTGGACGCTTTAGGACTCTGGGGGACCAGCAAGCCCAGCGATGGATTGGGAATGAAGTTCCCACAGTACTCGTATTTCGATTGTGTGCAGGCCAATTACCGTTTGCTCAAGGACCACCTGGGGGTCGCCAAGGTGAAACTCGCCACCGGTGTATCGATGGGGGGCATTCAAAGCTACGTCCTGGCAGCGCTCCATCCCGATTTCGTGGATGCGATCATGCCCATCGGAGGCTGCACGGCCTCTGACCCGGTTTTGGAGTGGCTCTTTACGATCATGACCGCCGCAATGCAGAGTGACCCGGTGTGGCAGAAGACCAGCGGAGATTACTATAATTTACCAAAAGAGCAGCATCCCAACAAAGGGATGATGTTCGGATGGTCGGTTCTCGGAGAGACTGCGTACAGTTTTGATTACCGAGTGAAACAGCCATGGGACGAGGTAAAAAAAGATGTTTTCTATTGGGAGCCCAAAGGTGACGAAGGAGCCAACCTAATATCGAAGGCCAAGGATTTTGACGTGGATGACCTCATTTTCAGGAATCATATGCTCGATAACTACAATATCAACGACCAGCTCGGCCGTATCAAGGCAAAAACGCTCATCCTGCACGTCAAAAACGATCAATGGCTCAGGTACGTTCTTGCTGAAGAAACTGCATCAAAAATCGAGGGAGCAAAATTGGTGGGTTACGAAAATCCGCTGGCTCATTACGCGGTGTTCCGAGGCCCAAACGTGTGCAAAGACGCGGTGACGGCCTTCTTCAAAGAGATAGGGATGAAATAGGGTTCATCCGGCAAATGAGTATCTGCAGGTCGCGATGATGGCAGATTCTATGTAACCCCTTCAGAGTAAAAAAAATGGGTTTGGTGTTGGTGGCCCGCCCGTTCAGCAGGCGAACTTGTCCTGAGTTTCCGAAGGAGGGCAAGCTCGGCGGGACTGACCCCGGGCTATATTATATAAATTTGCTTCGTGGGGCCGGACGTTACCCAATGAAAGGAGAATCACTATGCCGCTCATTCGAATCGAGGTACTGGAAGGAACGCTTACCGAGGAAGCAAAGAAGGAAATGATATCGAAAGTCTCGAATATCGTGGCTGAGATAGAGGCACGTCCTCACCCCAAGGAAAAGCTCCTCCCTCACACCTGGTGTATCATTGAGGAGGTGCCTCCGGCCAAATGGGGTATTGGAGGTCAACCGCTGAGCTTGGAGACCCTTAAAGCGTTACTCTCCGGCTGAGGTGGGGTGTGCTGGCCGGGTGCTGCCGCGCAGGTGGAGATCCATATCTTTCGGACTCGGCTCTTTTATGGCACTTTTGGCCTTGATCTCTGCCACAGCCACTAAACTTTAATGCACTGAACAGTGAGCGGTTAAGAGTGAACAGAAAGTACTACATCTTGTCGCAAGACGGAGGAACGTGTGGTGGTATCTATCTGTGGAATTCCAAGGAAGATGCAGACCGGCTTTATACTCAGGACTGGAAGAGTTTTGTGCGCGAAAAGTACGGGGCGGCTGTATCGCTCACCTGCTTTGAATGCTCTGTCGTAGTCGATAATATCTCGCACGAAGTTCTCACGGATGCCTAGCCCACTGAAAGTAGGTGTCTCGGGCGTTTCAAGCGGAGACGCCGAACCCTTCCACTTGCGTTTTCGATTCGTATGTGGGAAGGTTCTTTGGGCCTTCAAAGTTTCATGAGAGGTTTCAGGGAGGCAGACGGACCCCGAATGTCCATCGAGGTCCGTTACTGGTCGGAAGGAAACCGGGAATTTAATACAAAATCTTAAGGTATCAAGAAGGAGGTCGTATGTGGGGCAGAAAGATTTTCAACTCGGCGGTTCTGGTGTGCCTGGTCCTTTCACCCTTTGCGATGTGTTCTGCACAGCCTGCAAATACTACGGACCAGATTCTTGCCCAAGTCGATGATATTCTCAATGCGAACCCATTGAAGGCGGACGAAAAGGTTCAGATGATCAATGTTGCCCAGGACGATGCAGTTACTTTTCTTCTGATAAGATTCACTGAAGGGGCACAAGTAAAGCCTCATTTTCACAAGATTCATGATGAAATCGTTTATGTGATTAAAGGATCAGGACAAATGCTTGTAAATGATAAATGGATTGATGTGAAGCCGGGCACGGTTCACTTCAACCCTATGAATAAGGTCCATTCGACAAGGAATACGGGTAAAGACCCCCTCGTGATCCTTTCGATATTTACACCCTCTATGAAAGAGCCTGATCGAAATTTTGTGGAATGATAAGCTTTAAGAGGTCTTAAGAGGAAGTGGTCTTCATTATCTAACTTTGAGGAGGAAACGAAATGACAAAAGCTGAATTAGTTGCAAAAATCGCAAGTGAAGGTGGAATTATCAAATCACAGGCTGAAAAAGCGTTAGACGGATTTGTTTCGGCTGTTTCAGCCGCTTTGTCGGGCGGGGACAAGATTACGCTGGTAGGTTTCGGGACTTTCAGCGTCGGTTCAAGGTCTCAACGTGAAGGCCGCAATCCACGGACCGGCGAAAAGATAAAAATTCCGGCGTCAAAAGTTGTCAAGTTCAAAGCAGGCAAGACACTCAGCGAAAAAATCAAATAGAAGAATTAAATTTCGTCTCATTCAATAAGATCGTCTGAAGGGACTGACCGCCGGAATGCATTGGCGGCCGGTCCTTTTCATTTTTCCAGTCACCATGGCGGCAATCCGGCCCCATAATTGCCATAACCTCCGATCTCATTATTCTTGTCATGGAATGGGAACTCCATACGAATGAGAGTCTAATAATTTATATATACTCAAGATTAAACTGATAACCGGCATATAGTATAATGTTAGTACCCAATATGTATCCACTCCACTTTAGCCCTTGACATTCTCATGATAGTGTGAAATGAATTATCGCGTATTAAAATCATTTCCATGCATAGCCACATCACTGCTACACGATAAATTTCCAAGTTGTTCAGCTGCTTACCAAGAGTGACGTACAGGGAGTCTGCTTGAGAGCCTCTGCAGCATGCAATGGGCTTTTTCTCGATCGAGCTGACCTCAAGAACCTGTAGAGTGAGCAGGGATTCCGAGTTGCCCCGGTTCATACCTTTATAGCTATCTCTAAAAGGGCTTCCGCATGGAGTACGTTATTAAGTTTTATGGTTGATACCTGACGCGTGTGGGTAATGGTGGAGTTATTTGGATCCAGGGGAAAGTTTTTTGGACAGCCCGGCATCAGATGTTTTCATCGGCGAAATAAGGAGGAGAGGCACTATGAATTGGAAAAGCATTTTACAGTTTCAATGTGTAGGCGTGGTTATGGCTCTGGCGGTGATAGTGGCGATACCGGTGGGTTACGCTGCCGCTCGAGAAATGCAATGCGATTCCGATCATGTCGTCGTTCCCACCGACGAAGGCCCTGTCATGGGTCTGCGGACTATGACGATGAACGAGTTCCTCGGAATCCCGTACGCGGCTCCGCCCGTAGGTGCACTGCGCTGGAAGCCGCCCCAACCGCCGGCGGGCTGGCACGGGTTGCTCGATGCGACGAAATTCGCCAACCATTGTCCGCAGGTGGCCAGCTATTTCGGTGTGGCGAGCACGACGGAAGATTGCCTGTACCTGAATGTGTATACTCCGGCAGACCATGAGTGCCTGTGGGGCGACGACCACAACGGTCACCCGGTAATGGTCTGGATCCATGGAGGCGCACTGGTGGTAGGAGAGAGCGACGATTACGATCCGAGTAAGCTGGTCGCTGAAAATGTCATTGTCGTCACCTTCAACTATCGCCTGGGTTTTCTCGGATTCCTCGCGCATCCGGCGCTCGCCGCGGAAACCAATTATGGCGGGTCAGGCGACTACGGGTTCATGGACCAGCAGGCTGCGCTCGAATGGGTACGCCGCAACATCAAGTATTTCGGTGGAAATCCGGACAGGGTTACAATATTCGGCGAATCCGCCGGAGGCTTGAGTGTGCACACACAGCTCGCGTCTCCCGGGGCGGAGGGGTTGTTCCAGGGCGCGATCGTGGAAAGCGGAGCATATTTCTTGACTACGACCCCGCTTGCCCTCGCTGAGGCGGCTGGAACGCAAGCGGCAATCGCCATGGGTTGTTCCGATCAAAGCGCCAAGTGCCTGCGCTCTTTGCCGGTAGGAACGCTGCTTGCGTATGCGGGCAGTGACCTCACCGGGAACGTCGATGGCAAGGTGCTGACCCAACCAATCGACACGGCGTTACTGAGCGGCCAATTCAACCAAGTGCCGGTAATGGAAGGATCGAACCACGACGAATGGCGTTTGTTCGTCGCGGATGACTTCGAGCTGCCGACGGGTATTCCGACAAGCTCTGCAAACTACTCCGCCTGGGTGGACGCGTCCTTCGGGAATGCGCTTCCCGCCGGGATTCTTGATTACGTTGTCGATGTGCTGTACCCGCCCACTTCACCGAACCCGCCGGCCCCCAGCATTGCGCTCGGCGCCGTTGGGACCGATGGTATCTTCGCGTGCAACTCCCGATCTGCGATCCGCCAGATGGCGAAATTCGTGCCGGTGTTCGCGTACGAGTTCAACGATCAAAACGCGCCGGAGTTGTTCCTGCCGCCGGATACGGTAAGCGGCATGCCCTATGGCGCGGCCCATGCGTCAGAGATCCAGTACCTCTTTAACCTGCCCGCGTCAGCACTAAACCCGCTCAATGCAGACCAGCAAAAGCTGTCTCGCGACATGACGGGTTATTGGACGAACTTCGCGCGTTTCAGTAATCCCAACTCGTTCTTCACGCCGTACTGGCCGCCTTACAATTCGAATGCCGATCAGTTCCAGTCGCTAATTCCGCCGCATCCAAGGACCGAATCGACATTTTGCACCAATCACAAATGCGGGTTCTGGGCTCCCGGCAGCTGAGCGTTTGGCTGAAAAACAAAATCTACAGGTTTTTAAGTAACTCGACGCCCTGCTCCGGCAGGGCGTCCCTTTTTTTTGACTCGCTACCTCTCGCCCCTCCCGGTTTCTGCGAAACAGAATTTGGAGAACGAAGTTTTTCGGTACAGTTATTGTGCTGTCCACTCGCGGCAAAGATGATGCCCCGGATTGCCTTCACCATCCGGCTCTCACGAATGCATCGGGAACAACTGCCTTGAGTCTGAGCTTTTCCTTATCCGCTCTTTCTTTGTCGCAATGGCTTGTGAGGCATCAGCGCGGGCTCAATGCTGTCAACTTAAGGTGGTTTAAGGTTTTGTGGGGACCCCGGTTCCAGCCCCCCGGGCGCGGGTATGCTGGAAACGGAGGTCCCAACATTTAGTCAGTTTGTTGTTAAGTTAACAGCATTGGACCTAACGCCTCTCTCGATAAGGTGAATGATTATCTTTGATGAGTGAAGGTAAAACAGTGAGCGTTTTGCGGAGCCCGGGCCGGTGTCATGAGTAATCTCTTCTGACATGCATTCAGGAACGCTGTGACACGATGACAAAACCCTCACCGCGTCTGTCTTTGCCACGCCCCGTGAGACGCTATGATCTGCTGGTTCCTATATCCATAAAGGAGTCTTTTCCATGAAAGGCACAAAACTCGGCTTTTTCGCCCTGATTTTTCTTTTTGGCCTAACAATCCTGGTTCCAGTGCTCTTGACCGATATCGCTTTGGCCGACTGCGGCGTTTATGCCCATGACTACGACCGCTGCGACCGCTGCGCTTTCGACGGTGACTTGCTCCGTTGCGACGGCTGCGCTATCCGTGATTACGACCTCAGCGTCGTCCGTAACTGCGACCATTGCACCAGTGAGTACCGATGCGATCTTTACGGCTGCGGCTGGGTCCGCTGACCTGAACCGTTGCGACCGCGATTTTGTCGCGGGGCGTGCGGCAACTCCGCTTCTCCATCGTCGTGCGGGTCTAAGCCTGGTGACAGGGCAGTCGAACATTGGACAGTTTGAAGCAAAGTGTGTAATGGCGGTTAAAAGGGGGAGTAATGCCAATGCCTTCTTTGTCATGAATTAGAAGGATTATATTAATGGAAACGGTTATTTAAGCGTTGCCTTTCATCGTTGCGGCAGTGTTGCTTTTCTCTGGAAAGAAGGAGAGAGAATCATGGAAGAGCGCCTTCACTATACGAAAGTTTCGCCGCGCGCGTTCGCGGTCTTGCTCGATTTAGAGAAATACCTGCGCGAGTGCGGTCTGGAGGAACCGTTGCTTCTCCTTGTCAAGCTGCGGGCCTCCCAGATCAACGGCTGCGCGTATTGCCTGGATATGCACTGGAAGGATCTGCGCGCTATCGGAGAAAACGAGCAGCGGCTGTACTCGCTGGATGCCTGGAGGGAGTCTCCATACTACAGCGCTCGTGAGCGTGCGGCGCTGACGTGGACTGAGGCGGTTACCCGCGTCTATGAGACCCACGTGCCGGATGAAGTGTACGAGGAAGCGAAAAAGTATTGCAGCGAAAAAGAGTTGGCGGATTTAACGGTGGCAGTGGCAATAATCAATGCGTGGAATCGCTTGGCAATTGCGGGCCGGATTACGCCGGGAACATATCAGCCGGTCAAGAGGGGACTGAAGAAGGTAGCTTAGACAGCAAAATCCAGCCACGGACCTCTACGGATTTTTTGACTTTTACGCCTTTTGCCTACCCTTTTGCCTTTTAACCTTGTGCAGCGTACTTAGCTCGGCCCGATAATCATAGAAAGGCACCTCCTCCATTGCCGAGATGTATTATCCTGCAATGGTGTTTAAAGCCGCAAACTTTAAAAAAGGAGGTGCCCCATGCAATTGTATGCAGGTATAGATCT
>JBEKPW010000123.1:0-22670 GCA_049520315.1 Syntrophobacteraceae bacterium
ATTTTTCTCGGCTTCGCAGCCTCAGCCTTTGGCATCACCAGCTTAAGCACGCCATCTTTCATCGATGCCTGAATCTTCTCACGGTCGATGTCGCTGGAGAGAGTAAACTGTCTGTAGTAATCTCCGAACGTATACTCCTTGAAGATCACCTTGCCTTTCTCATCATGCTGAGGCACCGTTCCCCGGACTGTGAGCTGGTCGGAATCCAGGTCTATGTCGAGGTTCTCGGTCGGGACGCCCGGCATGTCGGCAACCAGAGTCAGGGCGTTTTCTGATTCATATATGTCTACGGCCGGGATAAAAACCGGGACGTTGCGTGTACTTTCTCCGGTTGCCTGAGCCTCCTTTTTTTCCTCAATCTGCAAATCCGTGTCAGCCATAATAAACCTCCTCTTCCAACTGTTCGCTATTCACCTTTGATTGTTATCTTACGGGGTTTAGCATGCTCGGCCTTAGGCAGAACGAGCTTCAGCATGCCATTTTTGCATTCGGCCTGGATTGCTTCGGGATTAACGTCATCAGTCAGAGTGAGCGCCTTTCGGAAACTCCCCCACTTGCGTTCCCTGCGGTGGTAGTTGACGCCCTGTGTCTCTTCGGGCTTGCGCTCGCCACTCAGGGTAAGGGTTCTGCCAACGACCGAGATGTCCAGGTCTTCAGCTTTGATTCCAGGAATTTCAGCTTCAACGTAAATTGTGCCCTCGTCCTCGGTTACGATAAGCGGCGGAAAGACGCCCGAAGATGCTGGACTGGAAACTCCCCCGGTAAAAACAGAGAGAAGCCGGTCCATCTGTCTGCGAGCTCTCTCAACGTCTTCCAGAGCGCTGGAGACGTCCGGCCAGCGCCAGTTTGGATACCTGAAAATGGCCATAGTCAACCTCCTTTTGATTATTGAGCGATACTGGTTAGCAGCCACAAGCTAAGACTGCTAATTAATCGTGTCAACATTCCCTCGAAAAACGCTCGCATCATCTTTGCCTGGTTATGGATTAATCAGCTACCGGCGCGTAGCCAAAATGGAGTATTTTTCGTATAAATACCGTATATTATCTTACTGCTGATTGTTCCATCCAAGGAGTAGTTTATGAGCGCTGATCAATCACGCAAGGCTCTGCGAATCGCTCTGATATTTCCACCGGCCATGCCTCCGACAAGCCCGCCTCTGGGGATCGCTGCTCTAAAACCCTATCTTGAAACATTGTCAACAGTTGAGGTGCGCAATTTCGATCTGAATCTCGCCTATTTCGAGCAGGCGTTCCACTGGCTCGGCGATGGGCGGCTGCGAATGCGCATGCAGAAAATGGACTTCGAAACGACTGCGCGAAAGGCGACGGCGGCAAGGAGGGTGTTCACGGGTTTTTCGATCTGGCCTTATACAACGAACAGGCAAAGATTTATGCCGGTTTTAGTTCTGTTCTCAATGCTCTTTTCGATGATTTTGCAAGGAAGATTCTTCTCGAACTGCCGACGCCCCCCCTGGTAAACAAGTTCTTCGAGGAACTAATCGAACCGCTAAAAGTTTTCAGACCTGACCTCATAGGGTTTTCAATCCTTTTCAGCCAGCAGCTTTTTTTCGCTCTGGCGCTCGCAAAGCTGTGCAGCGGCGAGTCGCCGCAGCCGGACTGCGCGCTTGTAAAATCGCCACACGCCATTGGCCCCAAGATCGTCTTAGGAGGGGCGACCTTTTCCGTGATGCCCGATCCGGGGCGGTTGCTCTCAGGACCTCTTCCTGTATATCAAGGCGGTGAGCTAAAGGAAGTGGATACCGCCCGGATTGTCGACTATCTCATTGTGGGGGAGGGGGAGAGGGGGCTGGAATCATTGGCGAAATCTCTGAACGCGGGCAGCGGAAAGGCTGAGTCCGGATCGGCCTTCTGCCCGCTTTACCAAGTACCCGGCCTTCTTCATATGGAAAACGGGAAAACGGCGAGAAACCCGGCGGAGGCTGCGTTCGACCTGAATGCCCTGCCTCTTCCGGATTTTTCCGATTTTCCTCTGGACCAATACCATTCGCCGATTCCTGTCCTCCCCTATCTGGCTTCACGCGGCTGCCCCTGGAGGCGCTGCGCGTTTTGTACTCATCAAAAGACCTATCTTAACTACCGTGAGGAAGATGCGGCCAACACGTCGCACAGACTTTCCGCACTCCAGGAAAAGTATGGTGTCAGGCATTTCTGTCTGGTTGACGAGATGGTCCACCCGCGCCGTATGGACCTGATTGCTGCGGATCTCATCCGAAATGACGCCCAAGTCTATTTCTCAGCTTACGCCAGGCCGTCGGGCTTTTCGGACGGGACGCTGGAAAAAGCGTACCGGGCTGGCCTTCGCCTGCTGATGTGGGGCCTCGAGTCGGCAAGCCAGCGCCTGCTCGACCTCATGCGCAAAGGGACAATTGCGCAAAAGATTCCAGCCATTCTCAACTCCGCCAGGGAAGCCGGCATATGGAATCTGCTGTTCTTAATATTCGGCTTCCCGACCGAAACCAAAGCTGAATGGCAGAGCACTCTCGATCTTGTCGAGTCATGCCGCGAGTCGGTTCATGCCCTTTCCCGTTCCCGGTTCATTTTGCTTGAAGGCTCGGACGTCTTTGTCAACCCTGATCGCTACGGGGTAAGGCGTATAATTGACCGGGCTCGAAGAGATCCGGTTTCCATAGCCTACGATTACGAAGTGACGGAAGGTCTAACCCGGGAAGAGGTCGAGGTGATGTTCCAGGAGAGCTTGGCCCGGCTGACGGGCGTCGGGTGCTCGCCCTGGTTTGGACAGTTCAGGGATCACATGCTTCTGTTTGCTTCGAGGGAAAGAAATGACAAAATGCGCTGAGCAGCGTCCGGCGCATAAATTTCTTGAGTTACTTGCGCAACCACGGATGGAATAATCGGTAATGTGTTGCACTTGGCATATCTTACGAAAGAAGAACCATTGCAACCAAGCGGCAGCGGACTGCTCAACTCAACTCCTCCGCATTCGGCGTAAAGGAAGCCAGGTCTCCGATGCCAAGAATATTTTCATAATCTGTGAGCTTGCGGATTGTTTCGTCAAATCCGTTTTGGCCCAAAAATTCAGCATCGATTCGCTGGAGCCCGGAGCTTAGCTCGGTATAGGCTTTTCGATTCATTGTCCGGCGCAGCAGAGGGAAAAGGGTGGTGTCTTCCCTCTCGGTGTGGGCCCGGTACATCCGGCTGAACAGGTGAATGGCGCTTCCCATCGCACGGCGCTTCTCGAGGTCTTTTGCCGAAAATCCGCGGCAAAGCCCCCTCAAAATCTCGATCAACCGAGAAGCCGCCGCGTGTTGTTCCCGGAGTACTCCGACCAGGCCGCTCATTTTTCCGGCCGCGTCAAAAACAGGGTAAATGTGTTTCTCTTCGATCTGCTGGTGATGATCCATCACGAACAAGCGAAGTATTTCGACAGTGCCGCCTATTATTTCGGGAGGAAGGTCCATCAGGGCATCCATTCCGCCCTTGATCTCCTCCAGTATGGCGATGGCCCGGCGGAGCACGCCGTGCTGGCAGGCCAGGATTTCTATTGCGGTTGCAGCGTCTCCCGGGGTTTGATCGGGTTTCGAGCATCCCGCCAAGACTCCGGCGCCTGTTGCTCCGGCCAGGGCGATGAAGCTTCGGCGAGAAAGCGGGCTTTTGAAAAACATCGGCTCTCCTGGGAAAAAATGACAGGGTAAAACTAAAGGTAAAACGGATAGGCGCGGTTGAGCGGCAAGACGTAGAAAAGACCGATGCGGGGACAAAACCCTTACTGCCTCAACCCGTCTCATCTTCCCTGCGTCTTGTCGCTCAACCCGTGACCAGCGATTCTCCGCGTTGTTTCGGACACAATAGGCCAACTGACTTAATTGATTTGAACCGCTCTGTCAATATGGTTGATTTAAACCGGCCGTAGGTCGATAATGCTCCTCCCGTATCAGGGGCGGAGATCAGTGTGTTGAGATATAATGATTTCCCGATCTGGAATTGAAGACTTTTTTGGTGGTGAAAATGGATGCTCAAAAAATTTCCGGCCTCACAATTGCTGACTCCGAGCAATTCTCGGTTACCCGCAGGAGGCCGAGGACCTTGTGGATCATCCTCATTGCGGCGGGTGCAGTAGCCATTCTGCTGTATGCCTTTCAAGCGGGTTTTCTCACTTCTGCCACAAATGTTCGGACGGCTGGCGCGGACTGGGTTTATCCCTCGCAGGTAATAACCGAATTCAATGCTAGCGGCTATGTCGTCGCCCAGCGGAAAGCCTCGGTCGCATCCAAGGGGACTGGCCGAATCGTCTATCTTGGGGTCCAGGAAGGAAGCCGCGTAAAGGAAGGCGAGGTGCTCGCAAGGTTGGATAGCGACGATCTCAAGGCGGAGAAAGCCCAGCTCGAGGCGCAGCTCGTGGTGGCGAGGTTCGACCTGACGCGCGCCGAGACGGAACTTGCGACTGCTGAAGCCAATTTCAAGCGGCTCAAAGAACTATGGGGGAAAAAGGCCTCTTCGCAGGTCGATCTGGAAAACGCGCAGGATAGATTCTTGAAAGCAAAAGCAGCGATAGATTCTGCCAAGGCGAACATCAAGGCTGTACAAGCTTCAATCCAGCGGGAAAGCGTCCTGATAGAATATAGCACCTTTTGGGTCGGCCACAAACGCCAAGGCAGCCGTAGTTTCGATGGCCGACCTTTCCTCTCTCATGGTGCAAGCGGACGTTGGCGAATCATTTTTGAGCAAGGTCCAAATGGATCAGCCCTGCGAAATTCAGTTGGACGCTATTCCAAATACCCGTTTTTCCGGTCGGGTGCACATGATCGTACCGACAGCCGATCGAATGCGTGGAACCGTAATGGTCAAGGTGCGTTTTGAAGAACTTGACCCGCGTATCCTTCCGGAGATGAGCGCCAAGGCCGCTTTTCTCTCCCGAGCTCTCGGCCCGGACGAGAACAAGCCCGTGTTGGGCGTGCACCGCGACGCTCTAGTGTCGCAACGCAGCGGACAGGGACTTTTCCGGGTTGAAAAAGGCCGGGCCGAGTGGGTCTCCATAAAGGACCCCCGATTTCTCGGGGACTATCTGATGATCGGACCCGAATTTTTTGGGGACGATCCTGTGCTCGCACCGCCGGTAAAACAAGGCGATAGAATAGTCATCAAGCCGCCCACCCGCCTCAAGTCCGGCGACAGGGTGGAGATTTCAGAATAGGTTTTGCAGGTGCTTTCGAACGTGGAGAATGACTCGCATAAGTACATAGTTATCACGGAACAGGTTTACAAAAGCTATTCGCGGGGAGGTCTGAAGGTACCTGTTCTGTACGGGATCGACCTGAGCGTTCGCAAGGGGGAGTTCATCGCCCTTATGGGGCCGTCAGGTTCGGGCAAGACAACTCTTCTTAACCTCATTGCCGGTTTGGATCGTGCAGATTCTGGCAAACTGGTCGTAGCAGGCGTTGCGATCTCCGAACTCTCTGAAACCGATCTTGCGCGGTGGAGGGCCCTTCACGTAGGGTTTATATTCCAGTTCTATAATCTTCTTCCCGTGCTGAGCGCACTGGAAAATGTCGAACTGCCGCTCCAGCTCCGTCCCCTTTCCAGAAAAGAGCGCAGGGAACACGCGGTGACCGCTCTTGAGCTTGTCGGCCTCGCCGGTCGGCTTCGCCATCACCCCGGAGAGCTATCAGGAGGCGAGCAGCAGCGGGTTGCAATAGCTCGCGCCATAGTTACCGATCCTTCACTTATCGTTGCAGACGAACCGACGGGCGACCTGGACAAGAACTCTGCCAGGGAAGTTCTAGCCATGCTCGAACAGCTAAATGCAGAGTTCGGAAAAACCATCATCATGGTAACACATGACCCCAAGGCGGCTGAGACCGCTGGGCGAATGTGCCACCTGGAAAAGGGTGTGCTAAATACCTGCGCCTGATAAAAACCTCAGGAAGTTACCTTCCGCTATCTCCAGGCTCCGCCGGTGGCAGAGTGAAAAAAAAGGTCGATCCTGAAGACATGCCCTTTCGGGGGCTTTCAACCCAGATCGTGCCTCCATGAGCCCTTACAATATGCCGGCAAATTGCCAGCCCCAGCCCGGTGCTCCCCGTCTCTTTGCCCCGGTACCTTTCAACGCGGAAGAATCGTTCGAATATCCTCTGCTGGTCCTTCCTGGGGATTCCCGGCCCACTATCACTCACCCCTATTGTTACTTTACCGTTTTGCCCCAGTGAGAAAACCTCCACTTTTGCTCCGAGAGGACTGTATTTTACGGCATTTTCCAGCAGATTGCGAAAGACCTGGACCAGTTGATCGAAATCGGCCTGCACCATTGGTCCATTCGGTGGAAGATCGTTCTGAAGAGATACGCTTCTTCTTTCCGCAATGGGCCCACACGCTTTCCAGGCTTCGATGAGCACTTCACCGGCCCTAACCGGTCTGACATCGAGGATGGTGCTATAGTCTTCCACTTTTGCAAGCTGGAGAAGGTCGTTGACTAAATTGATCATATGATTCGCGTTTTTGTAAATAACCTCGAGGCATGAACTGCGCACCTCCGGATCGTCCTCAGACATGAGGACTTCCGTATAACCTTTGATGGAAGTCAGCGGCGTGCGCAGTTCGTGGGAGGCATTGGAGACAAAATCGCGACGCACGTTTTCGAGCCTTTTCAACTCCGAGATATCGTGGAGGGCTATGATCGCCCCGAATTCGCCCTTCGACTGCTCTATACGGACTATGTGAACATGGTAGAACCGATCGGTCCCAATGGTAACTTCGCTGTGAAAGGAATGGATTTCGTTTTCCAGGACTCGGTTACAGGCCGCCTGGAGTTCAGGGCTTCGGATCACCTCGAGGGGCCTGCGCCCTTTGAGTTCAGGAATCGAAGAGAACATGCTCCTGGCCGCGCGGTTCGATGAATCGATCCTGCCTGTGGAATTGAGCAGCAGGATACCTTCGTCGATGCCATCCAAAATGATCTCTAGTTGAAATTTTTGCTCCGTGATCGTTTGAATGTAGGATTCAACGCGCTCGGCGTTTTCTCTAATCGATTTTGCGAGGGGATAAAAGTAATGGCTGGTGTGAAACTGCGGCAAGACTTTCACGTCCCCATGTCCAATTGAATCGGCTGCGCTCGAAAGGAGGCTGACCGAACGGCTTGTGCTCACCATAAGGCCAAGGCTTATTAACGCAAAGGCTATGAAGCCGGTGAAGGTTATCAGGTGCTGGACGATAGCAACGTTGCCCAGCGAATAAAATATGCCCGATAGAGGTATGGCCACGCGCAGAACGCCGCCGGGAATTGTTCCCCGGGGCTCGATTCTTTGCGCAACGTAGAGCAGGTCGGTGCTAAGTGAACCGCTGTACCTTAAGATTGACCCCGTGGGCAGGCTGTATGCCTCAAGGATTTCGGGGCGTTTAGCGATGTTCTCCAGGCTGGAGGTCTGGTCGAAAGGCACGTCCGTATCGGCGATGACTCGGCCCCCTTCAGCCACGTAGGTTATGCGCACGTTCAAAGGACCGGAAACCCTACACAGCCATGCGTGCAACTGCTCGGGCCCCTTAAACTCTTCTCGCGCCATCATGTCTTTTATCAGGGCAAGTTCTCTTGTGGCCCTGGTCTGTGTTTCCGACAGGATTTCATCTTTCAGATATTTGTTGTAATAGAGTGAGGGCAGGAAAAGGGCCAGAAAAAAAAGTACCCATAACAGGAGCAGCAAGCGGACTCTGAGTTTGAATTTCAGGCGCATGTCAACCTCGAAACCGATATCCTACGCCCCGCACAGTTTCGATCCGGTCCGCGCATGAGAGCAGCTTTTGTCTGAGCCGGCGAATGTGGGTGTCCACTGTGCGGGCATATCCTTCGAAATGATATCCCCACACTCTGTCAAGCAGTTGTTCCCGGTTCAACACCTTTCCCTGGCTGTTTGCCAGTTCCGAGAGCAATTTGAACTCTGTGGCCGTAAGGACGATCTCCTGACCCTCGAGGCTGACCCGATGGCCTTCGAAGTCTATCTCCAGCCCTGATTTCTTGAAGACTGCTTTGGGGTGATATTCGTTTCCCGCACGGCGTAGAATCGCCCGCACCCGCAGAAGGAGTTCCCTCGGGCTGAAGGGTTTGACCACGTAATCATCGGCCCCCAACTCAAGGCCGATAATGCGGTCGATTTCCTCCCCACGGGCGGTCACGATCAGGATCGGCACTGCGGCCGTCTTGGGCTCGCGCTTCATTTCCTTGCAGACCTCGAAACCGTCGATCCCCGGAATCATCAGGTCCAGAATAAGCAGATCGGGAGGATGCCTGCGAATCAGGTTGAGCGCTTCGTAGCCGTTTCCCGATACCGCAACCTCGAACCCGGCCTTTTTTATTGTGATGGCCAGAAGCTGCGCTATGTCATGATCGTCTTCCACAACCAGAATCTTCGACTGGTTCATGTCTTCCTCTCTGGGGCTGTCCTGGTAGGCAGAATCTAACATCTTCTCCGGCTATATAAAAGATCCTTCACTTCAGATCAAATTGCGATAAAACCAGACCGCTATTATGATTCTGGTTGCCGGTACTCACGGCAATCCTGCTTCCCGCCACGGTGCCGCAGGCAGGCTTCCCTTGAGTGGCCCGATCTCCATGCGTACAGTTTTGAGCTATCCTACAATCATAAAATGTACCTATTGTTACGCGAATATTACAGTTGTGTTAAGTCAATTATTTTAAGAAATGCTAAACTGCGCACAGAGCAGGCTGGAACTCCTGAAACCGAATTTCGGCAAGGCAACCTTTCGGATGCCGAACTGCGTTCAAGTCGTAACCTTTTGGTATGAACACTCATTGGCTCCCTGAGGCGCACTGGGAGAGTCGTCAAAATATCTAACGGCCTGACGGCAATTCGGAATGAGTTATTCAGACACGAACTGTCCACAGATATGGCTGGAGCAAACGAGAGAGCGGCTAAAGATAGAGGTCTAGTCCTTCCATGATATGCACTCAACAGGGCAGGTCGTTATGGCTTCGTCGATGCAGCTTCGATCTGTGACTTCGAATATGATTATGCGGGCCTTGTCGGTCCTGTCGTCCATTTCGAAGACTTCCGGGCAGAGCTCAGCGCAGGCGCCGCACCCGATACAGCATTCATGATCCAGGTCAACCATCATAGATCATCTCTTGACAGACCTGCCAAAATGCGGACATGGCAGACATGGGGGTATTGTGCGTCCTGTCCAAAGCGCTCGGACATTTCATACTTATAGCGTTCCGGTTGACCTGTGAGACAAACGGCGATGACAAACCCAGCAGTCTCGGTCCTCATTGATTCTCGATACCAGTTCCCCGTGGCAGCGGACGCAGTTTTCTCTGAGGAGTTTTTTCCCCCTCTCGGAGAGCCGAATGGTTTCCGGAACCTTTCCGGAATAAAATACATACGAATCCCACATGCCCTCGATCGCCTTCCTGACTACGTGGCGAGCCTCGGTGTCGTTGGGAAGGTGGCAATCGATGCACTTCTGCCGGCGATGCCCTGCATTGTGAAACCAGTTTTCATACTCCGATTCCATGACATGGCAGGTCGCGCAAAACTCCGGAGTGCCCGATCTTGCGTAGAGCCCAGGCGGACCGAAGCTCACGAACCCACCTACGCAAACAGCCGCCAGAACCAGCAGCAAGATGATTCTGGGATACCTTTTCCTTCTCTTGGGGCGAGGGATGTATATCATAGGCGCTCCCGTCAGGTGACATGATTCCGGAGTTCACTTTCGGATTCAAACTCCATGTCGCTAAGTTTTAAGTCAGGATGGTAACAAATACCAGAGTAATCGAGGGAAAATTCCAAAATTTCATCGAGCGCACCGAAGGGCGCCCGGGACTTACGGGCCGTCGAGTATCGCATCCTTGCATCCTTGAGTTGATGCCGTGCGTGTTGCTCTGAGCTCTATGCATTGAACGATTATAAAAATCCCTGTGCGCTCCTGGGACATCCCGGGCTTTTTCGTGTTCTTCTTATCTCGAGTAGAACTCGATTACCATCGACATTTCACAGAGCATGGGGACCTCCGAGAGCTTGGGAACATAGACAAGCTTTGCCGACATCTGTTCCTTGGAACGCTTGATGTAGGGGACCGTAACGCGGGCAACCATCTCAGCGGCCGTTTCCAAAAAGGGCACGAGCTTCCGGCTCTGTTCCTTTACCGTGACGAGATCGTTTACTGCAAGCCGTTGCGAAGGAATGTCCACCCGTTTTCCGTTAACGAGAATGTGGCCCGTGGGAAATGAACTGTTGGGCGGCATAGATTGTGCGGGCAAGACCGGAGCGATAGACAATCGCATCCAGGCGCATTTCGAGCAATTGAACCAGAGAGTCCACTGGTTTTCCAGGCCTTTGCATCGTCATCCATTATGGCTACGTAGTTGCGCATCTGCTTTTCATCGATATTGTACTGCGTGCGAAGGCGCTGCTTTTCAATAAGGTGGCGCTTGTAGTCCGACCCCTTCAGCCTGTCTTTTGTTCCCCCGTGCTGTCCGGGCGGGTGAGGCCGCCGCTCCAGCGCCTTGCCCGACTTGGGCGTAACTGCGATGCCCAACTGACGGGACAACCTGATCTTAGCTCCTCTTGTATTCATAAGGCTTTTACTCTCCTTTTTTGAATTTTCTTTATAAATATTAACTAATCCTTACGGAATTTGTAAGTCAACGTACTGAAATATCAGGAGATTAAGGGTGCGGTACCGCAGGGTTGGGTCGCACATACTACAGGCCCACCTGTGGCGCATAGCCGCCCACTTTTACCAGGTTGACCTGATAGGTCCGATTATGGTGATTGTACCATGGTAAGTGCTTTTAGCTTGCGTGGCGGGGGGGGACACCAAGGTGACGAAAGTTCGGAAAGTGAACATTGACGTGTGCACAGCAAGCTTTCTGCCCCGAATGAGACACTATCGGGGATTGAAAAGAGACGGTTTTTTGACGAGCGAAGAGCCATGGACTGCTGCTTCTACCGAAATGATGGGCAGATGTCGGTTTTTGAGTTTCTCGGCATTTTGATCTTTTTCAACAGTTCTTGATTAACTACCACTGCAAAGGGCACTGGATCATCTCTCATCACTGATCTTCATCCGGCTGTTTGGAATGTTTTGCTCTCTATGCCTTGCAATTCAAATTAACCAATAAATGAAAATCTGCTCTGGATTGATTTACTGCACGGATAATTAGCCGGATGATCTGTGGCCAAAATCACTCTCCCGGTTCATTATTTGTCTTACCACAGCCTGCTCCGGAGTTTTTTCTTACCAGAGGACAAAGGTGTTCCAGGTCAATCTGTTGGTCCTGCAGCTCTGGAGTGCTTGAAGCGGCAGCGTAAGGGGGATGTTTTGGTCGGGGAGTCATATTTAATAAAGAATATTGAATAATAATGTCATAAGGCGGGCGGGGCGCATTTAACTGAAAAGGCAACAGGTTCCCGTACTTGATTGCTACTTCGTGGAATCTATAGGTGTCTTTTCCTCCACGCAATTATTTCGATATTTTTGAAATCGATTATTGTTGACTTGATGTTTTATTTTGCTTATTAGGTTACACTACCTAGTAAAGTGATCTTATACATTCAGCTTAAAATCTATGATTTCGTTGTTTGGTCGGGAGGGAAAAATGAAGAAACTGCTGGATATCGCAGCTGAGATTGTTCAGGCGCAGGCCTCGGTAGGACACATGTCTGCTGAGCAGATCGAACAATCTCTGATCAAGACCTTCTCTACTCTGCAAAGGATGCAAAAGGCCGAAGAAAAAGGACTGTTCCTGGACAGGGGTGCTGCCGAAGAAGCGCGGACCGAGGAGACCCGGGTAGCGAAAAAGGAGCCGCGTGAATCCATCCAGGACGACAAGATTGTTTGCCTGGAGTGCGGAACTGAGATGAGGCAACTCACTACAAAACACCTCAGTTCGCATGATCTCACACCTCGGGTATACAAGCAAAAATGGGGATTCTCCCTCAAACAGCCCCTTTCGGCAAAATCTTTGACCAAGGCACGAAGCAAAGCCGCTAAGAAAAGAGGGCTTCCTGAGAACCTCGTCAAATTTTTGGAGGAACGGAAGCGGAAAAAGGTCGAAGCAGCGGCTGCAAGCAGTTCTGGAGTCGAACAAAGAGAAGGCAGACCTACTGTCAAGAGAAGGCCAAAAGCGCGCAAGACCGCATAGAGCGGCTAGCTGCCGCTATAAGTATTCGCCCCGGAACGGATTTGAGTCGTGGGCAGGCCTTCCGGGCCTGCCCACCTTTCATTAATGCCTGCAAGGGATTTGATTCAGCCATCGCGAGACAGAAAACCTCCCGAGACAGACCAGGTTGATACTCTTTCGATTTCCGCAATCCGGGCTGGTTCCACACACAAATTTTATTCTCTTCTCGCCGAATTCAGGACCGCTTTTTGCATCTACGAACTGACTGTGTTGATTTCACCACTGGAAATAATAAATGACGGAAATGGCTTTGCAGCCCTGAACGCCTCGGAGTTGAAGCGACCGACCGCCGGCGCCGGATCGTAGTCGGTTTCGGGTGGATCGGACAGGGCTTGGTCAGCAAAAGAAAAATTTTCAATATGGGCTGGAAAATGGTATTAGTATAAGGTCTTTCCCTGATACAATAAGATTCTCTCCCGGGAGGGGTGTCTCTTTTTCAGGAAAACCGTACTAAAATCGTGGTAGATAGCCTCCTTGACAAGTAGCATGTGGTTATTTAGCCTTATGTAACAACCTCCAAACGGTGATTTCCCATTCGGAAAACGGATTGGCGTCCAATCCTGGCAGATTTCAAAATCCGTTTGTCAGTGTCCTCGATTGACGGGCAAAGAAACTTGATTTCGTCTGTCGGCGCAAGGGAATTTTCTAACTTTTTAACTGTTGTGCGGAAAAGGAAAGGTATGCAGATCGAGTACAAGAACATCGATCCAAAAGTTGTGGTAAACGAAATCAGAAACGGCAGGTCTCTGGAATCAGTCCAGAAAGTGTTCGGATTAAAATTCAAAAGCGAGGTTCAGGACCTATATCTCAAAGGGCTCATGGAAATGGGCGAAATCCCACAGGTCGCATTCAACAAACCCACTCAAACTCCTATCATCCAGGGCCCGGAGAATCAGGAAAGAACTCTATTTCGCAAGCGGGAAAGGCAAAGGACTCCGGTGTCCTATCCCACCGTGGTGATCAAGACCGGCAATTTCCGAACGATCGGCCAAAGCGGCAGCGTAACCCTTAACAGGGCCCTTTTGATCGAGATGCTGGGGTTCGCGGTAGGGGATTCCTTTGAAATCTACAGGGAAGACGATATGGTGGTTTTAAAGAAGGCCCAGAGCCCTGTCTGAGTCAGGCGCAGATTTCCTATTTCCCGAAGCCCCACGGATGAGCGTCAGATTTTTTTTCTCAGCTTATTCAAGACATGCAGGAAACGCCACATGGCAGTCAGGTTGGTGCCGAATGCAAGAACCACGAGCACGGCTTTTAGAGGCAAATCCATTGCCCAGGGGAAGGCAAAATCAGTGCCGAGAAGGTTTATGAACGGGTTGAGGATCCCCGCAACTCCGAGCAGTATGATCCTCTCTCCTCTCTGGAAGACTCCCACCAGGCATCTTTCACCCAGTCCTTCGGCTCGAGCCCTTGTGTAACTCACCATGAGCGAGCCGAAAAGAATGAGCAAGATAAGCAGGGAGTAAGGTGTGTCGGCGCTTTTGCGGTAGAAATAGAACCATATGCCCAGGTAGATCAGGAGTTCGGTGTACCGGTCCAGGACCGAATCGAGGAAAGCACCGAATTTTTTGCTCTGACCCGTAGCCCTTGCCAGCGAGCCATCCAGAGTATCCAGAAGCCCCGTCAAAAGTGTGAACACTCCTCCGAGAAATGGCAGATAAGCGAAGCAGATCCCGGCCAGCATGCTGATCAAAAGCCCTCCGTAACTGATATGGTTAGGCGTGAGTCTCAAATCTATGAGCTTGGGGACTATAAGCGTTTCAAGAATCTTGTAATAGCCGGTTTCGATTGACGTTCCCTTGAGCATAAGATCCTTTGACCAGCGTTGATCTGGAAGCACTGGATGGTTCCAGATACTCGCGGAGCGTGGAGATGCTGGGGGGTTTAAATCTGTGGTTTTTAACCATTATCCGGAGACCTGTATCCGGAATGGCGCGCTGCACAAGTAAGCCGGAAAATTGCTCACGCCACCGCGTGACCAATGAGGAAAACCTGAAAAACCCATTCCGGACGAAAATTTACCACATGAGGTAACGGACGCGAAAGCTATCCGCCCGAACCGATAATGGGAAACAAGGCGATCAATGGATATCAAATTTTGCCTTTTATATCAAACCTAAACAAGGCGATTTGCCTCGCGGGGTGTAGAGTAATCAGCATTAAGGCGTTAAGAACCCTGCGAATCTATAATCGCCCAGTTTATCAGGCCAAAGTCGGGGACCTTTACCTGGACCCTTTTCCCTTTAGCTACAGAAGTATCCCGGGGCGTCAGGAGCGCATATGCCAAGCCGCTTCTCAAAAAAGAAATCTTGTTTCGGTGCTCTGCGGCGGACTGGTTTGGGGCGAACGAGCAAATCCAGCCTCTCATTTGCACTACGCCCTCAACGGCAAGATAAGAGCCTTCCTTTTTGCTCATCGGGGCCAAGGTGCGGGCATCCAGGGTGAAATCCGTGCGAGCTCTCAGGCCCAGAAAACGCCGGATCACCGGTGCCGCAATCTCCTCATAAACTATCCTGCCGGCCCATGGATTTCCGGGAAAACCGATAAAAATGCGTCCATTGCCGGTTGCCAGGGCGCTTGCCTTTCCCGGCATAAGGTTGAGCCGGTCGAAATGAGTCCTTAGGCCAAGCCTTTTCCAGGCCTCCGATATAAAATCCCTGCTCCCTTTACCCATACCTCCCGTTGTAATCACGAGGTCCGCCTCAGCCTGTTCAAGCCGGGAGCATATTACAGCCGGATCGTCGGGGGCTACTCCGAGTTCGACCGGTTCTCCTCCTCCCACCCGTACAAGATTGGCGAAAAGATGGGTGTTATTGCAAAAGGTGGAGGCGGCTTCGTCGCTGCGGCCCGCCTCCCTGAGTTCGTCACCTGTGGCGAGGATCGCCACGCGGGGACGGCGGGTCAGGCGAAGTATTTGCCTGCCGGTTGCCGCTGCAAGCGCGAGTCGGGTGGGCGTGAGCACATCGCCTTGCTCCAGCAGAAGATCGTCCTGCCGTGCCTCGCTTCCAGGTGCGACCACCCCCGATCCGGGCCGTAGCGGTCCGGTCAAAACGAGGGCTTTATCAACGGGCATGGCATCTTCATAAGGAATAACCGCATCTGCACCAGCCGGAAGCACACCTCCGGCCGTTATTCTGAAGCACCTGCCGCTGGTTGCTTCATCAGGCATTTTGCCGGCCACTGTCTCCCTTTGAGCGATCTCAAGGATTACAGGTTTTTCAGGAGCAGCGGATTTGCAGTCCCCGCTGATCAGGGCGAAGCCGTCCCATTTTGAACGGGGATTGCACGGAATGTCCCGGTCCGCCGATATAGACTCGGCAACAACCCGGCCCAGGGCCGAACCAAGTTCGACCGACTCCCAGTCGAGCCTTTTGGCCAGGTCAAGTGCTATTTTTTTTGCTTCTTGCAAGTCCATCGATCTCAGCCAGGTCAGAAGGGGTATTTACGTTTTTGAAACTGTGCGCATCCGGGTCCACTTTTCGCCATTCCTTGTCGCTAAGGGTCCGAATCCTGATTTTTCGAAAAAAGCCGATTACCTGACGCTCGTCAGGCTCTTGGATCTGGCGTGCGATTGCAGGGAGGCATCTGCGATTGTACATTGCGAGCAGTGGATCATAATAGTCGTTCTCCGTGGGAACAACGGCGTCGAACCCTTCTTTGGCGTCAATAATCAGAGCGGCCAGTTCAGGAACGAGAAAAGGCATATCGGTCGCCTTTACAAAGATCCATTCTGTGGGGCTGAAGAGCAGAGCGGTATAAATCCCTACGAGCGGCCCCTGGTGCTGCATTATGTCTCGCACCAGCATGACTCCCGTATCCAGGTAGGGTTCGATCTCACTTACAACCGCCATTACCGGATCGCAAAACGGGCGCAACGATTCAATGGCCAGATCAATAAGCCTTTTGCCTCCCAGCTGTTGAAACGCTTTGTTTTTGCCGAACCGAAGGCTCCTGCCTCCGGCCAGGACCGCTCCCGTTATCAATTATCCTCTCCCAGCCGTATGTGGATCGTAACCGTTCGAGGCTTATCCCAGCCCTTAAGGCTCGACAGCATCCCTTCTATCCCGCCGAGTAGAAAATCTTCGACAAAATCCTTTATCGGCAGTTGTTTACCATCGAGCTGAACGAGCATTTTGCGTTTCTTTTTATCCCGGAGATAACGCTTTTCAATGAACGCAGCGACCCCGCGCCAATCGGTAGATGAGAATTTGGGGATCTGGATATCCACCGCATCGTCCGAGACAAGGGCGATGAGGTTATCACCCGGGCCGCAAATAGGCTTGGGCTCCAGGGCGGAACGGAATACCTCTATTTTCGGATAATGCGCTCTTTTAAACCCTTCGGTAATGAGGATATCCTCGCTCCAGAAGAAACGCCCCGCAATTTCTTCCAGGCTCATTTCTCGATCTGTACTGCGTATCGAGGCAAGCTGGTCCGGCGATGAGATGGCTATGACTTCGGCGCCTGCGCGTCTTAACCTCCAGGTATCCTTGCCCTCGCGATCCATCTCGAACCCGTGTGCGTCGTGCTTGACAGCCCCAACCCGGTACCCTTTTGCGGCCAACTCCGGGATCAGCTTCTCAAGAAATGTGGTCTTACCCGAATCCGAAGCCCCTACGATCGAAATTATGGGTAACATTGTCTACCTTTCTTAGGTCATATTGTTCAGAAACATCTCACAGCTTTGAGAGGCTGTCAATCGGCCCGGCCCGCAGAGTCAATAATGTGCATGATTTTCAGGAATCTTTCGTTCTGTTCGACGATCTCAGAGGCGATTTCTTCCAGGATCTCACCCGGCTCTTCGCACCCAGCCTCCCTGGCCCGGCTTGCCCAAAGCCTGTATGCACGGGCGTGCTCCTCATTGTGACTTATCCAGTGTTCCACCATTTTTCGGAGTTTCACGATTCCCGAAACGGCCTCCACGCTTTTCTCGGGCCCATGTTCATGCGCATGCCCTTTGTCATGTCCATGTTCCTTATGCCTGTCGTGCATAGGTTTACTCCTGTGGCTTTATAATAGTCGTTTTCCGCCGGTTAGCCGACTGTCAATACCTTCCCATACGCATTAACGGCGAACCGCCCAGCCGCGATTGACCCCGGCAGCCGTGTATGGTAGCCTTTTCCCAAAAGGAGAGCATGATAATGATTCCTTATCCCAAAATAGACCCTGTCCTTATCTCCATAGGCCCAATCCATGTGAGGTGGTACGGGGTCATGTACGTCCTGGGCTTTATAGGCTCCTATTTTCTAATTCAGAAACAGGAACGTTCGAAGCAGATCGGACTGATCGGCACGGCCGCCCAGGATCTCGTTTTCTACCTGGCAGTAGGACTGATCGTTGGAGGGCGGCTAGGCTACATCCTTTTCTACGAATATAATGACCTAACGGCATATATCAAAAATCCGCTGGAAATAATAGCAACCTGGCACGGAGGGATGTCCTTTCACGGGGGTCTTATAGGATGCGTTATCGCGGGGTGGATTTTTTCCAGACGAAGAAAAATGCCTTTCGCGGCCGTGGCCGATTCGGCGATTGTGACCGGCCCTATTGGGCTGGGGCTTGGCCGGTTAGGCAATTTCATAAACGGCGAGCTGTTTGGCCGCCCCAGTAATGTCCCCTGGGCTATGATTTTCCCCGCTGGAGGCCCGGTTGCGCGCCATCCGTCACAGCTGTACGAATCATTGGCAGAAGGCCTGCTGCTTTTCATCATATTGTGGAGTTTGCGAAAAAAACCCTTTAAAGACGGCATGATGGTCGGATTTTTTCTCATTTTTTACGGAATCTTCCGGTTTATAATTGAATTTTTCAGGGAGCCCGATCCTCAAGTAGGTTTTCTGTTCACTTATTTTACCATGGGACAGCTCCTGTGCATCGGAATGATAGCCGCCGGCGTCGTTTTGATCTTTTTTCTGAACCGTAAAACGGCTGTCCAAGGGACGTAAACGGACTGGCGTCATCGGCCGTAGCGGCCAGCGGGGAATTGCAATGGCACACGATCGACTTGCGACTTTACACTACGATTCTTCGATGGTTGTTCGCGAATGGCGATCCCTGTATGAGGGACGAAAGAAGAACGCCCGCAAGGCGCTCGAGGTGATTCGAAGCGGACACCGGGTCTTCATAGGGTCAGGATGCAGCGAACCGCAACACCTCGCTCAGGCCCTCGAGGAAAGGCTTCCCATCCTCTCGGACGTGGAAATCCTCGACATCCTGAGCGTCGGAAAGCCCCGGTTCACTGAAGGAGGCTATGATCAGTGCAGGCTGAAGACATTCTTTGTCGCCTCGGCAACCCGCGAGGCCGTGGCCGAAGGACGCGCAGACTATACCCCGATAAATCTGTCAGATATCCCGGGGCTGTTTCGCTCAGGCGCCATGCCCATCGATGTCGCATTGATCCAGGTATCTGCTCCGGACGACCACGGTTTCTGCTCCCACGGGATAGCGGTGGATATTGTTAAGTCAGCGGCTGAGAGCGCCAGATACGTAATTGCTCAAGTAAATCCCCGGATGCCCCGCACGCTGGGAAACTCCTTCATTCACGCGAGCCATATCGACGCCTTCGTCGAGCATGAGGAGCCGTTGCTCGAATTCGGGCTTCCCGTCCTGAATCAGATTGCCGTAGATATCGGTAAGCACGTGGCGGGGCTCGTCGAGGACGGCTCGACCATCCGCGTGGGGTTGGGAAGCATTTCCACCGCCGCCCTATTTGCTCTGGAAGGCAAAAAGGACCTTGGGGTTCACACCGACGTGCTTACCGACGCCTACCTGCACCTTGTGAACAAGGGCGTCATTACCAACGCGCGAAAGACGCTGCACCCGGGGAAAATAATAGCCAGTTTTTGCCTGGGATCGCGTGCGCTCTACGATTTCGTCGATAATAACCCTATGGTGGCCCTTTACCCAATCGATTACACAAACAATTACCTGGTTATCTCCGATAATGACAGAATGGTCACCATCAACTCGGGCCTCGAGGTAGACCTTTCCGGGCAGGTATGCGCGGACTCGCTAGGGTATGAAATATACAGCGGCGTTGGTGGGGCGATAGACTTTTTGCGGGGCGCCAAGGGTTCTCGGGGCGGCAAGACAATAATGGTGCTCCCATCGAGCACCCTGGACGCGTCAAAATCCAGAATCGTTCCGGCCCTCACCGAAGGCGCAGGGGTGGTCACCACGCGCGGCGGCGTGGAATACGTCGTTACCGAGTACGGAGTTGCCGCTTTGCAGGGCAAGAGTCTGCGGGAACGGGCGCTTGCGCTTATTACTATAGCCCATCCCGACTTCAGGGACGAACTCATGGAAGCCGCCCACCAGATTCATTACCTTGAAAAGGATGCCAGACGCTCGGCGACAAGCCGGGCCATCTATCCGCATGATTGGGAATATTCCAAGACGTTCATCGGACCTGGCCGCGTATTCTTCCGGCCCGCCAGACCTGCCGATGGACGAGCCCTCAAGGAATTCTTCTATTCGCTGCCCAGGGATCAAGATTACTTCCGGTTTCTTCCACTGATGAAGGTCTTTCCCTACTACGATGTCGAAGCGATTGTAAATATCGATTATCGCAGGGAGATGTGTGTTCTGGGGTTCGCGGGCGAAATGGGTTCCGAAAGAATCATCGCATTAGCCCATTATCATCTGGATGATGAAACCATGGTGGCCGAAGTCGATTTTGCGGTGCACCCCAACTATGCGCGCAGCGGCATTGCAACATCGATGGTTGGCCATATCGCCGAAAAGGGCAGGCAGAGAGGTGTAAAAGCAATCGTTTCATACACCGGAAACGAACGGGTGTTGGGAGTTTTCCGAAAACTTGACTACGCGATGGAAAGCTCGCTGTCGGCCGGCGTCTATGAAATAAAGGTCCTGCTGGACCAATCGAAATACCCGGACTCTGCATGAAATCAGCTATGTAACTCCGTGGCGACCGGTAGATTACGAATTTAGGAATTGAGGGATTCAGGGATTAAAACGATTAAGGTTTCCCAAATTCCTAAATCTCTCAATTCTTCAATTTTGAAGGCTTTTCTCCTCGTGCCGTCATCCCGGCGAAAGCCGGCAGGCTCTGTGGAGAAACCCCGGCTTGACATTAATGTGGAAAGATATAGAATTATGGAGCTTGATCGTCTCAGGATTGTGGCTTGTCAATCACTCAAACCGAAATAATTGAAGGGGGCGAAACGGGTTCGACGGAGGTAAAGAAGTTTAAGTTGCATGCCGAGGTCCCTGGCTGCTCGTTAAACAGTTGGGAAATAAAACAAACGCAGACGATTACGCGTACGCTGTAGCCGCTTAACCGCGGCTGCCGTCTCCAGGTCCTGTTCCCGCGGGGACCGACGAGGCGTCGACTAAGCGGGATGGCTGCCGACATGATGCTCGTAGTGGCGGCGGTGACATCTAGCGGGCTGGCTCCGGTGAAATCCCGTCTGCAGGAGTTCCCCGGGGTGAGATTGAAAGTGCGGAATAAGCATGTAGAAGCTTAGGCGGAATGCTTTCGGACGCGGGTTCAACTCCCGCCGCCTCCACCATTTTTTTGACTGTACTTTCAATTACTTGACGTCTACTTGACGTCACAGAGCCTTCGACTTTCCCCGTGACTTTCCCGAAGCCGCTGAGGGAAAGCGGCGGCTTTTTTTTTGCAAGCTGATGAAGTCATTGCCAAAATTCTGCACAATTTTGCTTGGCTCCTTTTCAAACCCCTCAACTTAGTTGCAGTAGACTTCATAGACAATTTGCTTCGAACCATTCCGCATCGCCTTTAGATCCGATACTGTCGCCGTTAAAGCGGCCATCTCAAGGTCGAAAAGCACATTTTAAGACTATAATTAGCCAATCAGGGACCGCTCTTTCCTTGAGCAGTAATGTTTTACGACCTAATTCCGTTAAACACATCAGGATGGCGCTGCTTTCGAAGTTGAATTCGCCTGCAGGAAGGTGCGAAACCGTGGAAACAGTGTTTCCATGGGTGTTTCCATCATCAGCCTGGCTGTTCAATCTTAAGATCGTGTTACCATTGATCTTTTTCGCTGCCCGTTTCCATCGGTGTTTCCATTGGTGTTTCCATCAAGCTCGGCTGTTTTCAACCTTAAAAACATGTAATCATTAATCTTTTTGTCTGCCCGTCTTCATACGGGTTTTTCCATCATCCTGGCTGCTCCTGCCCATAAGGGCCTGGTATCATTAATCTTTTTCTCTACCATGGAAACAACTTGGAAACATCATGGGAAATTGCCTTTCTCAAAAACACCGTCGGGGTTGACGGGTTGCGGGTTGAAAAGCGAAAAACCTGAAACCCGAGACAAGTTGACTCGTGTCTCCGTCAGCTACCGCCAGCGACTAACTCAAACCTCTGACCCCCGTTTTAGACACAGATGAGGGAGCGCCGCAGGGTGGATGGACACGGATGTATAATGACTTTGAGAGTGGATACGGCCTTCGGGGTTGCGGGTGCCGCGTACTTTCCCGCGCTCCAACACTTACAAATTGCCCAGCGGCGAGTCGTAGACTACGCGTACTATCTTGCGCTCCGAGAGTGACAAATTGCCCAGCGGCGAATCGAAGATTGAGAGTTTCTGGTCAAAACTGAAAACGATGAATCGAAATGAGTCGTCTTGATACGGTTTTAGGCCTTCGGGCGATCGATAAATTCCCACAACCCTGAGGTGTGTTCGCGTAGTTTCCAGTCGATTTTTAGATGAACACGGATGGGCGGCAACTTTTTTCGAAGGATTTTGTCTCCAGAGAAAGAGCGGTGGTGCAATATTCAGTTTTCAAAGAACCGGGCACCCCGCCCCAGTTTCATTGAAAAAACAATGGAAATACATTGGTGAATAGTGAATGGTGATTAGTTGGAACCAGGGCTCTGCAACCCTTCTTACTCCTGCGATTTCGTTTTCGGCAATATTGTACTATGAACGAATCTTGGGCTGCCAAACGGCAACCAGAAGCGGCAACGGCTTCGCAGTGAACAGTGAGCCGTGAACAGTGAGCGGTTAGAAACTGAGAAACCAAGCACCAAAACCAGTCAACTACCCCTATACGTTGTAATCGGCGATATCGTATCATGAAGGGGATTAGGCCTGCAAAACGGCAACCATAAGCGGCAACCGGAAGCGGCAATAGAAACGGCAACCAGAAACGGCAAAAAGAAGAAAAGCGGGTGAATGGGCAAATAGGTGAATGGGAGGAGACCGGGGTGAATGGTGAGAAAAGAAACGTGAAGCATACGGGGGCTGATAATGAGCGGAAACTATGTTGAGATCATGAAAGGCGAATTTGAGAAAGACGAGAAGCACCGCTGGATTTCCGGAACGGGCAAATCGAGCCTCAGCGAACCTGCTGGTTCCTTACAGCGGTGATTTCAAGGACAAAAAAAGGTGTTAATCGGCATGCAATAATGACCCACCTTTGAGGAAAATCGGCGTCCAAAATTGACCCACCGTAGCTACCCGCTACAATCCTGCTAAAAACTGCAGAACGTAGGGGGTGAATCAAAG
>JBEKPW010000124.1:0-17420 GCA_049520315.1 Syntrophobacteraceae bacterium
TTGTGCTTCTTTCTGGCAGCCTCGACAAGCTTTTCTATTACGTGTTTGGGCGCCGGGAGGTCAGGGTTTCCCATTCCCAGGTCTATGATGTCCTCTCCGGCCCACCGCTTCTCCATTTTAAGAGCGTTCACCTCGGCAAACACGTAAGGCGGCAGCCGGTGCATTCGGCTACTTTCGGCAATGTTGAAACTCATTATCGTTATTCTCCACAATTTAAGGCTTTGAATCTGAAAAGATTAATACTTTAGTCCCCGGAATGTCAAAGTATTTCACAAAGCCCTAATGATGTGCGAAGCAAGTGCAACGTGACCTTGCAAGAGCGCAGGCCTGCCGCTCACACCTTGATTCACGTGCCGGCCGCCGGCGGGCTGAGAGGCTCTTTATTCAAAACAGCCAAAGACTTCTAATAAGATATCACCCTCTTAAAACTTGTGCGCTACAATGCGGTTCTGCTAAGTTACTTTAGAATTTTTATTTTATAGATGCCGGAGCGCGAAGGCAAGCCTATGAAACAGGTCATTCTGGGAACAGCCGGCCACATCGACCACGGAAAAACCTCGCTTATAAAAGCCCTGACCGGAATCGATACGGATCGCCTGAAGGAAGAAAAACTGCGGGGTATTACAATCGAGCTCGGATTTGCACACATGGACATGCCCGGGGGCGAACGCCTCGGGATAGTCGATGTGCCCGGCCATGAGAAATTCGTCAAGCACATGGTCGCAGGGGCCACAGGAATCGATTTGGTAGCCCTGGTGATCGCCGCCGACGAAGGCATCATGCCTCAGACTCGCGAACACATGGAGATTTGCGAACTCCTTCGCGTAAAGAAAGGGCTCGTGGTCCTCACCAAAACCGACCTTGTCGATGATTCGGACTGGTTGGAGATGGTGCGCGAGGACATAGTGGACTTCCTTAAGGGCACTTTTCTGGAGGGGTGTGAGATCATTGCCGTCTCGGCGGTCACCGGCGAAGGACTCGACGAACTCAAAAAATCGCTGGCCAGGCTTTTTGCCGAGGTTCAACCGAAAAGTTCGGAAGGCCCGTTTCGTCTGCCGGTTGACCGGGTATTCACAATGCGCGGATTCGGGACCGTCATTACTGGAACCAGCATTTCCGGACGGCTTCAGATCGGAGACCCTGTAGTGATCTACCCCAACGGACTCAAAAGCAAAGTGCGGGGTATCCAGGTCCACGGAAACGAAGTGCAGGAAGTCCTCCCGGGCCAGAGGACGGCAGTAAATTTGCAAGGGATGGAGCGGGCCCTCATCGAGCGCGGAGACGTTCTGGCCTCTGCGGGCGCGCTTTCCGCCTCCCACATCATAGACGTTCAACTCGAGCTTCTGGAAAGCACCCCGAGAACGCTGAAACACAGAGCAAAAATCCGCTTCCACACGGGGACCGCCGAACACCTTGCCACAATCATCCTGCTCGACCGGCAGGAACTAAAACCGGGCGAGAAAAGCTTCGCGCAGCTCAGGCTTGATCAGCCCGCCTCTGTCTTGCGCGGAGACCGTTTTGTGCTCCGCTCCTATTCCCCGGTTCTGACAATCGGCGGAGGCGACGTCCTTCACCCCCTTCCCCGAAAACACAAGGGACCGGCCAAACGGGAAGCCGCCAAAGCGCTCGAAATACTCTTCAAGAGCCCCGACTCCGATGTAATTCTCTGGCACCTTCAGGATGCCGGCTGGGCTGGGCTTGGCGAGGTGGAACTCCGGATAAGGGCCAATGTGCCGCAAAAGTTTCTTGAAAAAACCCTTCAGCAATTTACGAGCGCCAGGAAGGTGGTGCTCTACGATAAGGAAAATAAAAGGCTGATTCACCCGGATGCGCTGGAAGAGATGAAATCTTCTGTCACTGAAATCCTGGCCGGCTACCATAGCCGTTTTCCGCTCAAAGCCGGAATGTCCAAAGAGGAAATCCCGGCCCTTCTTTCAAAGCCCATAGACGCAAAGCTTTACAACTTTGTCCTGCGCCAGCTTGTCGAAGCCGGCCAGGTCGCCCAGGAGATGGAATGGGTGCGCCTGACTGCGCACAAAGTGGCCTTGAGCAAAGACGAGGATACCATCCGGCAAAAAATCGAAAACGCCTTCCGGGAAGCCGGCCTGCAGCCGCCCTTTTTCAAGGAAGTCACATCCGGGTTGCCGGGCACTCCCAAACAGCACCAGGAAGTGCTCGAATGGATGCTGACAAAGGGGACTCTCGTAAAAACAAAAGAAGAAATCTACTTTCATACCGCCGCAATGACCGAACTTCATAATCGCCTGGTAACCTGGCTGAAAGAGCACGGCGAGATCACTACCCCCCAATTCAAGGAGATGACCGGCGCAAGCCGCAAATACACCATCCCGCTTCTCGAGTACTTTGACGCGCAGAAAGTTACCATTCGAGTGGGTGAGGTGAGAAAACTCAGAGGCGCCTAACGGGGGAGTTGGGAGTGAGAGGACTGAGGACCAGGTCACGAGTTGCGAGTTAGCGGGTTTCGAGTTGTTTTTCAACCCGGAACCTGTAACCCGAAACCCGCCAACCTACATATAGTCAGTTGCTGTTAAGCCAGAAATTCCTCGACCAGCCGCTCCCACCCGATTTCAGGCGCTTCTTTGAAAACATCCATGGCCGGCTCGCTGTCGGGAGCAACCAGCGAAATTCGTGATTCTTCGGCCAGCAGGGAGTTCAGGTACATCGCCTCCTCGTCGACCCACGACAGGCCCTCCGAGTCGAAAAACAGGTTATCCAGATTCTCCTGGAGGTTCGAGGGACGGATGACCATGAGCCAGCCATCCTCATAGGGAGCATCGTTAGCGATGAAAGCTTTGCCGAGTACGTTATGGTTAACGGCTGTCACCACCCCGTCCACCGGGCTGATAATCACGGCTTGCCTGCCGGACCGGTTCAGAATCCCGGCCGGTTGCCCCTGGCGCACGGTAGACCCCGGAGCGGGCACCTCGATTGCATCCTGATGCCCGAGCAGTCGCAGGGCGAAATCATCGATACCCACTCGCACCAGGCCGCCGTACTCGACTCGAGCCCAGGTGTGACCCCGGTGATAGTAATAATTCCGGGCCATGTGGTATCCCGATTCACTCGCATGGTGTGTCCGCTTGGCGCCTGGCAGGTCGCTCGAATCCTCGATCATCTGTTCGACCGGACAATTCACGCAGCTCTTCGAGGAGCACAGGCCGTAGGAAATGCGTCCGCTAAGCACGTGACGGCACTTGCCGTTCGACATGAACCAGCTCATGTTGAGCGTCCCAGAAACAGCCTTTCCACGCGACTCGCTCTTATCCTCTTGGGCGGCCCGCACGCTTTTTTCGATGGAACACCCGAGGCAGTCGAAAGCGTTGATGCACTCAGTAGATTCGATCACACCGGCCTTACTCCAGATGCATGCCTCGTTCGGCATCGAAAACACTACCGGTAGCGCTGTCCGTTTGCGGTCCCCTGCGTCCATGATGACCTCCTTTGTATTCACAATAGAACTTGAATTCTTCCTGGCCGGTTTCGATCGTGTTCGCAGGAACAATTGAGCATGATTCGAGCCAAAGTTTTACCTTCTGCGATAATTCCTACAACAGTTTGTTTTTATTGTACTTTTAGGGAATAGGTCGTTCGGCGTGCTTAGAAAGGCAGGTGCGCGGGGCGGCTGACGATGCCGCATATTGCATCAACATTCGTCGTAACTCCTACATTCCTAATGATATCCACGTCATGCTTCGCAGGTGCATTTTGCCTCATGGTGGTGCACAATGCCGCACTCGAACATGCGGTATTGTGCACCACCGCCCCTCTGCCATTAGCTTGCCGATCTCGAAAGAGTCAGTTTGCACCGATTCGCTGGACAAATGATTCGAAAATGGCAAAGAACTTGGCGCCCCATTTCTCAAGGCGGAGGGGAGCTGTGCGGAGCCTCCCTTTTTTCCACGCCGAACTGTCTTAGCGTAGCGGACCGAGAGATTGCCGGCCCACGCACGTTTGATTTGCTTATTCTATTGGGAAAATTGTATGCTGTTGGGGTTTCAGGGGCGCAACGGAAATTTTACTGGCAAAAATCTGGGTCTCAACATGCGGTTTGAATGCACAGCGCAGAAGTTGATGCATTATTCCGGCCGCAAGCGTTAGCAAGCACAAGGGGAAAAATCATAGGCTGGTCCACGATGAAATTATCCTGGAAGTCGTAGAGGAAAAAGCCGACCCGAAAATGCGGTTGCGATGTCACTGAAGTTGGAGCATTGTTCCGGATAATAGCGATGAAATGAGTTTCGACCAAATTTAAGAGAGGGATAGTATGGATACTAAAAAGAGGTTAGCCTTATTTTTGTGCATCGCAATTGCCCTTGTTTTGCTGGGTTCGTCAGGCGCGTACCTGGTACATACAAGTGGTGGCAAGGTTAAAATTACCGACATGACCTATATCACCGAAGATGGCGCCCGCATGTGCGCGCTGCTTTATGTCCCCGATTCTGCAAGCGTTGAAGATCCTGCTCCGGCAATTGTCTCTATGCACGGGTACAACAACACTCGTGAAGTGCAGGATCTCAACGCTGTTGAACTGTCACGCCGAGGTTATGTCGTAATAGCCATTGACGCTTACGATCATGGCGGATCCTCCTTCGCCGATCCCCGTATCAACAAAGGTATCGCACCCGACATGGGGACTTATGCCGCATTGCAATACCTGGGTACACTACCATACGTTGATAAAAAACGTATCGGGATGGTCGGTCATTCCCTGGGTGGTGCTTCTCTGCAAATCGGTGCAGTAAGGGCATTTGTGAAACACGAAAAGGATCCGGCGATTATAGTCCCCAAGGCATTAGTGCCTACGGAGAACGCTTTTTTGGTCGACAAAGACGGTGCCCTTGCGTAAGCCAAGTATCCAGTCAATGTCGGCCTCATGTTCGGCAAGTACGATGAGTGGGCGGCGCCTATGTGGCAAGTCTCCACAGCCAGTCAAATCAATGTTTCAAAAATTGGCATTGCCGGTATGGGTTTTCCGAGTGCGGAATATCAGGCCTATTATGTGTTTGGCGACAATAAGAAACTGACAAACGAAGAGGCCATTGCTGCCACCGCTGAGGGAAAGCCATTGAGGGTGATCTACCAGCCGGAGATTGAACATCCTAAAGCTCATTTCTCGAAGGTCGCCGTTGCGTACATTGTTGATTTTTTTAGTACAACGTTAAAGGGCGGCAAAGAGACTTTACCGGCCGCAGACCAAATCTGGCCCTGGAAGCAATTTTTCACCGGGCTTGTTTTAGCGGGTTTTTTCCTTTTCATCATTCCATTTGCCTTCCTGATGCTCGAAATCCCTTATTTCAAAACTATTATCAAGCCTGAACCCACTGCACCCTCAATCGTGACGACCACTAAAGACAAGCTTATATACTGGATAATATTTGTTATTTGTTTACTGCCAGCTCCATTACTTTACAACTGGACCGTAGGTTATCCCATTGGCATCAAGTCATGGGGTCGCTTCGTCCCCACGGTATTTCCTCTAAGCAATTCTTTTCAATTGCCTGTTGTAAACGGCGTCGTACTGCTCATGTTGATCGTAGGCGCCATTCTCCTGATCGCATTTATCCTCACTTATTTCATATTTATGAAAAAAAACGGCGTAACAATCGATAACCTTGGAGTGAAGCTTTGCGGTGCCGATATAGGAAAAAGTGCTCTTCTGGCGTTGATCGTATTTTTGGCAACCTATTTTCTACTGGTCATTAGTAATTTCTTCTTCCTCAGTGACGCAAGATTCTGGGTCTTTAGCATCAAAACACTCACGCCCATTAAATTCTTTATTCTCCTCAAATACCTGCCCTTCTTCCTTTTCTTCTATCTGATCAACATACTGCTGCTTAACTCATTCACAAGAATACGAGGGGCGGGCGAATGGACCAATATCCCGCTGATGGTCATCGCAAACGTCGCCGGACTAGCCGTATTAACCATCCTGGATTACATATGGCTGTTCAAAACAGGCGTCAAGCTGCTCCCTTACGTGCCATTCCCGCCCAAGACAACATCGGCGCTTGCCGGCATTTTACTCTGGAATCTACTGTTTATCCTGCCAATTGCCGCAATCACAGGCAGACTTTTTTTCAGGAAAACAGGCTCTATATGGCTGGGAGGTTTTGTTAACGGTTTGATTGTCACTTTATTTGCGATTTCCAACACGGTGATATCGGCAGGGAGCATCTAATTTGGTGAAGGAAAAAGTCAGGATATATGCGAGAAACGTAGTAAACTGGACACCCTCGCCCGTTACCTTGATCGGTGGAACATTTTTAGTCTCGATTTCGGCGACGGACCTGTAGGTTTGTTTGCCCTTTTGCGTAAGGGAAGAAAGAGAACAAGTTACGAGGTTGCGTACTATAATGACTGGATGTCCAATGGTTTTGTGGAGGAAGAAGGCGGCAGAACGGTATGGAATTATGGTCATTGGCATACCCGAATCCCGCTCGGCATTGATAAGGCTAAAATGTTGTTGGATGCTGGAGTAAATCCGTTGAAGGTCTAAAGCGCAATTTCACCAAGGGTCCGCACAAGCGGCAATCGACTCTAGAGTGCTTGTGCGGACTTCTTTGTGAATCATTTTTTCCTTGATTACATCAAAGGTGTCACCATTCTTCCAAGAGCCGTTGCTGTCGAAGACGACTCGATGGTGCAGTATTTAGCCCCTGCCAAATCCCTTCTCACACAGATTCCGTGAACATATGATTCGGGAATATAAACGATTTCGGGGCGCCATTTCTCAACTACAAGGAGAGACACCTTAATTTTGGCAAAATCCAGACCATCCATAGACTCGATCATCAGGCGGCTTGTAAAAGTAGGGGCAAGGGTGGTCTACCATGCCAGGAGGTGGTATGTCCATATCGCGTCGGCTTTCCCATTAGGCCGGTATTATGGGATTCTATTCTCCTGAGCCCGCAACCCGGTGTGACACGGAGAAATTAAGCAACTATGGGAGGAGGTGTGTCGGAAAATCGCAAAAACCGGTCCCACGCACGTTTGAGTTGCGTATTGTATTGGGAAAATTGTATGCTGGTGGGGGTTCCGGAATACACGAGAGGTTTTCCGGGCAAAAATTCGATTCCGACATTCAATTTGGATGCGGAACGCAAAAGTTGGTGCATTATTCCGGCAGATATGTGCTAAAGGATTGTTCAAGTTGTTAGATGCAAACAAATCCTGAGGAGCAAGGTGGATCAGATGAAGAGCAAGGTTTATTTCGTACCGGTCGAGGACGCAGACGACATCAATGCTGCCAATGGCAAACTGAAGTCACTGCTGGCGGAAAGTCGGGTACTGAATTTTGCTGAAGCAGGTTGGAAAGTGGGGGTGAAGTTGCACTTCGGAGAAGAGGGCACCGACGCTTTCGTAAGGCCCGATCATTTACGGCTCATTTGCGATGAGATTGCCAGGAAGGGCGCCGTGCCTTTTTTGTCTGACGCCAACACGCTTTACAGGGGCAAGCGGCTCAACTCCGAAGATCATCTCACGGTGGCCATGTCGCATGGCTTCACCAGGGAAGCTGTGGGCGCGGACATCTTCATCCCCGATGAGAAAAAGGATGAGGATATCCGGGAGGTGCAAATCGATCAGGAACTCATCAAAACGGCCAAGGTCGGCCGCTGTTATGTCGATGCCGATGGTTTCGTCGCGGTGACCCATTTCAAAGGACATGCCCTTACCGGTTTTGGCGGAACCCTGAAGAACATAGGCATGGGGTGCGCTACCAGACAAGGCAAGCTGGCCCAGCACTGTGGTGCGGCCCCTACGTTCTACAAAAAAAATTGTCTCGGCTGCGGTGAGTGCGAAAAAGTCTGCCCTGTGCAGGCCATCCACATGGAAGACGACAAATCGGTGCTGAACACTGAGAAGTGTATCGGCTGCGCAAGTTGTGTCGCGGCCTGCCCCAATCTGGCGCTTTTCATCGATTTCAGGGCGGGCGACGAGGTCCAGAAGAAGATGGTGGAGTATACCTACGCCATTCTCAAGGACAAGAAGGGTAAGGCAGCTTTCCTGAATTTTGCGCTCCGGATCAATAAAGAATGCGATTGCTGGCGTTATGGAAACGAGCGCATCGCTCCTGACGTTGGGATTTTCGCGTCAGCCGATCCCGTGGCCGTCGACAAAGCAAGTCTCGACCTCGTCAACGCCTCGTGCGGGAAGCAAATTTTCAAAGAGTACCATCCCGGGCAAGACCATCTCCTGCAATTGGAGTACGCTCAAACACTCGGGCTGGGAAGCGTTGACTACGAACTCATAAGAGTCTGATGGAGACGATGCGGGTTCTCCCCGTTCGGCGTTGGAAGACTCTCCTCTTTCCGGTCAATGATCCGAATAATGTGGATTCAAAATGCTCAAAGATTATGAACTCTGGTGAAAATTTAGATCTATAGTGGAATAATTCAGAATGGCAGGAGAACAGAAGGACTGTACGTAACAAACCGTCGAAGCAGCTGCCAACATAAGGTCAGTCGGGGTTCACAATTCTTGCCAGAATGTTCAGTCCACAGAACAGCCCGCGTATAACGCCTTGATCTTAATGTGTTAACTTCCCTGAGGCGCCAATCGGCAACATGTGCAATGAGATCGGAAACTGGGGGTGTGGAGCGAGTAAGATCGAATTGAAGCGATCACATTTTACAACCGACGCCGACATGAAGCTGAGGCTGGCTTTGTCTACTTCTCTGCCCAAGTATCCGCAATGGTAACTTCCACTTCAACAGGAACTTTACCGAGATAAGCTTTTCCTCCTTCGATCGTTGTCCTTTCCAGAATTGCGGCCGCATCATTCGCCTTCTCCTCAGGAACTTCCAGAATAATTTCATCATGGACCGTTCCAATAATCCGAGATCCCTCACCGAGCAATCTTTGTGGAAGCAGACAAAGTGCTTTTTTCGTTATGTCTGCAGCTGTCCCTTGAATAGGCGTGTTGTAGAGTGCGTTCTGAAACTGCCAAACCAGACCTGTTGACCTATCACTTGCATCTTCGATTGGAAAATCGTAAAGTTTTACGGGCTTTGGGGCAGGTCCAGAAGTTTTTTCTGGCAGAATTCGACCCTAAAATGCGGTTCGGCTCCAGTCGGGAGTCAAGTTGACGCATTATTAAGAGATAAAACTGTTCCCACCCTACATGACTTCGATAGGAGATTCAGATGAAAATTAAATCAGTATCTTTGGCCGGCATTCTGCTCGTTTTCATGCTCAACTGTTCTTTTTTGAGCTACGCTGCAGATCCTTCGTCCATTCAGCTTCCCAATCCTCAAAAAGAGGGTGGAAAGCCCCTGATGTCGGTGTTAAATGAAAGGATGTCGACGCGCACGTTCAGTGGTGAAAAGCTCCCGATGCAAACCCTGTCGAACCTTCTTTGGGCCGCTTTCGGAATAAACCGTCCGGATGGGAGGCGAACCGCACCGTCGGCAAAAAACTGGCAGGAAACGGAGATTTATGTGGCAACCGCCGATGGCGTATATCTCTGGGATGCGAAGAAAAACGCCCTAAACACGATTGTGACCAAGGACATCAGGGCGATGACGGGTACACAGGCATATGTAAAAGACGCACCAGTCGTTCTTATCTATGTGTCGGATTACTCAAAGGTCGACGCAGGCGGACTTGACAAGCAAATTCTCGTAGGCGCCGACACTGGCCTCATCAGTGAAAATGTCTACCTCTTCTGCGCCTCAGAGGGCTTGGCGACAGTCGTGCGAGCGCTCATAGACAGTGATGCGCTGGCAAAAGAATTGAAGTTAAGGCCGGATCAAAAGATCATCCTCGACCAGTGCGTGGGATATCCGAAGAAGCAGTGAGTAGTGAGCAGAAAAAAGCGACCTTATTTATCAAAAAATCCACCCCAGGCTGTGGCTCTATGCCTTTGCGGTAGGCATGGGCGAGTTCCTTGACCTCGCTCACCGTATACCCAATGCGACAAAAAACCGCCCTTGGGTTCAAAAAGTATCCTTATTTTTTCAGAGATGCCAATGTTATGAGTTAGTTGTTTGAAAGGGAATTCCGGCTAAAAACCCGAGGACGAGAGGCTATCAACTGCCGGAAATGGTGGTGGAGTCCCGAAACTGAAAAAACCGTCCTCATTGACCGCCTTCTTGCGTTTTTGATTCGTATATGGGAAGGTTCTCTGCGTCTACAAGGTGTCCTGAGAGGTTTCAGGACGGTGGACGAACCCCAAATGCGCTTTGAGATACGTTGGTGGTCAGGTTGATGCATTATTCGGATCAATTAGTGTCTATCCTAAAAAGTATCAAAAAAACCAGGTGGAGATGAGCACGAAAAGGGTTCTTACAGCATGTTTGGCAATGGTCTTTGTGTTAACGGTTGCCTTGTATACTTTTGCACAACAGCCATACAGAGATGCTATTAAAAAAAGGGTGGATGAGATTGTCACTGCGATAAATAGTGGTAAAACCGCTGCTGACTTCAAATCTGCCGCCAAAGAAGACCCATTCGTATTCATAATGAAGATGGACGGGGCCATGCTCGTTCATCCCACGCTTGCCGGCAAAAATATCAAGGCCGATTTTGAACAGATGTATAAGGTTGTGAGTAAAGCGGACGCCAATGGGACCTGGGTAAAGTATGAGATGTTTCCAGGCTGGAATTTAAACAGCTACGTCAGGAAGACGAAAGATGAGCTTATCGTGGGATGTGGTATGTAGAATTTGAGTCGCGGTACCAGCGCACCTCGTAATACCAAGTTGCGTTCAAGCCAAGACGGTCTGGTCCCTAATCCACAAAGCCTTTTTCCTCAACTATCATCTCGTCATATCTGAGCGATCTTAGCATCAGGTGCTCCCATCTTTTCAGCAACCCAGGCAAGCGTTTCCTCCATACATTCTGTCCCCAATGCGAAATTCTCATCGTTATCGAAGAATTCCTCACATCTCTGTTTTGTCATTCGAATACCAGGATCTCCAAAAAGAATGGTCTTCATTTGAGCCAAGAAGATCTTGTAACCAGATTTGTCGTATTTTGCCAATCTTCTTGGAACACTCATATCTATTACGTCGTGTACAATGATGTCTCGTGGATAAGACAATTCTGGTGGAAGCTTCGGAATTAATGCAATTTGCCCAAACGTTTTGCTCACCGTTCCATGCAGAATGTAGTAAGCAACTTTCTCCTCATCGTTCGCATTTTGAGGACTTTGAATCAGTGTCGCCTCCAAATGCAGTTCTAAGACTTGGAATAGCTCGCCCTGAAAAGCCTTTGTCTCTGATGTAGATCGTGAAGACCTAACATTAGAACTCGAACGCAAATGCATCGAGGGTACTATAGAACATACCAGCGATATATTTTTTATTGCTACGCATTTTCATGTATACAGCAGCAGCACCATCGATAATAGGAACATGCAACTCGAGAGCAATAGTCTTCCGATCGCCCAAAGCAATCATGAAAAAATTGTTCTTTCTGTCGTTTTCTGTAGATAGGAATTAGTGCTTTCTTCAGACATGCTTTACATGAACCATGAGAGTACCCTTCAACTTCAGGGTTCCCTTCGCCCCATTCAAATCCACAACCGATGCATTTAAATACCATGACAATTTACCTCCCAATAAAAAGATGGTATTTAAAGGTTTTAGAAACAGCCCCCCTGCTGTACTTCTAGCGATTAATGATCTTTTTCCCTCCTTTCAATGCAGCCAGCCTTCTTTTCCCTGAAAATCTGTCCGCTGTCTTCGAGATATCTCAAATGGGCAATTGTTTCTGCGGTGGCAAACCACTTATAACCTGGGTGGTTACTGACAGTCGCCTGAAACTCCTTTGCCGGAAAACCGTTCAGTCTGGCAAAGCCGGTAATCGCCTTCCAGCCGAGCCAGTTCTCCACGTACTCCTTATCCGGCCGATTGATATATATGGTTGAAGTGTCTTGAACCAGTCTCGGTGCAAGGGCGATGTGATCCGCGTCCATGTGAGTGATATAGAAGTCGGTCCTTTTCAGATCCATCTCGATTTCACCCAGGCCGGCCTGCATGGCTTCGAGGCACTCTCTTCGATTCAACCCGGTATCAATGACCAGGTTCCTATCGAGGTCTTTTATCACAGAGGAGTTAACCCATCCCAAGGGACTTCCTGTCAATGGGATTCTTATCAGGTATAGATTGGGCAAGAGCTCTTCAACCATACAAGCGGCCCTCCATCTTGTCTGAATCTCTTGGAACCTGACCACTCATGCTATATTCCCCGCTTTATAGTTGAGAACCAGAAAAATTGAAAGGCATTGTTTCGTTCCAACTTCCGCCGGAACGGCGCGAAGGCACTTGTCCAAGAGGCTCCGTTATTTTTACCTCTTCACCATAATACCCATCAATCGAAAAACTTGAATATTGGCCCTCGTAATTCGATCCTGGATTGAGCAGAGGGACCGGGTCCTGAAGGTGTTTAGATCAGCCTCTCTGACAAATAGCTTGCGTGTTTGACCGGAAAATCGTATCTTTCTAAAAGGTTTGGGATTTTCTCAGAGGTTTTAACGAACAGGGTCCGCCTCTAAATTCGGTCCAGCGTCCTTTGAGTCAAGGTGATACATTGGCATGGAAAGAAGAAAGGGGTTGAGTTATGCCGAAGATCCTTGTTGTCGATGATCAGGAACACGTCAGACTTCTATATTCTGAGGAACTGAACGAAGCCGGATACGAGGTCATCACAGCGGAGGGCGGTTACAAACTTCTCGAGAAAATTGGAGAAGAGAAACCGGATTTGGTCATTCTGGACATAAAGATGGTTGACTGGAATGGTCTGGACCTCCTCCAGGACATCAGAAACCATTTTTATGACCTGCCTGTGATACTCTCGACTGCATACGATAACTTCAAATACGACATGAAATCGATTGCGGCCGACTTCTACGTCGTAAAGAGCTTTGATTTGACCGAGCTGAAGAATAAAATCGCTATGGCGCTCGAAACAAGGACCGCAGTTTGACACCCATAGGTATGTTTTTACCCTATTTGTACCCCCGTAAATCACCCTTGTAAGTTTGTAAAGTTCTGCTATTTATGCGGCCATAAAATTGCCCCCCTTTTTAAGTTTTGGTTTTTCCCAGAGGCATACAATCCATTTACTTAGTGGGGGGTGAGCCATGCTATTTTTACTAGGACTTTTCCTGGGTTGTGTATTTGGCATAATTGCCGTTCACAACAATCCTGCAATTTCACCGAACTCTCATGCCTCACTGATCATTTCAAACAGCGTGACTTCTATCGGTTTTGCCAGAAGACTACCGGCTCTCTGTCTGTACGCCTTTAGGAGCGGCTTTTCACGGTATTTCTCCAGATCTCCCATGCTCTTCCAGTACATTGGCGGCCTGATCGGTTTTATCGGTTTGGCTACCATGCTCCTAACCGGAACACCAGCATTAGCCCTACATGGGAACTTTTCAAGCGGTGCCCATCCTGTATGTGACCCAAGCATCCTGGATTCCAGCCCTTGCACGATTCACCGTTTCATTCTAATGCCCATCAAAGGAAAAACTTTAATATTGGCCCTCGTAACTCGAGCCAGCATTGAGCAGAAGAACTATCAACGGCGGGAATGGTGGTCTGCCCTGAAGTTGCTAAAACCTGTCCCATTGCCGTACCTCTTGTGTGTTTAACTGGGATATAGGATAATTGAATGGGCCTTCCCGGTGTTCCAAGAGGTTTTTGGGGTGAAATCTTGGTGTAAAATGCGCTTCAGCATCCATTGGTGATTAAGTTGATGCATTATTCAGGTCAAATTAGGTGGGAGAAAGATATGCTGAAGGTCAACCCACATCTCGAGTATCCTCCTGAGGATGGCAGGTATCTCAGGGGAAATGATTATTCTCCGGTTGCAGTGGCAATCATCTTAAATTGTGATGCAGACAAAATCCCTCGGGAGCTTGAGAACCTTGTGAGAGGTGGAATAGAGACTGGGGCAGCTCTGTCTGGGACTGTTCAAACCGAAAATATTGGTTTCGAGAAAATTGTCTGCAACATAGTCGCGAATTCCAATATACGGTATGTGATCGTTGGCGGACCGGAATCTGAAGGGCATTTGACCGGAGAAGCTTTAAAAGCGCTGATTCAAAATGGTGTTGATGAGAAGAAACGTATAATTGAAACCAATGCACCGCATCCTTTTCTGTTCAACTTGCCTGCGGAGATGATTGAGCGGTTCCGAAAGCAACTCAACCTGATTGATCTTCAATTTGAAGGAGATCCAGATTTAATAAGGAAGGCTGTCTGGTGCTGCTACCAAGAGAGTCCTGTGGAGTTTCGTGGTTACTCATTGCATGACATTGGTGCATATCCTGAGCCGCCTCTGAGCGGTAAAATAACTTGGCGTGTCACCCAGCCATGGGCCGAAATCCTTGATGATAAGGAACGTGAGGGGCAAAGGAGAGCACAAGAACTTATGGAACGTCTGAGGACAAAGGCCAAGAAGAAACAAGATGACAAGCCGAAAGAACGCTGACGACAGATAACGAACGGCTGAGCCGTACACCTCTTACAAATTCTGCTCAAATCCCACGTCACTTTGTCCTGCAATGTCGTCCTATCCCTTAATGCAAAGCGTATCCATTGAAATCATGAAGATTGGCCTTCGGACCTTGATTCTGAATCATTTCCATCTCGGGCACTCTGGATGCAACCCTCTCTGGTTCGCGAAACCCGTTCCCGATCCTGCCAAAAACACTCCGACTGACAAAACTGCCATTATCAAACCCCATGTAATGAGGGAATTTCTTCTATTCCATTGTATCCTCGCACGTGGATTGTAAGTCCATTTTGATGCTGCCCCTTTACAAACCCGGCCTCTATCAACAGGGCGATTTGTCCATCAGCGTAATGACGTCGACCGGATAGATCAACTGCAAGCCTTTGATCGAACGCCGGTGGCTCTCGACACCGCGCAGGTAAATCTTTTGGACGATGCTGGAACCGTTACCGGCCGCACTCTCAGCGGGTCGGAGACCCCGTAAAGGCTGCGGTTGGCATTAAGGTCCATCGAAAGTGCCGATCCACCTACCGTTGCTCCGGCGAAGGCCCCGAAGCTCCTCACATAAGAATAAACGTCAGGCGATTGAGTTGTGACCGCATAATCCCCTCCAACAGGGCCGGCCACTATCGAGGCATCGCCACCCAGGTTTAGAGTTCCGTTCTCGATAAGGTCTACACTCCTACTCGAATTCAGAACCAACACAATGTCCCTTACTTCACCTCCTATCTGGAAACCGAAGGTACCGCCCGCTATCGATATAAGAGCAGGCGTAGACCAGCCTCCCTTCGGAAGACGGCGCACCAGCACTCCGCCCCCGACCTCGCCACCGAAGATAAAACCTGCCTTGACTTCTCCCGGAATTACGGCGATTCCCTTTGCGTGATTCAAAACGAAGGCCGGAATCTGTCCGGGCATTTGGTCCAGAATTTGTGTTGCCGCATCGATCCGGTCCGTTTCAGCCCTGGCCGCAACAGGCCCGAGCAGGACAAGCGAACTAACCAAAACAAGCACTACAAGGAATTTCATTGCTGCCTCCATAAACTGGGGTTTTAAACGTGTTTGCGTTTGATTGACTCTAACTCTTGATAAAAATGTAATCATTGTGGGGGAGTTGCCAATAAACTCAGATAGATAACAATTGTATGAGGAAACCGCCATGATCTAAGAGCGCTTATCCCCAGGCTTCGGCTACTCTGATCTCCGCCACAAACAGGACCTCTGGGATAATCCGCTTGAATCAGTCTTCCATCGACTCCTTCGCAATCACCTCCACCTGATCCTCTATGGCATCTCCGGCTTCGATTATTATTTCGTCATGCTGGGTATGGACAATTCGTGCAGCAAGGCCGTTTAATTTCTCGGAAATATTGATCAGAGCCAGTATGTTGATGAGAAAGGGGAGATTTCCTGTGGGGTCTTGATCATCGCCGCTTTGGGGATGTATGATGTGAGATTGAATGTCCAGAAACGCAACCCTGTGCAAGAACTCTTTCAACGGCGCAGTGGTGTCTAGAATAGTAGAGGGTGAGAATGGAACGGAAGCTGTCAATCGGAGAACTGAAAACAATCTTTGTCGCCCTGTTTCTCTTTGGGGGATTTCTCTGCAAGGGCGGTTTTTGCCTTGCAGCCGGTTCGGAGTCAGCCGGAAATGCGGGCCAGATTGAGGCTGTTGTGATCCACGTCGATGAATGGGCCGTTTATGTACCCAACCTGATTTTCTATTTTGATACACAAATGGATAGCAGAAAAATAGAGACATTGAAAAGGGTGGCCAACCAGTTGCGAAATAAGAAGGCCCTGATCACTTACTCATCGACTGGAGACCCCGGCAAGGACAAACATATCCTGCTCTCGGATATTGTTTCTGCGGGAAAGAAGCCCAATCTGGAGAAACTGGGACGCGAAGCGGCTAAACCGCCCGGAGACGCGCAAGAGAATCTAACCCGAAAGCTTTCAGAGGAGAAAGTACCCCCAACGGAGATTGTCCCTGCCGAACCAACCCCGAAGCAAGCCGCTCCACAGGAACTAAAGCAGAGCCTGAAAACAGGACAGTCTGATCCAATTACCAGTGAGGAAATCAGCGCATTCGTACACCGTCTTCTTTACCTGAACGGGAGGAAAGACTTGGCAGCCGTAGCGTTATTTTACGCCGACAAAGTAGATTACTACGACCGTGGTATTGTCAGCAGGGGTAAGGTGATCCAAGACTTGAAATATTATTACCGAAACTGGGCGGAGATAGACACGCGGATGGACGGCGACGTTGTAATGACTGGCTTCGAGCCAGACGTAAGAATCGTGAAATTCATATCCTCCTTTTCAGTTAAAAACGAAAAGAAATCGATAACCGGAAAAACCGAGAACATCTGGACGATTCAGAGAATAAACGATGAGTTGAGGTTGATTGACGTAAAAGGGAAGATACTTGGAAGGGAGCCATCCGGTTTATAGAGACTGTTGCCGGAACCGAAAGCATGCCCCTGTCCGGTGCGTGGCTCTTGTGAACCCTTTGGCTATTCCGCCAGGAAATAGATGGACTATTCATCCCGTTTGACCTGCTCTGATTACTTTTCCGTCCAAGTGTCCGCAATCGTGACTTCCACTGCAACCGGAACTTTGGAAAGATAAGCTTCCCCTGCTTGGATCATGGTCTCCTTGAGAACCACAGCAACTTCACCTGCCGTCTCCTCAGGAACCTCCAGAATAATTTCATCGTGGACCGTTCCTATGATCCGAGATCCAGTATCCGCCAATCTTTGGGGTAGTAACGCCAGTGCTTTTTTCGTTATGTCTGCGGCTGTCCCTTGAACCGGCGTGTTGTAGAGTGTATCCTGCAACTGCCCAATACCGGCCTCATTGACCCTTCTCTTTCATGTTCGATTTGTAAAGCGTTCAGTTTTGCGGGCTTCAGGAATGCAGTGGAGGTTTTTCAG
>JBEKPW010000125.1:0-19182 GCA_049520315.1 Syntrophobacteraceae bacterium
TTCGAACTCCCAACTCCGGGCCTTGGCGGAAGTCTACGGGTGTGAGGACTCCCGGGAGAAGTTCCTGCACGACTTTGTAGCGGTGTGGAATAAAGTCATGAACCTTGACCGTTTCGACCTGGCTTGATCGTAGCATAAACGTTTTCGAGGGCTTCTGAGCGGGCGACGAAAAAACGGTCAGCTAACAACCGGTTCCAGCGGACGGCGTATCGCCGCCGCTGAACCGGAACGTTCGGCTGGAAAAGAGAAACTCCACACTTCTCTCCTCCTTGAAAAACGAAGCTCTGAAATGCGCAAGGTTTTCAAATCATATCCGGATTTGGGTGGCCTGTTTCGGAAGGTGGTGTGAATCAGGGGGGGAGGGGGTCCGTGATTGTCATATAAGTTTTCGAGGTCTCAAAGGCGTTACAATAGCCGAGCGGTGAGGTCCCGAATTCCCAAAGTGGCAGAGAATCAGTATCCCCGGTTCGTGTTGCAACTCCGGAAATGATCCGTTTTATAGGGTTCCTCCTTCCAAGTGATCTCTTTGTCAACCTTCAGATCTGCCATCTTCTTTCTTCCTATGCGTTCACATAAATCGCCTCTTTTGCCGACGCGGTGAATGTCGCCGCATTCTTCCTGACGAACTCCTGCACGCTCAGCGGACCTTGCCCGGTTAGCGTGAGCACATCGTCCGACATCCGGTCGTAGCGTCCAGCGCGGTGCAGATCGGCCATCGTCGCGAGGTGGTTCACCAGGTGAACCGGCAAGCCGCGCTCGAGCAGCCCGTCCCGCCACGGCTCGACCGGAATGTCCTGAAAGGTGATCGTGCGGCCAAGCGCCTTCGAATACTCCTGTGCATAGAAATGCATGTTCTCGGACTGCGGACCGGTCAGGTGATAGATCTTGCCGATGTGCGGCTGCGGATTGGCGAGCAGCGCGGCGACCACACGTGCAACGTCTTCCGCTGCGACCGGCGAAGTCTTGCCCTCCCCGAACGGTAGTCTGATCTGATTTGATTTCCTGACCGAATCCGAAGTGAAAATCAGGAAGAAACCTTCGAGAAACACTGTCGGCCGCACGTGCACGACCGGCAGACCGGACCAGTTCAGCGCCTGCTCGGCGAGCCAGTGCAGCTTGTGCTGCGGGCTCGCGGTGGTTTCCGTAATGCTCATCTGTGAGACCGTCATCTGCGACATATTGATGAACGCCTTCACGCCGTGATGCTTCGCCGCCGCCGCCGTATTGACCGTCGCGGCCAGATAGGCATCCGAAACCGACATGGCGAAGTACATCGTCTCGCAGCCGGCAATCACCCTATGCATCGAATCGAGATCGAGCAGATCGCCGACCACGACCTCCGCACCCATGTCGCGTAACGCCTGCGCGCGTTCGTCTTCATTACGCACCATCGCACGCACCGCTTTGCCTTGCTTCAACAGCAGTGCGGTGACCGTGCGCCCTACCGCGCCGACGCGGCCCGCCGCGCCGGTGACCAGAATGGGATTTGCCATGTTTTTTCCTCCCATGCGTTCACCTGAATCGAAGTCAGATTTGTCGAATGCGAGCGTCAGCCAGCAGAATCACTTGCCCCTTAAGGCGTGACGTTCAATACTCCTTGCTCGCAACTTCAGCCAAACGTGAACGAAAAGGCTTGAGCGCCGGGACCAAGGAACTCGATCTCAAAGAGTCGGTCTCTTGCCCGACCTTTTTGCCGATTGAGTTGAACCATTCGCGGCAGCCGGATCTCGCCGGCCCCATCGGCATTGCAATCAACTCCGTGATCTTCGCCCGGAGCGGCGCCATCCAACTTCACTGTGAAGCGCACAGGCTTACCGTTTTTTGGCGGAGCTAACACCATGTGCAGATCGCGGCTGTGGAACCGGAACGCAATCTTGCCGGGAGCTTTCTGATAATCACCTACTATTCTTAATCAGGTAAGTGCTCATTTCAGGACCCCGCAGAACGTCGGGTTCTTCCCTATTATCGCCATTGCTGCCAAAGCGGTGACTATCCCGAAGGGCAGATTTACCAGCAGCAGGTAGACTGCGAACAACGGTCCCTGCTGAAGCCCGAGCACCGGCGCGAGGAAGAATAGAAGACCAAAGAGGTATAGGTGCTTCCATGAGGTCTTCATAAAAAGCCCGAACAGGATACCCCACAGCCCGCCCCAGAAGAGCGGCCTGTATACATCCGGCGGGCTCAACGGTATCGGGGCCTTTATCCCGAATGCCGCGCTAAGCCCCAACCCAAACAGGACGCGGCCGAAAAGGAGCACGGCCAGCGCACCTATAACCCCCGCCGCGAAGCAGATTGCCACCCGCTGCATCAGAGTTAAGCATTTTTCCATCACGTTCTCCTTACTTATTTATACCGCACAAGAAGGTTTTGTAGAGGGTTGTCAGCCCATATCACCATGCTCAATACTGTAAACCAGGCTGGAAGTTATCCCGAATCAACTCTCCCAAATGCTTTTACCCCCTCGATAATTTTGGGGATGAGGAGAGGGCGTCCAATAAGCTTAGACGCTCTGGCGATTCAGCCTGTGACAACCACATTTGGGTTAGCGTTGGCCGCACCGTCTCCAAGCAGCAACGCAGCGTCACTTCAGCACTTCCGCCGGGTCGGTTGCCCCCAAAGTGAAGTGAAATTTCTTTTCATGCTTTTTATGGTAAGAGGCTGTGTGGAGATCGTCAAGAAATGTAAAGATTTCATACTACTGCAGACAAAATATCAGTGAATGTCGTTGTTGGGCGCTCAATTGATACTGAAGTCGCCTGGAACGTGTTTATCTCAACCGTCTTAAAACGCTCGCCGTAATAGTGGCGCATCCGCTTCCCGAGCAGGTCCCCGGGATAGGATGCGCCTTTCCACTGCTTGCAGGAGTAACCGCCGGCGCCGATGTGGAGGTTCATATTGTTGGACTTCAGGCTTATCGATTGACAGCAAAAAGTCAGCGTTCGACTTCCACCAGCCAGAACCTTTCGTAGAATTCCTCGATTACTTCTTCCAGCGGCTTGGAGGCATCCAGGACCAGGAACCTTTCCGGCTCCTTTTCGGCGAGTTTCAGGTAGCCGTTGCGGACCTTCCCATGGAATATGCGATCCTCCTGTTCGATCCTGTCCCGGTCCGTTCCATCCCGAGCCCCAAGCCTGGACATGGCCGTATCTATATCGCAGTCGAGCAGGATAGTCCTGTCCGGCCACAGGTCTTTTGTCGTCCATTCCTGGATTATCCTCAGGCGCTCGAGGTCGAAACCGCGCCCGAATCCCTGGTAGGCAAAGGTGGCGTCGACGAACCGGTCGGTCAGGACCCACGAGCCTTTCTTCATGGCGGAAATGATGACCTGATCGGTCAGTTGGGCCCTGCTGGCGCTGTAGAGGAGCACTTCGGCGCGGCTGCTCATTTCTGATGATGCAGGATCAAGCAGGATTTCGCGGATTTTTTCGCCGATTCTCGTTCCACCAGGCTCGCGAGTCCTGACGAAAGGGATTCCCGCCCTTGTGAGCCAGCTCGCCAACTGGTCCATGAGGGTGCTTTTCCCACACCCGTCAATCCCTTCGAAACTGATGAACTTTGCCGGAAAAGAAAGCCGGTGGTGTTTGGGTTTATCCTGCCTGGATCTGGTCACGCAAATCTCTCATGAGAAACTGGTTCGAAAAGTTCCCACGCGAAGACGCGAAGACGCGAAGGGAATGACACTTTTCATGGTTTCAAGGGTGTCCCAAAAGGGACGTGAGTTACTGTTACGAAAAGTTTGATGGGTTACGCTCCGCTCCACCCATCCTACTACTTGGTGGGCTGCGCTGCGCTTAGCCCACCCTACGGTTCTTTTCATGGTGTCCCAAAGGGACATGAGTTACTGCGGTGAAGGGCTTATTTCTCCGCGAGGCGCGTTTACGCCTGTATGGAAAGATTGTCGGCTTCCGTCTTTGTGTCCTCGTTGTAATTCTGCTGTTGCCGCTCGAAGTTGATCCTGTTTTTCGCAACGTAGATTCTTTTGAGCTCGGGGAAGCCGAGGTTAAAAACGGTGCACACGCAGGCAAGCGCGTGCCAGAGGTCGAGAATGGCGCTTTTTGCCCTCTGCGGTTTAAACCCGCCGCCTTTTGCCCACCATTTCCACTTGAGGCTGTTTTGAAGTTCATCGATGCCAAGAAACGCCATGATGGCGCAGGTCTCAAACGAGGTCCCGTTTTCCAATGCGCTCAAAGACGCAATATCTTCAGGCTCGACTCCCACGATCTGGGAAAGGCTCACCAGGAAATGGAGCATATCGACAATTTCGACCTTGCCGTTCTGGGTCCCCAGTCCGTGGTCTCGAACCTCCCGGATTAGCTCGGCAAGTTCGGCGGAAAGCGCTTTGCGGTAGTTTTCGATCCAGATGGGTCTTTGTTCCGGATCGTTCATGGTCGTTTCGAAATCCTTGCCTGCATTTGCCAGGGTCCGGATATTCAGTTCCATTTGCAGCGAAAATATTCTGCGCATTCCTTCCTGTTCCACGCTCCCCCCTTCTTTGGCGATCAGCACTCGAGTCCCAGCCCTGCAAAATATTTTCTTACCTTTTTTGCCAGAAAGCGAATTCGAGGGTGCGCCTGGCTGGAATCTCTCAGCAAAATGAAATGCTTCCAGCCGCTCCAGCGGCCGCTGACGAAAATCTCGCTCTTCAGCAGGTTCGGTAGAATGTCCCTGGCGATCTCCGGCCTCAAGCCCCGGGCAAGGTCTTCTTTGTACCAGTGGAAAAGGACCTCCGCGCGCTTTCGCCATTCACCTGCCAGAAGGTCGTCAGGCGCAAGCTCGCCTTTGGCCTCATCGTATGAATTGTGCAATTCTTCGGGCAGGATTAGAACCATGCCTTTGTTCTCGTAGTTCACGTATCGGGTGCTTTCCTGTGTAAAAGAGAGCACCCGGTGGCGCACCACCTCGTGCGTTATGCCGCGGTCGCATATGAACCTGAATACGAAAACGGGAAGATCGAAATACGGGTCGGTTTTCAGGAGTTCCAGTTGCTCTTCTTCTCCCACGAGCGACGCTCGAGAGGGTATTGATTCCACCTGTCGATCTCCGGGGAAGAGGGCCGGGAAAAACCTGTTCAGGCTCCGGAGCAGAAAACCATGCACCTGTTCCAGCCTCTTCAGGCGGTCCAGGGTCTCGATCCAGGCCCGGAAATTCCCTGCCATGATAAACCCCGATCCCGAGTTAACGGGGAAAATGCGGTGAAAGCCGATCCTGTCGGGAAGTTCGTTAACAATGTCGGCAAAGGTGATCGGATCCGGTCCGCCCGGAATCTGAACGGCCGGGTCTTGTTCTACTTTCAGCACGATATTGCTGTGTTCGAGCACGGAAAGATGGCCGTGCGATTTGAGCATGAGCACAAATTTTTTGGCGGAATTCTCAGTTATCTTTTCTTCGGACTTGTAGGCCGTTCTTCCACATAGTTCGACAAGCCGCAATGCGCGATTCTCGTCACATGGAGCCAACCCGTACGCAGAAACCGAGCTTTTGACGAACTGGACAGACATTGCTCTCTCCTCTCCCAAAACCTATTTAGCAGCGTCCAAAACCTTGCGCTGAAGATTCAACCTGTCATCTGCAGATTGGCAAGCCCGACAAAAGCTCCACCTGCGCTAGGCGCAAATGCAAAAGCCGTTGAATTAAGAGCGGAAATGCCCGATTATTCAGGCGGAAAACAACACACCCCTCAGAGCGCAGGGTTACTTTTTATCTCGAATCGAGGTGAGTTTGCCAGCATTTTCTTCTCTTTGAGGAAACCCTTTTTCACTGCAGTGTCCCGCCTTTCGCCGAGATGACAGCAGAGGGCGCAGAGCTTTGAATCATTTTTTTTCGCCTCCTTCCGCTCTGGGCCGCATCGAGTAACGGCCCCGGCCGGACGGCTGATTCACCTCGTGATGCCGGAGCATATTGTGAGAATTGCGGGGATCCTTATGATGATTGACGGCGCGGGGGACCTCAACACCGTCCCGGCTTTCGAGGCGTCCATCGGAACCCTTTATGGCGCGGCATTTACAATGAAGTTCTCGGCAAAGAAGACGGGTGTGGGGCCGGATTATACCGTCGCGCCTCTTAGCGCTCAGACTATGTATGTCGGCCCGTACTGTGATGAGGCCCCGACAATTGCGGCAATGCACCGGTTCATCCTGGAAAAGGGCTATTCCCCGCGGGGCAGGCATCATGAAATATATATGAGCGATCCGCGCCGCACCACTCCCGAAAGACTGAGAACTATCCTCAGGCATCCGGTATCGAAATAGAGGCGCGAAAAGCCCGTATCAGTGTATGGTAAAGGGCGAAGCCGATTGGGCGGTCCCTTCCAAGTGGCCCTTTGCGTTATAGCCGATTACTTTGACCAGGCACTTGCTTGAAGTCACCTTCGGCACCTTCCACAGGAAACTTTCCCCGGTTTCTTTTATGGGCGCGATTGCCGCCCAGCTTTTGCCATCGTTGGTCGAGTACTGGAGTCTGAAGGATGCCGCCGCAGCCGGGGCGGTCCAGGAGATGGTGTAAGTCCCTCCTTTGTTCAGTATTTCCCCTCCGTTTGGCTCCAAAACCCGGATCGAAGTTGCCGGTGTAACGGTCACCGTTGCCGAGGCGGATTTGGTGGCATCCGCGTTGGAAACGCAGGTCACCGTCACCACAGCCGGGTTGGGCGCCACAACCGGCGCCGCATACAGACCCGCAGCCGATACCGTCCCTATGGTGGCATTGCCCCCCGAAACGCCGTTCACCTGCCAGGCAACCGAAGTATCCGAGGCTCCGGAAACCGAGGAGGTGAATTGCTGCGTCCTTCCAGCCTGCATCGTGGCGCTTGCCGGGGAGATAAAAACTGTTACCGAAGGCGGCAGGGCGGCCGGCATCAAAACGAAGAGCGTGATCGAATTGGCCGGAAAATCTGCGCTCAAGCCAGCCGCCGTGACCGCGACATCGGCTGCGTGCTGGATGGCCCCGGGCTGTGCGGCGCTGTATTGGTAAACGGCCGCAGACGGCTCCGGGTTGAAGCCCGAAAGAGCGACCGTGCTGGAAAGGGCCCCGGCCGTCTTATTGATTACCATGATCGTAAGCGCATTATCCGCGCTGCGCTGCGCCGCATAGATGGACAAGCTATCCTGGCCGGTGCTGGTTGCCAGAGTGCTGACGTCGCCAAAGCCGGCGCCCGCACCGTCGTAGTTGCGGTACATGCGGAAGGCGAAAGCGCCCGGGTCGGTCGCATTGGGAGGAGCCCACAGTGTCGCGAGGTCCAGCCCCTCACGGCCGAAAATCCCCAGCACATCGGCTTGCGCCAGGGCGCCATTGATATTGTCGAGCGCGCCCCAGTTGTACTCGCTGACGGCGAGCTTGGTGCCAGGGTAGTTTGCATCCACCCAATCCTTCATCCGTGGAATAAGACTCACGGCGACTCCACCGGGCTGGGTGCTGGAAATCCAGCTTTCGTCCATGTAGGAGGGGTCCCACAAGGAGCGCGTGGAACGCAGTCTGAGGGCCTGGGTGGCTGCGTCGCCCGCCGGCGATAATGCCACGCCGCCGGCCTGGGGATAATAGTGAAGGTCCAGGTAATCGAGAATGCGCACCCCGTGCTCCTGCTCGTAGCTGTTCATTTGCTGGAGGTACCAGGGCACGAAAGCCGTGTTGAGGTGGCTAGAGTAATCAGTTCCGGCGCTGCAGCCGTCAAGGGCGGAATAGAAATAGGCGCACCATCCCCAGAGTACCGGGCCGAGTGTTTGTGCCGCCGGGTCGGCAGTTTTTACTGCCTGCGCAATCGAAAAGGTGAGGTCTCTCAACTCGTCGTAAGTCGTAGCCCGGGGGTGGACGTCGCGGTGCGTGCTGTCCCACAACATGGGTTCGTTGTCCAGGTCGTAGTAGGTGACACCGCCGCTCGAGGCAAAACCGTACTTGGCGGTGAGGTGGCTGACCCAGTCCATGACGAACGGGGACCCGACGGCCTCGCTCGTATCTGCCGGGGCATTGCCGGTGATATTGCCGCCACTTGCGCCGACCCCGTTTCCGCAATCATTATCCCATGGATCGGTTGACTGCTGTGCTCCGTATTTGGAAACCTTGTAGCCGCAGTCATACGGGTGATTGCGAGGACTGTTTCCCGACGGAGTCCACCCGATCAGAGGCACGGTCAGGATGGTTTTCGAGTTGGTCTGGAGGTCCTGTTCAACGAACAGGTCGGACGCCGAACCGTCGGCCACCGGATCACCGTTGGGATATTTTCGAAATACCAGTCGCTGCCGGTATTATGCATGTTAATCTGCCAGTTGTAGCGCGTGGTGGAATTGCCTCCCCAGCGGCACACAGAAATCCTGAGATCTGCCGCCAGACTTGCGTCGGCAAAGTTCATTCCATAGATGTCTTCACTGATGGGGTGCCGCCCCGCTGCCGCGTTAACGGCAAGATCGGGTCCTGCCCCGGGTGGTGGCGGAGGCGTGGGGGGGATCCCCTGATTGGTAAAAGAGATCGCATCCAGGTAGAACGTCGGTTGGGCCCCGCCGCTGGTATCCTGCCATACGATCCCCCCGATCTGCCCCGGATTGCCAAGATTGGCAAGCAGGATCTTTACTTGCGTCCAGACGCCGGCGGTTATTGGTATCTCGACAGCATTATTGGTAAGGAGGGTGTAGCTTCCGTCCGCCAGCATCACACGGATCTTCTGGCCGCCCTGGCTGCCCCCGTTCACCCAAAACTGCAATGTGTCGTACGGAGTGCCGGCGAATGTCTGGTTGGCCGCCAGGTAGAGCCCGCCCCAGGCCGAGGTAATGGTCACGGCCAGCGAATTCGAGCCGCTGTACACGGGAGATGTGGCGGCGCCGGTCGTTGTGCCCCACGACCAGTTGGCCCACCCGGAATTGAGAGCGTCCTCATATACGATCAGGTCCGATGAAGCATTCGAAGCGGCACAGGGCAAAATGGCGGAGGCAAGCACCACCAGCATGCCGATCACTTTGACCATTCCGTGCACCGGTTTCGCCATCCGGGATTCCTCCTTTTTCATCAGCCATTGTCCGCCATGGTCACCGTTGCCGAAGAGGGCGAGCCCTCTGTGCAGGACTGTATTATGATTATGTTGACTGTGAACCCGAATGTCCCATTGACCGGCCCCTGCTCGGAAGCGACGGGTTTACCGCGCTTACCGGGATTATTTGCTGGGTTTTGCCGCCGCGGAATTCGGGCCGATCATAAGCGAAGACACGTTCACGGCTTCGAAATCGGACCCACGGACGAGGTCCAGATCGTGAAGGTCGTCATTGTTCCAGCGCGGGTCCGGGACGCCTGAAATGTACCAGGCCGAGCCGTTGTCAGCGAGCATCATGCCGTATCGTTTCAACGCTTTCAGGATGACCTGGTTCTGCGGCGAAAACCCTGAAATATCGAACCCGGCTTTAAGCCGGAACCGCTGGCCCATTGGGGGGTATTTCGTGCCGGTAAGGCTGGAAGCGTAATGGCGAGCGGGCCAGACGTAAGCCTTTCGGGTCTGGGGGGCGGTAAAGCGCAGCGCGTGGTTGATCTCCCCCGAAGCGACCTCGTCATAGCGTGCCAGGCCGGGAAAAATCGGAAGGCCGGCTGCATCTGCCGAAGTCCACCCGGCCGGCCGGAGTGCGTTCGATTGCAGGTTGAAAATCGCGCCGCTTCCAGCGGTCCATGTGCCTCCGGCCTGGGGATAGGCGCTGAAAAGCTCGTAGAGGATACAGTTGTTGATGTCTATTACCAGAACATGCCTGTCGCCGTTGCTCTGCGGGCCACCCTCTATTGGCGCATTGGCAGGGATGGGATAGGGGCCGGGATCGCTTTCATCGGCGTAGTCGAAGCTTATCTCAACCTCGGGTTGCGTTCCGGGCACGGTTATATAGGGAATGCCGATAGGGGAATCGGAATTGAGCGGCCAGTCGCCTGAGCCAAAATCGGGGTGAACTGTCCCCTTTGCCCCGATCGTCGCGATGTAGGTCGCCGAATGCGGGTCCAGCGGAAGTTTGTCGACTGGTGAATTCCAGACGTTATTGGCGGGAAAGACTCCGCAGGTTTGCCCGGCAGATTCCACGGTCAGGGCCAGTCCCGATAGAACCATGCAAAAGAAAACGATCACCCATGCAGATCCTGCTCTTTTCATTTACCCCTCCCTGGCTTTTCGGAAAAATAAGTTCCGCCCCGGCATGAGCGGATAAAAGGTTTATTTTCGGCTTGAAACCCGATGGTGTGCAATATGTGCGCCATTAGACCGGATTGTGTGCGGTAGGCTTCGTGAGCAAGGCTATGCTTTGGAGGGGCGCACGCGCTATTACGAGCAGGAAATCGGAGTAACGGCCTGGTTATCCGGACCTGGCAAGCTCAAGTCTGCGGGAGTTAAAGTCATCGCCTTGAGGTTTTCCTGCACTCCCTGCCATGCAAAGATGCCGGTCCGGGAAGCCCTTATACCGAGTTGCGTTCAAGATTGAACTAACTAAAGGAGCGGGGGACTTTCCCCCGCGCCCCCGGGATTTCTGCCACACGCGCAAGCGCGTGTGGCAGAGCTTCAGGCGCTCGCGGTGGCTGCAGCGTTCCTCGCTGGGCGCCACCGCAGCGCCGCTCCTAAATGGCCCTGCAATGGCTAAGTTGGGGGCAACTCGCACTTTCTTTGTCATTCATTGGCACCACCTTGAACGCAAATTGGTATTAATCCATACAGTATTGTAGGAAAAGACCTACAGAATCCCTACGAACAGGACTAGCAGAAAAAGTGAAAAGTTGAGAATACCACAGATTGTTCGACGAGAAGGTCACTCATGTACTATGATCGTGGTCATGTTGCCTTACAAAAACGACTGCCGAGGGAGGAAAGATGAGTTACATCGAAAAAAATCTTATGAATGGAGAAAACATACTTTACCGGGCCAGGTTGCACTGGGTGGTGTTTTTTTGGCCTGTAATCTGGTTTGTTGTTGCAATCGTGTTTTTTAGCCGTGGGGGTGATGTTGCTGTCACCGTCGGCCGCTTATTCATTCTTATCGGCATAGCCAAGGCGATTTCGTCATACATTAGCTTTTCGACCTCCGAATTTGCGGTAACAAACCAGCGAGTCATAGCGAAAGTAGGCTTCATTCGCAGGAACTCGCTTGAAGTGTTGCTCGGTAAAATTGAAGCAATTCAAGTGAATCAGGATATTTTAGGCAGAATTCTTGGATATGGGTCCATTACGGTAAGTGGAACCGGAGGAACAAGAGATCCGTTCCACAATATATCCAACCCACTTGAGCTTAGGCGGAAGATACAGGAGCAAGTTGTAATGCTGCAGAAACCGTAACGGAGGCAGGAAGAGGCGAAAAGCTATACACTACGGCGCAGAGAACGCAGAGAACGCAGAGAACGCAGAGAAAATCAAAATCTTTTTGGACAGGATTTTACAGGATTGAAAAATCTCCAAGGGATTTAGGGATTTAATTCCTCAATTCCTTAATCCGTTCTTAAAGTCCGATCAGTCACAGCGGGGGATCGCTTTCAGCCGGTCGAGAAGCTCCGAGGCGAGATGGCGGATTTTGTGCTCTGCGAAAGATCCATCCTGAAATATGCGAATTTCGGATTGGTCCTCGAGTAAAGGCACAAGAAGGGGCGCGATGGCGGCAGGGTCGCCGGCCATGTTGGTTGCCGCCCCTGGATCGGCGTCCGGCTTCAGCGGCGGCTGAGTCGTCATGAAAAGCAGAGTTCTAAGCGCAAGGCCTCTTCTCACCGGGTCGGGGGATTTCAACTGCGCCAGGACCGGGCCGGTCCATTCGCGCAAAAGCTCAGGCCTTTTCTGTGCAAGCCTGTGAATCCCCCACATGACTCCCCGTTCAAGCTCATTGTTTTCCAGCAGGTTCCCATTTTCATCTATGTATGAGACAAGGATTCGATAATATTCGCGGGCAAGGGTTTCGTTTTCGGCCATTATCTCCCCCAGAGCCTCGGGGGCGCCCCAGCCGATTCCTCCGGATTCGTCGTTGAGGCTCCAGATAAGCCGCCGCATGATGGTGCGGGCCGATTCCAGAGCCTTCTCAGCGATTGCCGATACGGTGATGCCCACTCCCCGGACCGCCCTCCACCTGATCACTTCGTCGGTTTCGAACAAGAAACAGAGCAACGGGTTTATGATTTTTTTCGGGGCGATATCGGTCCTTTTGAGCGCATCTTCAAAATCGGGCGACTCGAGAAGCGAGCGGACAAGTTTTCTCAGCCCAAATCCGCTGCGACAGGCGCAATATTGGTCCCTTTTGTCGAAATCCTTTTCCGTTATGCTCATGCCGGCCCTTTTACACCGAGTTGCGTTCAAGATTGAACCAACTAAAAGAGCGGGGGACTTTTTTCACTTTAAAGATCCCCCGCGCCCCCGGGATTTCTGCCACACGGGCAAGCGCGTGAGGCAGAGCGCGGCACCTCTGGTCATGGACAGGTCAGTGATGGCGTGGAGATCGGCGCAGCGTTCCTCGCCGGGCGCCCCCGCAGCGCCGCTCCTAAATGGCCCTGCAATGGCTAAGTTGGGGGCAACTCGCACTTTCTTTGTCACTCATTGGCACCACCTTGAACGCAAATTGGTATTTACACCTCACAGACACAGAGAACACAGCGCAGCCCCGGGCCGCAACCAAAAGACGAAAAGCGACAAGATCAGGGAGCAGGGAGCAAAAGCTTCCCGATTCACGCTAAGGCTTTTCTCTGCGGCCTCTGCGGTGAAGCTTACTGCTTTCGCCGCTTTTGGTTGCCGTTTTGCAGGACCGGTTGCCTCCATGATATCCTATTGTCCGATTAAAAACGAACTCAGGAATTCAGGAATTTGATTCCCCGTCCGCTCCCCGCCTTAAAAATATCCTTAAGCATGCGACTAACATTCTGGTATTATGCGCTAGTCTTTAATTTCATTATCCATGAACAATCCTTTCAAAAACTATCATCGAAAAGGGGGCTAAGGTGGAAAAACCAATCGCCGCCCATTATGAGGAAGCCGTACAATGGAGGCGTCAATTGCACCGCAATGCGCAGCCGGCGTGGCTGGAGTTCTACTCCACCGGCTTTGTGGCGGAAAAACTCGCCGAGTGGGGGTACGATCTGTTGCTTGGCAAAGACATTATAGCAGCCGATAAACGTGTTGTCGTACCCGATCAGCAAACCCTGGAGGCTGAATACCATCGCGCGACCGGAGCCGGTATAAAGGAGCAGTTCATTGCTCCCGCCAGGGGCGGCTACACCGGTGTAGTCGGTGTTCTAAAGGGCGCTCTGCCCGGGCCGACAGTCGGTTTCCGCTTCGACATCGACGGCCTTGAAATCCTCGAGTCCTGCGATCCCGCACATCGGCCCGCAGCGCAAGGATTTATCTCGCAGAACCCGGGTTATGCACACATGTGCGGCCACGACGTTCATACGGCCATGGGATTGCTGTTGGCCAGGCATTTCGCCGAAAACCGCCAAACTCTAAGGGGAACGGTTAAATTTCTGTTTCAGCCCAACGAGGAAAACCTTGGCGGGGCCGTGGCGATGGTTGAAAAAAAGGTTGTCGATGACCTGGATTTTCTGTTCGGAGGACATGTCGGTATAAACAAGGGGCAAGTCGGGCAGATTGCCATGAGGGTGAAAAACTTTATGGCGCTGTCTCGATTCGAGGTCACCTATCGCGGACGCGCCGCACACGCAGGGCTGAGTCCAAACGACGGCAAAAATGCTTTGCTGGGTGCATGTGCGGCCGTAACCAATCTTTACGCCATTGCCAGGCATGCGGATGGGGCCTCACGCGTCAACGTGGGGGTGATGCAGGCTGGAACGACCTGGAACATCATTCCGGAGAAGGCTTACTTCCGCATGGAAACGCGCGGTGTGACCAATGAGATAAATGACTTCATGGCCGAGAAAGCCAGGGAAGTGCTGGAAGGCGCTGCGAAGATGTACGGTCTGGCTCTCGAGATCAAACCTGCGGCCACGGCGCTCAGCGCCGAGAGTTCACCCGAGCTGATAGAGCTGGGAATTTCAATCGCGGAAAAACTCCCGTCGACTACCCGGGTAATACAGGAGGTCGACTTCAATGCATCCGAAGACGTGACCGTGATGATGGAGCGTGTTCAGAGCAGGGGGGGCAAGGCGCTGTTCGTCCTCTTTGGCACCTCTGCAGGCGGCGGCCATCACAGCACGACGTTCGATGTCGATGAAAAAGTCATCCGGAACGGGGCTGAATTCCTGGCCGCCATGCAGGAGGGCGTGACGCGGTGAAATAGTGAATAGTGAAGAGTGAAGAGTGAAAACTGAAAGGCATCGCCAAAGTCCGCTTGGAGGACGGAACGCTTCGCTTGGCGGAGGTGCATTGGTTTTAAGCCCACGGTATCGGAAGAAAAAAAATGAGAATCAAGAATTTCTTGGACTAAGGACTGAGCTATGACAACAAAGCCTCCAAAGCAGGCGTCACGTTTCGCCATCTGTGTCGACACCGATGCCCCGGACTTGCTGACCCCGCGCATGGTGTATCAAGTTCAGCCAGATGAGAGCGCAGCCAAATCAGATTATCTGCGGGTCATTGATAACGAGGGCGAAGACTACTTATATCCGGCCAAGTATTTTGTGCTAGTTAACTTTCCGCAACAAGTCAAGCGGGTTCTGATCGGGACGAAACTCCCCCTCATCCGGAGTGTCCCCAGTAGACGTGGCCGGTCAACTCTCAAACAGAAACAAAGTCCATAGAAGGCTGCCTGAACGATTCGAAGATGCAAGTAAAGGCCGCCAGCGATCCGAGATGAATCACAAAGCTTCGGAGCAACTTCGCCTACCAGGTCCGCTGTCGAGTTCCGCTTTGCCAATTCCGACATCGGTACTCCAAACACTGATTTCACCGCACTCAACAACCCTTGCCAACCCTTGAAGCGCGCGGAACGGATTCCCGCATAACGCTTATGAACCTAACATTTTAACTTTTCCTTTTCGGCACCAGTGGCCGATGGCATGGCGATTAAGATTAAAGACTTGGCTCATCCTCGAAAGTTCCAGGGGAACGGGGCTCAAGTCTCGCAAAATTGGTTCTATTTTCACTTCACTCGTTCGAATGTGAGAATCCCGCGTCCCATACCTTTTTCAGGCCAGTTAGGACTGACGCGCCACACGGTGAGGACCTGCAGGCGGTTGCCATCCACTTTGAAAGAGCGCCTCTGTTCGGTGCCTACCCACTCCGGATTCCAGGCAACATCGACTTTGGTAATCCACTGATCCCCCTCTATTCGGTATATTCCTGTATAAGCGATCAGGGTGTTCAGCAACTCTGCGCGTTCATGATCAGTTGTTGCTGGTTTCCGTCCCTCTGCGGTGAGGACAAACATGGCCCGCTCGGGCGTGAATATTGCCTAGCCCGTCGGATTTTGACCCATGAGGGACTCTTTTTGACCAGTGGCCTGGATTTCATTCTCATACGAAACAAGTTTCCACGCGCCTTGAATTTGTGAGTGATCGTCCGCTAAAGTTGGTTGAACAGGAATTAGAAATAAAACCAGAACAATTAACCACTGGTACTTGAACATAGCATCCTCCTTGAGGCTCTTGTTTTTAGGTAACCTGCCCAAAACACCTGAAATATACAATTTCTCCAACAGTCATTTCCGGTCCTGCCTGTGCGAATTAGCGAGCATCGTCAAGTACAATCATACAAAGCCGATAATCAGTGTAGTAAAGTGGATCCCCATGCCTCAGCCACTCTGATATCCACCACAAACGTGACCTCAGGGATAATCCACTCCAGTGCTTTCTCCATTGAATCCGCAACCATCGCTTTTACCTGATCCGCTATATCGTCTCTGGCCTCCACTATTATTTCGTCATGCTGGGTGTGGACAATGCAGGCATCGAGGGTGTTCAACTTCTCCGCAATTCCGATCAGAGCCAATTTAAACCCATCGGCACCGTTTGCCTGAACTGGAAGATTGAATAGAGAACTGTCCCTCACATCATCCTGAATTTGAATTATCCTGCCGATCTTTGTCCTGACACGTTTCTCAGCTCTGGCTGGGGCAACAGCCGCCTCTCTCCATTTGAATATGCCCTCAAACATCCTATAGTAGCTCACAGTGAACGATCTCACCTCGTCAAGGCTTATGGTGTGGCCCATTCCACTCAATTCCTGATGGATCGAGTACTCTGATCTCCCATAATTCAGGCCCAGCTGGGAATAATCGGCAATGACCAACTTGTACCCTGGGCGCACTTTGAAGAATGACCAGCCGTGAGAGGATGTGTGCCTTAAAAAAAGTGCTGAAACCAATCCTATTTCACGTCTCATTTGCGTATTCTACTCGGGAAATTGTATGCTGTTGAGGGTTCCGGAATGCATCGGAGATTTTTCGGAATGCAGTTAGGGAGGCATTGCACAGAACTTGAGGGTATTATTTCGTGCAATGACAGTTTGGTCCGGCATTTATTTAAACGGCAACAGGTGAAGGAAAGAAAATGAATATAAAAAAAGGAGCCCGTCTAACGGCAGCTTTCGTACTTGCAAGCAGTCTGTTTATCCATGCGGCCAGAGCCGATATTTGCTGGGAAGCCGAGACGATAATGACCAATGTGCCTCATAACAGTAATGGATCTTCCATTCAGAGGTACTACTTAACGACGTCAGCTTTCCGATTGGAGCTGGATGATAAAAAAGTCTATATCCTGGATCACAATACCAAGAAGCTCTACACTCTGGACCCAAAAAAGAAAAAGTTCAGCGTGCTTGATTTGAATAACCCCCCCTGGCTTCTAGCCGCTCTGCTTGCCGCAGTGCTAAGCCCGCGGGTTGTCCGGACCGGCGAGCTGAAGACAATTTCAGGTTACAGGTGCCGCAGATGCGGCGTGCATGTTGCTATTTTCATCAATGGGGAGTGTTGGTTTTCGGACGAGGTCGAGGGTTGCGGAGAATTTCGGGTTTTGGCAAGAAAAATGGCAGCAGCCGTCGAACACACTTCTTTATTCAGTTGGATCGATATAACGGGAGCTTTCGACCGTGTCGGCGGTTTTCCGGTTTACGCAGTCTATCACGTTTGGGGAGGAACAGTTGAGATGAAGCTGATAAGAGTTGAACAGAAATCCCTTGATCCGGATTTATTTATTGTTCCGAAAGACTACATCCCAGGGAAGGTCAGGTTGGCCTCAAAATGCGCAAATTAGCGAAGGATCTGAGTTTTCATCTCTGCTATCGAGATCGATCCCCGGAGTTGATTTGTTCACGGCTGAACTCCTTGGCGAAGGATCTGGGTCAAATACGTCAGAATCAAGTCCCAGCGATTCTAAAAACTCTTTCGAATACATAGTCTTTTCTCCTTATTTGTCACCACTGTCATCACTCGCAAAACCCGAATAAGATGAGTGGTGACACCTGATTATATTTTAAAAACAATATGTTAGAGGGGATGTCATCATTTTCACCACTGTCACCGCTAAAAAAACACTATATATAATGGAATATTTGCCCTTTATTTCGAACCATATATGCAACAACACCAATGAACACAATGATTGATCTGCATATATGATATGTTTTTTTAGTGATGACAATGATGACATTGATGACAAACCATATAAATCATTGTAAAGATTCACTTTTGTTGTCACCACTACTGTCACCACTTTGATCTCCACTGATGACAAGATCTCAATCCTCCACCGTCGCATCTGGGATGCCAAGCTCTTCTTCTATAGACGACCGTTTCAGGCAGTAAAAACGGACCCTCTCCTCGCTCGATTTGGACCGGATCAATTTCTGATTCCTGTCCTTATCGTGATCGAGCCACCCCCGATCATGCCATGCTCCAATTATTGCTTTTGCTTCCCATCCATTTTCGCTCAGGATTTTTTCGAGCTTCTGGGGATAAAAAGCTGTCGTGGGATTTAAGGATACCCGCATCCGCACAATTTCTGATGCGATCTCGATGAGTTTTATGGGCGTTGCAATCTCTGCTCCTTAAGCCTGATTATGAATGGCGCGGCTTACCGGCTGCCTACCGGAGGAGCGGCGCCAAATTTTGCCGGTTGAGTACGGATCAATTCCTCAATCCGTAAACTCCTTCAATTTCTCAATTCCTGGACATCTTAACCTGAATAATGCGTCAACTTGCCCCCCAACTGATGCCGAACCGGATTTCGGGGTCAGATTCCATCCGAAAAAGCTCTTGGAATGCCGAATGTCCGTAAAGCATACGATATTCCAACCAAAACCCGTAAAAAAATGCCGATCAGACCAATTTGGGTAATTTGAGATGATAGCCCTGCTCAAAGCTTCGGATACCTCATCCCCAAGCCTCAGCCACCCTGATCGCCGCGACAAAAGGTACATCTGGAATGATCTTCTCAAATGCCGTCTCCATCGATTCCGCAACAATCGCCCGTACCTGATCCTCTATGCCATCTCTGGCCTCGATTATTATTTCGTCGTGCTGTGGGATGAACGATACGAGCATCTGTCCCCTCCAGCCCACGAGAAATGAGGTACAGGGCAAGTTTGAAGGCATCGGCTCCCGTAGCCGGAACCGGAAGATTGAATAGAGAGCGGACGCTCGCATCATCTTGGATTGGATGATCCTGCCGATCTTAGGGACCGCCCGCATGGACTTCGGGTCATATATGATTCGAGAATGAGAATATTTTAGACGGTACTTTTCCGATCAAGAAGGAGAGCTGTAGCAACTTTTTCGGCTTAGTCGCAACACACTTTTTTCCAGAAATGCACGGTTATCCGCACACTCTCCAACTTGCAACCGCGATTCAACGAGTCAAAGTCCAGCTTAAGCAGCATCTCCAATTTACCTCACCAAGGATACCCCTTGATGGTGAAGTGTTGCACGTTACACAGAAATCATGCAACGCTTACGTTGCATGCGACACACTTCAATTCAAGTTCACACCCTTTGATGGCTCTTGCCATACCGTAAGTGTCTACATCTTCTAGCTAAAGTGTAAACGTGATGCCTCTCGATGCGGCGGGCATAAAACTTGCATCAAAGATAATCCAGAATGGCTCATTTGCCTCCAATCATGGCTCTCTTCTGTTATTCCATTGGGCAAGGGACAACAGGCTCATGGAGGTACCCCTGGCAAGCGAAACGTTGAACTTCTCAAAAAAGAGCAGTCATGAACCTGAATTTATGCTGGAGCGCATGTTCGAGTCGAGGCAGTTTCCATGTTCAGGTGGGAATCAAACGGAAAACGAACATCATGCAAAAGACCCTGCAAGGTCGG
>JBEKPW010000126.1:0-17044 GCA_049520315.1 Syntrophobacteraceae bacterium
GGCATTTCAGAATTGGCCAAGGATAAGGCGCAATCTGATGGAAAATGCCCGAAGTATAAAATTACAATTTAATATACTTAAGTGTTGAATATAAATAATCCTTATTTGAGCGCTTATGGGGCACATATCCCCCCATCCCGCACGTTTTGTCTAGTACTTTATTTGCAGAATTTTGCGCGCACAATCTTGCAGGCAGGAAACGATGAAAATTATCGTGTGCGTCAAGGCCGTTCCCGATCCCAAACAGATTTGCAAGATCAGGATTGACCCGGCCACAAAAACTCTGATGCGGTGTGACGTTCCCCTTGTGATCAATCCTCTGGACAGGCATGCGCTGGAAGCAGCCCTTGAACTCAAGGATGCCTGCGGCGCTTTTGTCAGCGTAATAAGCATGGGGCCCCCTCCCGCCGGGAATATCGTAAAGGAATGCATGGCGCTCGGAGCAGACCGGGGGATTCTTATGTGTGACCGGGCCTTTGGAGGGGCGGACGCATTTGCCACGGCGCTTACCCTTTCAAAAGGCATAGAAAAAACAGGTTCGTTCGACCTCGTTTACTGCGGCATGGCCAGCAGCGACGGCGCTACCGAATGGGTAGGCCCGCAGATTGCCGCTTTTTTGAACATAGCAGTTGTGACGATGGTCCGTAAAATCGAAAAACGGGAATCGAATGAATGGATCGCTGTTTCCGACTGGCAAAACGGGTATCGCAGAGTGCAAATCCGATTGCCTGCCCTGCTTACGGTTACAAGGGAACTCAACCGGCCCCGGGCGCTTAGTTTTTCAGGGATCCTCAAGGCCCGCAAGAAAGAGATTGAACAGTGGGACCTCAATGACCTGGGGATTCCGGAAGAAGCGGTTGGAGCTAAAGGATCTCCGACGGTGGTCTCGCAAATGGCAACTATAGAGAAAAGAAGAGACGTCGAAATTTTGCGGGGAAACCTTGAAGAGAAAGCGGACAAGCTCGTTTCCCGGCTCGATGAAGCCGGAATAATTTAACTTTGAGAAGGTTGGGTATATGGGCAGAGGCTTAGGTCCGGTGTGGGTGATTGCCGAGCAGGGCGAGTGTGACGTGGAGACCGTATCCCTGCAACTCCTTGGAAAAGCAAGGGAGCTTGCAGATGAACTCGGCGTAGCGTGTGAAGCGGTATTGCCGGGACGCAATCTGGAAGAATCCGCCCGGAAACTGATAGCGGCTGGAGCCGACCGTGTATTTCTCGCTGATAACCCCGCGCTGGAGTTCTATCAGCCGGAGACATACAGCGACATAATTTGCGCATTGGCCCGCCAGGAGGCTCCGGAGATCATCCTGGCAGGTTCGACATTCATGGGACGAGAGCTTGCCCCCCTTGTCGCTGCCAGGTTGGCTACGGGCCTTGCAGCCCATTGTACCGGCCTCAGTCTCGATGAAAACAAAAACCTGGAGCAGCAGATCCCCGCATATGGTGGATTGTTGTCAATAATCTGCCCTGAAAAACGTCCGCAGATGGCGACCGCCGCCAGAGGTGTTTTCAAGACACCTGAGCCGGACAGCGGGCGAAAAGGTGAAATAGTCCGCATCCCTGTGCCCGAAACGGCTGAAGCGCGCGTACGGACGCTGGAGGTGGTCCGGGAGACATTGGCAAGTATTCAGATCGAGGAAGCGCGAGTAATCATAGCGGGCGGCGCCGGCGCATGCAGTCCGGAAGGATGGGGAACAATTCAAGAGTTGGCGAAGACAATGGATGCCGCCCTGGGATGCACGCGTCCGGCAGTAGATGAAGGATGGGCCCCTTTGGACAGCATGATCGGCCAGAGCGGGAAAATGGTGAACCCGGAGGTTTATTTAGCCGTCGGCATCTCCGGCGAGCAGCAGCACATGGCGGGCATCACGGGGGCGAAGCTTATGGTCGCCATCAACAACGATCCAGCGTCCCCTGTTTTCCAGCAGGTCGACCTCGGCGTGGTGGAAAACTGCCAGGAATTTCTGCCCGTGCTGATCGATAAAATCAAAGCCCACAGGCAAAAAAAGCTGACCTGTCAACCTTGAGATGGATCCACTTCGTACTGGTCGACTGAGCAGCAGCAGTCGGATTTTATTCCCAGCATGCTATTTATCACTGCCGTTGCGCAGCCCACGCCGACCCTGACGGAAACGGCTTCCGCCGGGCAATTGAGGGCGCATGCTCCACATTCGATACAGGAATCCCTATCGGCAATCCGGACTTTCCTGTTCGATATCTCAAAAACCCCCCGCGGGCAGACGGTCACGCACATGGCGCATCCGGTGCACGCCTCGCCATCCAGTTGCAAAGTCACTACCTCTTTTAGATAAACCAGCTTGCCCATAGTTCTTTCTTCAGACAAAAAAGGAAGTTATCCAGAAAATAGCTCCCAGCGCCACCGCCGCGATTTGAGCCGGGACCGCCCACTTCATCTCCTTTTTAACACCGGAAAGAGAGGTAAAGGTGGAGCACCCGGTAAAATTCATGGCCAGATAAGCTGAGGTCGCGGGAATTATCAGCGCCCAAGCGGCAACCTCGAGCCTACCCGCTGCAGGCATGGCACTGTTGGCGTTGCGCAACGTCAGAAAGATGAGGGCGCAAGCAATACCCGGCCAGATGCCTTTGAGTGAAAAAGCCCTTCCGGGGAGCCAGGGCAGTAGGGCGGGCGTTAACAGGCAGCCGGAGGCAATCGCCATGATAAGCGCCAAGGCCGCGAAGCCGCCGAACCTGAGTACGTTTGAAAAAAATCCGCCGTGCCCGCTAAACCCGCTAAATATAAACACTAACGGCAACACAATGAGAACAGCCTTGAAAGCGTGAACCATCTCGACGGGAACCAGCGACAGCCGCTCGCCGGTTGTGAACGTCTTCATGCGCATGCCGGGTCCGGCTTTCATGCCTGAGTCCATAAAAACGGGCAGGTCCTCGGCCCGAACTGGACCGTAGATGACTTTAAACCCGGAAAGCCTATGCACCTCATGCGCAGAAATGCCCGGCGCGCCAAGCTGTGGGACGATAACCCTTCTATGCCTGACCACCAGGGCGAGTCCGCTGGACTCGACCCTGCGCGTCAGTTCGTCAGTGCCGAAAGTTCCCTTTCCCGCAGCGCACCACACGTTTATCCCGTCGGTATCGAGGACCAGGATCCAGGCGTTTCTGCCGGGGTTGAGCGCCTCCCGCAAGCGATCGAAGCTCATTTTGAAATTGGCCGATATCAGAACCGGTGAATCTGCATCGGGAGCCCCCAACGCATAAAGGCCGGGATCAATCCTGTAGCGCATGCGGCCGATAGCCCAGCGGACTTTATAAGTACCTAACCTGTCATGGAAATTAAGTTTTGATTCGACCCTGGGGACTTTTCCGGCGGGGGTTTCGATAGAACCGCAAACAAACGGCTGATTCAGACTAGGAAGGCCCTGCCGGGCCTTTGCGGGCTTGGACGGTCAGCACGCAGGCTCCCCAGCCCGAAGCAATACCGGCTCCCCACAAATATTGCCCTCGGTTTCCTGCGCCCCCAGCCCGGTCTGGTCACTGCAGCAAGTTTTCTCTTCGATTTCGTTCAAATCAGCTCCCTTCGCATGCAAGAGGGGTTGGGAAACGCTTTACCGAATCTATTTATATCTCATTCCAGTGAAAGTTTCCACGCAGCTTTGCTCCAGTTTCAGATTGAAGTCTATAAATTCTAACCGGTTCTTCCGGATGGACGCCAACTTGCGTGCCTGATTGAGACACATTATATTGACATAGCACTTCAGGCGATGATCAAACCTTTTTCAGACGGAGAATGAAATGAGACTTTCGAGCTTTAAATCCTCCCTTCTGGCGTGTCTTATCGTGATTTTTGCGGCTTCTCTGGTTGGCGGAGAGGAAGGAATTACCCTTATCAATAAGGACCAACTGAAAGAAGAGCTCTCGAAACCGGATGTAATCGTAGTTGACGTGAGAGCCAACCATGACTGGGATTCCAGCCAGTGGAAAATAAAGGGTGCGCAGCGGCAGATACCCGTCGAGGCCCATGAATGGATGGCGAAATACTCTAAGGACCAGAAGATCGTTTTATACTGCGCCTGAGTCCACGAGGCTACTAGCGCCCGTGTGGCGCAACAACTCGCAAGCGCCGGCTTCAAAAACGTTTCAGTGCTCGAGGGCGGCTGGGATGAATGGGTTCTGAGCCAATATCCCGTGGAGAAGAAATAGCCTTTCCCTACGAACTGTTGCCCTTTAAGGAACGTGAAAAAAAGAAGGGGACGGGGGAACCGACTCTCTTGACGTCGAAGGGTTCCCCCACTCCCCGGTTCCTACCCCGCACGGTATCACACGGCCATTAGATCGCCTTCCGTCAGGCCGATTCATCCCATCGGATGCCGGCATGGAAAAACCTGTGTTCCAGGAAAAAGGCGCCCGAGCTTATGTCTCAGTTCCTCAACAAATCTGGTTCTCATGCCTGAGCGGACAGTTTTGCTGCTAAGGGCCACCGAAATACCATTCCAACGCACCCTCTTTTATCTTTTGTTCTCCCCACGTGCACGAGTCAAGAGCGATTGTACATTCTTGAACCATTTTATGCTTTTCAACGACGGCCGAGGTCATTTTCTGTGCATCCAGCATCATTTTTGCGCCACGTTTGACCATCTCCTTGCCTTCGGGCATTGTGCTCCCGGTCATCATGCTGTCACCTTTGCTCATCATATCATAGCCCTCAGTCATCATCTTTTCGGACGACGTCAACTCAGGGTCTTTCACTCCTTTTTTGCCCATTATATCCATTATCATCTTGTTTCCGTCCATCATCTTCTTTGCGCCTTCCATCATCGCCTTCTGACCTTCCTTGATTCCCTGCTCGCTGTCCGCAGCTTGCAAAAATCCAACGAAAGCGAAAATGCCGATCGACAGAAAAACGATTAAAGAAGTGGCAAAATACCTGCTGAGACTCTTCATTTTAATATCTCCTTTATCATCTTAATGGGGAAAAAAACTTAGAACAGTTCTTGGACTTTTAGTATCGAACGGTGCTATGAATCAGTAATTTATCGAAATCACCCCCCTCTCTGGTTAGGCAATAGCTGCCCGTAACAACTAAAGGTCTACTTTGTTATGAAAGACACCTTTGGACCGCGAGCGGACTGCCTGGTTATGCCGGGTCCCAATCCCCATCGATATAATAGAGCAGCTTTCCTTGCTCTTGTTATATGCTACCTATATAAAGCAGAGAAAATATCATCATTCTGAAACGTATACGCTTAAATATATCAGGATATCTAACACTTAATTACTCGACATAGTCTGGAAATATAATGATCGGTGATCCATTTTGTCAAGAGGGACACACATTTTGCCGGAACTATCGCCGGAATTCACAGATTGCCTCATTTGGTCATGGTGGCCGGAAGACCGTCTAATACCAAGTTCCAGAGCGGGCGGGGACTTTTTTGACGTAGAAAAACCCCGCCCCGGCTATGTCGTGGGCAGGGCTTTATGCCCTCCCGAAGCACCCGATTTGAACACAGTTTTTCATGATGCTCGCCTCACCCGCAAAGCTTGAAAATGGCATTTTCCAGGTACTCCGTATAAGTCCCCACACGATGCAAGGGTCAACAAAGAAGGTGCTCATTGCCGAGGCGAATGCGGGTGAGGCCGGCCTGTTTTGCGGCTTCCAAACAGGCACGGGCCTGGGCGGCGGAGGTGGTTGGCGAGTCGTCCATCAGGAATTGCGGAGCGAAGGCGAGGAGGACATAAGGCATATCGGGATCTATCCCAGCGATAAAGGAGGCCAACCCGTACACCTCATCCTCGTTAATGTAACCCGGTACAAGAAGGGTGCTGGCTATCAGCGCAGGTGGAGACGAGCGTTCTAAAGACCACTCGGCGGCCCTTGCGAAATTGTCCAGTATTTTTGAGTTATCGCATCCGCAAAGAGCGCGGTGCGTTCCTGGGTTCCAGGCTTTGAGATCGATCTTTACGCACCCGCCGGACTGCACGGACAGGTTGGTCATCTCCTTCAGTCCGGAAGGGTCCACAGCGCCGTTGGTTTCCCAGCAGATTCGAAGAATTCCGTCAGGGTTTTTCTTTCGCGCCGCCTTGCTGAGGCGAAGGGCAAACGGGAGTTGCGGGCCCGGGTCACCGCCGAAAAAGCATATACAGCTTGTAGCATCGTTTACAGCCTTTTCCAGGGTATCGAGCTTTGTCCATTTGGGCGAGAGTTGGACTTTTTTGAATGACCAGTTCTGGCAATACAGGCAGTTGAGGTTGCAGGCTTCAAAGTAAACGGCAAGGTTGTAGAAACCCACTTCCGGGCCGCAATCATGGGCGAACCGGGGATATCCCGCGCCGGTGCCTCCCGCGCAGACCCAGTCGGCAACGCAGTTGGTAGGGAGAGGATCGTAGTAATAGGAAACAAGCGCGCGCGACCGGCCATCGGTTCGCATACTCGATTTGCTCCCATGTCTGGCCCCACAGTACCCTTTCTGATTCTTTCCCGGCCTGCAGCGATGAAAGCAGAGCGTGCAGTCGATTCCATCAGGATTAGCTGCGGGACGGACGGGCAGACCGAACATCTCTCTGGACTCGGCGTGAATCAGTTCGATTCGGCCCCTGCTTTCGTCCGGCCGATTTCGGACACAGGAGGGGCAAATGCCTATGCTGCCTGCAATGTCATTCAAACCGTTTCCGCACAGGAGGCATTTGTCCCCTCTCCTGCCAGATAAGGATTTTGGTCTTATAAGCATCGGTTATTCCGAATCGTAAGCGTTCACTGCAATGGGAGCTGGAAAAACCTCGAGTCAGCAGATACGCGGGAGCTGTTCGCCCCTGAGCATATCGACGAGGCGGTGGCCCCCAATCCGGGTACGCAGAAAGACCCTTCCCGGATCATCGGAAACGATCTCCCCTATGAGGCATGAAGCTCGCCCCAGCGGATGTGACTTCATGGCCGAGAGCACGGCGCCGGCGCCCTGCGCAGGCACGATCGCAAGGACTTTCCCCTCATTGGCCACGTAAAGCGGGTCGAGTCCCAGCACTTCACACGCGCCTATGACGTCTTCCCGAACGGGAAGCGCCTCCTCGAACAGCCGGATGCCCACCCCGGATTGTTCGGCTATCTCATTCAGGGTCGTCGCCACGCCACCCCTGGTAGGATCTCGAAGGACGTGGATTCCGGCAAAGGATTCCAGCATCAGGTCGACCAGCCCGTTAAGGGCCGCAGCGTCGCTTTCGATCTCATTTTCGAATGCGAGACCTTCCCGTTTGCAAAGCACCGCCATACCATGGTCGCCTATCGTGCCGTTAATGAATACCAGATCGCCCGGGCAGGCATTCTGGCCGCCTATATGGATTCCCTCCGGGACGATTCCGATTCCGGAGGTGTTGATGAACAGCTTGTCGGCCTTTCCCCTCGGCACCACCTTGGTATCGCCTGCGATCACCTGCACGCCGGCCTGTCGAGCGGCCTCCGCCATCGACAGGACTATTTTCTTCAGATCGCCGAAATCAAGCCCCTCTTCAAGGATGAAGCCGGCCGTAATGTAGAGCGGCTTTGCGCCACGCATGGCAAGGTCGTTCACTGTCCCGTGCACGGCAAGGCTCCCGATGTTGCCTCCCGGGAAAAAAATGGGATCAACAACGTATGAATCCGTGGTCATGGCTAAACGTGCACCCCGGATTTCAAAGACGGCGCTGTCGTTTCTTTCGGCGAGGAGCGGGTTATTGAAGGCGTTTACGAAAAGGGAATCAATGAGTTCGTGCATCGCGCGCCCGCCGCTTCCCTGGTCGAGCTGAATAAGTCCTGAGTCCATATCGCTAAAACTCCACCGCAGAACCTGGTCGTAGACAGGTCATGGAGAAAACGCAGAGAACCGAATTATTCGCTTTCGATTTTTCTTGTTTTACCATTTGGTCCTTCGCAATACCGTCTGGAAAAGGTTTAATGGGCTGCGCTCCATCTCGCGAAGCGTAGAGATTGAGTTTGATTAGGCCTTTTGCCCACCCTACGATTCTTTTCCTGGTTTCAGGGTGGCCCAAAGGGACATGAATTACTGCGGCAACTCCGTTTGCCCATCATTCGTTATGGTATCTGTAGTACGCCCCGCAGGTTCCCTCACCGGATACCATGCATGGTCCTTTGGGATCCTGCGGCGAGCAGATTTTGCGGAAAAGGCCGCACTCCGGCGGGGTCATGACTCCCCGGAGAACCTCTCCGCACTTACACCCCGGATGCTCTTTGACCGTGATCGCAGGCATCGAAAACCGGTCGGTCGCATCGAACTTTTTCCACTCCGGTCGAAAGCCGAGTCCGCTTTTCGGAATAATCCCGATCCCGCGCCAAGTGGAATCCTCAGGTTCGAAGACCTCATCAATGAGTTTGCGCGCCGCAGCATTGCCTTCCCAGGTAACAGCCCGGCGGTACTGGTTCTCAACTTCGGCCCGCCCGCTTTCGACCTGGTCGATCAGAAGAGAGATACCCTGCAAAATGTCCAGAGGTTCGAAGCCGGTAACCACGCAAGGCGCTTTATAATTGTCTACGACTTCCTGGTACGCGCCGGCGCCGATTATGATACTGACGTGCCCCGGGCATATAAACCCGTCCAGATTGACCTCGCGAGCCTCGAGGATCGCTCTCATCGCCGGTGGAAGCAGCTTGTGGGCCGAGAAGACCGAGAAGTTATTCACCCCCAGCTTCGAAGCCTGCTGGATCGACGCAGCGATAGTCGGCACTGTGGTCTCGAACCCGATGCCTATGAATACGACCTGACGGTCTTGGTTGTCGCGGGCGATCTTGAGAGCGTCCAGCGTTGCATAAACGATCCGGACATCAGCCCCCCTGCTCCTCTCGATATGAAGCGATGAAGACGAACCAGGCACCCGCACCAGGTCTCCGAAAGTTGTCGTAATCACCCCGGGTTGCTGAGCAAGCCATATCGCCCTGTCTATGTCTTCGTTCGCTGTCACGCACACGGGGCAACCGGGGCCGCTGATCAGTTTTATCTCCGGCGGCAGAAGCTGTCTCATGCCGGACCTGAAGATGGCGACCGTGTGAGTGCCGCAGATTTCCATCAGCCTGATCTCCGCCTTGGAAAAATGTCTGTGCCGAAGTCTTTCGATGAGGCTTTTCGCCAGTTGAGGGTCCCTGTACTCATCGAGGTATTTCATTTGGATAGGCTCCTTGAAGTTCAAAATAGGACCTATAATCAATGTGCCGCGAGCATCTTTTGAGCGCCAATCCACGCCTGGCCAAGAGAAATGCAGGCGTCGTTGGCTGGCACTTCGATATGCGCGTAAACCTCCAGGCCCATCCTGCAAAGATCTCTTTCCAAGCGCTCCGAAAGATAGGCGTTCTGAAAAACTCCGCCGCTAAGGGCGATACGATTGAGGCCTGTTCTTGCGGCGGCAATCACTGCAGCCTCGAGAAGAATTTGAATTACGCCGTTGTGGAAGCGCGCGGCGATTCTACCCACCGGGACCCCGCGTCTCACATCTTCGATAAGGGCCTCCATTATTGGGAACTGATCGATTATAAAGGGTTCCCGACCGGTTTCCAATCTGCCTTCATAATGTTCTTCATCCGGTTCGATCGCCTGTTCGAGTTCGATTGCCGCTTGCCCTTCGTAATTGACAAACAGGCGTATCCCGCAAAGAGCGGCCGCGGCGTCGAAAAACCTGCCGCAAGAAGAGGTCAGCGGGCAATTCAACCGCCGGGAAAGCATCTGCAAAATTACTCTTGCATCCCCTGCTCCCTGCTTCCTGCCCCCTGCATCCCTTTTCGGCCAGACAGCCAGTAAGTCAGCATACCTGCGCTCGACGTCATCCGGGTCGATGCTCCAGAGATAGCTAAGCGCCGTGCGCCAGGGTTCTTTTATGGCCTTGGCGCCACCGGGCAGAGGGACCAGCCGGAAATGGCCAAGCCGTTCAAATCCGAGGTTATCCACGCGAAGGATTTCACCGCCCCAAATCGTCCCGTCAGTACCGAAACCGGTCCCATCAAGCGCAAGACCGATCACGGGCCCCTCGAGCCCACGCTCTGCCATTACTGCGGCAATATGCGCGTGATGGTGTTGGGCAGCCACCCTGGGGAGGTCTTGCCGTTTCAGCGCCCATTGGGTGTTCAGGTAGTCGGGATGCAAGTCGTGAACAATGAGGCTCGGTTCGATCTCCATGATCCTTTCCAGGTGGGCGATTGAATGCTCGAAGGAGCGCAGTGTTTCGAGGTTTTCCAGGTCCCCTATATGCTGGCTGAGAAAAGCTTCCCTGCCGCGCGTAAGGCAGACGGTATTCTTAAGCTCGGCCCCGGTACCAAGGACCGGGGGGGCCGGGTCACGAAGAAAAACCGGCAGCGGCGCGTATCCTCTTGCCCGGCGCATCGGACGCGGGTGACCCCCGAGGACACGGGTCACCGAATCGTCGCACCGCACATAAATCTCCCGGTCGTGAAAAAGGAAGTAGTCGGCAATCCCGTTCAGGTGCGACCGGGCGTCTTCATTGTTCATTACAATGGGTTCATCGCTCCGGTTCCCGCTGGTCATCACCAACGCACGGTACGGCGCGTTCTCAAACAGGAGAAAATGAAGGGGCGCATAAGGAAGAAAGACGCCCAGGTTCCTGTTATTCGGTGCCACGCTCTCAGCGAGTGCAGGCCCGGTACGATCCTTGCGTCTCGCCAGGAGTACGATGGGCCTTGCCGGGCTTTTCAGCAGATCTTCTTCCTCGCTGTTCAGGCAACAATACCGCCTGATCTCTTCAAGGTCAGAAAACATTACCGCAAAAGGCTTTTCCTCGCGTATCTTGCGGCTTCTAAGCCGTTTCACGGCGGCCTGGTCCGTTGCTTTTACCGCCAGATGAAAGCCCCCGAGTCCCTTGATCGATATGATAGCCCCTGAAGCGAGCAACGTTACTGTTTTGACAAGAGCTTCATCGCGAGAGGCGACGATATTTCGCTGTGCGTCTTCGAGCCAAACCTGCGGTCCGCATTCCCAACACGCGTTAGGTTGAGCATGAAAGCGCCGGTCCAGGGGGTTGTCGTACTCACGGCGGCATTCCGGGCACATTTTGAATTGCGCCATGGTGGTCTTGTCCCGGTCGTATGGAATGTCCTTGATTATCGTGTACCGCGGGCCGCAGTTGGTGCAGTTGATAAAGGGATAGCGGAACCTGCGGTCCTGAGCATCGCAAAGCTCGCGCAGACAGTCACTGCAGGTGCATACGTCAGGTGAAATAAGGGTCGAGCGCGACTGAAGCGCCCGGCTGCCGATTATCTTGAACTCTTCGAGATCCTGATACGGGAGGTCGGTGGTTTCGACCTTGACGATTCTGGCCATAGGAGGCGGCTCGCTGGAAATTGAGCCGATAAAACTCCGAACCGAGTCAGCAGGACCTGCGACCTGGATTTCCACGCCGTCCGACTGGTTTCGGACCCAGCCATTCAGCCCGCAGCGCCCGGCCAACTGGTAAATAAAGGGCCGAAAACCAACGCCCTGCACGATTCCCCGAACCTTAACCAGAACCCGGAGGCCCGTTTCCCCACCCCGGGCGCCTTGAGGCTGAAGAATGCGTGATTCTTCTGATGAGGATGTCACTAGCTGTGTTTACCTGCCCGGAGTGTCCGGTGCTCGCCGACCTTCTCCTCGATCCAGGAAAGCCAGGGAGCAAAACCTTCCCCGGTCCTGCATGAAATTTCAAAAATCTTTCCCCTGGCATTCAACTGTCCAACCCTTTCGCGAATCTTTGATATATCACAGTCCGTATAGGGCAGAAGGTCGATTTTATTTACCAGCAGGACGGAACAAATCTGGAACATAAGCGGATATTTGATGGGCTTATCGTCCCCTTCGGCAACGCTCAGTATCATGATTTTTTCGTGCTCGCCGAGGTTGAATTCAGCGGGGCATACGAGGTTTCCGACGTTTTCGATTATCAGCAGGTCAACTCCCGACAGATCAAGGGAGTCCAGCGCGATCTGAATCATGTTGCCGTCAAGGTGACATCCCCCATCCGTGTTGATCTGCACGGCCTGTACGCCTTTTCTTTGTATGCGTTCGGCGTCATATGACGATTGGAGGTCGCCTTCGATGACAGCGATTCCGAGGCGGCCGGCGAGCGCATCTATGGTTTTTTCCAACAGGGAGGTTTTCCCTGCGCCGGGCGAACTCATGAGGTTAACCACAAAGATTCCCGCCTGGTCGAAGCGTTTGCGGTTTTCCGCCGCAAGCCTCTCATTTGCCTGAAGGATGTTGCGAACTACTGGGATTTTGATTTCCGTCATCCTCTTCTCCCGTTTCACCTTCTATGCTAATCACGGAAAGTTCCCGCCCGCTGAGCAGCTCCAACGCCGGCTCACCGCACCGGGGACACAGGAATACCTGGTTTTCAACGTCAAAAGAAATATCGCACATCTCGCACCGAGCAGTAATGCCCACTGTCTCGATTTCGATCAGTGCCCCGGACGCCACCGTATCACGGCTAACCAGCTCGAAGCAGAACGTGAGCGACTCCGGAACCACGGCGGCAAATTTGCCTATTTGAAGTCTAACCTTGTTGATGCGCTCCAGGCCATGCGTTTTCGACTCGTCGACTATGATCTCAAGCAGACTTTGAGCAATAGAGAGTTCGTGCACACTGAGCCTTCCGTAATTTCATTCAATTATAACTCAACACTACGCGAGGTGTGGAAACCGGTACTCTGTGAGCCCCTGCATCCGAAGCATGACTCCGGACGCAACCGATGCCATTTAACATACGCCCCTTGGCGGGTCAATAGATGCAAAGGCGGAACGCCATCGTGGAAGGCGGCAGCGCCATCATCTTGTCATCATTTCCGCCGGAGACCGGTTACACCTCCGGCCAGCCATCCGGCGTAGCCCCTAAGGAAAACAATCGAGCAGAAGAAAGGTATGCAATAAATAGCGGATACCAGTGGTTCGATGGGGCCGCAGAACTCGGAGCTGAACACAACCACGAGTATATTGTTGATGAGCCCGAGACTTATGACGGCTGCAAGCCGGTCGGCCGGGCACTCCCCGAGTGAAATCAGCATACCCGCCGCAAAAAGGAGCAGACTCAACAGCAGGGCCACCAGGAGGGCATCGACGACCATCGATGGATTTCGGTGAATGTGGCCGGAGTACTTTGAAAACACCGCGAGAACAATGGCTACGCAAAAAAAAACGGAAATCGAGTAACTCCTTGCAGAAATCCTTTCGGGAGCGGCAGGGAAGGCGCAGCGAAGAACTTCGGCCGCCGCCAGCGGCACGAAAACCACCTGGGCAAGGATAAGCGCCATGGCTGCGAAGGAGATATCAATCGTTTGCCCCGCTGCAACCCGGACCAGGACAGGCAGTGTAAAAGGCACCAGTACGGAGCCGGCCGTGACCATAAGGACCACCAGGGCAGTATTTGCGCCGACAAGACTTGAGAAAAAGGGAGCAACGACCCCCGTCGAGGCGCCTCCGAGCAGAAGGGCAGCCATCGCATAGTCGGGATAAACAGCCCGAAAAAGAAAAAAGAGCGCGACAGGGAGCAGCACCAATTTTAAAAGAAGCCATCCGATAAGGCGCAGGCCCATATGAAGCGCTGTTCTGACAATCGACTCCATCGAGATTGGGAGGAAACTCAGGAAAAGCAGGCCCATCATGAAAAAGGTTGTGAAAGGCCGGAAAGGATTCCCTGCCTGGGGCCATATCACAGCGATCAACATCGCGCTTAGAATCAGGCCGAGCAGGATCAAGTCCCTTGCATTGATCATCCCGACAATCTCGTCTCAGCTCTGCTCAGGATTGGTAAGCGTTCACCACAAGGGCACGAAGACCACGAAGCAGCCACCGCCGTACCCAAAGCCGTAGAGCCGCACAGCCTGCAAGGTTTTACCTTGCCCGTGGTCATCCGTACTATCCGTGGTTTAAATCTTTAAAACAAAATTCGGGAAACCACGGATTCGGAGCGCAGTGCGGTGGATATCCGGGGGTTTGAGTATAGCAGCAACATTTAAAGTGGCTGCCTAACCACGAAGGTCACGAAGACCACGAAGGCAGTGAGTGTCGAGAAGCGGCTAAAAAGGGGCATCGATCTTTGCTAAAATGTCCTGAACAGAACTTAGAAATAGCCGTTTCTTCCAATCCTGTTACTCCTGTTAATCCTGTCAAAATCTCTGCGCTCTTTGCGGTGAACGATTACCGGGATTGAAAAGAGCGTTGGAACAGGTCACTTATTGCCAGTTTGCCTTCCTCGCTGAGGTGCCGGGTCCCCGTGCCCACAAATGTTTTATGTTCGATTACCGGCAGGCTCTCCACCCAGGAGTTGTCTTGCCAGGCAAACCAGGCATTCCGCCTCTGGTCGAACACACTCAAGGGGCGGTTGAAAAGTTTCGCCAATTCAACAGTCCACCCGGTCCCCCCCCTGACGGTATCGTTTGGTTCGATCGAGCCCATCGCAAACACCTGGAATCCATTGATCACCATGTGGAAAATCATCTGCATTACTTTTTGGATGGTCTCAGTATTGTTATAGGTCCGCTTCATGCGCATGCAGACAATTTCCATGCTTATGTCGCCTCTTTTCAGCTCTTCCGGCCCCAAAACGACGAGCCCCCGGTCACGAAAGGGCTGATGGCCGTCATAGGAAAAGTTCACTTCCTTAACACCCCATTTTTCAGCCTGGATGCCGAATTCGGCCTCCGAACCGCGGAGACCTCCGCTGTAAAGTGTGAATTCACTTGCGTTTGCCATTCTATTCTCCAAATTTGAGTGGTTGTTCACTGTCAAAACATCAGAGTGCGGTCCAGGTCGAGAGTATTCTACATGCCGCTCGATGCTCAGCGATAGATGGTTAAACAAGAACCCGGAAGCGGATCTAGCCTCTTCCGGGCCGTTATTCAAACCGTATCAACCTTTAAAGATATCATTTTACGGCACCAAAGGATATAGGCCGGACCGATTAAATGCTCAAACGCCTCCATTTCAGCCGGAGCTGACCTTGGGGGATGGTGGTATGTCCTCAAATTGCCCAATTGGCCCGATCGGCATTTTTTCTTGGTGGTTTTAGTTGGAATATCCCATGATTTGCGGACATTCGGCATTCCAAAAACTTTTTCGGATGGAATCTGACCCGAAAATGCGGTTCGACTCCAGTTGGGGGTCTAGTGGACGCATTATTTAGGTTTAAAGGCCCTGTGGGAGATTGCTTGCTCAACAGGCGAGTGGGATTTGCAATGAGATAATCTTTGCACAGGGAGATTACCAATATGAAAAACATCTTAAAATGCTCATAAACCGTAAAGACCTGGATTGGCAGACAGCCCAAAGTCGGATATCATTCACGAAACAGAGTCAGTATCTGATGGAGAGAAGAAATGAAAAAGCCGGGATGGATTAGAGTTTTTCTAGTTGTTGCGTGTACGTCCATTTTCTTGCATTCCAGCGGTGCTTTTTGTGCCGACCTTGGTGAAAAAGAGTCGCCGATAAAGTTCACCCTCCCACCCCCTGATTCTGCGCAGACCCAGACATATCTTGGTCTGGACGCGATGAAGCAGTTTAAAGTCAACGACATAAGGGCTAAGATCGTCGTTATAGAGCTCATGAGTGCGCGCTGCCCGCACTGCCAAGCCAACGCCCACATAATGAATGACATTTACAAAATGATCCAGGCAGACTCAGGCTTAGCCGACGTAAAGGTTGTCGCGATAGCAATCGCCGATGACAAAACCGGTGTGGAGACATTCAAGAAACAGTTCAAGACGCCCTTTCCGATTCTGCTCGACGAAAACCGTGAGATTACGCGCTCCATGGGTGTTCAAGCCACTCCAACCACTATGGTCGTTTCGACTGAGGACGCCAAAGTGCTCTTCACCCGCCCCGGAGTAATCCCGGATGCCGACGCGTTTGTAAAGCAGGTGAAATTTGTAAAGCAGTTGGAGGCTATGGACAAAGAAAAATAATAGTAAAACAACAGTGGCAATGAGCTGTATGGAATTCGAAAATTTAAGGATTTTGCTGAAGAATTCCGTTTTTCGGGATTTGCCCCCTGAAGAGCTCGACGAGCTTGCCCGAACAGTTAAGAGCAAGGTTGTGGGGCCTGACGAGGTCATTTTCAAAGAAGGGGACGCGCCGGATGCTTTCTATATTATTAGTTCCGGTCGAGTTAGGATTTTAGCCAGGCACGAGGACGGGATCGAGAGGCAGCTCCATGTGTGCGGACCGGAAGAACACTTCGGCGTGGTGGATCTTTGGACAGGCGAGACTCGTACCGCTAATGCAATAAGTGTTGACGAAGCCCACCTCATTGTAATCACCAAGGAGCAATTTGACCGCCTCCTGAGAGATCACCCTGATCTTTTCAAGAATTTCGCGCGGCAGGTGCGCGGCTGGCTCTTGAGAGACCAGGAAATCATCAAACAAGGGGCCGATGCGGTAATCAGGTCCTCCCAAGTGTACTGGTTCGATTTTGTGCTTATTATCGGGGTAAGCGTTCTCCTGGCGGTAACCTTTAACTTCTCAAATCCTTATGGGATTCCACTTATCCCCGAGCGTCCCGAGGCAGTTCCTTCGATCAGCGCCTCTGCGGCAATGCACGATTACCGGCAGGGACAAACTTTGATTGTCGATGCTATGCCCGGCAATTTCTACCAGCAACGGCACATAAAGGGCGCAGTCAATATGACGATGGCCCTTTTCGATTTCGTTTATCTGATGAGTTTCTCCGAGGAAGACAAAGACAAAAAAGATAGTGGTTTACGGGAATACCATAAGCAGACCTTATGACCTGGAAATTGCGGACAAATTGCTGCTACGGGGGTATAGGAATGTTAAGGTCCTGGATGGCGGTTTGAAGGCCTGGGAAGCTAATGGCTATCCGGTCGAAGAAGAGGCTTCGGAATGATCCAGTCTTTTGTGAAACGTGTGTTAACAAGTGAGCATCTCTCTTTTGCGCTCAGGATTTACCTGGGCTATTTCTTTATCTATGCGAGTTTGAGCAAAATTCCATATCCCGCTCAATTTGCGGAAGCAATAGCTAATTACCGGCTGATTCCCTATATGTTCCTAAACCTGGGAGCCATCATACTGCCGTGGATTGAACTCGTCAC
>JBEKPW010000127.1:0-16981 GCA_049520315.1 Syntrophobacteraceae bacterium
TATATCAAGCATAAATTACAGTAGTTGTGGCACTACCTTTTGGACATTTTCTAAAACCAACCAAGCATCCATGCGGGTTTGCGGGCCATGACAGGTTGGGAACTGTTAAACTTTAGTTAGAGCGCCAATTTCACCGTTCAAATTGACCTTCCAAGCCCCAAAATCGCCGCCTCTTTAAATCTTTTTGCCGTCGATAGAGGTGCCTGGTTTTGCCCGACCCCTTGGAGCCCCTTGGTCTGTACTGAGAAGTCATATTGTATTATCGTAGTGTGTTGCGTCAGGTTTTACGCTTGTAAGCGTTTCATTTCCTTTCAAATTAATCATGGCGTTATTATGTTCGATTTTGCGCATTATCTGGATCAACTCTCTGAATAGGTCTTCAATTTTCCCACGATGAGGATCGAAGATCCTTGAATCTTCACTGTATGGACCTTCAACATACCTGAAAAACGCATCAGTTATATGTAAAATACCATTCTTTTTCCGAATAGGTGGATAATCCCTATCGAATTCTTCGAGCATGCGTATAATATCAGCATCATAAATAAATTGAAACAATCCTGTATTGGAGCATTTAACCCGATATTGAGAATCGAAATGGCGGCTCAAGGTATGCACATCGAAGAACCTAGTGACACCTATCAGCCATAAAAAGTGTTCCACCCTGTCTCTTTGCTTAATGTTCAAACCAATGTTGAGTTCTTGGTTAAATCTTATTTCTAATCTATAATAGAATACTGAAGGACATGACGTGCCTGCAACGGTTACTGTATTTCCCACCGTGAACTTTGTTTTATACCCATCGACGATATCTTCGAAATCATTCAACTCGTGAAAGTCACCTAATTTGAGTTCTTCAGCTTCTGCTTTAAAGAATAAATAGTACAAAATATACAGTCCGAAACATATGAACAATATACCAAGAAAGATAGCAGGTTCGCCCTCGCAAACGAGTGTACCTACCCGATTGGTGAATCTGCCCGTGGCAACGATGTGGGACCCGAGAAGAATAATGATAGCCGCCAGAAAAGCCTCCCCGTAAAAATTATGATTTCTTCTGATGGTCCCCTTTGGAAATTCCTTAAAATTAGCCACTTCTCACCCTTCAACCTGGTCAACTAAGCCGCAGAAAAATTCCTCGAGTGACACTGCTGCTCTGTGCATATGCGCCACAAGAGAATCTTGGCAGTTTAAGACCTGTTCAAAAGCCATCCGCTTAGGACAATCGTCTGCTAACGATTCTACGATACGTTGTCGAATCAAATCAAGCGGCATCATGGAGGCTTGGAGGGGAAAAGGCAAAACCGAAATCGTGAGTCGATTTGATTGAATTCAAGGCGAGAGAAATGTAGAATCGGGAGCGGATTATGTCTGAAAAGCTTTGGGGAGATCTCTGAATAACAGGTGCCCAAAATCCATTTTGCCACGAAAAGATCAGGGACAGGTATGAGAAATATCAAGGCGAGATTTCTTGGAACATTCCTAATCTGCGTATGTTTGCTGGCTGTCAATCCCCCACTCTCCCTGCTGGCCGATAAGCAGTCACATTATCGAGTGGCAAAAGAATGCGCAGAGTGGTCCCTGCCAGAGAAGCAGTACTTCGAGTTCTTCGACCAACTAATGGCTGACAGCATTAAGAAACAGATCGCAAACAGCCCTAAACTGCGTGGTCACTAAAAGGCCATAATCGAAATCTATCAACAAGCGACGAGGGACTTTCTGGCCCAGAATAGGGCATTGGAGAATACTTGGGATAGAGCAGCACGAAAGCTGATGTTGGAATTTTCCGAACATGAACTGCTATTGGTCAGGGACTACCAGAACAGGAAAATGGGCAAGGAGTTTCTGGATACGGAGACGGGCAGAAAATGGCGTGAGAAGGCCGAACCCATAATTCAATCAGTTGCAGAGGAAGTGCGCCAGAGCTTGGACCCCAAGTACGAATTGTATCGCAAGACAATTCAGGAAAGGATCGATTTGTATGCGGCTAAGGGTAAAATCCCCGCTGCTCTCTCCATGCCTGACTCCCCTGAACTCAAACCGATTGATTCTGACATTCCACTTTTTGAGGTATTCGAAGGGATACCACGAAACGCAAACAAGCCAAGCTTCACAATCGAGTTTTCAAAACCCCTGCTCGTTGTATCTACCCTGGCCGATTTGCAGCTTGAAGAAGACGGTAAAGGAGTGGTTTTGCGTCTGAACCCAAAAGATACCTTTACCTTCACCAAGCTGACGACAAAATATAAGGGACGCATTCTGTTCTGGAAAGGGGCTAATAACGAGATGGAGGGCATGCGCATCATTGAGCCTGTCGAAGATGGCTATATAAGATTCACACATCAACGGTCTGCGGCTATGGCTGAATACCTGCGCAAGAGATTTCGAATCGGAGAGTTCAAGTGAGACCTAACATGGCGCTGAATCGGATCTGTGAAAATCGGCGGCTGAGCTGTTTTCCCCAAGACTTCAAAGAATGCAGACAATAATGCATGCGCTCATTCCTTATGATTTCGTAGTTCTCGCAGGAACCGCCATCCTGGAAATGATTTTACTATACTTTTGGGTGGCTCCTTATTTCCGTCATGGTATTCCCGTCTAAGCTTGCTGATGGTGTACCCAAGCATGTCATATTCCAGGAACTCCTGCCTAAGATTACCTTCAAAGGGGATCTTTTAGCCTACATAGCTCAAATTCCCGACCTCGAAGCAAGGCAGAAATACAGGAGTCTCATTGGGAGCCACAGTCCACAACGTCGGCGTGGTTCAACCATCAGCCCAACCATTGCAGGCAGTTTGCCCTTTGGACTGGGAAAGGAGGTTGCAGGGCATTCCTGAGGGGGCTTGGCGACAAAAGGCCCCCGGAGATTCGAGCTGGGGTGTGATCCATCCTTTTTGAAGGCCGGTTATTCTACCAAGAGGGCGTTGACCAGCCTGCCGGCGCCCGCCGCCAAGAATGACCCGTGGTAGCCGTACATGGCTTCAATGTTCATCCCGGCCACCCTGCGCAGGGATTTCGCAGCCTCCTTCAGGTTTGCCGTAAACTCGGGTATCGGCCCCTCAATCCGGCCCTGCTCGTAACGCATCAGGTCCCCTGCGATCAAAAGGGACCGTGCGGGTAAATACAGGCACATGTGTCCAGGTGTGTGACCGGGTGTATGGACAATCTGGCAGCCGCCCAGCACCGATAGCTCTTCCCCGCCGCAAAGACACAGGTCCACTTTAGCCGGCCGGGCCCGCATGAATTCCTTCATCCGCTGCCGGACGGCGGCTATTTCCTCGGCAGTGGCGTCAGGTATAAAGGCCCGTATCCGTTCTGCCGACATTTCCACTACCGGACGTGCTACCGAACCGTCGATGAAGCCGGCATCGTCCTTATGCGCCCATACTTCAGCGCCGGTGAGGTTGACCAAGCCGGTCAGACCGCCGGTATGGTCCACATGATGGTGCGTCACAATAATCCGGCGTACCTGCGACAGAGAATAGCCGATTTGCCTTACATATTCGCAGATCGTGTTTTCCGCCCCCGGAAGCCCCGCATCGATGACGGTGACCGTGCCGCCGTCAACCAGCAGACCTACGTTCACGGACCTGTTGCCGCCCGGTCCGGGCATAACCACATTATCAACCAGATGTACTCCAGGAAGTATTTCCACAATAAACCCTCTCTTTCATCCTTGTCCCTGTCTCCGTGATCCCGTGCCTACAGCCACCCTTTTCCTGCCAATAGCGGTATCCCCATGGCCGGCGATCCCGCAGTTTGACGATCACTTCCCGGGAATAACGGCGCTCCCCCTCACTCTGCACTATTTTTGCCGCGCTTCTTGGCAACAACGCAGTAGACCCCCTCGCCTGCAAGTCCCGGTTTGAAGCAAAGATTGTCCGACAGACACTCCGCCGGGCGACGGTCCCCGGACTTCCAGCGATTGATCAGATCAGGCTCCCTGATCAACGGACGGCAAATAGCGATGTAGTCGGCCAGCCCGTCCTGCACCAACCTCTCGGCAACTTCGAAAGACCTGATGCCACCCACCAGGATCAACGGTATCTTGATTGCCTTTCTGAAAGCCTTGAGTTCCTCCGAAAAGTAAGCTTCCTTTTCCTCGGAGTCGATTCCGGGGCGAGAGGGAGATAGTTTTCCGCCGGTAAGCAGCCCTCCGCTCACCTCAATTGCATCCATGCCGGCATCGGCCAGAAGACTCGCAGCTTGAACCGAATCTTCCAGGCTCAATCCGTTTTCCGAAAAATCCCGGCAGTTGATTTTGATAAGCACCGGGAAGCGATCGCCAACGACTTCTCGGGTCGCTTCGTAAATCTCAAGAAGGATTCGAGCGCGATTGACAAGGCTCCCGCCGTATTCGTCAAGACGCCTGTTGAATATAGGTGAGAGGAACTGGCTAAGCAGATAGCCATGGGCCGCGTGAATCTGCACGCCGTCGAAGCCTGCCGCCCTGGCCCTTCGAGCCGCATCGGCAAAAGCCTTGACGATCTCTCCTATATCGTCGATCGAAATTTCTTTTCGAGGTGACCGGGCTAGTCCCTCATAATCGGAGACAACAAGCGGAGGTTGTCCGATCAGTTTTCTTGACGTAAAGTGACCGGCGTGGGCAAGTTGCATCACGATCTTACCGCCCGCTCCATGCACTGCGGTTGTGAGCTCTTGAAGCCCCGGGATAAGTTCGTCCTTGTAGACCCCAATCTGCCATGGGTTGGCGTGTCCATCAGGCCGCACATATGCGTAGCCGCTGATAATCAACCCCACCCCACCTCCGGCAAGTTCGGCCATCACTTTCACGAGTTTTGGCGTAACCGCTCCATCTTCTTTCCCCATGCCTTCCCAAGTTGCAGACCTGACGAACCGATTCGTCAACTGCATTCCGGCGATCTCACTGCTTTCGAATAGTCTGCTCATTTGTTTGCTCATTCTTCCGATAGAGGCATTCCCATGTTGAATCCAGGCTCCCAAAATAATTGCCATCACTATTATATTCTAGACTAAATGCCGCAAATCATCGCCGAAAAAGATAGAGCGGTTTCGCGATGACTTGCGGGAAATGCCGCTCAGTGTTGAGAGAAAGGTTAATTGAGTCCGAAAAGGGGTCGTGCCCGACCTTCGACCCCAGAATTCCTGAATTTTAAACCGTTAAAAACTCTTGACAAAAAGAATAAATCGTCAACATAATTGTCAACACTTTTTTCTTGGGTATGAAAACCATGTCGGATGAGAAACAAGTTTCTCAAAAACACAAAGTCTACACGCAACTGCGCGACGAAATAGTTTTCGGTAGACTATTGCCTGGTGAACACATCAAGGAGGCTTGGTGGGCGCAGAAGTTTGAGTGCAGCCGCGGTCCTATTCGAGAAGCCTTCAATCAATTGGAGCGGCAGGGATTTTTACAACTCACTCCCAATCAGGGAGCCGTTGTAATGAAGACTTCTTCCGAAGACGTCAAGGATTACTACGGACTTCTTAAATTGTTGGAAGGGAAAGCGGTGGAGTGGGCAACACCTTTTCTGACCTCGGACGATATAGAGAAACTGGCCGAAATCAATAAGGCTATGAAAAAAATACCCAGGGATGACAAGCGCTTTATAGAATTATGGATCCCGCTGAATCGTGAATTCCATAGTTTGTTCAGGCTCAAATGCGGCAATAACAAAATGGATTGGATCATTGAAGATGTTCGGATGCGTATGACGCGTTACAGGTATACTTCTCTCGTCGTGACTGCCATTGATGAATACCTGCAGGACCATGACAGGATTATTAAGGCTGTTAGGAAGGGAGATGGCCTTGAGGCGGGAAAAGCTATGGCTACGCATATTTGTCGTGCTGAAGATGTGCTTATGGAATTCTTCGCCAGGTTTCCAGTTCCTTAGGTCTATTTTTGTAGAGGGCGGTCACTTTAGAGGTAGTAAAGATCCATACTCATGGACCTTATGACAAATCATGATATGGAAGGAGGCAAACTCCTAGTTTTTTGCGAAAAGGAATGTCTTGATATCCTCGATTGAATGTAACTAATGTCAACAGTGTAATCTTTCCAAGGGGGCCTGCTATGAAAAACTGGAAATCCATTTGTCTAATCAGCTTATTTCTTTGTGTTTTGGGCACTTCAACAGGTTTAGCGACAGACTTGAAGGAATTCAACTTCGGCGCAGTCCTTGCCATGACGGGATCCGGATCCTGGTACGGTATGACTATGGAAAAAGGGATCAATATTGCCACCAACGAGATTAACGAGGCTGGAGGCGTTGGGGGGTACTCGTTTCATTATTTTATAGAAGATCACAAATCAGGGTTGACCATTCCCGCACAGAATGCTTTCAGAAAACTCACATCCATCAATCATGTCCCGACCATTCTGTCTTCATTTAGCGCACCGACTCTGTCCATCATGCCAATGGCCAAGGAGAACAAGGTTATTGTCTTCAATGGAGGCGCCTCGAGCCCGGAATTGATAAACATTTCCTATCTTCACAACACGCGAATGCTTGGGAATGAAATCGTCCCCTTTACCTTGCAATACCTGTGGAATAAAGGCTATCGAACCATGGCCACCCTCTACGCCAACCAAACTGCTCCCATATCACTCAATCAGGCTGCGGTGGAGTTCTGGGAAAAATTGGGTGGGAAGGTCGTCAGCCAGCAGATGCACCAGACGGGCGCTACCAATTTTACTTCAGAAGCCTCAATCATAAAAGCAAAAAACCCTGACATCATCTTCTGCCCCAGCACAGGTCTTGATGTGGCATATGCGATCAAGGGTATTCGGGAAATGGGGATCAAGGCGCCAATTTGCGGGACTGAGCACTCAGGAGATGTTGAAAAAGTAACCGGCCCTGCCTCTAACGGATACCTGTTTGCCAGCGAATATTTTGATGTAAATTCAACCGATCCATGGACAAAACACTTCGTCGATACATTTACGAAACAGAATGGAGTGGCGCCGGATTTTTACGCAGCCAATTACTATGAATTGGTCTATATCCTGAAAGACCTGGTAAGCCGTGTGGTGGAGGCGGGCGGAGATCCTCAAGACGGTTCGCAACTTGAAAAGGCCATATGGAGCAATCCAAAGTTCAAGAGCATCTACGGCGGCTATATCAAATTCAGAGAAAACGGAACGTGTGAGAAACCGGTTGTACTGTTTGAAATTCAGGATGAGAAACCGGTTGTTATTGACAAACAGCACACATAAGGGTTTTCTGAACAATAAGAAGCGAGGTATAGATAGTGGGTTTATTTTTACAACTTTTGGTAAGTGGATTTATCACAGGGAGCGTCTATGCCTTGTTGGGTGTAAGTTGGGGTATTATTTATAATACCTCGAGGACATTTCATTTCGCACATGGTTTGGTCTATACACTAGCCGCTTACATCATCGTCCTGTTTGTCGAACTCTCCCTTCCGCTTATACCATCGATTCTAATAGGATTAATGGGCGCAACAGTGTTGGGATGTGCCATAGAGTACTTTGCCTATCAGCCCATGAGAGAGAAAAAGGCTTCTCAACTGGCTATTTTCCTAACATCCCTTGGCATTATGATAGCAGGGCAAAGCCTAATACAACTCCTATTCGGCCCTGATCCACGACCACTTAAGAGCTTTCAACTGATCCCGATTTCAATTGGTCCTGTTACCTTTACCAACATTAATCTGTTCACGGTTATTCTTATCTGGATTATCCTCGTGCTAGTTTTTATTTTCCTTGCGCGCACAAGATCGGGAATGATGATACGGGCGGTATCGAGCAATCCCGAAAAAGCGACATTTATCGGAATAGACTCGAAAAAAATCTTTGTACTGGTTTTTGGAATCGGGTCGCTGCTGGTGGGGATTGCGTCTTTCCTGTCCGTCTTGGACAATCCTGCTAACCCCAATATCGGTGTTCATGCACTGTTGATGTCTTTTATAACCGTATTTCTTGGAGGCGTAGGAAATCTTTCCGGAACCGTCGTCGCAGGGGTGATGCTTGGAATAGCGGAGAGCGTCATGCTCATTGTTTTGCCTACTGAATACAAAGTGGTCATGACGTTCTCCATACTCTTTTTGGTCATCTTAATTAAACCTGAAGGGCTCATGGGCAAAAAGAGCGCTTAACAAGGGGACAAAGGTTGGAGTATCTAGCCCAGATATTGAACTTGGCACTCATTTATGTCGTCCTAACCATTTCTCTTAATTTGATTCTGGGTTACGGTGGCATGGCATCCATGGCCCATGCTGCTTTCTTTTGCATCGGCGCTTACATTTCAGCACTTGCTACCATGAACTGGGGCTGCAATTTCCTCGTTGGCTTGCTCATTGCCATTGTTGTAACGGCAGCCTTTGGTGGTGTTCTGGCCATTCCCTTTATCAGGATACAGGATGAGTATTTGATCCTGTTTACTATCGCCTTTGAGATGGTTGCCTTCGATCTGATGTTGTCACTTTACAATATCACAGGGGGTGATTCAGGAATTTTTGGAGTTCCTAAGCTTAAACTATTTGGATACACACCCGATACACCAGCCAGCTTTGTGCCTTTCTTGGGCGTTCTCGTCATCATCGTCTATTATGTCGCTCTGAAGGTCACGAAATCTCCGTTCGGTCGTGTCTTAAAAGGAATTCGTGAGGATGAAAAGACTGTAATTTCTCTCGGCAAAAATGTGGTAAAGTTCAAGGTTATCGTTTTTATGGTGGGAACAGGCATAGCAGCCTGTGCAGGTAGTATTTTCGCCCATTATTCACAGTTTGTCAGCCCCTCCATAGGGAATCTTGATAATTCAATTCTCATCATTGCCATGGTGGTGTTGGGAGGGACCGCAAATTTGTGGGGCTCCGCTGTTGGCGCCTTTCTACTAATCATCATCCCTGAACTTTTGAACTTCCTCCCAGGCTCAAGTAATCTCGTCGCTCCCTTCCGTGGATTCATCTACGGTATCCTTCTTATCTTATTTATGAGATTCAGGCCGGAAGGTCTGGTTCCCGAATATATTAGCTTAGGAAAATCAAAAAAGAAGAGTTTCCGTGCGGGAGACGCATCTTCTGTTGCACTGGAGAGCAACAGTCTCAAAGGAATATCTGATCAAGCCGATCTGTCCCCCAAAGTTCCCATTCTTGAAGTGAAAGGTATTTGCAAGTCATTTGGTGGGCTCAAGGCCGTGGATAAGCTTTTCTTGAATCTTGAAGAGCACAAAATTACCGCTCTGGTCGGACCAAACGGATGTGGAAAGACTACAGCATTCAATTTGATCACAGGATTCCTGAAACCGGATAACGGCAAGATCTATTTTCACAATAAAGACATAACCAACCTTAATGCTCACAAAATGCCACATATTGGTATAGTGCGGTCCTGGCAAGATGTGAGGATCTTCCAAGGTATGACCGTTCTGGACAACCTTCTTGTGGCGGGGCAGGGACAAAGCGGTGAGAGCTTGATAAAGCTTTTCTTTATGCCTTGGAGGATCAAAAAGGAAGAGAAGGAGATTCTGAAAAAAACATACATGTGCCTGAATGCAGTGGGCCTCCTCAATAAGATCTCTGAACTAGCCCGCAATCTCTCTTATGCAGAACAAAAACTGCTGGCAATAGCTCGATTGCTTATTACAGGAGCCCAAGTCCTGCTGCTGGATGAACCATCCTCGGGAATTGATCCTAATTGGGTTAACCGCCTGATGGAAATAATCAGAAAACTGGCTAGCTCAGGAAAAACCATCTGTATCGTGGAACATAATCTGGAGGTTGTAGAGGGTGTTTCAGACACGGTCTACTTTATGGCCGCTGGTCAGGTGATTGCCAAGGGGAGTGCGAGTGAACTTATGTCTAATCCTAAGCTTGGAGAAATATATTTCGGGGTGTAAAGGGCCATCTGTCAGGAAGGATTAGAAAATTGCTGCTGGAAGTAACAAACTTGGATGTGGGCTACCAGAACAAGCAAGTCGTTTACGGAGTATCCATGGGAATTGCTGCCGGGGAATTCGTTGCTCTCATCGGACACAACGGCGCCGGGAAAACTACTTTGCTGAAGGCTATCTGTGGGTTTTTGAAAACCAATGCAGGAGAGGTGAATTACAAGGGTCAGGATATTACAAATAGATCTCCCGCAATCAATGTGAAAAGAGGTCTTATTTTTGTGCAACATGAAAAATCGCTCTTTCCTAATTTGTCTGTTTTGGAGAATCTTCAGCTTGCCGCATACGCAATTGGAAAAACTGTGGATTTGGGAGGGCGGCTGGAAGAGGTCTACAGGTTATTCCCTATTCTAAAAGAAAGGGAGAAACAGGGTGCCGAGACATTGAGTGGCGGTCAGCAAAAGCAACTGGCACTGGGAATGGCAATTCTTGTCCAACCCGATCTGCTGTTGCTTGATGAGCCTAGCTTGGGATTGTCTCCCAAACTTGTCAAGGATTTGGGCGATGTCTTGACGAAAATTCAGAGAATGGGAATGTCTGTCCTCCTTGTCGAACAGAATGTGAAAATGGCTATTTCCCTCGCAAGGAAAATATATGTGATGCGAACAGGCCAGATCATTCTGGAAGAAACCCATGAAAACATGATGAACAGAGAAAGCTTGTGGGACCTTTTCTGAGTAGATTTTATGGCTCCAGCCGAATTGGCACGCATCAGGGCAGTATATCTTGCAGGATCAAGCCGGAACTGTTTACTTTCGGTTACTGTTATGGTTAGGAGAAATCAGAATGAAGATTATCGATTTATCAAACAGAATCGATGATGGACTTAAGACCCACCCTTCCCATCCGCGAATTGTCATCAATGATTTTGTCACACATGAGTTCACAGCTCCACGTTATACGCCACCCTGTAAGGGATTTGCGACCAAACAACTGCTCATTTCCGACCATGCCGGTACGCATGTCGATGCTCCCACACACTTCTATGCAGACTCCGAATCGATCGATCAGCAAAATTTGGACAAGTATTTTGGTGAAGCAATTCTGCTGGACGTCAGCAACAAAGATTTGCGACGCCCCGTGGATTTGGAGCTGATTCACCGCACGCTGAAGAAGGACAATCTGGAGGTGCGCCAAGGGGATATCGTGCTCATACGAGCCTGGTCCGGTGGATGGAAAGATGACGATTTCCACAGGGCCAACGGCCTTTCAATCGATGCGGCCCGTTGGCTTAGGGAAATGGGCATGAAAGCGGTAGGCATAGATCTCGGCAATATTGAGGACAATGCGGATATGACACGCCGTGTGCACCTCTATTTGCTGGCAGAGAAAGTACCCATATATGAAAACCTTGCAAATTTGGAAAGCATTCCCGTTAAGAGGTTCCTTTTTGCGGGTTTTCCGTTGTATTTGAAAGGCTGCACGGGAAGCCCCGTTCGAGCGGTTGCTCTTATTGATGAACAAAAGGTTCACGGATGATCGGTTTAGTTGGGAAACGTTCTGCATTTGGAGAGGGAAATCTAAACATGCCAAGTGAGGGTAAGTTCAACGGTCGAGTGGCGTTGATTACCGGCGCCGCCCGGGGAATTGGCAAGGCAATCGCGTTCAAAATGAGCCGGGAGGGGGCTTCAGTCGCTCTCATGGATGTCGATGAAAGAGTTCAGGATGTCGCGCGAGACTTAACCGGTAAAGGGATACCGGCAGTGGCCTTCACTGTGGACGTGGGAGATGAGCAGGCCGTCCACGATGCTGTCGCGGGTATAGCCAATCGATTTAGCCGGAAGATGTTGCCAATGCAGTGGCATTTCTGGCTTCCGATGAGGCCGGTTTCATTACAGGTCAGACCTTATTTGTATGCGGAGGATTGAGCGTCGGGAGTGTTTATTTTTAAACTGGATAAGGCCTTCGCGATTCCGGCCCTCTTCTGCAATGATGAGACGTCATATCTGTTGGAATTTCTCCGTGAAAACTGAGGATGCCAGTGTATCAATTCTAAAGAAAATGCCATGCACTTTGGAACGGTTTAAGGAAAAAAACTATGAAATGGCCAAGTGTAGGAGAATACCTCAAAAAGAAGGCCCTTCAGTTTGGAGACAGGCGACTCATAACCGATTATGGAACGGATGTTGCCTACTCTTATAAGGAGTTTGACACCTTGACCGATCGCCTGGCTTCAGGTTTCCGAAAACTGGGCATCGAGCCCGGCGATCGAATTGCTTTTCTTTATCCGAATCATACAGACTTACTCCTGGGTTATTTCGCTGCCATTAAGGCTGGAGCCACGTCTGTTCCTATAAATCCAGCGTATACACCCAGAGAGATCATGCATATCCTAAACGATTCCGGATCAAAAATACTAATTTCTACAGATCAGTCTGAAAATAACCTCAAGGTTGTGGAAAAAGAAGACCCAGCGGTTTCCACCATTATGGTTAGAATAGACAACCAACGTCTTCAGGATAGAATCAATTCACCGGCAGATCCCGCGGGAATTGAAGAAACTTTTGAATCAAGCGCCGATGACCTGGCCATGATCTTCTACACCTCGGGGACTACTGGAAAGCCAAAAGGGGTTATGATCAGTCATCGCAATATTACGTTTACGGCGAGCAACATGGCACAAAGTTATGGATTGAGTGCTGCCGATGTTACAATTGCGTGCCTCCCTTTGAATCACATTTTCGGGAATGCCAGCCCTTTCTGGGGGAGTCTCGCCAGTGGTGGTTCCGTGGTCGTTATGGAACGGTTCAAGACCGAATGGGTATTTGATGCTATCAGGAAGTACCGCGCGACCTGGTTTCCCGGTGTACCGACCATGTTTAACTACCTTCTATCAGATTTTGATAAGCATCCACGGGACGTTTCCTCTTTAGAAATGGGACTTTCGGGCGGCGCTTCTCTGTCGCTGGAACATCTCAAGGAGTTCGAGGGGAAATTCGGGTCAAGCATCCTGGAGGTCTATGGACTGACCGAATCTACCGGACTTGTAACCGCCAATCCTGTATACGGCGTGCGCAAGGCGGGATCAATCGGCATATGTGCCTCTGGTGTGGCAGTACGGTTGGTTGACGCCGATTGGCGTGATGTTCCCATCGGTGAAGTAGGGGAACTGGTATTTAAAGGACCCAACGGAACTAAGGGGTTCTGGGAACTTCCGGAAGAAACGGAAAAGCGAATTCGCGATGGGTGGATCTCAACGGGCGATCTGGCTTATCAGGATAGTGAGGGCTATTTTTACATTGCTGGCAGGAAAAACGAGCTCATCATTTCAGGTGGGTACAATATTTACCCGCGCGAGATTGAAGAGGTTCTGTACAGACATCCCAATATTCGCGAAGCAGCCGTGATCGGTGTTTCCGACCTTAGTCTCGGTGAGGTTCCAAAAGCCTTTGTTGCCTTGAAGGCGGGAGAAAAAACTCAAGTTGATGACCTGAGAAAATTCTGCCAGGAAAATCTCGCCATGTATAAAGTTCCCAAGGTCTTTGTATTAATGAATGAATTGCCGAAAAATATGAGTGGCAAGATACTCAAGAAGGAACTGATTTGAGAAATCGAGGCATCCTTTCCCTGAACAGGGAGGAGCGAGCGACCATCGAATCCATTTCAGAGTCGAAGACAATCCGCGTGTCTATTTCACCGGTGCTTGGATGTGTGGGAATGAAGGATCAATCTTTTTATGAGAAAGGCGGAAAAACATGTGGCGGACTCCAGAGACGATCAGAGATTTATTGGCAAGAAACGTGGTCGATTTTGGCGACAGGGAAGCCAAAGTAGCGGTTTCGTATAGAAGCGGCGATTACATACGCAATACATGGAGGGACGTGGACGAGGCCTCGGACCGGGTGGCCGCAGGTTTGACAGAACTAGGCGTGCAGAAAGGCCAGAAAGTAGCATGCATGTTGGCCAACCACGTCGAAAGCGCTTACTCATACCTTGCTATCCACAAGATCGGGGCGGTATTCGTTCCGATCAACATTCGACTGGCCCCTCGCGAGGTCGAATACATAGTAGATAACGCTGATGCGGACCATTTTATTGCGATGTCCGGCGCTCTGCCTCTGGTGGAACAAGTTCGCGACCGGCTGCGGGTCCGGAACTATCTATGTCTCCATAGGACCGGCGAGGATTTGCCTGACTGGGGCATCTCATTCAATCAATTGCTTGAAAAACCGGGCAAGCCGCCCGCCGTGGATATTGGTCCGCATGACACAGCCGATATCATTTACACCAGCGGAACCACGGGCCTGCCCAAAGGGGTGGTTTTAACACAGGCGAACAAGGTAGCCTGCGGACGCATGTGGTGCAGCGCCCTCATGGTTTACCGGACGCGCTACGGGGTAATTCGCGCGCAAGATTGCTTCCCGTTTTTCACCTCGAGCGGGTGCAGCAGTGTCATGATGATTTGGCTTTATGGCGGGAATGTGCACATCCATGAAGAGTCTTTTGACGTAATCAAGACGCTTGAGTTGATACAAAAAGAGAAATCGACCTTCTATGGAGGCGCACCGGCGATGTACGCATTTATCCTGAATCACCCGCGATTCAAAGAATTCGACACATCGTCCCTTAAGGATTTGTGTTCCGGTGCGGCGTCAATGCCCAGTGAGCTTATTCGTATGGCGCAAGCTGCATGGCCGAACATAAAAATATACAACAGCTACTCTCTTACGGAAGGCGGCACCGGTGGAACTATTCTGGATGCAGCGGACGCAGTGACCAAACTCGGTTCTGTCGGTTTTCCCATGCTGCCGGAACAGGAAATGCGAGTGGTGGACCTGGATGGTCGCGACGTGAAGCCACACGAAGTGGGCGAAATCGTGCTGAGAGGTCCGAACGTGATGAAGGAATACTACAAAAACCCGAAGGCCACGGCTGAAACCCTCAAAGACGGGTGGCTCCATACCGGCGACACGGGCTACTGCGATGAGGACGGCTATCTGTACTTTATGGATCGCTTGAAGGACATGATCGTTCGGGGAGGCTTCAATATATACTCGGTTGAGGTGGAAAACGTCCTCTATGAACATGCGGCGGTCAAACAGTGCGCTGTGCTCGCCAAGCCTCATCCGGAACTTGGGGAGGACGTACTTGCCTTCGTGGTATTCAAAGAAGGGGCTACAGCCACGGCTCAAGAGCTTCACGACTTCACCAAAGAAAAGCTGGCCGATTACAAGCGGCCCCGGGACATACGATTTTTGGAGGCATTGCCCATCAACCCCACCGGCAAAGTGGACAAGAAAGCCATCAGGGCCATGATAGCAGACCAGAAATAAAGAAAGCGAAAGAGTGTTTTACTAATACATCAGATCCGATGAGGAGTACGAATATGGCTGAGCGCGTAAAAACAGTATGGGGATACCGTCACGTAATACTCGGCGTAATCTGGCTGCTTTATTAATCGACAGGAGTAATAATGGATACTTTAAAATCGGGTCCGCTCTCCGACGTTACCGTACTGGACTTCACATGGGTCCTTGCGGGGCCGCATGCAACAAAGACTCTTGCGGACATGGGCGCCAATGTGATCAAGGTGGATCGTTACACGGAGGGTGCCAATGAAAGATTGCAGTCTTTGCGGGTCGAGAAGGACGGCGTTACTCAGAGCAGCTATCACCTCAATGTAAACAGGGGCAAAAAGAGCATCTGTGTCAATCTCAAACACCCCGGGGGAATCGAGATCATCCATGAACTGATGAAGGTCAGTGACATAGTGATTGAAAACTTTGCTCCCGGAGTCATGGAACGGCTGAAACTCGATTATGAAGCGGCGCGCAAGATCAAGCCCGACATCATCTACTGTTCCATTTCGGCCTTCGGCCACTGGGGGCCAAACAGCGATAAGCCCGGCTACGACGTGATCGCGCAGGCCGCCAGCGGATGGACGGCACGGAGCGACCCGCCCATAATGGCCCCTATGTCGATCGGGGACACCACGGCTTCCATGCACGCCTGTACGGCCATGCTGGCCGCCCTGCATCATCGCATCAGGTCCGGCCAGGGACAGAACATCGATATTGCGCTGGTTGACTGCCTTTTCACCCTTCACGATCAAGCTTTCCCCTGGTATTGGATCAGTGAAGCGGTGGGAAAGCCTTTTATAATGACCCGGACAGGACAAAAAAGCGTCGGCTTTGCCCCCTATGGCATTTTCAACGGAAAAAACGGCCAGATTGCCATCGCCTCCATGACGCAGAGCCGGTGGCCGCAGCTTGTCGATCTTATGGGCCCCAAGTACAGATGGTTGAAAGAAGATCCCCGCACGGCCGAACTCTCCAACCGAAGCACTCCGGCCAATGCCGGTTATGTCCACGAAGCTCTCGAAGAGTGGGTCATGTCTCAGGATTCAGTGGAAGAGGCCGAGCGAAAGCTGGAGCTAATAGGGATTCCCTGCTCCCGCGCAAAAAACATCGTCGAACTGGCCACTGTGGACCCGCAGATCGGCGAGCGGGAGATGAGGCCTACCGTATACCAGCCCTTCCTTGGTCCAGTCCGAATGTACGGAAGCCCTCTCAAGTTCTCCGAGACCCCTTCGGCCATCAGAGGATATGCCCCTTTCATAGGCGAGCACAATAAGGAAGTCCTTTCCTCAGTGCTGAACTACAAGCCTGAAACAATCGAGGAACTCTATCGCGATAACGTACTTTATCATGCCCCCGAGGTGGAAAGGCTGCCTGAGGAACTGAAAAAGAAATCCAATACTGGTTGGAAAGGATAAGGCTGCTAATTCAAACCTGTTCACTCATCGAAAAGAGTGCGAATGGTACGATTCATTGGGAAAAAAGCTATAAGGAGGAGATATGGAAACCTTACTTACCTCAGATGACCTGGCCTTTAAAGCAAGATGCGTCGAATACGCCAGAGAGGAATTGGCCCCGCTTGCCTTGAAATTCGGAGAGGTCAACCATGTCCCGGATGAACTGAAACAATCCCTGAGCAGGGCTGGAATCTATGGTCCTCTTTACCCCAAGGAATGGGGCGGGCAGGGAGTGAGTGCAGTAAAAATCTGCCTGGCCCGCGAAGTCCTTGCAGGCGTGTACGGACCGGCAGATACCACTTATGCGATGCAAGGCTTAGGCGGATATCCG
>JBEKPW010000128.1:0-16868 GCA_049520315.1 Syntrophobacteraceae bacterium
TCAGAGCAAAACGATAACGAGGCGGCAGCTTTCCTAGTTGCCTCTTTGGCATGAGATCACTCTCCGAAGACGGTTCATTTCAGGCGGCACGCACGGCAGCAGGAAATTATCTCCTTCCTGTCGAAGCTGTCCATTGAAATTGCATCGGCTTTATTCTGCACTGCTCAAGAATGCTTTAAAAATTAGCCTGGATCAGATGTTCCCTCTCTTCTCTCCAAATCCTCTGAAGGTCCTCTTCGACCTTCAAGGCGGAAAGGAGGGATTGGCAACTTTGCAAGCGCGTATCGAATGAAACCCCACCCGGCCCCACCTGAAAACTACCGCCAGCAAGAAAAACCTTCTGAAAGAACTGGACTTTCATGGACTCAGATGCGGGGTATCCATGCTTATCGTGTGATTTGCCTGGGTACTTTCCCCGGTTTGATACCCAATTTCACATTAATACACGATGTGAAATTTTCGGTTGTTTCTGGTATCCTGAAAGGGGTATACGAGATTCATATCCTTTTCGAGTAATCCGGAAGTGATCTCCACGTGAAAGCCAAGAATGGGCGGGGATCGCTACCGAAGGCTTAGCTCAATTGATGGCGCCTCCTTCACAGCGCGCTTTCTGGCTGAGTTCACTGTAAGGATGGTACTATTATGCAAAAGCTACTGACGGCAATTATATCTGCTCTGACTTCCCTACTGGTTGTGTTTCTCACCTCTGTTTTAACTACTTACCGCGAGAACAAAGCTCAACGGAGACGGGAACGCGAAAGGGTCAATCTCACATATCTCAATCCCTTGAGATTTTATCTAGTAGAAAATCATTTTCGTCTTTCAGAGATTTTGAGGAGAGTTTCGGAGGAGGGTGGGAGATGTGAAGCCTTGCTCTTTGTTGATGACCCCAAAGAAATATCACAGCAGAATGCGGAATGGTTTAATGGTCAAGGCTGCTATTTAATTTCATCGTGCTATCTTACTGCCTGCCTTTTTCATCAAATGAGGAAGGTTAGAGATGCTCTTCCATTTCTGGAACTGGGAAAAAATGACGACACAGAACTGATGGTACGTATGACTAAAGTCAATCTTGGGTTTTTACGAGATTTTGGCATCTTTTATTTGACTCAGCCGAGTATTGGCAATGATATGTTCTTGCGTGAGGAAGCACGCTTGATCAGCTATAGAGAGTTCTGCCAATTGCTCCAAGATCCAGAAAGAAGAGTTTGGTTTGACAGACTATTGGAGTATTACATTGAAAGTGGACGAGGGGAAAAACTGGCACGAGTCAATGATGCATTATCGGCGATGCAAGAATTGTCACGGTTTCTTGATGATGCTGTAGGTGGAGGAGAGTCAATCAAGGAAAGATTTGAAAGCGAAGGTATTAAAGCGCTATGACAAGCCGCCCCCAGACAACATGGCAACCGGCACATCCCCCCTACTGCCTGCCTCCCCCCATATGGAAACCACGGCCAGCTTGGGAAACCTTCACAGAATGACTTCTCCGGGCTCCGGAAATGCATCATTCTGGAATTGCATATTTCTCCAGTTCATGGTTTTCTGAGACGGACGCCAATCTGTACAAAGAATTCAAAAATATTTGAAGCTGCGTCGGCTGAGAGGAGAAAGGAGTAGAACAATAAATGGGCAAGCACGACTCTTCACAGACAAGGGTTGTTCCGGTTTTCGATCAGCTTTACAAGCTCGATGAAATGCGCCCTTCATGGCTCAGGGAACTTCTCTCTTTGCCCATCGGAGGCAATCCGATTTGTTTGGCAAGTAATTGTGATTTCACGATCCAGGAAAAAGGATGGGGCAAACATGAGAGAAAACTCGATCCGCCTGTTGCCCTCCTGTCATGGCTGGTCCGCCATCCTCGACCACCACTTTCCGGTGAACTTTCCAACAACCCTGTAAAGGCTCAAAAAAGGAACGAGTTAATAGCAGGGTCGGAGAAGGCGACACTTGAAGCACTAGCTCTCCTGCAGAACAATCCTACTGGAGAGAAGTGGCACCTTTTTGAAGGTCAAACTCAACCTGACGTCTTTATCCAAACACCTGATTTGATAATTGTAATCGAAGGAAAGCGCACGGAATTAAAGCCGACAACATCCACAAAATGGATGCAAGGTCGCCATCAAATGCTCCGGCACATTGATTGCGCATGGGAAATAGCCGGAAGGCGGAAGATAGTTGGATTTTTCATAGTCGAGGGGAACGGGATTGACGGTGAAGTACCGCAAAGCTGGATGGAGTACGCTGAGCAAACAACAGGTCGAAGCGCTGTAGCATCGAGCCTACCCCATAGAGGCCCCGAAGAACAATGCGGGATTGTATCCTGCTTCGCTGGCGTCACAACCTGGCAGCGGGTATGCACGACCTTCAACATAGAATGGGCAACGCTCCCTGATTCAACAGAAGAATAGCCAGAACGATATCATTATAAGATCTCATTTTTTCATGTCTGCAAGATAACCGAGGTGCAAAAATGAACGAAGAACCGACAACTCTGCTCAGGGCCACAAGTAGGCACTGTGCGGCATTTTTTTATGCATGGAGTTTCGGCGAGATTGCTTTCAGAAATGCGGAGGAAGAGTACATTCAAGAACAAGGAACTGTAACATTTGTCAAAAATGGCAATGAGTTTTATGCCATTACAAACGAACACGTATTGGGCGAAGATTGGTCACAGCGCCTGCGCAAGGAAACCCTTATGGTTGCGCTCGAGAGGCATAGTTTCTGGGGGATACGTCCCATCTTTACCTCTCCGCCGAGCAAAGCCCGAGACGTCTTCTACCCAGCAAACTTTCCAAGAGATATAGCCATCTTTCCATTCTCGAACAACTGTGAGCGCCTGAGAAATGCTGACAAGGAGGCTATTCAGTTACCAAATGTCATGCCAGATCTGGAGGTTGGAGAAATTGTTTTGGCAGTTGGTTTTCCGGGGGAAAAACGGCGAGCAATCTCAAAAAACGTTGCAGGACACAAATTAGCGCACGTTTTCGGAACCGTCAGAGCGGTGACTGAAAACAACATAGTGATCCAAGATACAAATCCAGCGAAGGACAAAGATATATCTTTTGGAGGGATGAGTGGAGGCCCGATATTCAAAATCATCGATGAGAAAAACCTCTCGTACACGCTTGTAGGTATTGTTTACGAGGGCAGAGGACTTATGAATACAGATGAACACGGACAGACACAATTCAGTGATGATATTTGGATCTTTGGGTTCCCTCTTGATGGAGAGCGGATGGATGCGATGCTGGAGTATAAATCTCCATAATCAACAGCCGCCCTCGGGAACGGTCTTTAGTTTGGTTGGCGTTGCATCGGCAGAGTGGCGCTTGAGTGCCTCCTTACAGCACCTAGCCCTCGGTTGTAAGTTGCCAATATCACGGTTAGTTAGGGCTATAACGCCATTTGCAACCGCAACCGGAAATAGTTGTATAGGTGAGTAACATGGCGGCCATGTTCGCGCTGGCTTATCTGTCGGCGCAAATCGCCATTTTCCTAAGTAAATTCACCGCTAACTGCCTACAATCGGAAATTTCTCGCCATTTTAATAACCTGAGAAAAGGCGATCTCCCATGCCTTCCGTTACCCCATATGGAAATCGCGGGCAGCCAGAAAAACTCTGAGAGAACGGGTCGTCAACGGGCTCAATTAGGGTGTCAGAAAGGTATTGGGCCGAATATGCAGGAGGATAAAAAGCGTGAAAATGTGGGTGAAGCCGCTTTCAACCGTCACCACGTCTCGATCCACGCAACGTCAAGCAGTGAGTATCGAGAAGAGACCATCCAAGAGATCGAATGAAACCTCGCCCTTGTGATCTGTATGGGCGGGGTTTTCTATCTCCGGATTCCTGCGACGCTTTCTGCGGGCGATGATGTCCGGTCACTGGCGGTCTACTGGAAGAAATTTTACAACACATCGAAGGGGGACGGGCGGAAGCGGGTTCGTCGAGAATTTGGAGAAAGATACTGGGTTCCTGCCCTTTCATAAAACTGTTGTGCTCCAAGGTGCACAGTGTTATTTGTATTTGCATCCATTTACTGATTGAAGGTGGCACATGTGCGAGAAAAAATTCGAGCTACATGTTCCTTTTCAGTATGAGCGCTTCAGGTTCAACGTTGAAGTCCAGACACCCATAAAGATTCCCCTCCGTAGGCGGCCTATCTTGCGGGATGCAATCTGTGCGGTTTTTAAACAGATTTTCTGTGTCAAACGGGTAAGCGATTGCGATGGTTGTGACTTCATTGGCAAATGCAGCTATATTGCTGTCTTTGAGACACAACCCTTCGAAGATGATCCTGATGTGAGGAAATTCAGCAAACCTCCGCGCCCTTATGTTGTCAATCCCCCTCTCGAAGGGACAACCTTTGATTCACAATCCATGGTCTGTTTTGACTTGGTACTGTTCGGGGCCACAATCGACCTGCTGCCATCGTTTGTCTTGACCGTAATTACTCTCGGGCGCAAAGGGATCGGGACCGGCAAGGGCCGGTATAAACTCATTGGCGTAGATCTTATCAGGAACGGTAAGGCTATCCCCCTTTATGATCCTGAAACCAGATCATTGGCAGACTTCTCCCGAGAGAAGAAGGTCCTGGCGCCCAATGGCGGTTCCATCCAATCACTTTACATACAATTCCTCACCCCACTTCGCCTGAAAAAAGAGAGTAAACTCCTTCGGGAGTTTCAATTACCCGTGTTTATGGAACGATTGTCGGATCGCATGGCACACCTGACCAAATATTATGGCTCAGGATCGATCGATGGACCATCCATCGTCACTGTATCCTCCGGGGTCTCGATCCACAGACCCCACCGCAATATTTGGCTTGAATGGGAACGCCTAGGACGCGAAAGAATTGGAATGAAATTCGGAGGGATTGTCGGGACTGTGGTTTTGAAAGGAAACCTGACCCCGCTCATACCTTATTTGAAATTAGCTGAGGAGATTAACGTTGGGCTAGAGACTGTTTTTGGCCTTGGGCGCATCAGAATATCTGAGGAATCATTTTCGCTTCAACCGGCAGAGACAGCATGAGAGCCTTTGGGCGATTTTAAACGAGGAGATTCATGAAGATCAGGTTCAATTAAACGCCACCATTGTAAGGAGAAAAGGAGCGATATGGCTGGAGGGCACTCCTGGCATTCGATAGCGTTGGCCGCACTTCTGCACGACATCGGACAATTCAAACAGCGGGTTGGAGGGGCAGAAGATAGAGGCAGACCCCACGACCAGATAGGCTTTGAGTGGCTCCGGGGGTTCTATGGCGAAGGAATTATTGCCACCGCTGCGCTGAAACATCATGGTTCAGCCGGGACAGAGCCGGACACAAATTTTGGACTCTTATTTGCCGAGGCTGACGACTGTGCATCTGTGTCGGTTGCAACGAACACTCGCTCCGAATCGGATTTGGACATCGAATGGCATAGTCGGGTTCAACTCGCGAATGTCTTTTCCAGAATCAGGAATCCAAACCGGTCCGGAAACAATGAAAAACCGCCGCCCAGCTTCACTCTCATTGCTCCCTCTGATCGATGGCCGCAACCTTCCACAACCGAAGGCAATAACGGCAAGGAAACCTACGGCCAGCTCTGGGATGCCTTTTTACGCGAATTTGAGGCACTCCATCGGAACGGATATCATCAAAATGTCGAAGCTGTCTTACACCTGCTGGAAAAGTACACCTCGTTCATTCCATCGATAAGTCTAAGAAGCTTTGCCGGTTCAGACGAGAAAACCTACAGAGACCAAGTCGACGTGTCTCTTTTCGACCACCTGCGAATCACCGCAGCCGCAGCCGTATGCCTTGCCCATTACCACAGTTTCCACAATCAAATGGCATGGGACAAAGAAATTGCGTCTGAGCCGACTGAAGGCGACGGTGGCCTGACCAGTACTGAATCACCTTTCCTCTTGATAGGCGGAGATTTATCAGGAATCCAGAAGTTCATCTACACGATTTCATCCAAAGGCGCGCTCAAGGCTCTCAAAGGAAGGTCTTTTTTCCTCGAAATGCTGGTCGAACACACGGTGGACAGGCTGATCGAAGAGATCGGTCTTGCCAGGCCCAATGTCATCTTCACTGGAGGAGGCCGCTTTTACCTCCTAGGGCCGAACATTTCGGCGACAGGTAACTCTCCTTCAACGGAACAGCGTATTACCAATGTCAGAGATGAAATCAACGATTATCTATTCGAGGCTTTTGGAGGCGCACTCCAGTTGAGCGTCAAATCGGTCCCCTTTGGAAAAGAGGATTTCAAGAACTCGTCTGCAATCTGGACCAAGCTTTCAGGCAAATTGGCGGAGACAAAATATAGGAAATGGGAAACCAGGATCGACAAACTCTTCGGTGTTCCCCAAATGCCTCATTCCACATGTCTCACGGCCAACTGTGCGGTATGTGGCCGCGAAGATTTGCAGTTGGTAGAACTGACCGAAGAAGAAGCCGAGACCAAAGTGTGCAGTCAATGCCAGGAGCAGTATAGTCTTGGCTACCTGATCCAAAGCTCCTTCAGGCGTGGCGACCATCCAGTCATCTATATGTGGACTGAAAAGCCGGAAACTGGAAGATCTATCCGGATAGGGAATCGGTACTACCAGCTTCAGGCAGGCAGGCTTGGAAAGGACAAAGATTGGGCCGCCTCAGCCGTTTTTCACTTGAATGACTGGAACGTCGGCAACTTCACCCATCCCCGCAGCCGCCCCCTTATTGTCGGGGTCTATTTGCCGGAAGATGAAGCCAGCAGGGAACTCGAAGGCATGGCAAACAGAGGATTTGGTATGGCCCGTCTGGCCGCCTTGAAGATGGACGTTGACAACCTGGGCCGAATCTTCTCTTACGCTGTACCCGAGGGGGAACGTAGCTTTTCTCAAATGGCCTCGATCTCCCGGCAATTGAACGTGTTTTTTAAGTACCACATCAATAATTTGATGCTCATGGAATCAGGATATACGCAGAGCAGGTCTGAATTTCCAATAACCGGCGAGCGCAAGTTGAGCATCATCTATGCGGGGGGTGATGATCTTTTTCTGATTGGACATTGGCTGGATGCGACAAGGGCTGCTTTCGACATCAAGACGGCTTTTGCCAGGTACACCGCGAATCCATACATGACCCTGTCTGCTGGTTTGGCCTTGGGGTATTCGCATGATCCCGTCTATCGATTGGCTGAGGAAGCAGGGAAGATGGAGAAACAGGCAAAAGAGAAAACCAGGAATGCAATCAGCCTTTTTGATGGACGAGTTTTTGGCTGGCCGGAAACAGACCAGATTCTATCATTGGTCAAGCAGGTTATGGGGCTGTGTGAGTTGGGAGAAGGTTCTCTCGAATTGCCCCCCAAGTCACTCACCAAGAGCGTTCTATACAGGGTGTATTCGCTGACCAAACTGCATAGCTCGACGTCAAAGTGGTTTATCCCGAAGCTGGCCTATACCTTCGGCAGGTCATCTCCAAAGGACGAACCGTTTGCGCAAATCTGGGGTCAGCTAAAAAATCTTGTATTCTCCTACAAATTCAATTGGGGGGCTTTTGAGGAGGCTCTCCTGTGGGTTTTGATGATGATGAGAAAGGGAGATTAGCATGAATCAAACAACCGAGCTTAAGACGCTTAAAGAATGGGGGACGGATTTGGGTAAGAAAGTGGAGGATTTGTCCTCCATTGACCCGGAGGAATTGATCGAGGTCGCCAGAGTGGTGGGTGAGTTCCTGGTAACCGGCGAGTACAAGGACCCGAACAAAGAGAAACCCCAGAAGGTAAACCTCAAAGTGAATCAAATTCGGCGTTTTTTGGACGCTGTGCGGAGTGCTGAAGCAGAGTTCAAGCAAACAAAGGAGTTCTCCGAGGCCAGAGAATCCATAATCGCGCTCAGACCTAAACTTGCTTATGCTGCAGGACGAGAGGAGAGGGTCAGGCCATTGATGAACGTGCTTAATCCGGCCATGAAATCAGGAGCGCAATCACCAGAGAAATTCAAGTATCTTGTCCGGCTGATCGAAGGAATTATTGCTTATCATAAGTTCTATGGAGGGGGCAATTAGCCTGAGGAAGGAGTATCTGGAATGGATTCGCATCGCAAGCTTATGGGCAAGATTATATTTGGCGGGACGTTGGAATGCCTGACCGGTCTGCACATAGGGGCTTCAAAGGAGAATGTGGAAATAGGCGCGATGGATTCTCCAGTGGTAAGAGACCCGCTTACTCTTGAGCCATATATTCCAGGCTCGTCACTGAAGGGCAAGTTACGGTCTCTTCTTGAAAGAGCGCATCCGGAACTCGTTCCCAATCGAAATGGTGGAACGAGCAGCAATCCGGTTATGCGCCATGAATGTGATGACTGGAAGCAGTACGGAAACACACCTGGGGTGCTTGAATGCCCTGTGTGCCGTATTTTCGGCTCCACCGCACCAAAGCAGGAGCATAAAAACTATCCAGCGCGAGTCAGTATCCGAGATTCTAAGCTGATCAATGTGGAGGAACTCAGAGGCTTCGATACAGGTCTTCTTTTTACGGAGTGGAAGTTTGAGAACAGTATCGACAGGGTGACTTCAGCGGCCAATCCGCGCAACCTGGAAAGGGTGCCGAGGGGCGCGAAGTTTAGCTGCTCTATTGTTTATGATGTCGAGGATGTGGATATACCGGAACTGAAGAAGGATATAAGCAACCTTAGGCTCGCAATAGAACTGCTCCATGACGATTCACTTGGCGGGCACGGATCAAGGGGCTACGGCCAAGTACTCCTTAGTTTCAATAGGATTGAGGCCAGAAAAATCGGGTTTTATCGAGGTGATGACAGTCAAAACCTCCCTGTGGAATCTATTGGTGAAATCGAGAAGGTAGTCAAGTTCTTTGAGAAAACCGCATAGACTAAAAGAGCGGGGACAGCATGGCAGAATATCTTTACCGCCTCAAATTCACTGGTCCTGTCCACTTCGGGACCTTTGGGATCGGCCTCGAAAAGACTCTGGACTATCTTCCATCCGATTCCTTGACATCTGCTCTGGTCAACGCCTTTGCGGTTTTAGGGATGGCCGACGATGTAGTAAAAGCCCTCCGCTCCGAGCGCCCAGCCTTCGTGTTGAGTTCGCTCTTTCCTTTCGGACCTTCAGGAGATGGGAAAGCTATAACCTACGCCCTTCCCCGCCCACTTACGCCCCCCTTAGTGGAATCACCGAAGATTCTCCAGGATATTTGGAAAGATGTCAAACGCATTCGGTATCTTGTCCCGGAAGACTTCTTCAGGTGGATTGGGCAAAAGCCGCTGAACGCGGAAGAAATCGAAGCTACCATGCTCCGTAGCCGTGAGATAGGCAAAGCCGCCGTTGGGGGACACGAGATCCTTTGGTCAGCTGCGGAGCTTCGACCACGTGTCGCTTTGGACCGCAGTAGCCAGGGCAGCAGTATCTGGCATTGCAGTGTTTTGCACTTTCACCCTTCTGCCGGGCTATATGGGATGATACGAGTGTTGGATGAGAATTGGAGCGTTGATCTTGCTTCAGCATTTCGTATGCTTGGCGATATCGGTCTTGGAGGCGAGCGGACCTACGGGATGGGGTGTTTCGAGTTCTCCGGGTTTGAGCCTCTGCAGAGTTCATGGCCGAAGACTCCTGTTGATTCGAACGGCAGTCTGATACTTCTGTCAACTTTTCATCCTTCCGAGAAGGAATTGCCGGAATTGAACAAGCGGCTCGTCGCATGGGAGTTCAGTGAAAGCCGTGGATATATAGTTAGCGGGAGGGCGGCGACTACCATCAAGCGCAAGCGCCTGAATATGTTCACAGAAGGAAGCGTATTCCGGGAGTCCGTCAGAGGCGAATTGGCGGATGTTACGCCTGACGATGCCAAAACGCTTGGCCTCACACATAACATTTATAGATCGGGTTTAGCTTTCCTTATGCCGGGAGGAATAAACGGATGAGCGACAACCTGGGAACGAATTCCGCTAAGGAAAAAGTCGAAATTTACCTGTGTATTACTTCTCCGGTACACATTGGTACCAGGGAAGGGAAGCTCACAGCCCTGGATTTCGTCCACCTGGAGGGCCGGACGCATATCATTAAGGAAGACGCCTTCGGCAGGTTTCTCGCCTCGAAGGGTGACATGGTAGTCGATCAGTTTGTCCGGCATGTCGGAAGCGGATCATTCATTGGTATGGCTGATTTTCTATCAAAATTACAGAGGCTTGATTTCAAAAAAGCCACACGGGAGATCAGCTCTTCAGCGATCAACGGCGGAGCCTCCAATATGAAGGAGTTCAGGCCGTTCATTCGAGACGGAGCAAATCAGGTTTACATCCCAGGCTCTTCTCTGAAGGGTGTTTTGCGAACCACATTGCTGTATCAAATACTTGCAAACGACCCGGAGGCGAAGAAAAGGATTGAGCAGAAAGCCGAAGATGGTCTCAGGAAAATAAGGCAAGACAGAAGACTCAGGCCTTTTTACTCCCTGAAATGGCTGCAAGAGAGCCTATTGGCAGACTATGACATGCGGGGGACAGACCAAGCCCCGCATAAAGACTTGCTTCGATGCCTCAGCCTTCGTGACGCTTATCCGGTTGGTACAGTCAAGACACGGATCATTCCCCTCCAGTTCCTGTCAAAGAATGGCGGAGGAATTTTTTCCTGGAGCGGGAAGAGAAGACGGGACCGAGACGCTGGTGGAACACTCGAAATTTGGGTGGAAGCTGCTGTTGAAGGGATTTTCCGCGTAGAGCTCTTATGGGATCAAAACCTTCTGAGCAAATTCAGGGAAGAAAACTCCCATCGGAGCCTCCCGGTTGCAGGCTGCGCCGAAATCCTGAACTCTGCTCACAATATGAATGCCCGCCTGGTCGAACACGAAATCGATTTTCTGTCTCACGTAGCTGGAGGACATGAGGATGCTCCAGTGGCTGCGAAATCGCTTCACTCGTGGTACAAGGGCCTGACAGGGAACCTCATCAGGATCGGATTCGGATCGGGAATGCTCGGAACTACGGTTAATCACCTCTTCAAAGAAAAGCTCCGCCAAGAGATAAGGGACATCTGCGGCGATGAGCGGCCCAATGCTCCAGCACCCAAATCGAGAAGAATTTGGAGACAGGCCGAGGCCCAGTGGCTTCCCTTGGGTTGGTTGACGGTGTGCCAAGCGGGAGAAAAACCGGCTGTCATTCTGAAAGATTTTGTGGAACCGCCCAAGTCAATAGAAAGAGCGATAACTCCGAAGCCCAGACAGCCCCTACCTCCTCCGGTTGCGCCCACTTCAACCGACCTTCTCCTGCACGTTAAATCAATTAACATTCAGGATAAGCTTACTCTGGACCGTTTCCTCAGTGCTCTGGAGAACCTAGAAGATGAGGAAGAATGTCGCCAAATCGCCCGAATCCTTTCCGGCAGGATGAAAGCAGCGAGTATTTGGCAAAAGCATGCTTTTCAAAAACGAATAGAGATGCTTCTGTAAATTAGAGAGCCCACTTTAAGAGCCTCCGGGTGATTGATACGGTAGGATGTTGGTAATATGACATCAAGTATTTCATATACGGTTGTGGAGATAAGAAGAGCCTTCCGGTGATTGAGGCTCCTTTACATTATAGCTCGTCATAATAAGTTGATGACGTTGCAGTGAGAAGAAGAGCCTTCGGGTGATTATAGCAGGGAATCATGCGGCACATCCGCCCTGATTAACAAGATTACCTACTGGGAGACAGTCTACATGAATGTCCTTAGGCTTTTTTTGAGTGATCAGACCATCACTCGCAAGAATCTGCTCATAACGATCGGAGTTCTAACTTGGTTCGGAGTTGCTACAAACGGCCTCTTCGAGCTCTGGAAGCTTTTACCGACTCTGTTCATGGAGGGACCTCTCGTTGCGGATTGGCGGAACCTCTTTCTGTACTTGTTTCCGTTTGTCGCTTTTGTAGGTGTGATCATCTTCTACGTATGCCCGAAGGTCCTTTCTATGATTAGTGCTGCACCCACTGGATCGGGCAAACCCGATCACGTTGTTCCCCACAAAGGGGTAATCCTGGCTTTGAGCACGCCAGGAAAAGCTCATCAGGAGATTATCACTGCCATCCAGGGTTCGACCGAGCCGGAAACGCTTTACTCCGAATGGAGCATTGGTCAATTGTTCAAAGCGATCTACCATCACAAGGGTTTGTTGAAACATGTCTGGCCTCTCACCACCGGTGACAGCGAGCCCTTCCGTGAATGCATCGAGGAGTTTGTGAAGAAATATATGCCGGGCGTGAAGGTTTGTAAGAACAGCGAGTTGTGCCACCTTGATTCTAATCCGAAGCAGAGTGAATTCGAAATGATCGAAATGACCAAAGCAAAGCTCTCCAAAATTTATTCAGCCGAAAACCTGAACACTTTGAATCTCAAGAGATCTGACATCATCGTGGATGTGACGGGCGGGACCAAACCTATCAGTATCGGCTTAACATTCGGCGCTCTCGACTCCGCGACTGACATTCAATACGTGGAGCAGAAAAATTATGGCGTCATCCCTCTTGCGATTACCCCCGAGATCGTGATGGACAAGATGGGTGAGTATCTTCTGGAGCTTTACGCCAGGCTTCAAGAGACTAAGAGTAGATCATAGAATGGCTACCACGAAAGTAATCGATCTCAGCACTTTATTCGACGGCACGGCAAAGCTGCCCGCTCTACCGAGGTATCTAGGGAAATCCGTTGAGCTGGGGGGAGAAGGAAGCGTGGTGGTTCTAACGGGCAAAGCCCCTGTCTGGCTTTACCTTGCGGTGGCACATGCACTCCACGGCAAGGCGAAAAAGCTCATCTACCGCTCTCCGGTAACAGGAGACGTAGTGATCTTCGATCACGACCCGTTCTGACCCCGACTAGATTGCGACTTGGGTATTGTTCCAGATTGCAGAGGAAGAAAGAGCTTCCGGGCGACTGAGACGTATTTGTATAATTATCGTACATACACCAACTGGATTATTGTGTAGAAATAAGAAGAGCCCTAGGGTGATTAAGAATGAGCCACACCAGGAATAGGCGTATTGAGTGGGTACATGCAGTTGCAGAGATGAGATGAGCCTTCGGGTGATTGAGATATGTAGGGCGAGTTCGTGCGGTTTACTACGTACCAGATTGCGGAGACATGAAGAGCCTTCGGGTGATTGAGATCAGCCGGTGATCAGAAAATAGGAAGCCAGGTTTGTGGTTGCGGAGACATGAAGAGCCTTCGGGTGATTGAGATAGCACGATCCGGTTTTGCCACTGGCTATCGGATTCAAGGTTGCGGAGACATGAAGAGCCTTCGGGTGATTGAGATCAGCGCAGATAAGCTCGGATGTCCGCCATCGACGTCTTCGACGTTGCAGAGATAAGAAGAGCCTTCGGGCGATTGCGACAATAATTCATCAATCCAATCAATGTTTCCAGTTCCATCAGTTGCAGCGAGAGGAAGAGCCTTCGGGTGAGATGGGGCAGGCGAATAGGTGAATTGGTAAATGGGTGAATGGGCCAAAAGGAAACATGGTGAAACGGCGAGGCGGACTGATTGCAGATCTCCCTCTTCCATCTGCTGATTAAAGTGCATTCCAGAACCCAGTCCAAGGAACCCTGACTTGGGCGCTCGAATTTCCGGTTGCTGTTATGGCTTGCACCGATAAGAAAAACTTTGCGGCGAAGGGGAAGCGGAAATAAGCCATCAGCACGCCAGTCTTGTGTGCTATGATGTCGGGCGTCCAAAACGCTGTTTGGTTTTTTCTGCCGCACCCACGCGAGCGCTCAGGTGATATGAAAATCCAGGCCACCCCTCGCAGAGGATAGTTCTTTAAAAAATTGAGGAAAACGACATGTCCAAGCAACGTAATGCCGAGTCTCTTGGCAATTTTAGCCCGATCCAGACGAGGTCTCGCAAACAGCATGGCGAATATCGACCAGGCGTAGCCCGGAAAGGGTAAGGGTTGCAGAGATAGAAGAGCCTTCGGGTGATTGAGACTCCTCCACCGTGTAGTCAACAACATCGGTGATGGCAGTTGCAGAGATAGCCAGAGCCTTCGGGTGATTGAGACGCCTCAACCGGCAGCAAAAGGAGAGCGAGAAGGAGGCTGCAGAGATAGCCAGAGCCTTCGGGTGATTGAGACGTATTGATTCCGGGCATCGTCGGCTGCTCGATTTCGGGGGTTGCAGAGATAGCCAGAGCCTTTGGGTGATTGAGACATAAGAATTTTGGACATTTTATTAGTAGGAGGAAGAAGTTGCAGAGATAGCCAGAGCCTTCGGGTGATTGAAACTCTACCCAGTACCACTGAATTCCACCGTACACCAGGTTGCAGAGATAAGAAGAGCCTTCGGGTGATTGAGACTTCCATTCATAGGTATTTACATGAGCGTAATAGGTGCCGTTGCAGAGATAAGAAGAGCCCTAGGGTGATTGAGACTAAGAGAAGAGCGGATGGCGCTTCATGTGAATAACGCGTTTAAGAGATACAATGAGCCTTCGGGTGATTGAGACTAGAGGATTTCAGCGACTTTTAGCATCTCCCCCGTTGTGGTTGCAGAGATAGGAAGAGCCTTAGGGCGATTGAGACTAACCTGAGTACCCGGAGATGCCGGAATAGCCACTTATGTTGCATTGATAATCAGAGCCTTAGGGTGATTGAGACAATTTGACATCAGCGTCGATCCACGCTATGTACTTGGGTTACAGAGATAGAAGAGCCTTCGGGTGATTGAAATGTGTCGAAGGTTGATTGAGAGTTAAAAGCGCCTCCTGGTTGCAGGGATGAGAAGAGCCTTAGGGCGATTGAAACTACCCCATGCCAAAAAACTTGTTTACACCCGGCCAGTTGCAGGGATAAGAAGAGCCTTCGGGTGATTGAGACTTGATACCATATTCAGCTTGCCCGGCAGTCATGTTGATGGTTACAGTGAGAAGAAGAGCCTTCGGGTGATTGAAACAGGTCCTACTGAAGCTTGTCGATGTCGTCAATTGCGAGTTGTAGGGATAAGAAGAGCCCTCGGGTGATTGAAACGGGTTCAAATAACCACCAGTTGAAACAAATTTGCTGACGTTGTAAAGGATGAGAGGAGCCTTCGGGTGATTGAAACATGTCGTACATGATCTCGTCAGGGGTCTTGTTGATCCAGTTGCAGTGATAAAAAGAGCCTTCGGGTGATTGAAACTGATCGGAGATCTGCTTCCAGTCGGTCATCTCCATGTTACAGGGATAAGAAGAGCCTTCGGGTGATTGTGATTGGATCATGATTTAGACTGAACAACAAAAGGGAACCAAAAACCTCTGGTTCCCCCGAGTCTGAAAATATTGGCCCAGTGCGGCGATGCACTGGTTCAACTCCAGCCAGCGTTTCCCATTCTGCGGCTCAAGCGTTTCACGCCTTTTCTGCAATTCTCATAACCAGCCGATTTATACAATTACAGGACTCAGACAGGTCATGCTACCGCCCTTGTACAGATTTGGTCTTTTCACGAATACGAGCATCTTCGAGTTCTTCTTCTTCGACCTTGAAGGCGGATACGAGGCGCATGGTGTCATGCTATCTGCGTTTGGGGTGTGACATGGATACAAGTGTAGGTGGAAGAGGTTTGGATGGAAGATGATGTGCTTCTTCCTTTGTCTGTGGTGGGGTTTGACAGTACAAAGCCAGGAAACTCAACTCACGTAGCCAACTCAAGAAACCTTTTCGCCATCTCAGGAGCCTTTCCTTCATTCTCGTGTTTGAAAAATACAAACAAATCTTGCCAACTCTGTTCCCGCACAAGATGTACCCACTTCCTGAGCTCCGCATTATCGTAGTCTGGCCGCCGCAACCGCAGGTAACCCCAATCCCCGGTCGCGACAAAGGGTACCTCAAGGTCGTTCTCCGCCTCGGCAATGCACAGCACGGCCTGGTGTTCGTTCAGGAGGGCGAAGACCTCATCGTCGAACCATGACTGATGGCGGAATTCAAATGCCGTGCGGGGCAGGGGAGGTAGGAGCGCGAGAAAATCTCGTAGCCTTGGCATATCTTTTTTCAGGTTCGGTGGCAACTGAAAGAGCAGCGCTCCGAGTCGCTCACGCAGCACCCCGGCAACTTCCAGCAGGTATGAGACGGAATCTCCCGCGTCCTTGAGGCGTTGAAAATGCGTGATCCGCTGCGGGGCTTTCAGTACGAACTTAAAATCAGGGGGAACTTCGGTCGCCCAGTGTTCCAGGACGTCCACTTTGGGCATACGGTGAAAGGTATTGTTTACTTCAACCGTTTTAAAACGCTCACCGTAATAATGCAGCATCCCCTTCGCGGACATGTCCACAGGGTAAAATGTGCCCTTCCATTCCTTGTAAGAGTAACCGCTGGTGCCGACGTAGAGGTTCATATGGTCCCCATCCGCTTTAGCCTCGACCAGAATATTTGTGACGAATAGCACAAGCTAAACAGCCAATTCCAGCAATGTTTTAAAATAGTTGTAGAGATGTTGATCTCGACGGTGCGGAAACGGCCGGCATAATAGTTGAGCATTCGATTTCCGGGCAGGTCCCCGGGATAGAAATTGCCCTTCCATTCCTTGTAAGAGTAGCCGCTGGTTCCGAAGTAGAGGTTCATACGGTCCCCATTCGCCTTAATATTGCGAGGAATAGTACAAACTAAAATGCCATCTCAACAATCTGTTTAAAATAGTAAATCATATGTTGGAAAATCGCAAAATTCAGGTTCATCCGGCAAATGCGTACCCTCATGCACCTTAAGGAAAGAGAAAAACCTAGACACAGATGGACACGGATGCACACGGATATTGAAATGAGAAGCACATACCCCAATTATCATGGAACTACAGGAGTTAACAAAGTCAAGTGACCGCGTTTTGTGACGACTCGGCGCATAGCGGGGACACGCGACGAAGTGAGTGTCCGCCTTGGA
>JBEKPW010000129.1:0-17255 GCA_049520315.1 Syntrophobacteraceae bacterium
AATCCTCAAATGGTTAGATGAGATCAACGAGTCACCCGTTATTTTTCGATGGAAATACGGACTTGATACCATTTCAGTAGCATGACTTATTGCTATGTTATTTAGGAATCGACCTACTAGTCTTGGTTAGAGTGTCAATTTCGATGCCAAAAATGGCCTCTAAGCCTCGGAAATGGCCTTGCCAGCGCTTCTTTTCATGGAAGATCAATCACTTCGCTAGGTACGACCCCGAGCGCGCACAAGCCGGCGCGCTGCCTCGGCTGGGCTGTTTCCATCCCGGATCAATTGTAAGAGTGTGTCATCATTAATCTTTTTCTTTGCCATGGAAACATCCTGGAAACATCATAGGAATTTTTGGTTGACTGCCGTCATAGCCCGGTTGAGCCTCAAAATGAGCACCACAAACATTTTCCACTCGACGACGCGGCCCGCGAAACGCGATCGAGAAGTTGGGCCGGCAGACCGGGGAAGGAGGGCGAAAGCCGAAGAAAGCGGCTTGCCATCTCGATTAGCTGCCCCCAGCCGATGCCCTCGATCCTTTTCTGTGCCATGGAAACATATGGAAACATATGGAAACACCTTGGAAACATATGAGAAACTTTTGGGCAACTGTTTCCATCCACTCAGGACTGAGTGCTGAGGATCTCCGGTCCGGCGCTGGGCAATCTGGTCGTACTGTTGCTCCGGGTAGTACGCGCCACTGAACCCTCACTACGTTCAGGTTCGCGCTAACCGTTCCAGCCAATGTTAGATACTTCAAGTTCGCGTCCAACCGGTAGCTCAATGCTTCAAGTCCGGGCACGATCTTTTGTGAGTGCCCACCCTCACTTCGTTCAGGTCCGGGCTTAACATTCTAACCGCTGGTTGATGCTTCTAGTCCGGGCGCGGAACCCTCACTGCGCTTCGGGTTCGCGCTGTACACAGTGGAAGCACGCCAGATGCTTCAAGTTCGCGCCCGATCCCTTGTGAGGGCGCTTTGTGAGTGCCCGGTTCGCGGCTGATCTTTTGTGAGGCCGCAGGACTGAGTGGAAACCCGCAACCCGATACCCTGTTTAATTCGACGATATTATACCGCGGGATGATTTGGACCTGCAAAACGGCAACCAGAAGCGGCAACGAGAAACGGCAACGAGAAGCGACAACCAGAAACGGCAAAATGCAAAAGGGCAGTGATGAGTGATGAGTGAGGAGTGAGGAATTATGACGGAGGGCTGAGGACGGAGGGTGGAACTTCCTTCCTCCGTATTCTGTCTTCCTATCTCTGTACGGGGCTGATAATGAGCGGAAACTATGTTGAGATCATGAAGGGCGAATTTGAGAAAGACGAGAAGTACCGCTGGATTTCCGGAACGGGCAAATCGAGCCTCAGCGAACCTGCTGATTCCTTACAGTGATGATTTCAATGGCAAAAATGGGCTTTTAAGCGTTTCAAAACCCCGTTTTTTGAACATTTGTCCATAGTTATCTTGGAGTTGGTTTGGCTCGACCCCTGACCGAGGAATGCTCTTGATCGGGCTTCGCCTATAGTCCCGTTTTGCATAGCCTTCAACCAAGGCGGATGGTCGTCGTTCATAGATTGACCCTAACCCAACGCCAAATGGTTGGGTTCTATCGGTACAACATGTGCTTGTTGGCCCGGCACAGCGTGGGCACCGCCTTGAGAGGCGATTACGTCTATTTCACGAGGCTTCTTTTCATCAGCATCAAGATAGTACTCTGAACTCGATACATAGAATCCTGCCTCTTGAAAGGCACGGGCCACCGTCATTTCTAAAGGGTATCCTTGTTTATCAGGCCATTCCCGGATTTTATTTTTCAGATCTTCGCGCATATAGTCAAGCCTTTTAACGTAACGGTTAACCACCTATCAACCACACGGCCACAAGACTTCCGGACAGCACCACGCGATTGCTTCGCGTAGTTACGGGGTCCGGTTGAACCGTTTGTTTGAAGATGCGACACTTTTTCGCTACCACCAACCGGTGCCGGCAATCGACTGCACATATTCCTCGGCCGCCGACAGAAAAAGGTCAAAGTCAGTTCCAAACAGGCCCGACTTAAAAGGAAGCCAATCCCTACCTTCATCTTTGGCTTGCTGAACAGTGTTGCCCAGTGGATTTATTGCCCTGTATTTCCAGCCGAAGCGACCTACGGGACCCCAAACATGCCCGTCGTCCTTCTTGTGGACAGTAGCATTGACCAGAGCGAGCATTACCTCAAAGCTGTCAAACATGGTCTCGTATTCCTTACCCAAGAACAAGTCATCGTCCAACTCTGGTTGTAGGAGCTTGAAGAGGTATTCGCTCCGGGGCACGTGGTATCTATTATGTCCGGGAAGCTGCTTGAAAGCGCCAGACCTCTCGATTTCCAGTATTTCGTCACCAATAGCTAGCCCAAGTACGCTGTATTTTGATCTGGACGTCGACGGTCTGACTTGCGCGTTGAGAATGGCACTGAGGTTCTCATACTGTCCGCTGGCTACTGATGCAATGCCGGAAGAGTAGCAAAGGAGAATTGTAGGATACCATCGGAGACTATTCCATATTACCAATCCACTCTCAAATTCGAGGTGATCTGTCACTCGCGAGACCGCTTTTGTGAGTATCGGCCGATGAACATTGGTTCCCCAATATGCTATCGAAGCCAGAACACGTCTTAGATCTTGTGTCGCATTTTCACAAAACTGGAGTCTCCTTGTGAACTCTTCGACGGAAAAACCAGTGCCCTGAACTGGGAATCTTTCCTTCTGAGTCTCAATTATTACTTTGCGTACGAAATGGACCACAAGATCATGGAGCTGAATTGTCGATTTTGGATCAGACAGATACCGTTTTGTTACCGAACAAGGGTCCGCCTCGATGTCATTCTGTTCTGGTATCTCCAGGGAGGTGATAGTTATAAGTTCATCTCTTTCGGCTGTATCGCTGATCTCAAGCGTTTTAAGTGCAGGAGCGTCGAATACGAAATCACCATCTCCGCTTAAGAAACCATAATGAGGGGTCTGCGCTGAGTGAATGTCATTTGAGACTTTCTTATATACATATGACATGAGGCCGCTTGCTGAAAGGTGGCCTTCTGGAGCCCTGGCGCCACCTTCAAGGCCATCCAGAAGGTGGCCTGTAAAGATTGAATGCTCCGGCCGTGGTCCTCCACTATCGGCCACTGGTTCGTCCTGTTTCCCAGCTGTTAGGGCTTGTCGTACAGGGCGAATCATCATGTCTTTTAAGAATCTAAGGCTGCCAGCCGCAACCGACCTGTTGAATACAAGACCTCCATAGCAGGCATCCATAATAAAGAAGACATGTTTAGAAGGAATGAGCTCTGCGGCGAGAGTAAATTCCTCCCAACGAATCAGCGTAGACAGATCATCCGTACGTCCGTCGTAGGGAATGAGAAACCCAATGTCACGATTGGTTCCTGTTCTGGTACACCCGTGCCCTGCAAAGAAAACCAGCAGGCGACTGTCCGGGTCTGCGATGGAGGAATATCCCAAATAGGCAGAGAGTATATTGGCCTTTGTTGCTTGTTCATTTAAGAGTAATCTGACACAATCAGCAGCGAAAAGAAAAGTCCTCTGGAGAATATCAGCAACAGCCCTGGCATCGTTTGCCGCATGGTGCAGCGGGGAAACGTGTTGATGGTCATTAATGCCAATTATCAATGCGTGGCTATTTGAATATTCTGGTCTTAGATTGAGATCTCTCATACTAATCCTTCGAGTGCAAAAATCAGCTTCACAAAATCACACCCTTGAGCTTAAAAATAGCAGTCACGGTCATTTGTTCACTTCGTTTCTTTGTTCAGCGCAGACCTGACTAAAGGAATCCAAATCACATCGTTCGGTGGAGCGCCTATACTTTCTCGTTGGTCAATTTCAAGACTTGCGACCCACGCAGATAGGTATGCATCCAACTTGTCGTGGAGGCTTCCGTATCCAATGTCTTTGAGGCTCGAGTTGCATATTGTTTCCGGCCACCCCGTGAACCGCGCAACTGCCGACAACTGGCAAAGAAGTCCTTCCGTCTTGCTCTTGTGGATCTTCGTAGATTCGAGCGTTGCGGCAATCGCCTGCGGGAACACCTCAAGACATTCCCACTCTTGGCGAAGTCGCTTGAACAGTTCAAACCCGACAAGCATCCATAACTGGTTTGCATGAGGCATACTGGAATCTTCACCACCGCGTGACAGATGATCCTCTGCTTTAGCACGGATGGTGTTGAACTGGCGAGTATCGGGCGTGGCAAACTAATACCCTTCCTATGGAGACCTTTCTCAGCCTCGCGGCGGACCACTTGGTCGGCCTTGGGATCGCTTGGCGCGTCAATGGCAATTCGTCGGATTTTGACACTGAAGGCCTTTTCCACCTCACGTAGATATCCGGAGGTCGATTCAGCGAAATCCCTTACCGTTTTATTATCCAGAATCTTAGCGTTGCCGTGCCCACGAGGCGGAGCAAGGGTATTCAGGCTCCTGAGATGTAGTGGCTGAAGGTTTCCGTTGCGGCAAACGCAAACGGAAATCGGAAGATACTTCCTTTTCGCAAATGCAACATCGATTCCTGCAAACGCGTCCATTTTCGTCCTGTTCATTCATTGAACGGGCCAGGCAGCTGAACAATGAATTATACAGTCTGGAGAGACAGACCAAACTACGCTTTCGAAGACGAGGCAGATAGCCAAATCATGATCCGTGCGCATGAATCGTTTCCGGCAGGATACGATCATATCGAGATGGCGTCAATCACGGGATGTCCGATTCGATGTGTTTTCTCAGATGGCGGTGAGGATTCCGGGCATCCTTGCCAAACTCACAAGACACGAGGAAACGACCAAAGCAGCCCCCAGTCACCCTTACCAATATTTTAGTCCCGGAATGGGCAGTGTAGATTCAGTATGATTTGGACATCTTGAGGGGTGCGTTCCTCAACACAGGGAGATTTCTTGATCGCGAAATGCCGGCAGAGCCCCTTCCAGGGTACCTTCAGAGAGCGCGTTTCGGCACCAAAACAAACACTCTGAGCCACTAAAGAGCTCTTGTCATCATTTCTCTTTACCGAAGATCAAGCATTTCACTTGGCTCGACTCAAAACAGCGCAAGGGCGCGTTTCAAGCTCGGCGATACTCCTTCTCAACCTGGGGTACAGCCCGAGTCACAACCTCTAGGCGCGCGAATCCTTGGCCATGCGAAATCCCAACACACCCCTCCGGTCCTCAGGCTCACAACCTCGTCGGTAAGCAGCGCGGCAGCTGTTGGCAAAATCAAACCAACATCCCCCTCGGTATACTCGGCTTCGGATCTCTTTCGGTACTAAACCCAAGGGTTCGGTTGAATAGGCTCCATGCAAGTCAGCACACCACTCCAAAATGTTTCCAGCCATATCGAAAATTCCGTCCGGTGTCGCCCCCCGTGAATAGAGGCCGACGGGAGTCAATTCGTTAATCCCGCTCTCACGAGAGTTCAATCGCGATGGGTTGGCATCTTCATGTCCCCAGGGATATCTGCGGCCGACTAGACCACGTGCGGCCCTCTCCCACTCTGCCTCAGTGGGCAACCGGCAGCTAGCCCAACGACAAAATGCCGCAGATTCATACCAGCTCACACCAACTACCGGGCGCGAAAGATACTGCGACTGTTCCTCCCATTTTTTGGGTTTAGAGAACTCACCAAATCCACCCGCTTGCCACCATTTTTTCTGCCTATATCCGCCCGAATCAAGAAACTTGCGATATAGTTCAACTGTAACCGGAAACCTAGCTATCAAAAAGCTGTCGAGGAGCGCCTTGCGGACAGTTTCGTCGTCAGGAGCTTCTGGATCGTAATTGGCCCCTTCATGATCTGTTGATTGTGATCCCAGCATGAATTCAGTAGCTTCAAGCCCCACCCAGTAATCCGCACGGCGGAAATCGAGACGGTTATCGCTAGCCCTGCTGAGAGCCTCAGCAGCCGCAATAAGTGTTAAGGAAGGAACAGCTTGCGACTCGGCGTGCTCAAAAAGTTCTATGACTTGCTGCATCCATCCGTCGCACTCACGATCAGGGGGTCTATACCCTACCGGCTCTAAATCTCGCAGCATGACAGCCAGTAGGCTGGCAAAAGCGTCTGTTTCGCTCGTGGAGGTTTTTATCATAGAACGGACCAGGTTATCCACTTTCGCTCGCCCCTGCTGGTGAAGTATGCTGGCCAGAAGGAGCATCACCTCCTGCCACTCCGGGCGATATGCTTTGATGGGGGTGCCCCATAAAAGACTTTGTTGGTCGGAGTCAGGCCGTGCCGCTATTGCGCGTGCAGCCATATATTCCTGAAAAGTGCGGTGCCAGAACTGCACGCCGTTTCCACGGCCCACCACAATGCCGCTGTCAATCTCCTCAGCGTCGAGAAATGACTCGGCACGAGAGATTGAATCCTTGTCGAGCTTTCCGGATGCCAATTCGGGAGCAATCTTTTCCGCCGCCCAGCGTCTTGAGACCTCCGTGCGAATGCCTTCGGGATTTGATTGCATGGCAAGAGCGAGTTCCTGCAGCAAGACTAAAGTATTTTCCGCCTTCTCTCGACCGGGACGTTGTTCGCGTGAACGTGACAACCAGCGAATTATTGATTCATAGAGATCGGCCCGTTGTTCCGGTAACCTGCGCTCGTTCCAGTGCAAAACTGCAATAGCGGTAACCATTACCGGGTTTTGAGCTATCTTACGGATTTCAGGCCGTTTATGAAGCGCCCCAAGCAGTTCCGAGCAGTGATCTGCGGCAGTCGTTGGGCTTTCCCTGAAGAGAGCTTCGCACCAGCGGGAAAGAAAGGTCTCTACAGCTTGATCGGACAGTGGGTCGATTTCGGCATGGGCAAAGTCAGGTAGGCACGCTTCACCCTCGTACCCGGCAGGCCGACTGGTCACAATCAATTGACAGCCAGGATAGGATCTACCCACATTTTCAATCAGCCGTGAGAGACGCGCGCGGGCAATTCGGTCCCGAGCTTCATCAAGGCCGTCCAGTAGCACCATGCAAGAACCGCCTTCGAGCCTCTTACGGAAAAAGTTCTCATCGAGCCCCCACCCTTTATCCCCGCTCGCGGCCAGGTAAGCCGGCAGCCAGTCGGCCGAAACATCACCCGCTGGGGCGTTCTGATCATTCTTGCTGCGCGTTATATACTCATCGAGTTCGCTCAGTTTGACCATGATAGGAAACATAGGCTTGCTGATACCCAGACTGGTTTCGACAACTTCGGGCAGGTCTCCCAGCCCCATCTGACATAGCGCATAGGCAACCCTCCGTAAGAAAGTGGTCTTGCCGGCACCGGGGTCGCCGATCACAACCAAATGATTATTTTGTAAGGCAGCATCTAGTGGCAACGTCTTTTCATCGACTAAATTGACAAATATTGCCCTTGGTTGTTTTTCATGGCTGGTCTTTAGTATTTTCTCAGTGTAGGCCTCTGGCGCCGTAGTCGTAAGCGAGATGTAGAGGTCCTCGATCGGAACCCGATGCGCCCGTTTCTGCCCTATCTGCAGCCCACGTATGTCGATATAGGAAGTTTTCGCGAGCAAATCACGCAGATACCGGGTTGGATCTACTGGGAGAACCGAAGTCCGACCCACAGTGAGAGGCACGAGCAGTTGCAGAACCTTTCGCAGATGCTCGTCGATTTTTTCAAAGAAGGAATCTTTCGATCCCCGGACGCCCTCGTAAGTTGCATAGAGTCCAGTGGTCTCCAACTTCTTACGGAATTTGCGGACCATGGCATACTGATCCAAGTCGAGTTCGTCTGGATCGACTGCTTCCTTGCCGAAATAGAATAGCATCCACGGAATCCCAACTTTACCCCAGCGTTTGAGGGCATCTTGAAATTCCTTCTCCGTCCCCGACCCATAATGGCCGGTTGCATTGCCGAAGCGGTGCTTTATTATCCCTAAATAAATGTCATAGTGCGGTGGTGTCTGCTCGTCGATGACGGTCTGTGGTTTTGGACCGATATGTGGGACCGTGTCCTTTTCCCATTTCCATAATTCAAGCCGCACCTTGCGTACTTGCCCATCAGTTCGATTTATGCGCGCTACCACTTCATCCAGCACATTGCGCTCTTCGGCGACGTCACTCGGAGATGAGACAAAAACACGAATGATTCGAGCAACTGTGTTCTGTGAGTTCATAGTACCCCACCGAATGCGCAGAAGGCTAACAAAACCCGACTGGCGGCCATTGTTAGCCAATGTTACCGAGATAATCCACAAAAACACTTCACTTATTTCACACTACCACAGTAGCAGGGCCGTACTGGATGTGGGCAGGATACAACCTTGCCAGGATGGCGTCACGAGATTTCTGATACGTTGCACTCTTTCCAGAGGGTAGTGCATCTGGCTTAGGCAACTGCTAAAAGAGAAAGGGCTGGAAGTAACTGGAAAGAAATGAAGGTAGCTTGCCACTGTACTTCCGGATTTATCAACATATAATCTGTATCTCTGGTGTTGGCTCAATCGTGCATAGGATTGCGCCTCTTTGCTCCTCCTTCCTCCGCGTCCCGGATGGTCGTCCGGGAACCCCATTTGCGAGAGAAAATTGGCTCCCCCTGCGCTTCCGCGTCTGCGCGCGAGAATTTCGCGGCTTCGCGTGGCAACCTGGTACCTCTGCGCCTCCGCATCGCGGCGTCGATCCTGCTGGAAATCCGATGGAAGTAGAAGTAGAATGGCTGGTCGAGTGCTTCGGGAGGGCATAAAGCCCTCCCCTACATGGTATGATAGGGAGTTGCGTTCAAGACGGGTGCTTCGGGAGGGCATAAAACCCTCCCCTACATGGTATGATACGGAGTTGCGTTCAAGACGGGTGCTTCGGGAGGGCATAAAACCCTCCCCTACATGGTATGATACGGAGTTGCGTTCAAGACGGGTGCTTCGGGAGGGCATAAGGCCCTCCCCTACATGGTATGACAAGTCGATCTAACATATGCCTGCTGAAGAACACTCATGCGTGATAGAACCGAGGAGGGGCAGACATGAAGAAAGCCTACCCCACCTTGCAATCCTGCTTTTCAGTCCGGAAGACCTGGCAACCATTTCGGCCTGCTTCCCACAGCCCCTCAGACGCTCGCACGATCTTTATCTTTCCGGGGTTTTCACCGGCGCTTATGAGGGGGCGCACGTCGCTCTTGCCGGTCCGATGCTGGGCGCTCCCCAGGCGGTTCTGGTTCTCGAGAGGATGATCGCCCTCGGGGTAAGGAAATTTATCGCGGCGGGCTGGTGCGGCTCTCTGCGCAATGAAGTGCGAATCGGCGACATCGTCCTTCCTTCGGGTGCAATTTCCGAGGAAGGGACTTCCGGTCACTATCCTGGTGCCGTGTGTGCTCCCTCTTTCGAGTTGTTCAACGCACTGAAAACTGGTTTGACCTCAACGGGTCAAGCAATCCGGGAGGGGACCGTCTGGACAACCGATGCGCCGTTTCGCGAGACTTTCGCCAAAATCAGGGCCTTCCAGTCGCAGGGGGTTTTGTCGGTAGATATGGAAACCTCTGCACTTTTTTCAGTATCGCGATTTAGAGGGGTCGAGCTTGCCGTGGTTCTGGTCGTTTCGGACGACATTTCAGGCATGAAATGGGTGCATGGGTTTAGAGACCCCGCATTCCATGCGGCACGAAAAAGTGTTATGAAATCAGTATTGATGACTATTTGCCGCTTATAGCAGCCGGCGAAAGACGGATGGACCGGATGATCGACAAAGAAGATATTTTTGGAAGAATTGAAGATCTTCGCAGAATTATCGACTACCACAATTATCGTTACTACGCCCTCGATCAGCCGGAAATCAGCGACGCTGAATACGACAAAATCTTCCGCGAACTCGTCGATCTCGAAAACAGGAACCCCGAACTCATAACGCCCGATTCGCCGACACAGCGCGTCGGGTTTGCGCCGATCGAAAAATTCCTCCCTTTTCGCCATGACATGCCGCTGCTCAGCCTTGAAAACGCGATGAACACGGAAGAGGCGCTTGATTTTGACCGCAGGGTCTGCAAACTCCTTGGAACCAGCCGGAAAGTTGACTACGTTGCAGAGCTGAAAATGGACGGACTCGCCGTCGAGCTTGTTTTTGAAAATGGGGTGCTTACCGGCGCAGGCACTCGAGGTGACGGATTTACGGGTGAAGATGTTTCACAGAATGTCAAAACGATTCGCGCGGTGCCGTTGCGGCTTTTTTCTCATCCGGGCGAGGGATCGCTTCCGGCCAAACTTGCCGTCCGTGGCGAGGTATTTATAGAAAAAAGCGATTTCGAAGCGCTCAACGAAGAACGAGGCAAACGCGGCGAGCCTTTTTTCGCCAACCCGCGAAACGCTGCCGCCGGGTCTTTGCGCCAGCTTGACCCATCCATTACCGCCGGCCGGCCCCTTCGCGCCTTCTTCTACGGCATAGGAACGTTTCTTGCCGAAAAAGAGTTCGAGACACAGATCGAGATGCTTGACCAGCTTCAGCGCTGGGGACTTCCTGTAAATCCCAGATCGCTAGTCTGTCATGGCATCGGGGAGGCCATCGACTTCTATGAAAAAATGGCTGAAGAGCGTGAATCTCTCCCCTACGAGATTGACGGAGTCGTAATAAAAGTAAACAACCTGACCTGGCAAAGACAGCTAGGCGACAAATCACGCAGCCCTCGCTGGGCGGTCGCCCTGAAATTCAGTCCGGACGAAGCCCAGACTCACGTGCACGATATCGACGTAAACGTCGGCAGGACCGGAATTATTACTCCAGTGGCTATTCTTAAGCCCGTACTCGTAGGTGGGGTTACAGTCAAGCGCGCAACACTCCACAATATCGATGAAATCGAAAGAAAGGACATCCGGAAAGGCGACGCCGTTATCGTTCACAGGGCCGGGGACGTGATCCCTGAGGTTATCGAGGTAATAAAATCGAAAAGAACGGGAAAGGAAGAACCTTTCCGGATGCCGGAGCGCTGCCCAGCCTGCGGGGAACTGGTAGTGCGGCTGCCCGATGAGGCCTTCCACAGGTGCGTGAACCGTAACTGCCCGGCTCAAATCAAAGGGTCGATCGTGCATTTCGCAAGCCGCGACGCCATGGACATTAACGGCCTTGGGGAGCGGATAGTGTCGAGGTTCATCGACGAAGGAATTATCCGAAGCGTTTCCGACCTCTACAGGCTCAAGATGGAACACCTCGAAAATCTTTCCGGCTTTGGGACCAAATCGGCCCGAAATTTGCTGGATGCAATCGAGGGGAGCAAACGTACGACGCTTTCCAGGTTTCTCTACTCGCTTGGCATCAGCCATGTGGGAACCTTCATCGCCGACCTTCTCGCCAGGGCTTTCGGCTCTATTGAGAAGATCCGCTTGGCGCAGCCCGGGGAATTGCAGCAGATTCAGGGAATCGGCGTGGAGGTTGCCACTGCTGTATTAACTTACTTTGCAAACCCGGAGAACAGCAGGCTGCTCGATGACCTGGCGGATTTCGGATTGGCAATTGAAAATCCACAGCCTGCCCGCCCCGTTCAGAGCGGCTTTTGGTCAGGGAAGACAGTTGTCTTCACCGGGGCGCTTTCCTCTATGACCCGGCCGGAGGCCGGGGAGAAAGCAGCAGCAAAAGGCGCACGGGTTAAGGACAGCGTCAGCAAGAAAACCGATGTCGTCGTCGCCGGCACGGACCCCGGCTCCAAACTGGCCAAGGCTCAGAAGCTCGGAGTAAGGATTATGAGCGAGGAGGAATTCATCGGGATGCTCGATGAGCACACTATTCCGGCGGAGGTCTAAATGAAAAACCATCGGGTGCACGTCTGGATCACGGGAAGGGTCCAGGGCGTTTTCTTCCGGGCATACACCCGTGACGCCGCTTATCGGATCGGAGTCACGGGATGGGTTCGAAACCTGCCTGATGGTAGAGTGGAGGCCATTTTAGAAGGAGAGGCGGACAAGGTCGAAAAGATGATAGAGTGGTGTCGCGAGGGAAGTCCGATGAGCCGGGTCGACAGGGTCGAGGTCCTCGAGGAAGTCTATACCGGTGATTTTGACAGGCTAGAGATCGCACGGCACTGAGAGGAGACCCGGTGAAACAACTTTTTAACAGCATCTATGATTTTCTGGCAGCCAACGATTTCCCCACCTTGCTCGAGGCTTGTCGCAAGCTTGAATGGAGTCAGTTGGCAAGAAGCGCCTATACATGGCTTATAGTCCTGCCTATTCTCATTTTCCTGCTCTGGACCAAAAAATTTAAAATACTCATTGCCATTGCTTCGTTCTTTCTTTTTTTGCTGCTGCTTCAAAAGACCATGACACACGCCGGGGAAACTTTGTCTTTGCAAGATTTACTGATTTTTCTCTCAGGGGCTGTAGCCCTTATTGGATTAAACCTTTATTTGTTTCTTGTCAGGGAATGAAGGCAAATCCCATCACCGGATACCGGATAAAGCAAACTCAAAAACTGGAGAATCGAGGCATCAATTCCCAATTCCCTTAAATCCCCAAAGGTTTTCATTCACTTCGCCTTGACTGGGGCATCGATAACGTCGGCTCCGTTGACTCTTTCCTTGAGTTCCTTGCCTACTTTAAAAAAGGGCAATTTCTTGGACATGACTTCAATCAGTGCGCCGGTTTTTGGGTTCCTGCCCTTATATCCCTCATAGTCTTTCACCTTAAAGCTGCCGAACCCGCGGATTTCCAGGCGGTCCGAGCTGACGAGTGCCTGTTCCATACTCTGAAAACTTACGTTGACCGCTGTTTCTGCCGCTTTCAACGTGATCCCCTCTGCCTTTGCCAATGCCTCGATCAACTCACTCTTAGTCATGGTAGAGACTCCTTAAGAAGTAAATCAGCGTAGCTTTTCGATTACCTTCATATTTCCCATGTATGGACGCAAAACTTCAGGAATAACCACGGTGCCGTCCTCCCGCTGGCAGTTTTCAAGAATCGCCACGAGAGTTCGCCCAACAGCCAGCCCCGACCCGTTCAGCGTATGAACCAGGTCTGTGCGGTTTCGCCCGTTTCGGCGGAAACGGATATTGGCGCGCCTTGCCTGAAAATCCTCAAAGTTGCTGCAAGATGATATTTCCCGGTATGTATCCTGGCCTGGAAGCCACACTTCGATATCGTAAGTCTTGGATGAGGAAAATCCCATGTCCCCGGTGCAAAGCAGAACGACCCGATAGTGGATTCCGAGTTCCTGAAGAATTGTTTCCGCGTCTTTGAGAAGTCTTTCAAGCTCCGGGTATGAATCCTCAGGGCTGGTGAATTTGACGAGTTCAACCTTGTTGAACTGATGCTGCCTGATCAGACCGCGGGTGTCTTTTCCGTGAGAACCGGCTTCGGAGCGAAAGCATGGAGTATACGCCGTATAGCATCGGGGCAGAACGGACTCCTCGAGAATCTCGTCGCTGTGAATATTGGTAACCGGCACTTCAGCGGTTGGAACAAGCCAATAATCCCATCCGTCGAGCTTGAAAAGGTCATCCCTGAACTTCGGGAGTTGGCCGGTGCCCATCATACTCGCGCTGTTCACCATGAATGGCGGAAGAACTTCAGTATAGCCGTGACGCTTTGTATGAATGTCGAGCATGAAGCAGATCAGAGCGCGCTCCAATGCAGAGGCGGCGCCCCAGTAGAGAGTGAACCGCGCCCCGGTAATTTTTGCGCCACGCTCGAAATCAAGAATTCCAAGCCCCTCCCCGATTTCCCAGTGAGGTTTGGGCTTGAAATCGAAAACCGGTTTTTCTCCCCAGGTACGGATTTCCTTGTTGTCTTTCTCATCGCTGCCAACGGGCACCGAACTGTCGGGTATGTTCGGTATGATCAGGAGAAGGTCCCTGAACTTACGCTCCACATCGGCCAACTCCTCATCGAGCACTTTGATTTGCCCGCCCAGTTCCTTCATTTCCTCTACAAGACTCGAAGCGTCTTTTTTCTCTTTCTTCAGTTTGGATATTTCCTCGGACGCAACATTTCGCCGGTGCTTTTTCTGCTCCACATCCACCAAAATGCGCCGCCTTGTTTCATCCAGCGCCAAAAGGGGATCGAGGTCCAGGTCAGACTGGCGGCTCTTAAGCATCTGTCGCACGAGTTCAATGTTTTCTCGGACGAATTTCACATCCAGCATGATCGAGACCTCTAGGGATTAATTTTTTACCTATTTTTTCAGGAGCTTGGATAAGGCCTTTTTTACACTTAAAGAGCGTCTTTGTCAATTCCTTTCGTTAGTTCAATAAGTTGGCTAAAGAACAAGAAAGGAGTCTGAAAAGCCCTTTGGATTAGTCAGATTTCGAACTGATGACATTGACACTGTAGTTGCTGAGAGTGCTCACCTCGGGAAGGTTATGGAAAACGAGCATGAACGGCGCCTTTCCGGCCGGAGGAATCCGGACGTTTTTGAGGTTTTTGCCTTCCCGGTTCATCATTCTTTCCTGGATTTCAGAGAGGTTGAGGTTCGTTATTTCTTTGCGCGTGAAAGAATTGCCCACATAGCAGCGCTGGATTTGTGCGACCGTATCCTTACTGTTGAACAGTTTTCCTTCGATCATTACGAAACTCACGGGCGTGCTGGATTCGTTCAGCACTTCGCCCTCGATTACGAGCACCTGACCGGAGTGCACGTTCTCCAGGTAGTAGGCCTGCACGCTGTCAGTGATTGTTACAACAGGCTTTGGAGGCACAGTGGCGGGGCTTTTGTTCATGAAAGGCGGCAACGAACCGCCTGACCAGAAAACCAAAGCAACTACCGCAAGTATCAGGACTGCTGCAACTCCGGCAAGCAATATCTTCTTCTTTAAAGACCCTCCTTTCCTTTTCTCATCCCTTCCGGCCTGGCCAATCTCCTCAGGGATGGTCCCGGGAATGAAAACGCTTTCCTCATCGGAGATTTCGATATGAATGAGGCCGTCTTCATCGGGCTGATCGACTACGAATATATGCTTGCATTTGGAACACCTCACCTTGGTTCGAGGTCTGTCGAGTTTTTCGGAATCGAGTCGGTACCTTGCTCCACAGGACTCACAGGTTATCACCATCGTGGGCATGTATCATTTTCCTTCCGCAGACGAATATTGTCCCGAGACGACCTTGTCGAACACAACTTCATAGATGCCGGGCAGGTTCCTGTAATTCTCGGAAAAATCCAGTCCGTAGCCGACCAGAAAACCGCCGGCCACCGTCATTCCGACATAATCGATGGGAACCTCGACCTGACGGCGCTCAAGTTTATCCAAAAGAGCGCATACCTTCACGGATTCAGGGCACAAGCTCGATACATGTTCAAGCAGCCACTTGAGAGTGATACCGGAGTCGACAATATCTTCGATGACCAGCACATGGCGACCCTGTAAAGGAAGCTCTATGTCCTTTGTGATCCTGACATTTCCACAAGTCTGCGTCTTATCCCCGTAGCTGGCCAACCTCACAAAGTCCAGCGTGACGGGAAGATCGAGACGCCTTGCCAGATCGGCCATAAAAATAAAGGCCCCCTTAAGAATACCGATCAGGACAAGATTTTTGCCCTTATAGTCACTGTTTATCCGCTTCGCCAGGTGCTCGACACACCTGCCGAGTTGCTCGGGTGAAATACGCTCTAAAAGTTGATAATCGGCCATACGACAAGCCTCCCGATGACTTTGGAAAACACCGATCTTTTTGGACAAGCTCGCATTCTACTGAAAACAATACTAAATTTCAATTCGATTCCCAGCGGCGGCAATATTTATATGGCTGATCCCAGGGTGGCGCCCGAAAGGCGAGGGACTGACCCCGGGCTATCATATTCAGCCCTTTCAGGGCAGGAAAATCCAGATTTCCATAATTTCGAAATGGTGCTTCCGGATGATCGAGCATCCACGTGAGAAGCTGCATGAACAGCCGTCCTCAAATAGGCCAACCCAGCGCCATGGGTTTTTATATTTATCCGGCAATAAAAACTACTATTCATGCGGGATAGCGTTAATTACAATGCTATCTACCGTAAATGAAAACATGCCGGCCGCTTAGTCCGGGAGAAAAGGCCCGGAAGCGATCGGTCGTGTATTGAAGGAGTTCTTAACGAAGGATTAAACGCACAGGAGATTTTATGAAGATTCGGGATAAAGTTGCAGTGGTCACCGGTGGCGCCTCCGGCATCGGCCGCGGGTTATGCCGCCGGTTTGCCGCTGAGGGGGCAAAGGGTATTGTGGTGTCGGATTATAACGGAGAAGGGGCGGCAAAGGTGGCCGAGGAGATCGGTGGTCTTGCCGTTACCACAGATGTCGGCAAAGAGGCCGACGTTAAGAAACTGGTGGAGATTGCCACCAGTCACTATGGCCCGATCGATTTGTTCTGTTCGAATGCGGGAATCTCTGTGCTGGGAGGCGCTGAGGCACCGGATTCGGATTGGCAGCGTTGCTGGGATGTCCACGTCATGGCCCATGTATATGCCGCCCGAGCCGTTCTGCCGTCCATGATCGAGCGCGGCGGCGGGTACCTGCTCCAGACGGGTTCAGCCGGGGGGTTGCTCACCACCCTCGGTGCGGCGCCCTACGCCATCAGTAAGCACGCCTCCGTAGCCTTTGCGGAATGGCTTTCGATCACCCATGCCCGCCAGGGCATCAAAGTCAGTTGCCTCTGTCCTCTGGGAGTGAGGACCGGCATGCTCTCTGAAGAGACCGAAGGCGTAGGGAAGATTCTCATGCAAACTGCCCTTTCTCCGGAGGAAGTCGCGGAATATGTCATCGAAGGATTGGAAAAGGAGGAGTTCCTAATTCTGCCCCATATTGAAGTCATTAATTATTTTCGTAATAAGGCCGGCAACTATGAGCGCTGGCTCCGTCACATGCGCCGGGAACAAGAACAGCATGGCCGCTAAGCCCGGGTGATTATTCAACTTGTTTAACACCCGAGAGAAAGGATGAGCCATGGATATCTCAAAGTTCTCGTGTGAAGGAAAAGTCGCATTGATTACCGGAGGAAGTCGCGGTATCAGACGGGCGAGCGCCCTTGCCCTGGCGGATGCTTGAACTCATGTCTGCAAGGAATTAGCTGAGAAAATTTTCACACAAAATAGTTGAAAATGCACATGTTTCCGTATATAGAAAACAAGTAAGTTGTCAATCAAACGTTCAAAGGATCGTCGTATCTTTCAGGCTGGCAGTGTCCATTCAGCTAAAGCTAAGGAGTATTTACCAATGATTAAATCAAGACTCTGTGACATGGTCGGAATCAAGTACCCCATCATCCAGGCGGGCATGGGACCTTTCAGCAACAACAACCTTTGTGTTGCTGCCGCCAATGCAGGCGTTTTAGGTCTGCTTTC
>JBEKPW010000130.1:0-16588 GCA_049520315.1 Syntrophobacteraceae bacterium
ATTGCCGAGAAAGACCTTGTTGAGAAATTGCCGTGATAATGCGGCCAACACTTCAGTGATTCTAAATTAATCAAAGGGGAAATGGCGAAAAGGGGCGGCCTGGACAAAAAGTAAGAGCCGGGGCGGATCGAGTTCCCGGCTCTCTGCAAGAGTGGTGAAAATAGGAGTTGGAGTTACGATTAGTAGAAAATCTTTACCTGATATGTCCCTGCCGGAGCCCCCAAGACTGTCGAAATGGCAAATGTCGTTTCTGTTTCAGCGACAAGGCTGGCGAAACTGGTTATTGCCGCAATAGGGGTGGTGGAGGGGAACGATGTAAGATTGCCGGCGGTTTGCGTTCCGCTGCTGTTGGTGCCGATGAAGTTAGTGTTGGTGGTTCCAGGACTGATCAAGGCTGCCATGATATAGCTGTCGGTAGGTGGTACGAAAGGAGAGGGAACGAAGCTCACCTCGAACCGCACATTTTTCCCACCTGCCGCAAATGCTGGAGCATTACCTTTTGTATCGGTAATGGGAATGTTCTCGACACCACCGCTGGCGGTAAACGAAAGCGACAGGTACTCGAAGTTGCCGATATTAGCAATCTGAGCTTGCAGAGCGGCAACTGCGGTCTGCAAAGCAGTGACGTCCGCCTCCAATAACTCGATCGCTTTCTTGATATTTTGGAAAGGCACACCGTTAGGCAAAGCTGCCAAATATGAATCTATGGTAGAAGTGGGGGGAGTGGGGGAAGACGGTTTTTTTGCCGCTGCCATCGATACCAGGCAAAGCGCAAGCAGCAATACGGAAAATACAAGCAAGCCGCCTTTCATTCCCGAGAAAATCTTTTTTTGCATCTTTTCGACCTCCTTTTGATACTCGGTTTGAGTCAAGCGATCTTCGAGCCTTGGCAATGACCTGCCACGGCGTAAATTTCTCCATCTCCTTTAATGAGAGCAATAGATGTGCCTGAACGTCGATTGCCGGGCCACTTAAGTTTTTTGTTCACAATGACCTGCTGAGAACAGCCACTCCCGGAGGGCCGGAATGACTGACTGACAATAGATTCGATAAGCTCGAAATTTTAAGAAGACCCTCTATTAGAAATCCGCAACCATAAATATCAGAACCAGTGCATCGTGCCGTCCTACACTTAAACTGTAGTTAAGAAGCTACATTACTGTATCAATCAGCCTTCAACAGGACTTTTCATATCTCCAGGATGGAAATTCCGAATTTCAAAAATGTAACCATAATCTCATGCAGTCCCTCCCAAAGACAACTGAACAAAAACTGAGCGGAGCTTACCGGCGCCAAGTCTCGCCCAGTTTGTAATTGTTCTTCTCCTTTGAAATTCGGGATGGAACGGTTTAACCTTTTGAAAACGCTCATAGCCTTCACTTAACGGACATTTTAGTCACCATTTAGAAGGGGCCAAGGGGAATTTAGCAGGGGAGCAAACGGGTAGCAATATTACACTGCTTCAACTGTCATAAGTCGCTTTAGCCTCATCAAAACCAGCATAAGCAAGGGCAGCGAATCCGACCATTACGGCGATCACCAGCAGCAATCTGGGGGTTTTCATTTCTATCTCATCGAGTGGGAGTAACCAAACAGGGGGGAAAGCTAAAGAATGTGAATCTCAGGATGATACAGGCAAAAGGTCCCTGTGCAAGGATTTTTAGAGTGGCCGTGTGTAAATGAGGGTATATTCGGGTATGGATTGAGCCGACATCTTGGGTCGTGGGGCATCTTCCAAGGGCAACCAGCGAGGAAATGGGGAGGGATAGCCACTGGTGGCGTGGAGATCTAAGGACCTGGGCTTTGTTGGGTGAGGAAGCAAAATGAAGATGGAGTTGGAATCTGCCAGAAGCCTTGACGAAGACAGCATTAGCCCTGTTGTACATGGAGAATGAAAATGGACGAACCAGCACTTCGTGAGAGGTCTTCTCAGGAGATATTGGAGGAAGCCCTCAAAGCCAGAGAGCAATTTCTGAAACAGTATCCTCATCTCCAGTCTTTTCAGGACGAGATACATCGAATCATGGAAAAGACGGTGGGATTTGAAAACCGGATGTTGGTACTTGCATTCATGATTGAGACAAAACTTTACGAGCTTAGAGACTCACTTGCCAACCTTCACTCCGCAGCTCCCAAAGTACAAGGGCTTTTTAATAAAGCTAAAGTTGAAAATGCAGATAGAGTCCTCGATTATTCCACAAATTCGGATGGTTATTTGAATTGAGATTCTGCCAAAGTGGGACAGCTCTCCACTTTCTCGATCTGAAGGGTGTCGTCTAAAGTATTCTCATTCCCGGATCATATGCATCAAGTTGTGCGCTATGCATCCGGACTGCTTTGTCGGGTCGGATTCTGCCCGGAAAAGCCACATGAACAACCCCAAAAGCCCGCAAAACTATACGATTTGCCAATACAACTTAGCCTTGGTATGCAGCAAATGGGGCGTTCATATGGCAAAGCCACTGAACTCTGACCTTGCCATCAGGGCAAGGGTTTCTACGTTGGACTAAATTAACTAGCTGAAAAGAACCGAACTGGTCGGGAAACTACCTCTCTACAAAAGGACTTTTTCTACAAACTCGTTATGGTACAAGGGAGTTGATCAGGCCGGTCCCATTCGGACTGCCCCACCCGGTCACCAAGTCGTAACCTATTTCTGCTGAGTAGGTGCCGTTACTGCCGCTAGTGATGTCGTGGAAGTTGTTGCCATAGCTCGTCAACCCCGACCCCAACCCAATCGTGTAGATGGTCGGGTTGATGAAGCCAACGCCGGCCGGACTCTTACTCTTCGTCGCGGTCGTGTATTGTTGATTCACCAGCGCCAGGTAGCCGGCCCATCGGGGCGCTGCGAAACTCGTTCCGCCCCATCCTCCCTGGCAGGTACCGTTGTAGCAAATGTAATTGTCCGTGTTTGCTTCTGCGGCAACGTCCGGACTATTGCGATAGGTCGTCGATCCTTCGTTGGCAGTGGTGATAACCCCCTTCGTCGTCTGGTAGCTGGGGATCCCAATTTTGTTTGGAGAAATCCCCCCGCCACTGTAGCGCCATGCGGTTTCCGATTGCCAGGCGCCTCCCGCGCCGGCGGTGGTCAAGTCCGTGCCGCCCACCGACGTGACATATGCATCGTCCGCCGGATATACATACCTGGACCTCCTGCTATACGCACCGCTGTCGCCTGAAGCCACAAACAGATTCTGACCCTGGAATGCGAACTCCTTGAAAATCGGGTCGTCACTGGTCGGGTCAGCCGGATCCCATCCCCACGAACAGCTCAATGACTTGGCGATATTGTCCGTAGCCATCTTGTTGAAGATGCTGACGTCACTGGTATCGGATACGTACACGCGGACCTGGTATAAGCCCGGCGCCATCGAGATCGCCTGTTCGATGTCCAACGCCTGTTCGGAGTCGTCGCAGCTCTTCGTGCAGCTCAAGCTGGACCCATCCGTTGATACGCCAACTATGGAGACAGCGAGGTTTTGCCCCACGTTGTTAAAATAGGTCTGGACGTCATTTATGTTGTAACCTGCAAATTCCAGAAGCCCGACCGACTGACCGCTACCGTTAAGGGCTGTCGAACCTGTTACACCGTAGTAGGCCGCCCGCATGTCGCTGCCTATAAAATATCCGCGGGGGCCCGAGCCCGTGGTGCCACCCCTCGCTTCCGGAGATCTCCTGAGGCTGGCCGGACGCGGGATGGAGAAGTTGTCAAGGCCCGTAATATGCCACAAGGCAATCGGCAAATCCGCCGTTGGCTCCTGGTCCGGAGCGTAGAACGTACGATCTTCTGTCGGGTGCTGATACACGCCCATGTTCACGTGGAACGCTCGCTCAATATTCGCCACCGGCCCCGTGACATCCACGATCATTCGATTTGGAGCGGTGCCCGTCACGGTCAAGCCGCATGTTTCCGCGAAACTAATCACCGCGTCGTAGTCCTCCTGCGACGGTCCGAACCGCTCCGTGAACTCTTCCACGCTGAGGAACTGGCAGTAAGAGGAGCTTTGTGGATCGTAAAGTTGCTGCAACAATTCGTCGAGCTCCGACTCGTTGCGCAGCGGCAGAGCGATGTTCAGCCGCAAGGACTGCGTTGCGGGGAGCCGGCCCACCCACGCCGCCTGCCCGCTTGAAACCGCCTCACGGGTGTGCCTCGTCAGTACCGGCTGTCCCTGCCCGTGGGCCGGCATCGGCACGAAGAAGGAAAGGACCACGGCCGCGGACACTCCTCCCAAAACAGCAAGCAGACTGCTTGTTCGAAATCGCTTCATTATCGGCCTCCTTTAGCGTTCGTTAAACTGAAATCTTTCTTTTTGGACCTTCAACGCAAAAATTATACTCGTTTCCATTGGAAACGATACTCTGCGACGTCTTTGCGCAATAATTTAAGTCGTTGCGTATAGATTCATACTTGTCGTAGCTACGCGTGTGGCCATCAGCACCTGTGATTCCTAAAAAAAGAGACCATACTCATGGCTGAAGAGTAGCAGATTCTCCCCTTTTGAAAATCAGGTCTTGAATGTATTTTTCATTTACTCATACAGTAAAATATGAAGGTATAGTGTGCCCGTTGTTTCCCTTTTTTGCCTGCCCGAATCGAAATTTTTTTCTCAAAGGCTAGTTAAAACATGATCATGAAGGCATTCGGCTATTTTATGGAATGAAAGGTCTTTGAACGGGATCTACCGGCTACTTCAGATGGCTGTTCAATGGAGGCTCACCTGTCTGCATGCTTGGGGCACACGCAAAATAGGCACCGCTTGAGGAGTTCCCATTTCTGAGCAAGAATAGTGAACTCAGAGGATCGGAGGTATTGCCAATTATGGTCGCAGGATTGCTGGAAATGGCCTTATAAAAATGAAAATGACTGGCCGCCAATTCATTCCCGCGAGCAGTCCTTTCAGATCATCTTAATGAGAGGGGATTAAATCCTGCGATTTATCTGTTCCCCGGTTCTCCCCACAATTGGCTGAAAACGTTTCACCTTGCCCCTTCAGTAAGCTTATGAGATTATCTCCTTCCGAATCACCTCCACCTGATTTAGATTAAGAAAGCGCCGCTTTATGCGGTCTTGATTTGCCTAGTGAGGATCGTTTCATTGAGTACCCCGGCGCCTGCCAAGCAGCAGCCTCCTGAAAATGAGAAGCTGGAACTGAAGGGATGCTTTTCATCGTCGACCGAGAAATGCCTGGAACGTCAGCCCTGCTTAATCCCCGATTAGAAGCTCGGGGCCCCTATGGGACGCCTGGCCTCGTTGGACGCCTTTCGCGGTTTTGCAATTGCCTTGATGATACTTGTGAACAGCCCCGGGGATACCGGGGCTGTCTATTCGCCTTTGAGTCATGCGGAATGGAACGGATGGACTTTTGCTGACACTGTCTTTCCATCCTTTCTTTTCATAGTTGGGGTTTCGCTCGTCTTTCCATTTGCAAAGAAAAAAGAAAAAGGCATATCAAATTCGGCGTTTATGGTCCGAATCCTGAGGCGAACTATTATTCTGTTTGCACTTGGGCTTTTTCTCAATATTTTTGCAGCATTTGACCTGTCATTGTCAAATGTCCGCATACCGGGAGTTCTGCAAAGAATCGCCGTTTGCTATTTTTTTGCATCTCTGGTTGTGCTCAAAGCGAATTTGAGAGGCCGCATCTTATGGCTTATCTGCCTTCTTGCCTCCTACTGGTTGATGATGCGGTTCATACCCGTGCCCGGAATCGGCGCCGGCGTGCTCGAACCGGGACAAAATTTTGCCGCCTGGTTCGATTCGCATCTTCTAAGCGGGCACATGTGGTCATATTATTATGGGAAATGGGACCCGGAAGGGATTGTGAGCACAATTCCCGCAATCGCTACCACTCTTTTTGGAGTGCTGACGGGACAATGGCTCAGGTCTTCTTTGCCCGAGCGCAGGAAAGTTGTCGGAATGGTATGCGCCGGCGTGGTTCTGCTCATCGCCGGCTACACACTCGATCGCTGGCTGCCGATAAACAAGAACATATGGACGAGCACTTTCAGCATATTCATGGCGGGGGTGGCTCTTGTCAGCCTGGCATTCTTTCACTGGTTAATCAATATCGCGGATCTTTCTCGATGGGCTAAACCCTTTATTATACTCGGGCTGAATCCCATCACCGTATACGTGCTATCCCAAGTCTTCGACACCACGCTCTGGATTTTGAATCAACTCATGTTTCTGGCATGCGGGATAGACTACGAGTTATACCTTTTCAAAGGCTTCCACACCCCTATTGCAAAACCGGAAACCGTTGCTTTGCTCCACCCTCTCCTGATTATCCTGTTTATGTATCTAATCGCATGGATTCTGTGGCGAAAGCGGCTTTTTGTAAAGGTTTAGCCCAGTTTACGTCCAGAAGGGGTTCTTTCCCACCTTGGGGCCAGAAGAAGTTTTCATAAATCTTGCCAATCTCGAAAGAGTCAGTTTGCTGCGATTCGGTAAACAAATGATTCGAAAACAGCGAAGATTTTGGCGTTCCATTTCTCAAAGGCGGGGAGAGATGTGAAACGAAGGGTCACCCATTCTTCTCACGTTATTAAAAGCGCGAAGGGATCTGAGTCCTGACAATGTGATCGGGCAGGATTCAATTTTTCGTCCGCAGGTACATGACTTTTTCGAACAGCTTTCGAGAACAATGATTCTCCTGCCTTTTCCCCAATGTTTGAAAATCCTTGTCTGCAGACCACTCTTTCGCGCTAGGGCTTGTATTTTTAGCATACCGCGATTGCGCCCGCTTACCGCTGCAATGATGTATTCACTCCGCGCGAGAGATCCTATTTCACAAAGAGTCACGAAGCAATCTTGTCCTAAAGGGCATCTATGCCCAGTGGGCGAAGCTTGTCGTCTCCGTATAGATCGGAGGGATGATATCGTTCGACGGAAAAGGTGTTCGGGGCGGCGTCTTGATAACGGTTGAGAAAGCGTTTAAGCTTATGGACTGAAGAAGGGTTGGTGAACTTTCAGTATCGGTTCCATACTCTCGTCCAACTGAAAGGCCTCTCAGGCCTGGGGGAAGGGAAAACACTTGTAGCGCTCATAATCTGATTTCTCAAGATCTTATGGAACCCTTTTGATGCGACGCAGCAAGAAAAAACGCCTCGATAGACTGAAATTATGGATTGGACTGGGAACCCTTGCGCTTCTTTTAGGCTGCGGAACTTTTTATTCTCTGCGTAAGGTCTTTATCCATCCTGTCTGGCGTTTTTGGCATTCCAAAACGACATTCTACGAGAATCCCGCTCCAAAATGCGATCTGCTCATCCCAGATCATCCAGTTGTCGATACCTGGGTAAAGTGGTTTTCCGAGACGCATCATAGCAGTCTTCAAACCCAGCTTGATCGTGCCCGTTTCTACGCGGTGCCTGCTCAACAAATCTTCATGTTCAAGGGGCTGCCGAAGGACCTGATCTATGTCGCCTTGATCGAGAGCGGTTTTTCGCCTACTGCACGTTCGCATGCCAGCGCGGTGGGAATGTGGCAGATCGTTCCGAAAACGGGAAGCCGGTTTGGTCTAACGCAAAATCAGTGGATCGACGAGAGACGCCATCCCATGAGAGCTGCCAAAGCTGCCGCGAAATATCTCTCATTGCTCTACAATCAATTTGGATCGTGGTCTTTGGCGCTTGCTGCCTATAATGCGGGCGAGAACGCCGTTCAAGGAGCACTCGACAAAAGTGGTCTCAAAACCTTTTGGGATCTGATGGAAAACGGTTATTTGCCAGCCGAAACACGCGATTACGTCCCCAAAGTATTTGCCGCTGTAAAGATCATAAGAAACCCCGATCTCTATGGTTTTCGCTTGGGTTCGGAGCACTTCATTGCGTTGCAGGAAACCGTTTCGGTTCCGGGAGGATTGAAGCTCTCCTGGGTAGGCAAACAGATCGGGGTTCCTGAAGAGATCCTCCAAAGCAGCAATCCTGAGCTGAGCCGGTCTATCACGCCTCCCGGATACTCCAAGTATGAGCTCCGCCTGCCTATCGGAACAGGGGCTGACCTTCTGACAGCCCTTGCCAGACATCCACAGCGCGAGGAAAAACCTGTGGGCAAAGCCGCTGCAGCGCAGAGATCCTCTGCTATCAGTTCATACAAAGTAAAATCCGGGGACAGTTTATCCGGCATTGCCGTGAGGCACAAATGTTCTGTCACCGCGCTGGCTGCTCTAAATGGCATGAAGCCTTCTCAGCCTCTCAAGCCCGGTCGAGCTTTGAAGCTTCCTTCCAGGGCACCATCACAGTATCTCTCAAAGGCTCAGACAAAACGTGGAATAGAGAGTACCTCTACCTCCACTTCCCATCCAAAGAAAACCGCCGTCTCTAAAAGTCGAAAGTCTTAAAGATCTAGACTGCATTATCTAAAAAATCGCTCTCCTCACACTGTTCCATTTCCCTGCTGCTGTAAGTAGCAATGCCTTGTAATAGCCGCCAGTTCTTGGTCAGCGATAGTCCACCTTTCTTGCCAAAGGTGAAAGCCTGACCAAACCAGTCTGCACAACGGAAATGATTTGGATATAGAAAGATTCTGGACGGTGGGCCGCATAACGCTAAATAGGACAGTCTTTTAAGTTTCGGTAGCCTGTAGACCATTTATAGAGTCGATCATAAAAATTGGAGCCAAAGTGGTCTGCCATGCCAGGAAGTGGTATGTCCACATTAGGTCGGTTTATCCTCTTGCCCTTTGCTATCGTATCTTATTTGCCTGACGCCCCCGCTATCAGGGAATCGCGTTGACCATTAACATCCTCCCCAGAGGTCCCAGGATATTGCATGTTGTCCATGTGAATTTCTATAACACTCTCGTTTCAACATAAGATATTTCGGTATCCATCATTGATTATCGGATTTCTGTCAACCAAATGATACATCTACATTTAATGATAACTTGTATGGTAAATTACCTAACTTCATACTTCAAATCAGTTCTTGACTTTTGTACTAAAGTCAGCAAACATGTTTTTGCTTAGTGACTCCGCTGTCAAATCGACTATGTGGATAAGATCAACAATTCTTCATTGTTCCAGCTTTTACCCTGAAGGTCAGCTTGTATTGAACAGTAAAAACTCTTGAGTTAAGTAAGTTTCCACCGTTGTACTTGCCGGACTGCCTGCTTTTGACCTTTTCTCTTCCTCTTTCGGCAATTTTCGTTGTTGCAGGATCAAACCCGGTGTAAGCGCTGGCCTGAGTTCAAGGGACGTGGAGTTATGAAATGGGAGTATCGAAAAGTGCCGATACAAAACCTTCAAAAGGTTTTTTGCCTTTTGGAGGCCTTTTCTATTTCATCGCTCAACCTGTTGCTGTATGTGTGGCCCAGGACTGGGATGTATCGAGCGCTATGCAAGGACATCACTTATACAATCTGAGGGGAGAAGATCTTGGCAGGATCGAGTGTGTAAGGTCCGATGATTACGGGCAGCCGGCTTCCATAATCCTTTCCGTCATGGGCACCAACAAGATTGTAGCCATCCCGTTTTCAGCACTGCAACCAAGAGGCGGACTGAACAATTTCGTTGTCAATATTAGCAGAGGCCAACTGCGCAACTCACCAAGCTATTCAATAAACGCAGCGTATGGTTTTTGCGTGTTAAGCGGCGTGCAATAATGACCCACCTTTGAGGAAAATCGGCGTCCAAAATTGACCCACCGTAGCCACCTCTTACAATCCTGATACATACCAGGATGTAGGGGGTGATCGAAGGAGATGCTAACGGTGGAGACAATACGCAAAATCCGACTTGCCTATTACAGCCAAGCCCAATGGGCTTAACGTGTGTCACTCTACAGATGTCGGTACTTAGCGCCGAACTTTCGGCAGAACGGAGAGATGGAAATGTTGGGAACTATTCTGCTCATTGTATTAGTTCTTGTGCTCGTGGGCGCACTCCCTGCCTGGCCACACAGCAGGGGGTGGGGATACTATCCAAGCGGTGGCAAGGGACTGGTCCTTCTGATCGTGGTCGTGCTCCTGTTGATGGGGCGTATCTGACAGGAATGATGGCGTAGCACAAGGAGGGCACAGCACTCCCTTTGCTACGGGGCATGGTCCGGCTACCGTAAGTAGCAAACTTTTTTTAGAGAAAAGGAGAGACCAATGAGAATGTTTAGAACGATGATGTTTAGAAGGTGCTTATGGTATTCATGTCTCCTGTTGTTTACAGCGGTTCTGGTTGCCTCCCCTGTTGGCCGGGCCTCAGCGGAAGATGGACTAATGGTGGGGCGCATATCGGACGTGGATGGACAGTTGCTTCGATTTGTCCCTGCTGAAAAAGACTGGGTCGCTACCACCAAGGATGCGCCGTTCGGGATGGATGATGCTCTGTATTCGGATCAAAACGGAAAAGCAGAATTCATTTTGCCCAATAACACTTGGGTTAGAATCGGCGGCAGCACCCAGATCCAGCTCATCGCCCTGAAACCCGATGTGACAGAGGTCGATGTGGCTTCTGGTGTAGCTCGGTTCCACAACAAGAGCTCAAATGCCTTGATCAAAGCAACCACACCTTTCGGCTATGTGATCGCTCAGCCTGCGTCCTCTTTCGACCTGTATGTCGGAGACCAATCGGCGGAAGTGATCGCCTTGAACGGAAAGGTCGACTTCATTCACACGGGTGATAATGCGAGGTACGAGGTTCAAGGTTCTTCCTCGGTGATCGCTGATGCCGGGCAGGTCGGGAGCGGCGAAGCCAGTGTGGATGCGGGCTGGGACGACTGGAACGTGGAGCGTGACAGTCTGTGGTCCAAGAGGATGAGTGTCAAGGGAGAGTCCGTGAAGTACCTTCCCGCGGAACTGCGTGATGAAGCATACGAACTCGAAGAGAACGGCTCATGGGAGACTGTGAACTACGAGGGGAAAGAGCGCCATCTCTGGCGTCCCACTCGAGTCGCTTCCGGTTGGGCGCCATTTACAACCGGCCGTTGGACTGAGTATTACGGTGACAACACGTGGGTTCCCGATGAGCCCTTCGGATATGCGACTCATCATTACGGCAACTGGGTGTATGTGAACAATGCCTGGTACTGGGGACCGCCCGAAACAGGAGGTGTCGGACTCGCCTGGTATCCGGGACGCGTGGCTTGGATCGGATCCGGAGAAGATGTAGGCTGGGTCCCCTTGGCTCCGAACGAACCCTACTACTCCCATTACGCCTGGGGGCCATCTGCTACAGTGATCGGCGCGGCGGCTGTCGTAGGTCTCACTATCGGCTCTCTTGCCTACCTTAACCATGCCGTGGTAGTTCCTCAGCACGACTTCTATGGGGTGAACAACTACAGCAGCGTCAGGGTCACCACTATCGACAGGGCCACGATCGTCAACAGTTATCACACTGCTCCGGTCGTTAACAACTCGATTTTCAAGGACTACAGCACAGATCGCAACCGGTATAACTTCACGAACGTCAAGGTGGCGGACAAGCCTCACAACACCGTTTTGAACAGAATTGAACATAATCAGGGGATAGCGAAACAGGAAGGGGCCAAAGTCAATGCCAATGCCCTCAAGCAGAACATAACCCAGGCGAAACCGGCTCCTCTGCCAACTCAGACCAAAGTGGCAGCCCCGAAAGTCACCAGCAAGATGGTTCCCGAAAGCCAGATGAACAAACCCGCTTCGGAGGTCAAGTTCCAACCCAAAGAACTCAAGGAGAAACCGAAACAGATACAGCCGCCAAAGCAGGGCGTGGCAGGACAGCCGGCAGTCGAACAGGGGAAAGTAGTTCCGGCTAAACCTGGCGAGAAAATGCAGCCAACCGAACCGAAAATACCTGGACAGGGACCATCAACGCCTCCGAAACTCGGCGAAAAAGTTCCTCCGGGGGAGACAAAGCAACCCGTGGAAGCGAGTGGACCACCAAAGTCCCCCAAGGAACAAATGATGAAGCCGGGTGAAGTTGCACCCAAAGCTCCCGGCACTGTTACCGAGCCTCCTAAAGAACAAAAGCACGTAACGACGCCTGAACCGGCGGCCAAACCACAGATGCAGAAAGAGCCGCAGTCCGGCCAGCAAATGATGAAGCCGGGTGAAGTTGCACCCAAAGCTCCCGGCACTGTTACCGAGCCTCTTAAAGAACAAAAGCACGTAACGACGCCTGAACCGGCGGCCAAACCACAGATGCAGAAAGAGCCGCAGTCCGGCCAGCAAAAACCGCAACTGAAGCACGAACCTCAACCACAACAGCAGCAACAGCAGAAACAACCGCAACAGCAAGGTGTCGATAAAGAGAAATCAAAGCAGAAAGGGCCCGAACAACAACAATAAAGGTTGGAGCCTGGTGGATCTGTCTCCGGTCAGGATCCGCCGGGCACAGAAACGATAGAGCTGGTACAAAAACAGGAAAGATCCCAGATGGGATAAAACAAATGATGTCCAGGATGAAGAAAATGGATGCCCGGCTTGACGAGAAGGTAGCCGCCATGGATGCGGCAAAGGGCGATCAAAAATTGGAAGCCATGGCAGCAAGTCATAAAGGAAATGGTGTCCCAGAAAAAGACTATGCAGGAACACACGATGAAGATGCACGAAACGAAAAAAGGGGGCACACGGGCACATGAAAGGAAGCATGGAAGAAGAGGCGGGCAATGCGCAGGCAACGGTCGGCTTAACGGCCCCAACGGATAACGGGAGTCCCCTAAGCCGTTATACGGTGACTGCAATCGGGGTCGGGCCCGACCCCTTCCAGGCTCCGATAAATTGTAGGCGTGGTCTGGAGTTGCTGTGCTGTCGGCGGCGTGCTTGACTCAATGCTAAAGCGCCTGGTTTCGGACCGGAAACTTGCCCAGCGTTCTTGGCTTGTCCAAATTAGGCTCATATATAGTCAAACGGAGACTTGACCCCTTTTCTGTGATAAGAAGATCCCCGCAGCAACAACAAGTTGGCGCATTGGGACACCGATGGGGATTAAACGGGGATTACCTTTTGCTTCTTCCCGGCATACACAACTGGTTCAAGTTAAATGGAGGAAAGGATACGGACTGTCCGATGGCAGGAGGAACGAATGGCGCAAAAGTCCGGTTCTTCCACTGGAGCCATTTAAGGGAAGGGTGTTCAAGCGGGACAGAAAAGTGATAGATCATTTCTTCGGGACCGTCCTTTCCGGTCTGCGTCACTCGCACAGTCATGGGCGGGACCCGAAATTCTTCATCGATCATTATGGGTTCCTCCTCGGGAGACCGGAAGAAGCTGCCAAGTCTTCCCCTTAGCAGGCCGCCAGGAATACGCACCCGCAGCGTGCATTCGTCAACGCGATAGATCTCAACAGGATTACCCTCAGCTGAAAGTTCCCTGACGCTTGCGGGGGGCCTTTTCCCTGCCAGGGCCCGTACCGGTCTGATGTATAAGGTGGCAAGGGTAAAAGGGGTATTGACGATGATCAGGTCCTGGCCGGTGATGCCTTCATCATCGGGAATGTTCCTGGCGGCATCGGCAAAGTATTGGCCAATGGGTTTCAACAAATAGGTGGCGACCGGCATGACGACCGGAGAGAATAGAAGACGGACCAGAAGCAGGTATATGGCGACACCGACAGCAGGGATGCGCCAGAATCGGGATGAGGGCAGGACTCCATCGTTTCTTCTGAGATGGATGATGAACTGGGCCATAAGGCCCATGGCCCCGAGGCCGACGAAGCAAAGCGCCCGGCTGCTGGCTTCGGTGCCGGCAAGGGGCAGGAGCGAAAGGAGCATGCCGGTGAGCCAGAACCGGGCGACCCTGTCTTTCCAGATTAACGGGAACAACACAAAAACGAGAACCACGATAAGAGGGACGGCGAAAATCAGTTGATGCTCTCTGCTGATGTCGATCCCTATACTGTCAGGGGAAATATTGGACCACTGGGCCATGAGCAGCAGGGGCGCCCGGGTGACAAACGCGCCGGCAAATGCAGCGGGCCTTGCCAAAGGATCGATATAAAACCCCGTACCACTGAAACCGAAACCGAACCCTTTGTATATGATTGCATAAACAATGAAAATCCCTGCATAGGGCCACAGGGCCTTGAGGCGTTCCCTCCATCGGTGGTGGTCGATAAAAAGGGCATGAGCGAAGAGGTAGGCAGCAGTGGCCGAAGCCATTTCATAGGACAGAAGCGCCAAAGCAAAACAGATCGTGCCCGGGACGCCATGCCGGCCCTTCCCTTCCCGCCGGCAGCGGTCATACGAAAGAAGGCAAAGCACTCCGAAAAAGGCGGCGAGGAGGCCGTCTCGATTGCCAAGGTAGGAGACGGGCGATGCATGGGAATAATCGACAGCGTAGAACAATGCGGCCAAACCGGCGGCGACCGTAAGGCCCATGATGCGCCTATAGTAGCGACAAACCGCTATGACCACCCCTCCATACAAGAGCATGCTGTGAAGATGCATCAATGCAGGCCGGTTGGGCCAAAGCAGATAGTCGATCCACATGGAAAAGGCGCTGAGGTAGCGAAAATAGACGATGTGGAAATGGCTGGAAGTCCACCATGGAAATACCCCTAAGTCCTTGAAGGCATCGATCTGAGGGGCACCGCCGACGAAGCTGAATATTTGGAAAGGTCCTCGGGAAGGGTCGAGACCAAGCATGATGAAGCGCATATAGTAGTCGTCCCACTGAAAACCAACCCACAGGAAGGGCAGCGTGAGGACCATGGATAATATGAAAAGATGGACAGGCAGCCGGGGATTGGTCAGCCAGGACGCAACCCCATCAAAGGCACGTTTTAGCCTGCTGCCTTTTTCGCACTTAGAACTGACTTGATCGTCTACCATTATTATCTTTTCATCTTTCAAGAGCTTCACTGCCCGCCTCTTGCTGAACTTTGATCCTATGAACCATCTTTCTTCATAGAGCCATTCTCCTTTGTTTTTGCAAATTCGGTATGCATTTAGTTTGCCTGCCTCGGACGAATATAAGGAATATATCATCCTGAATAATGCGTCAACTTGCCCCCTGACTGAAGCCGAACCCCATTTCAGGGTCGGATTCGATCCGAAAAAACTCTTGAAATGCCGAACGTCCATAAATCATACGGAATTCCAACCAAAACCCGCAAGAAAAAATGCCGATCAGACCAGTTTGGGCAATTTAAGGACATACCACCATCCCCGCAGTTAATAGCTCGCTTCCCACCCCTGCTGCTTCAGCGATGCTGTCCATCGAGGTCTTTGCATATCCGCCCTCAAGGAACAATTTTCGCGCAGCATGTACGATGGCGAATCATTTGCGTTTCATGAGGGAGGCCTTCGGATTGTCGCTTGACCAGCGCTTCAAGTGTTTCCCCCATAGTTACTTTACTGAATTTACGGGATATTCGGCCAATCTTGAGCAAACAATAAACTGGCGTCCGTAACTAAGAAAAATAGTAGTATAAGTCAGTGACAGCAAGGTCGATTTTATAACCGTCTGGTTCAGCGAAAGAGTTTGGTATCCAATCTTGCTGGAAGGGCATCGTCTTGCCTGACCCTGGCGAGCCGACCATGATTGTGTTAGCCGGTAATCCTTACTAAATTATCCCACCAGCAATAAGCGCAGGCGAAGATAGTCAAAAAGGTATGAACGGTCTTCATTATGCCTCCTCCCGTCCCCTCGCCCACATTGATGATGGTGTAGTTCATGTCCGGAACTTCTTCCAGTTTCCAGTCAAACAATTCCCCGTAAAACTCCTTCGCCCTCTCCGGGTCCTGCGTATGTTCGCATCCGGGGTCGGACCTGCCAAACCATTCCTGCTCAGGGAAAGAGTGGCCATAATCGACCATTTTTTACTCTTAAAATGCGGTTCGACCCCCCAATAGCCTCCTTAACTGCGACTGGTTCCGTGTATCCGGCTGTCGGACCTCACCAAAAGTGCCTGATATCGAGAAGTTGAATTTGGTTTTTCACTAATCACTAGTCACCGTTCACGATTCACTATTCATTAAACATCTGCTTTTTTTCTTTTTTCCTCTTCTGGTTGCCGCTTCTATTGCCACTTCTATTGCCGCTTCTGGTTGCCGTTTTGCAAAGCAAAATCACTTTGCAGTACAATATTGCCAATCAGATGTCGAATGTACCGGGGAGTTGAAATTGGTTTTTCACTGGTCACTGCTCACTGTTCACTGCTCACTGTTCACTGGTCACCGTTCACTGCTCACTGCTCACTGCGAAGCCGTTGCCGTTTTGCACGACCTCTCAGAGTGTGCCAAACTATTCGGTGAACAGCTTCAGTCTGAAGTATTGGAGGCACTCGGAAGTGTTGCAACCGAAGCAAGAGATGAAATCATTCGCCGGCTCACGGAAAAAAATGCTCTTCGGTCGGCTCTTGACCTCAATTGAGCAGAAGATCTGCCTGGACGACGGAAAGCCTTACGGTTCACTTGAGGCCTGAGCCGGCAAGACGCCCGTTATCCTCGACGGCCGGCCGTTCAGCTTTCATAAGCACGAATACCTTATGACTCCCTATGCAGACAATCACCCGCACATGGTTGAGATCAAAGCGGCACAGATGGGGCTTACTACGAAGGCTATGCTCAAAGCGATGTACGGGGCCAGATACCGCAACTTCCGGGGCATTCTCTATCTTTTCCCATCGAGGACCGATGTGACCGAATTCGCCAAGGGCCGGATCGACCCCTTGAT
>JBEKPW010000131.1:0-16294 GCA_049520315.1 Syntrophobacteraceae bacterium
GGTGCCAAAAACAAAGGAATCAGAAAATGCCTTCTCTACCGGATGTCAGACGTCAGATAACAAGATCAATTCTTCTGCATCTCTCGAAGAGTCGGTCATAAATGTCGGAGTAGTACTAGCTAAGGGGGGCGGGTCCCGAACAATAGGAGCCGCCTTGTGAAAAATTCGCCGTGCGCTTGACTATCAGTATTTCGATCTGTAGATTTTACTATTAATTCGTGTAAGGTCACAGTTTCACGGGAGTTTTACTGAGGTATGATTCGTCTGGTGGTTTTCGATTCCTGAGACGAGATTCAACGGAATAATTTGTGACGGCTTAGGTCTGCGGGGGTATAAATCAAAAGGGGAAAGAAGTTTTTCCCATGGCGCTATACGATTGGCTTGGATTATGTGTGAAACCTTATCATCCTGTTTGAAGTGCCGGACTTCAGGTTCGCCATTAATTGAGGCGCCTGCCCGCCGCTGTCGCAAGGCGAACAGAGAACGATTTTCGCATGCTCGAACGAATTAATCGAATGAACTGCTTACACCTGATTTGTTTCCATCAGAGGAAAAACCGCATCGCGTCTATCGAAAGGACTTTTTTATTCGCAGGGCGCGCTGAGATCGCCCAAAAAAAGGAAAAATGCGGACTTGCCGGCCTGCTTTTCCCTTGTAATATTTTATCGTTGGAGATTCCATGTCGGTTGTCACCTATGTGCTCAAGCATCCCCATACACTGGTCGCGGCGCTCATTCTGATATGCTTATTGGGCATAGGCGCCGCTTCGCGTATGCCTGTGGATATTTTTCCTGAAATCAATATTCCAGTTGTCAGTGTCGTTTGGACATATAACGGCATGGACGCCAGGGATGTTCAGAACCGCATCCTGACGCTTCACCAACGGCAGATGGCCTCGCTTGTCGATGATATTTCACGGATCGAGGCAACCAGTTACACGGGTGTTGGCGTCGAGAAAGTCTATCTGCATGAAGGTGCCGATGTAACCCGCGCCGTTTCGCAAATAGCCAGCAGCGCGTTGGCCGTACTGAAATATATGCCGCCTAATATCACGCCGCCTCTGGTCCTGCGCTATGGCGCAACCGATGTTCCGATAATTCAGTTGAGCCTGTCCAGCAATTCCCTGCCTGATACAAAGCTGAACGATATAGGCCAGAATATTATCCGGCCCGATCTCGCAGTCGTCCACGGCGCGGAAGTGCCGTTTCCCTATGGAGGGAAACCGCGCGTCATAATGGTCGACCTCGACCAACGGGCGCTGGAATCGCGTAACATGTCTCCCTCAGATGTCAGTAACGCCCTGCAACATCAGAACGTGATTCTACCGGCGGGTGACGTCAAAATAGGCCACAAAGACTACGCGCTTACAATGAACAGCAGCCCCAACGTTATCAAGGAAATCGATTCGTTCCCGATTAAGGAAGTGAACGGAAAAACAGTGTTCATGCGCGATGTCGCGCATGTGCATGACGGATATCAGGTGCAAACCAACTCGGTTTCCGTCGATGGAAAGCCGGGCGCCCTTATGACGATCCGCAAGACAGGCGGCGTATCTACATTGGCTGTCATCGACGGCATCCGTAAAGCACTGCCGGATATCGAGAAAGTCTTGCCAAAAGGCGTTTCCATTAAAGCGATCTTCGATCAATCGCTTTTCGTCAAAGCAGCGCTCAACAGTGTTTTTATAGGCGGCGCGATGGCGGCAGGCCTGACGGCGATGATGATCCTGCTCTTTTTAGGCAACTGGCGGCTGACCCTCATCATCCTTGCCTCCATTCCGCTGTCGATCATCACAGCCGTTCTGGTGATGTATATAGGCGGACAGACGCTCAATGCCATGACACTTGGCGGTTTTGCGCTTGCGGTCGGCATTCTGGTGGATAATGGCACGGTCGTTATCGAAAATATCGAACGTCATCTGCGTTCCGGCAGCCCTCTCGAAACGGCTGTCATTAGCGGGGCCGGTGAAGTCGGCACTCCGACTTTCCTGTCGACCCTGTGCATCTGCATCGTTTTCGTACCGATTTTCCTTCTTCAAGGCGTCGCAAAATACCTGTTTTCTCCGCTTTCAGTGTCCGTTTGTTTATCGCTGACAGCCAGCCTGGCGCTGTCTTTCACACTTGTGCCGGTGCTGTTCAAGTACCTGATGCGTTCCTCAGTTGCCGCTCAAAATAAATCCGATTGGCTCTCCACGCCTCCGAGCCCCAAGCGGAATCTTTTCAGCGTCATTCATCAAAAATTTGAAAATGGCTTCGATGAATTCCGTGAAACCTATCGCCACAGCATCAGGTGGACATTTGCGAAGCCCGGGATAACAATCATGTTTTTCATTGTCCTGCTGGCGTTTTCATGGTTTCTGTTTCCGCGATTGGGACGCGACTTTTTTCCGCAGGTCGATGCGGGCCAGATGCGCCTCCATGTCCGGACGCCTCCGGGGACAAGGATTGAGAGGACCCAGGAAGATTTTGCCAAAGTTGAAACCGCCATTCGTCAGATAGTCCGAAACGATCAGATCGACGTCATTCTCGACAACATTGGACTGCCTTACAGCGGCATCAATATTGCCTTGAGCGATTCAGCCACCGTCGGGCCCATGGACGGTGAAATTCTTATTTCTCTGAAACAAAAACATTCACCGACGGCGGCCCTGATGGCTAAAATCCGCCTCGAGCTACCCGGGCGTTTTGCCGGAATGCAATTTTTCTTTCAGCCTTCCGACATTGTCGACCAGGTGCTCAATTTTGGCCAGTCGTCGCCAATAGATGTCCGGGTTTCCGGCCCGGATGAAAACGAGGATTATAAGTTAGCCGCAAAGCTCGCGCGAGATCTTCAGACAGTGCCTGGAGTTTTTGATTCGCATATCTTCCAGGTCCCGAATGCGCCCTCGTTGACTATTGACATCGACCGGGCGATTGCTACCGAATTTGGAATCGATCAGCAGGATATCGCGAGCAATGTTTTGGTGGCGACCAATTCCAGCGCCCAAACCACACCGAACTTCTGGGTCGATCCACAAAACAATGTCAGTTACCCGCTTGTAGTCCAGATGCCTACCTACCATATCAATTCAGCTCAAGATCTACGGACGATGCCGGTGACCGTTGGAAGCGGCGATGCGAAGGGCCAGCTCTTGACCAATGTCGCCAAATTCGGCCGCAGCACCGTGCCTATGGTCTTATCGCAATATAATATCAGGCCGGTCTTCGACGTCCAAGCCGATGTGCAGGGACGGGATCTTGGTTCGGTTGCAGACGATATCGACAAAGTGATTGCCGCCGACCGTCCGGACTCTTCAAAAGCTATTTCGGTCGTATTAGGCGGACAAGCCCAAACCATGCGCGACAGTTATTCCGGCTTATTCGACGGCATCGCCCTCGCCATAGTGCTGGTTTACCTGTTTCTGGTAATGAATTTCCAGAGCTGGCTCGACCCCCTTATCGTTCTGATGGCCGTGCCGTTTGCTCTTGGCGGCGTTATGTGGATGCTCTATCTTACTCAGACACATCTCAGCGTTCCTGCTCTTATGGGAACGTTGATGTGTATCGGTCTCACTACGGCCAACAGCATTCTTGTCGTCACTTTTGCCAATCAGCGAATGAAGGCTGGAGACGACGCCTGGGTTGCCGCTGAAATAGCCGGATATACTCGCCTGCGGCCCGTATTAATGACGGCAGGCGCAATGATCCTCGGCATGGTCCCCATGGCGTTGGGCGTCGGTGAAGGCGGCGAACAAAATGCTCCACTTGCCCGCGCAGTCATCGGCGGATTGGTGTTCGCCACTTTTGCTACACTTGTATTCGTTCCAACGATGTACTACTTTCTACGCAGAGTCCCGGTTTCTTCTATCCACCATTGAACTCCCACTCTGACAGAGGAACCGTTATGGATAAAGCCCATTCTTATAACCAGCAATCTTCCGCCGATCACAGTTCAACACCGGATAAGTCCCATATTGACAGAAAACTGAAAAGTTTTGCAGGCATAGCCGCTGTATTGCTTATTGTTGGTTTCCTGGTCATTCAACATGTGAAATCGGTGGATCAGAGAGCTTTGAAGAGCGCAGCACTTAGACAGGCTTCTTCTCCGCCACCGGTCGATGTGATCAGGGTTCAAAACGCTCCCTCATCTTCTCCTTTGACTTTACCGGGTGAAACAGCCGCATGGTATCAGAGCACTATCTATGCGCGGGTGGATGGTTATGTGGCCACCTGGAACGTCGATATCGGAGACCATGTAAAGAAGGGACAGGTCCTTGCGACCATCGAAACCCCCGATCTGGACGCTAAACTGGTCGCCGCCCAGGCCAAAGTAAAAGCTTCCAAGGCGCTTGTCGTCGCGCGGCAAGCCGAGGCCGATTTTGCACAAACGACTTACCAACGATGGAAAGATTCGCCAAAGGGCGTGGTTTCCGAACAGGAACGCGATGCCAAAAAAGCCTATTATGACAGCGCCGTTGCCGAATTAAACCAGGCGAAAGCCCAAGTCGGCCTCGATCAGGCTGTTGCCGACCATTATGCAGCCCTGGCGCAATTCAAGCAGGTCGATGCGCCCTACGACGGTACGATTACGGAGCGTAATATCGATATCGGCAATCTGGTTTCCACCGATGGCAGGACCAGCAACACGCCGCTTTACCGCATGGTAAAAGATGATCCCATCCGCGTTTTCGTGGACGTGCCGCAAAGCGCGGCAAGTGATATCAAGGTTGGTGCTTCGGCGAAAATTAAGGCCAGCAACATCCCGGATCGCGAATTCGATGGAAAAATAACCCGCACCTCCAATTCCATCAATTCACAGACGCGCACTTTACGGGTTGAAGCCGATATTCCTAATCCCGACCATGCGCTGGTGTCAGGAATGTATGTAAGTGTCGATTTTCAGGTTTCAACCAAAGGATTGGTGCAGGTTCCCGCCGCTGCTCTCGTATTTCGTTCGGGCGGCCCCCAGGTGGGTTTGGTCGATGGGGACAACCGCCTGACTTTTAGCAAGGTGAGGATTGCTCGCGACGACGGGAATGCAGTGCTGCTTGGGTCGGGTGTTTCGCCCGGCGATAGAGTCGCCTTGAATATCAATAACCAGATTGTCGATGGTGATACTGTCGCAGTACATGAATCCGCCGATGGGATCGCGAATGCTCAAAAGCCCGAATACTACTAACCGTGCAAAAGTTAACACGCGGCATACGTGCAACCTTTTGTTCGGGACGGTAGCCTGTTTGTGCCTTGCTGCCTGTACGGCAGGCCCCGATTATCATTCCCCGGTCATGAAAATTCCGGATTCTTTCGTTAAAACATCGCCTGACGGACAAAAATCGATAGCCGGCAATAAGCCCGTTATTGATGCCGCCAAATGGTGGCAGGCGCTTGACGATCAGGAACTGAATTCGTTGATTGACCGCGCTGTCCAGAACAACCCAGATATTGAAATTGCCTTGGACCGGATGCAGCAAGCGCGGACGGCGGAACTTGTCGTCATGGGAGAAGCTCTGCCTGAAGCCGGCTTTAGCGCCGGTGGGGGCCGCGGCACTGGAAGCGACATTTCCCGGGGCCGCGCGGCATTACCGCTTAGAGCTGGCGATAACACAAAAGGGCTGAAGCAGATCAACTATGTTTTTGGTTTCGACGCTGGATGGGAGCTTGATCTATTCGGCAAATACCGGCGCCAGATGGAAGCCGCCGCCTATGATACCGAAGCTGCCGCCGCCGTCCGCAATACGGTGTTGATTTCGGTCATTGCCGACGTTGCACGCGCCTATATAGACATGCGGGCCCTGCAAATGCAATTAGCTGTTCTGCAAAAAAATACGAATGTTGCGCTGGATTACTTTCATTTAACTCAGGAGCGGTTTAATCGCGGCATTACCAATGAACTGGACTTAACCCTGGCCAAACGTCAACTGGCGGCATTAGAGGCTGAGAAAATGCCTTTGGTTTCGCAACTCCATGCCGCTCAATATGTGATTGGCGTTTTGCTTGGAGAATTTCCTGAAGACTTAGCTAAAGAACTTGAAAAACCGGAAATGATTCCACAATTGCCTGAAACAATCGATGCCGGCATACCGCTCGATCTGCTGCGTCGCCGCCCCGACATACAAGAATCCGAACGTGAACTGGCTGGTTCGACTGCCCGCATTGGTGTGGCCATCGCGGATTTATTTCCGCATGTGGTGCTCACAGGCGCTGCCGGGTATCAAGGACAAGGGCTTGGCGTCACTCCGAATGTGCAAAGTTCCATATGGTCGATCGGGCCGGCCGTATCCTGGCGTTTACTTGATTTTGGCACACTGGATGCCCATGTCGATATTGCCGGCCTGCATGCTCGTGAGCTGCTGGTAAATTACAAGCGAACGGTGCTTAATGCCCTTCGTGAAGTTGATACCTCCATCGATGCTTATACGGGCCAGCAAGATCGGTTGCATAACCTGAGCGAAGCTTTAGCTGCAAGCCAGCAAGCCGTAAGTCTTGCAAACGAGCGTTATGACCGGGGGCTGACAGATTCACTGAATGTCATCGATGCCGAACGGCAGGAATATGCTCTGGAAGAGCAATATGTTTCTTCACAGCAAGCGGCCGCGGAGCAATTCATTGCACTCTATAAGGCCCTTGGCGGAGGCTGGGAACAATATCAGTCGCTGCCGCCCATACACAAACCTCAACCAGCAGTTATCGCGGCATTCACACACCTGCTGCGCTCCGATGATTCGCAAAAGGACACCTCTAAATAATCTGACTGACCCACCCATCTTAAAAACATTCTGAGCCGGAAGATTATGGAGCAGAAAGGAAAATCCATGATTCACCTCGGGGCGCACGCTGCTTTCGCGGATTGGCGGGCAAGATGTTCCGGAGCGTAGAATTGTCACATCCGCTGGGGATAGTGTTGGCGATCACAGCCAACAATCTTGCCCGCGTCAACCCGTGATCATGTCGCTTTGGACTCATTTGCCCCGGGTTCATCCATGCGGGTGTAACCCCTGGTAAAAGACGCCGGGGTCATTATTATACATGGGTGTCATGCCGTTTGCAGCGTTTGCTTTTCGGCTGCTTTTACACTATGTTGGATAGGCTTTATCACGACCTGACAGGACCAGCCGTTGTCGGCGCCTGCCCGTAATCGTGGAAACAGGGGCAAAACACCTGACGGGTCGCTATGCATTTTTCAATCCCTCTATGATGCGAAGAATGCCTCGGCAAGCACGCAAGAAGAGTGAATGGCCGAAATGAAACCACCCGGCTTAAAAGAAATCGAAGCGATTTTGCGTGAGCGGCGTGATGAACTGGCGATAGACTATGGCGTCACGGAGATCGGCATCTTCGGATCATGCGTCCGGGGGGATGTATCCAGCGACAGCGATATTGACATACTCGTTGCGTTCAATCGGCCGGTGGGATTTTTCAAATTCCTGGAGCTTGAAGAGCGCCTGAGTGAATGGCTTGGTGCGAAAGTGGACCTGGTTACCAGGGCGGCCCTCAAACCGCATATCGGCCGACGCATTCTGAGCGAGGTGGCGATGTTGTGAAGCGCGACTATCGCGATTACCTCGAAGACATCCTGGCAGCCATCGACGAGTCGGCTGAATTCACCAGGGACATTTCTACCTTGCCTCGTAAATGATCGTATAGTCGCCGATGCGGATACGCCAAGCTTCTCTCCGGTAAGCTTCCTGACTCCGGCAGGTCTCGGATCATCGGCAAGAGAGCGAACAGCCTTGATGATGTGGTCGCGGTTGGGTTGAGGAATGCTCGCTAACTGTTTCTGAGCTCTCCTTTTGATGAGAAGCTCATATTTCAATCGGAAAGCCCTTTATTGATCTCGGAAATGGCTTGTTCAAAAGGAATTGCCTCCGTTTGATCTCCTTTGGCATCATCATAGGCTCGAATATCGTCGAGTTCTTCAAGCGCATCGACGATCTGCTCCCAATCCGAAATAGGCACCACAACGGCCTTGCGGTTTCCTTCCTCATCAACCAGATAATGTCCATGGAACCTGATCATCTCTTTCTCCTCATTAAACTTCAATCCTAACAAGGATTATGCACACTATAGCTTATTTGGCAATTTGGAAAAGGCGCTCCCTCTCGCCGTGGCCGCATTTTCGCACAAAATTCCGAGACTTTGTGCCCCGATTGCCCCGACTGAGGGCGAGACTAACGAAAGAGATGAGGCCATGGTGGCATGGGTTTAAGTTTGCTGCCCATGTGCGCAGCGCGAGAGGCATACCCTTTGATCTCAAAGTCCAGTTTGATTTTGGGCATAATCTTTCTGTGGTGATTTGGGCTGCTGTTTACGGTGGCAAGAGTTGCAAGAAAAGTCAAGGCCAGCCATTTCTGCTGGCCTTATAATAAAAGCTCCCCGGGACGGACTCCCTTCGCTTTGCTCAGGGCAAGCTCACCGCCTGATCAATGCCGGCTTCTTCTCACGGCGCCACCCCTTGATCTCCTTTTCCCGTTTCGCGGCTGACAACTTGTCGGGATGCCGTTCAGAATAAAGCAAGACCGCTTTATGCTGGTTGATCCGGTGGTCGAGATCGGTCGTTATTCCAGCGTAGAGCTGCCCGTTTCTGTCGCAGATATAGACGTGCCACATGGCTCCTAATCCCAAAAGCAAAAGAGGCCGGGAGGGTCCCCCCCGGCCTCACTGTTTTCTGGCTCCCCGGGACGGACCCCGTTCGCTTCGCTCAGGGCAAGCTCACTGGGCACTGGGAAGAGCGGGTGAGTCTCGCAAAAGAAAGCTGAAAAGGAAGGGTAAAAAGTGAAACTGTCATCAGGTAACCCCTCTTACCTCCATTACGGCCGACAGGTTCCTAGTGCCAAAGGTGGCTATGAAGGAACTAATCACCTTCACCTTTGACATTGGCTTTACCGGGCACTTTCAGAGCCACCCTAATAAAAACGTTATTCGGGCTAAGCAAATAAATACCCAATAGCATTCCACACACGCTGGGGAAGGCGTAAAGATGAGTGAAAATCTTATCAAACATAATAGATTCAGGCGTGCCGGAGCCATAGCTCGTACTGGCCATTCTTACGGCATAGAATTCTATTCTTGCTAACACTTGAGGGAAATTTACTAGTATTAGATAAATTCCAGCGAACTTGAAAGCCAAACTTATTTTATCAGACATACTTATTCCATCGGTATATTCTTTGTCATCATGAGGTTTTACTTTTTCGACATCTGAATCATCGTCTTGGTCCCATTCGTCTTCTTCCCCGTTTTCAGGCTCAGCTACTGGATATGCTAAGTTGTGAATCCATTGTCCATCCTTGAGCAAGTATATACCTAGAACCACATAGATAATGGGAATGAGCCGTAGAACCATTTTCGCAAGAAATAGATTTGTTGCCATATTTGAAGGGAAAGTGTAAACTGTAAAAAAGGTGCTGAGTGCATGAACAAAGTACTCTAGGCTAAGAAAAATACAGTAGACTCCAAGCACCTTACATCCTACAATAAAATAGTCGCGACTAGTCATTATTAACTCCATCTTGTAAGCGCCAGAGCCATTTAGGGTGGGCACAGCCTTATCGTGCCCACAATTTTTCTTCCACCCAATGGTATTTCGTAGGCAGTTAGGTCTTTGCCAACCCTACATGGCTTTAATAGATTGTACGGACCAGAATACCCTGACATCAATCAGCAGCTCTTTGAGCCTGAGCGAAAAAGTCGCGCTCCTCTCGCCGTCGCTGATTCCAGAACAGCACGGAACGCAGGCGTTGTCAAGGCTGCGACCAACGGGAGCACCCGCAAGGGCTTGGCCTTGACATGTCTGAGTACCGTGCTACGCGCGAAAGCGGCGGCGCAAGGGGCTGAGGCCACTCGAAACCCTTTTTGGGACAGTTTTCTTTTGGGGATCGGAGTAAAAGCGCCAGTTCTTGGACGTTTGGGAAAGAAGCGAAGTAGCCCACAAATGAGAGGTGAAGGCGCAGATCATTTAATGAATCAACCGCGGATGAATTAAGCAATGGAATCCTGTTTTTCATAGAAAGCTTGCTTATTTCCAATTATTATAATAACCAGCAGAATAATATCTATAACCAGTCCAGGTATGGGCGAGGTCGCTAATGCCCATCCCATAGCCGTTTGCACCATTAGAGCCGAGGCCATCCGCACAATAGCGAAAGCAATGGACAAGACCATGGTAATATAAAACATTCGGATAGCGAACTTTTTCAAGAGAATCAATGAGATCGATGTAAAAATGTAAATACTATTAATAAGAATTCCTATGATTCCAATGGAAACAAATACGGAGCTAGACCACGGTTTTGCTTCACCGAACATTTTGTCCGTCATGCTTTTGAATTCTTCAAATCCCCGCTGTTTCTCCGGTTGGTTTTGGAAGGATTTCTCCATACCTGAAATCATTTCCTTCTGCATCTGAAAGATCTTTGGGATCAACAGTGTTTGACTTGAACTGATAAGCCCAAATACGCCAAAAACGATTCCCATAACACCAGCGACCGTGACCCAAGTTGGTCGTTTCATAGTCATCCTCGATCAGGATTTTCATTGCGCAGTGTTACTCAAGGTAGAGAGTCTTGTCTGATATCGTTTTTCAGATGTCAAGTAAATATTATATGCCCCCGTTTAGGTAACACGGGGGCCGGGAAATACATGAGTGAGGGTAATCTGAGCTAAGTCATTGAATTTATAATATTATTGGGAAGTTTCAAAAATGGGTGGTTTCCTATAAGTCAAATGACATACTTCTTGAAATGTCGAGAATCAGACGCATGGAAGAAATCCCGTTCAAAAAGATTTCCAACCAAGTCGAGGGTTTCTGCCTGGCTCTGAAAGAAAAGATGCGGGACAGAGCCTCACATTTTGGGCGGGAATACCTTCGGCTCTTGCTGGATGAAATCGTAGTGGATGGAAAAGAGGTAATTGTCAGAGGGCAGTACAATAATCTTATTGGCGCCATAGCCAAAAAAAAACCGGACACCCCATCAGGAGTGCCCAGTTTTGGTATAGGCTGGCTCCCCGGGACGGACTCGAACCGCCAACCTAGTGGTTAACAGCCACCCGCTCGGTTGTCTGAGCTGTTGGGGATTACTCGAAATCATTGAGTTTTCCAATTAAAGGCCTTGAAAGACAAACAAAGAAAACCCCAGCAAAATGGCCTGGAATTCACACTATTCTAACACCGGTTTTCAGGCAAATCTGGGAAGTAAAATCAAAGAAAACAAGCTCTTACCGAAATACCTTTCATAGTATCGCCAGCCCGTTCTCATACCTACGCACAACTAAAATCTCCAACTTCATTTCCCTGGCTCCCCTCAAAAGCCTCCGCAGTTTTGCCTGAAGTAATCCACTAACCCCAGCAAGCGCGATCTCTCAAACGAACCGCCACAGTTGTGGCGGTTTTGCGTTGGAGAGGTTTGCGCCAAGATTCAATTCTGATAAGGAGCTGAAATGGCAGTGAATGTCTTTTGTCCGGAATGTAAGTCCAGCTATGTCGTCGGAACAAAATCCTGCAAGAAATGCGGGAACAACTTACAGAGGAACCGAAAATACAGGGTTTTCGTTGAGTCCAATCAAAAGCGTATCACTAGAGTAGTCGTTACCCTGGAACTGGCCAGGCAACTTGAGTTAAAGCTCAAGGAAGAGGTAGTCAGGCGCGAAGAACTCGGAATAATCGAGGCTCCGGTTATTGACCAAGTATGGAGCCAGTTCAGGAGCTACCTCGCGACGAATACCAAATCTGAAGATTACTACGAAAAGTTTTGGCGCAACCATATTGCCCCAGAATTTGCTGGTAGACGCCTCGACACGATCACTCTCACTGAATTGGACAATTTCGCCGCTAAGCTGAGGCAGAAGACTCATAAACTGAGCCATAATGCGATAAGCAAGCAAACCAAACCTCTGGCTCTTTCCACGATAGACGCCATACTGAGAGCAATCGCGAGGCTTTACTCCTTTGCGACACAAAAGGGGCTGTATTTGGGCAAAGATCCAACAAAAAGAGTTAGTTATCCACAGTACGACAATCGGATGACCAATTCCCTCTCGGATGATGAGCTTTCTGGATTACTCCGAGTTTTAAGGGAATGGCCGAACCGAATGGCTGCTCTTGCCTTCCTGATGTGTCTTGGAACCGGGAAGCGTACTGGTGAGATATTCGGCCTCACCTGGGACGATGTCAACTTTGAGACTGGCGTAACCCGGTTCCGGATCAAAAGTCGCATCAAACAAGAGTACCAGTATCTACCCATGAACCATTTTTGTACGTCGGCACTGAGGGAGGCTAAAAGATTCAGGATGCTGGGCTGTCCACTGGTCTTCCATACCGAGAATGGAAAACGTATCCACTACGAAGCTATATGGGGTCGCATCAAGGCGAAGGCAGGGCTGAGAGATTGTATCAGGGCGCATGATCTGCGCCATACCTTCGCCTCCAGGTTGGCAAGCTCCGGAGAGGTGGATATTTTCACCTTACAGAACCTGCTCGGACACAAAACCGTTGCCATGACAAACCGATATGCACATTTGCTGGATGACGCTTTAAAACGAGGAATACTCGTTGCGGATAAGGTGTTGGGGCATTGTGGAATTGGTGATGGGAATTGAGATCGGAACTTGCTGATTAAGAATCAATACCTCTGGGTTTCACAACCACCTCAATTTACTGGAAGTATTTGAAATTATTGCTTTTTGGTTATCACATCTTTTCCGATTTTTGCAATCTCTCCTGTTTAGGTCCTCGCAGTCCCCTAACATGACTTATTAGCATGATATGGAGGCATTACAGCATTGCAGCAATCAAAGCCCACGGCATCTTCGGAGACGTTATTTTTTCATCAGGCAGCATTTTTTGTATTTCTTTCCACTCCCGCAGGGACACGGTTGGTTCCGACCAACTTTTTCAACCGTCATGGGGAGGACCTTGGCAGGGGTTCGACCCTTAAATTGGTAGTGAACCTCTTTAAGGGCAGGCTTAGCAGCCATTTCGTCCAGTTCCTTCCGACTTCGGAGCTGGCGTTCTTGATCTTCCACTCTTCTGCGACGAAGTTCTGGCAGTTCAGGGATTTCTTCGGAATGAATAAAACTTAGCGTTTCCAGAGAGTCATCAACTTGGCCGACTGTTCGATAGACTTCCCTGAGAACCTTTATGCCTCTGGCATCTCCTATTCCTTCGAGGCAATTCCCGTACATCTCAAAGGATTCAACCTTGTTTTCTCTCCAAAGTTGCACGGCAAAGTCGAACGCCTCGGCGTATGGGAGGTGTTCCAGCAAAGCCAGAACACTAATCTCATTGTTTACGTATTCGCTTTGGATAGCATTGAGGATCTCTTCGTGGCCGCTTTCATCGATTCCATTCAAAGCCCGGATAGCGTCTCCATGAATATAGGATAAACTATCGGAGCGGCTCAGAACTTGGACCAAATCCGGAACGAATGTACTATCCCCAATGCGCCCCATCAACCGAACCGTCCAGATGTCCCCCCATGTGAGCAAATCCTCACTTAAGGCCGCCTTGAGTTCTGTGACTGGCGATAATTCAACCAACCGATCCTGTAATGTCTCAGGGAACTCAGCACCTGTAAACTTGAGGCTATTTAGCAAATCATCACAGCTGGCTTCAGGTGCAAAGGCGCGGGTATACGCTTCCCTGCCCGCAATCGAAAAATAGTTAGCAAGGATTGCAGAGACGAGGTTCCTGATGATTTTCTTGTCTTCCGCCGCCTTGTTGAATGAGGAAACACGCCGTGAAAACTCTTCGAGAAATGTCAGTGCCAGTTTATCGAAGGCATAAATCTGAGGAAGGCAATCTTTCGAGGGCTGGTCCGGGAATCGGGATCGAACCAGTTTTTGAGCATTGAACATAAGGGAAGTGGCTATATGAGCGTATTCTCTACGATTTATTAATTGAGTAAGATCATTCGTCAGATTTGGTTCGGGTTCAATAATCGAATGCCGCTTCAGCACCGCCAAGATTGTTTTTTGTGGATCGCCCAGAATGTCTACCCCATAAGGCTGAGCAAAATCATCAAAGAGCTGTCCTGCACTAACGGAACAAGCCAAATTCTTCAGGAAACGGTCATGCCCGGGACTCTTGGTGACGTTGCTGAGAAAAGCTTCAAGAACCAGGGGAACATCTTCCGTATGATGGTGTTCAAGTAGATGAAAGGCGACAGTCTCTGCCCAGTCCCGTCCTTGGATCTGTCGAAAAACCTCCTGAAGAGCATGATGGCAATCCTCACTATGAATTTTGCCGAGATAATGCAAAATACCCAGGAACGTGTTCAGATCCTCGCAGTGAGGTAGCATCTCGAGAAAGGGATCCACAGCAGGCTCGTAATGCATATCACCCAGAGCAAGAGCGCAGTTGCTTGGGACGTTTCCTCGACTTTTGAACATGGAATCCAAAATATCGGCAGCAAATTCAGTTGCCTTATGACGCGCAAGATATCTCGGTGCTGCACAGGCCAGATGCTCATCAGGGTCACCGATCAATTTGGCAACATCGGGAGTGTAGTGCCTCGGAAATCGTTTCTCGATAATATCAAAAGCCCAAGTTCGGACAAGACTATTTGGATGAGCCAAACGCCCCACAAAATCCTCATAGTTCCACAGTCGCTGCATTGTTGCTCCCTAAAAAATTAAAAGCTTTGGCCAGTTCAGATTAGAGGATGAAATCCTCTTTCACGATTGGCATATCCACCAAGTCGATTACCTCTGAGTGGAATTCCATGTCAAACCAGTCTTTGAAATTAGTAAAAGTTCTTTTTTGGGGCCAATCCTGCCCAATGGGGTGCCAAGCCATGAGCTCGGCTTCGAAGATCTTCTTGTAATGTTTTCCAACCAACGCAAAAACCTCATCTTCGGACCCCATTTCGGGGATGAGAAAACTCATGCAGTCCGTTCTCAAGAATTCCAGGGTTATTTCTGTTACTGGATTCGGTAGCTTTCTCAGCCAATCGAGAAAGGGCTCTTTCGGCTTTATGATGACAATGTTTCGATTGATGGATTTCATGGTTTTTCTCTATTTTGAAATATCTTGTCGCCTGATCGCTCACATTTTCTCCAGGGAATGCCGACTCTCACGGTCACGGCTTTGGTACCATTAGCCTCTCAGTTAGGCGGGTATAGCGTTTCTGGGTTTTGTTGTTCTTTACGGCAATGGACAGAGCCCTTCTGGTTCCGACCATCACCACCAGCTTCCGACCACGAGTGATTCCAGTATAGATCAAATTCCTCTGGAGAAGTGCATAATGCTGGGTATGAACGGGAATGACCACCACCGGATACTGTGATCCTTGCGCCTTGTGAACTGAAACGGCATAAGCCAGCACGACTTCATCGAGATCGGCAAAGTCGTAGTCCACCTCCCGGCCATCGAACGAGATGGTCAGTTCCTGAGCTTCCTGGTCGATCTTTGTGACTCGTCCGATATCCCCGTTAAAGACCTCTTTGTCGTAGTTGTTCTTGATTTGCATGACCTTGTCGCGAACACGGAAACTCCGGCCCCACCTGGTAACATCCTCTCCCGAAGGGTTGAGTTCATTTTGCAATTCGGCATTGAGGTTTCCTGCGCCCACTGTACCTTTGTGCATCGGCGTTAAGACCTGAATGTCATCTATGGGATCAAACCCGAACCGATTTGGAATTCGCTCCTTTAAGAGTTCCAGAATAACCTGCAAAACCTCTTCGGGTTCTTCACGCTGGATGAAGTAGAAATCGTCAAGCTCCCCTTCAGCGGGTTTAAAAGAAGGAACGATGCCAGCATTGATCTTATGGGCATTCACGATGATGGAGCTTTGCTGAGCCTGACGGAAAATCTCATTTAATTCCACCACGGGAACGGCACCAGATGAAATTACATCATTTAGGACATTGCCGGCGCCGACAGAGGGAAGCTGGTTCACATCCCCGACCATGATGAAGGTCGCATGGAAAGGGATGGCTTTAAGCAGGTGGTGCATCAGAATACAATCCACCATCGAAAATTCATCCACTATAAGCAAATCACAGTTCAGCGGATGTTCATCATTTTTTTGAAAACCAGCTTTCTTCGGGCTGTACTCAAGGAGCCTATGGATGGTCTTTGCCTCATACCCTGTGGCTTCACTCATTCGCTTTGCCGCTCTCCCAGTCGGTGCAGCCAGAAGAATATTGACACCGAGAGCTTTGTAAATTTTGAGGATGGAGTTGATGATGGTTGTCTTACCAGTGCCGGGCTGGCCAGTGAGTACCATGACTTTAGATCGGCAGGCTCTCTTCACCGCCTCTACCTGCTTATCAGCCAGGGTGATGTCGAGTTTTTCCTGGACCCAAGGGACTGCCTTATC
>JBEKPW010000132.1:0-27427 GCA_049520315.1 Syntrophobacteraceae bacterium
CCGACGCGCGCTTCATGGGCCGGATTCCAGACATAAGGGAACCTCCCGGCTTTCGCCGCATCAAGACTGAACGTGACCGGCAGATCATAAAGGACGACATATTTTTCAGTCAGGGCGAAGTCATGCATGATCGGTTTGTCGCGAACGGCAATCTCGGTTATGTGGCTCACTCGGCCAGTCTTGTCGATGATGATGTGCTGGACATGATCCTGACGATACGAATACGCGATGGCGTGAACCTCGCCCTTCTGCACGTCGGTCTTGGTGTGCGCGGCAAAACCAGCGGGCAGGGTGCCGGCGAAATCGTAAGGCCCAATCGTGTTCAGTTCGTCGGAGATCTCGTACGGCAGCGCACCACCTTCAACTGTCGCAAGGATTCGACCGGCGTGAGCGAGAATGTGAGTGTTGGCGGCGAAGTCGTGATCATGGATGGGACCCTCCCGCCACTTTTCGCCGAGCGCTTCCGCGACAGCATTCGAACGAACCCAGCGATTGCGATACCACTCCGCCCGTCCGTCCCGCAACCTCACGCCGTGCACCATCCCCGAGCCAAGGAACCAATGGTGCTTGCTATCTTCGATCCCGCGCATAAAATTCGGACCGTTGCGCAAATAGCAGCCATTCAACTTTGATGGTATGCGGCCGGTGACCGGTAGGTCCAAAGCCGTGACCTCCTCCGTTACGGGGGCAAACAAGCCCTGGCGAAACCAATTCATCGAGGCCTCTGCGCCTTGTTGTGACATACGTTTCTCCCTTCCTTTTCACAAGTCTCCTCGTTTCTGTCGCGCTGCCTGCCAGTGATTTCAACATGAATTCCTTGCCCAGGTTTTGCCCAACTTCCCTTCCAAAACGCTCGACCAGTTACCGCCGCAGGCAGGTCAAGGCAGGTCCTCCTCCTCTTGCACCCCCCGGCAACATGATCAGGCGCAAAAAATAAAAAAGCCACGTCGACGTCCTGGCTTTCCTGGGTAAATGATATGGGGGTCCAAAAAACCAAAACTCAAGGAAGAGAGCTAATTTTTGTAATTATAAAATAGCAGATTCCCTTTTGACAATCAGGCCTAGAGTGTATTTGCCGTTTACTAATTCAGTAATATGAAAGTAGAGTTCTACCGGCTGTTCCATTTTTCTGCCTACCCGAATTGGGAAAATTCCCTACTCAAAGGCGAGTTAAAACATGATCAGGAAGGGATCTTATGGCATCTACTCTTTTGCTTGCAGCGCCCTTCCGAAGCCGCGGTCAAACTGAAGGAAGCAAACAGTTCGCTCGATAAATTGAAAGGGATTTGAGCGAGATCTGGAGGCTACTTCCGCTAGATCTGAAACTCATTTCCACAGTCCACACATCTTTTCTCATAAATCTTAACCGTCGGGACTCCGAGTAATTCACCCACACTCGGGGAATTCCGTTCTGCTCATCGCATGGAAGATTGCAGTTTCTTGCCACTGGAAAGAGTCGAGGTTATAGCGATTCGGTAAACAAATGATTCGGAAAAGGCGAAGATTTCAGCGCTCGATTTCTCAAGGCGGAGGAGAGTTCTGTCGAGTTTCAACTAACCTCACGTTATGGAGCGGGGCGGAATTGCCGTCCAATGCTGAGCCTACTTACTCGAAATCTGGTATGCCGTATTTGCCGTACAGTCCGTGTACTCACTTCACCATTTTTGGAAAGAATTTCGCCATTGCGACAATAGAGCGCAGTTGCCACGGCTCCATGATGGTTTGCTTATCGCGTTCGATGCCAGTGACAATATACTTGGCAGCCTGTTCTGGAGAGAGTTGAGGAATCACGGACTGGCGTTTTGGAACATTGGCCTCACTGCCAGGGTTATTTTCCCAATATTCACTCGACACTTTCGCAAAGGCAACCAGCATGACAGTGATACCGTGGGGATTGAGTTCTGCTCTGAGTGCATCATTGAAACCGCGCATTGCCCACCGGGCAGCGATGTAGCCGATAGCCCCCGGCCAAACCATATAAGAAGCGGCTGAAGTGATGTTCACTATCATACCGCGCTTTCTCTGGATCAATGCCGGAATAAAAGCATGAGTCACTGCAAATGCAGACAAGTATGGAACAGACATCATCGCAAAGGCCTCATCGGGAGAGGTGTCTTGGAGGTATTTCCACTGACCGGCGCCGGCGTTGTTCATTATGATGTCGGGGGTTCCCTCGCGCTCCTGGATACTGGCGGTGACATTACGAACGGACTCGAAGCCCGATAAGTCGGCAGAGTAATAGCACGCAGTTCCTCCCGACTCTCGGATTTCATTAGCCAGTAGGGCCAGCTTGTCCTCTGACCGCGCAATCAAGATGACCGCTGCCCCTTTCTCGGCTGCGTTTCGAGCAGTAGCCGCACCGATACCACTTGATGCCCCTGTGATTAGGAACTTCTTATCCCTGATGTCCATTGTCAGCCCTTTAGTCTGAAGTTGTCAGAAACTCCCGGACGCCGGATAATTCTTGGGCAATGCCCGTGTCTCCGTCGTCCAGGTCTTCTGCGAAAGTCCAGGCACACCCTGAAACTTGCTGGAAGTTAATTCATAGCGCCAACACAATCAACTGCGAGGACAGATGCGTCGATGGTATCGGATGGCATATCCGTCGAACTCTTCATTGGCCCTGTCGAGTACGATGTCTTCCCACTGTACATAACAAACCCTGGAAATTTGTTTCTGATCGGTGACTTAGAGAGTTTCTACATCTTGCCACTGCCCCCTCAAGTGTCATACCATAGAAAACGCCGTTTGGAAAAATCGTCACTTCTCCATAATGGGCGGTCTGCCGGCTGTTTTAGGCCATGAAGTGCCAGGGCAGGTGGATCATGGCAGGCAAGGCGGACAGAAGATATCCCCCGCCTGATAATTCTTGCTGACCGAATGAATTTTCTGAGACGGACCGCTACCTGCACGCCGTCTTCACGTCAGACATTCCGTAGCTGATTATTATTACAGCGTATGGCCGAGGTTTCCGCAGCGCCACCAGGTCAACTCTTGGTTATTTAAGACAGGAAAAATGCTATACTGGCCGCCAGGAGAATTCACGCGATACCCAAAAGCGGTGGCCCCGCTTAATTTCGAATTTCGAGGCTTGCCCGGTTTCAGGAGAAAACAATGGCACTGCTAAGAAACCTCTCTATTAAGGGAAAGATCATCTCCACACTGCTTTTTGTGACTGCTCTGGGGCTGGTAGTTGACCTGAGCGGCATCTCTTTCTTGAACTCCGCTAATAATCGGATGACTGGCCTTATCAGTATCGATTTTGAGAAATCGAAGCTTGCGGACCGCATCAATGTGGACCTTCTCGAAATTCACCGGTCACAAAAAAACCTCATCCTGGCAACCGCATTCGATCAGGTGGGGCGCTTTAAATCCCGTCTGAGTCAGAAAAGAGCCGATCTGCTCTTGGCCCTGGCATCACTCGACAGGCTTGCAACCAAGGAAGAGCGCGAACAGATAAAGCGCCTGAGCGCACTTTTCGAGGATTTTCTGAAGATCAATGACCAGATAATTTCTCTGGTAGACTACGACTGGGAAAATTTCGGCGATCCTTCCAGTCCTGATTTCGCGGGAAGTACCTTGAATAAAAAGGCGATTGCGCTTTCGACCGGCCCCGCAAGAGCAACATACGACAGCGCTTCCGACGCTATCTCAGAAATCTCGAAAGAAACTGAAGCTTCTATGGCCCAGACCAACGCCGAGAGCCAGCATTACGCCCAAACGGCCCTTGTTATGATGATTGGTATCTCTGCCCTGAGCATTGCCATTGGGCTTGTTTTGGGATTGTCCATAGCGCGTTCCATTTCCACGAACATCAACTCCCTTGTTTCGGTTACCAGCGCCATTGCAGGCGGAGAACTGGGGACCCGCGTAGAGGTGAACAGCAGAGACGAGACCGGCGTTCTAGCATCGTCGATCGCAATTATGCAAACCGCACTGTTTAAGGCAAGGGCAGCCTCTCAGGAGCGGGATTGGCTAAAAACCGGTATTGCTCGCATAAATGACGTAATGCGAGGCAAAAATCATGTCTTCGATCTATGCCAAAATGCACTCTCGGAGACAGCTTCCTATGCTGGGGCGCATGTCGGAGCGATTTTCCTGTCGGATGGGGATGGGAGCGAGCCGGTATTGAAGCTGGCCAGCGGGTATGCTTACAGCAACGCGACTAATTTCCCCGACCGGTTCAGACTTGGAGAAGGCCTGGTTGGTCAGGTTGCAGCGGAAAAAAAGCAATTAGTGGTAAAAGAGGTCCCTAAAGACTATGTCAAAGTATGCTCGGGCTTGGGGGATGCTTGCCCCGATTGCATCACGATTACTCCCCTCATCTTCGACGAAAATGTCATAGGCGTCCTCGAATTGGGTTTCATCCGTCCTCCCTCCGAGTTGCAGATGAGCTATCTCGAACAGATCATACCCTCAATTTCCGTAAACCTCGAAACGGTTAAAGGACGGGAAGGTCTTGCTAAAGCACTCGCACACTCGCAAGCCTTGCATGAAGAGCTCCAACAGCAGCAGGAGGAGTTGAGGGCGGCGAACGAGGAACTCGAAGAACAAACCGAAGAGCTTAAAACGTCTCAGGATAAGCTTCGCCTGCAGCAGGAAGAAATGGAGGCGATCAACAAGGAACTCCAAGAGAAGAACCAGCACCTGGATCAACAGAAAAAAGCAATTGAGCAGACCAACTTGGAACTTGAACAGTCCCAGCAGGAAATAGCCGAAAAAGCGGAGAAACTGGCCCAGGCAAACAAATACAAATCAGATTTTCTGGCCAACGTGTCCCACGAACTCAGGACACCCTTAAATAGCATGCTTCTCCTCTCCAGGATGCTTTCAAGCAACGTGGAGGCCAACCTCACTGATGAGCAGGTCCGCTCGGCTGAAATTATTCACAGCAGCGGCAAGGATCTGCTTTCCCTCATAAACGACATCCTTGACCTCTCAAGAATCGAAGCGGGAAGGATGAATATTAGTTTAGAGGATGTTCCGGCAACAGAACTGGGTTCTGCAATCCTGAACCAATTCAAGCCACTTGCCGACGACAAGGGCCTGGGGCTTAGCATAGCCATGGAAGCGGGTTGCCCGGAGGTGATCAGGACGGACAGGAAACGGCTCGATCAAATCCTGAGAAACCTGGTTTCAAACGCAATAAAGTTCACCGAAAAAGGGATCATTAACATCAACTTCCGCCATGCTCTTCGGGAAGATACTTACGGACGAGAGGAACTTCTTGCCATTGCGGTTGCCGACACCGGGGTTGGAATCCCACCCGATAAGCATGCGCTTGTCTTTGAAGCTTTTCAGCAGCTTGAGGGCGGAGAGACGAGAAAGTACGGTGGCACGGGGCTTGGCCTCTCTATCTCAAGAGAACTGGCCCATCTTCTTGGAGGGCAAATCCACCTGGATAGTGAGCAGGGAATCGGCTCGACCTTCACCCTTATTCTACCTGTCCAAGCGAAAGCGCCTGCTGTGCCGGTTGTACCGGAAACAGCCTCGCAAAGGATAGAACACCTCGAAAGAACTCCTGCATGTGCTTCCCCCAGTCAGGACGCGCGAGCCGTCGAGGATGATCGGGCTGACATCGGCCCGGACGATAAAACGATCCTGATTGTGGAAGATGATCTCAATTTTGCGGAGTTATTAATAAAACTGTGCAGGGAAAAAGGGTTTAAGTGCCTTGCTGCAATGAACGGCGATGAAGGAGTCACCATGGCCGCCCATTACTCGCCAAAGGGAATAATCCTGGACCTCAGGCTTCCCGGCAAAGACGGCTGGACCGTGCTCAGCGATTTGAAGGATAAACCCGGAACCAGGCACATCCCGGTATACATAATGTCGATAGATGACGCCGGCATGGAAGCCTTCAGGAAGGGAGCAATCGGCTTCCTCACCAAGCCCGCAAACGAAGAAGATATATCCGATGCTCTTCACAGGCTGGAAGATGTATTCAGCAGGCCGGTAAAAAAACTGCTGATCATCGAAGATGATCGCAATCTCAGTGAAAGTATCCGAATACTGATCGGGAGCGGTGATGTTCATGTCGACCAGGAGGCGACCGCCAAAGCAGCCATCGAGGCGATAAGATCCAAGGCTTACGATTGCATGATCCTTGATCTCGGACTGCCCGACATGAACGGTCTCGAAATGTTGGAAAAGCTTTCTGCTGAAACCGAACTTGTGATTCCTCCTGTCATTGTTTACACTGGAAGAGAACTTACTCCTGAAGAGGAAATGGAGCTGCGCCGCTACTCCGATTCGATTATCGTAAAGGGGGTGAAGTCTGAGGAGAGGCTGCTTGATGAAGCGTGCCTTTTCCTGCACTGCATAGTGGAGAAGATGCCTGCCCGAAAGCGCCAGATCATAACGGATCTCCACAGCTCCGATACTATTTTCAAAGACAAACAAGTCCTGATTGTGGATGACGACATGCGAAACGTATTTGCCCTCTCTTCGGCACTGGAGGCAAGAGGGATGAAAACGATAAAAGCTGAAAACGGCAAGAGAGCACTCGATATTCTAGACGCTAACCCCGAGATTGATTTAATTCTCCTGGATATTATGATGCCGGTTATGGATGGCTACGAGACCATGCAACACATCAGAGCGCATGAGAAATACGGCAAAGTCCCGATACTCGCGCTCACTGCCAAGGCGATGAAGCAGGACCGTGAGCGCTGTATTGCCTCAGGGGCGAGTGATTACCTATCGAAGCCAGTCGATTTAGACCGGTTGTTTTCCATGATGCGGGTCTGGCTTTACAGGTAGTTGAAAGACCGAGGTTGGGGTGAAGTCTCATGGAGGGTGAAAAAACTGAAGCAATCGAGATCGATCTCCTCCTCGAAGCAATACACAGGCGCTATGGCCATGACTTCAAAGGATACTCTCGAAGCCACATCATCAGGAGAGTAAAGAGCTTTCTGGCAAAATCCGGGCAGGACTCAGTTGCGGAACTTATCCCGAAGGTCCTGCGCGATGAGGCATTTTTCGAGATGCTGGTCTTTGAGTTATCGGTAACGGTTACGCAGATGTTCCGTGATCCATCGGTCTTTAAGAGTATCCGCACAAAAGTTGTTCCGATACTGCGCACCTATCCTTTCCTGCGGGTATGGGTAGCGGGTTGCGCAACCGGTGAGGAGGCATACTCAATGGCCATCCTTCTCAAGGAAGAGGGCCTTTACGATCATTCGACCATCTTCGCCACTGATTTTAACGACACCGCTCTTGAGAAGGCTAGAGACGGGATTTACGATCTCGGCCAAATCAGGCAATCTACCGAAAATTACCAACGGTCGGGAGGGCCAAAATCATTTTCCGAGTACTACCATGCCGAATTTGGCGCAGCCAAGCTCGACCAGTCGCTGAAGAACAAGCTGGTCTTTGCGAACCACAATCTTGCAACGGATAGCGTGTTCAGCGAAATGCACCTGATTCTCTGCCGCAATGTTATGATATACTTTGATAGAGAACTTCAGGATAGGGTATTCGGGCTATTCAGCGACAGTCTTGTTCGAGGCGGTTTTTTGTGCATTGGAACCAGCGAAGAAGTCCAGTTTTCAAATTTTAGAAAAGATTTTTCGAGGACCGATTACGAGTCGAGGATATTCGCAAGAACGTCCATCTAAGAGGGACATGGCCGTCCGGTGCAGCAACTAAACACCGTGGATCTTGTATATTCGGAGCAATTGATGGGGCACCTTCAAAAAATACTGATCGTGGATGACAAAGCGGAAAACCTTTTCGCTCTCAGACAGATTCTAAGCGAGACCAAGGCTGAAATCATCGAGGCGCCCAAGGGCAATGATGCTCTTATTGCCTCGCTCAACCACGAATTTGCCGTTGCGATTCTTGATGTGCAGATGCCTGAGATGAGCGGATATGAACTCGCAGAGTGCCTCCGGAAAGACAAAAAAACCAGACACTTGCCTTTGATTTTCCTCTCGGCCGTGTTTTCGGACGAGTATCATATTTTCAAAGGCTATGAAGTCGGCGCGGTTGACTTCATAGCCAAGCCGTTCGATCCGAGGATTTTGATCGGGAAGGTCAATATTTTCCTTCAGCTTGACCGGCAAAGGGATCTTCTTCGCAATGCCAGGGATGAGCTTGAGCTCAGGGTGCTGGAACGAACGGCCGAGTTGCAGATCGCCTATTCCGCACAGGAACAGCATTCGGCACAATTGAAAGCAATGAACCAGGAATTGCAGGAATTTGCTTTCATAGCCTCTCACGATCTCCAGGAACCTCTGCGCAAAATCCAAACCTTCGGGAACATGCTCGTCAGAAAGCACAAGGAATCCTTCAACCCCGAAGGCCGGGACTATATGGAACGCATGATCAAAGCGGCCAACCGCATGTCCGAGTTGCTGCGATCTCTCCTCGATTACTCCAGAACCGGTACAAGCTTTTTAAACTGCGAGCATGTGTCACTGACCGAAGTCGCCAGAGACGCCGCCAGCGACCTGGAAATTTTGATCAAAAAGGCCAAAGGGAGCGTGGAAATTAGTGACATGCCAACCGTGGATGCAGACGCCACGCTCATGCGCCAGCTCTTTCAGAACTTCATAGGAAATTCAATAAAGTATCGGAAGGAATCGGAACCACCTTCTGTGAAGATTTACGGAAGAATCGAAGATGGAACCTGCCAGGTTATGATAGAGGACAACGGCATAGGTTTTGACGAGTGTTATAGCCACAAGATTTTTAAGCCGTTTGAACGGCTTCACGGCAAGAATACCCGTTACAGCGGAACAGGCATGGGTCTTGCCATCTGCAAAAAGATCGTGAACCGGCATGGTGGTAAGATTACGGTAAGAAGTATCCCGGAACAAGGCACAACTTTCTGTGTGTCCCTTCCGATAGAGCAGGAAAAAGGTGCTTGATGGGAAGGCAAAACCCTTCGTTTATAGTCCTTATGGCGGATGATGACGAAGATGATTGCCTTTTCGTGGAATCGGCTTTTCAGGAGATGGATATTGCCCATGATTTGCACTTTGTCGGTGACGGGCGGGAATTATTGGATTACCTGTATAACAATGGAGATTTTGCGGACCCTGAAAAGTACCCCAAGCCCAACCTGATCCTGCTCGATCTTCATATGCCGCGAGTAGACGGCCTTGAAGCGCTGGCAATAATCAAATCCGATTCTCAACTAAAGAATATCCCCGTACTCATCCTCACTACATCCAGAGAGGAGCAGGACATAGCTTTGGCCGAGCAGGCTGGTGCGTCTTCCTTCCTAACCAAACCCGGAGTGTTTGAAGATTTAACTGATATGCTCGAAAAGTTCTGCACAGCAATCCAGCATAATCCGAACGTTCCCTTTGAGGTGATCGGATGCTGACCCAACCATGGCACCTTGCCTGAAATAATCTTCCCCTCCTGAGTACTAACTGCACCCTACCGCTGCATGTAACAAATCCTTAAGACATCCGCCTGCTCTGGTTCGGATAAAGTCAACGGTTCTTGCCACTGTACGTAATAAAATGATGATTGACCCCTGAGAACAGTGGGTGAATTATCTGCCTGTTTTTTCTAGTGAAACAGAAAAAGGAGGCAGAAATGAACCTGAGATCTATTTCATTAGATTCACAACGTCACATAACCCGGTTTCGACATCTCCCACCAGGTCCCTCCTCACCTCCAGCGGCAGATTTACATCAGAGGAGTAACCGGCAGTATCTCGATAGGCTGATCGACATCTTCAGGCAAAGTGAACTGCCGGGAAAAGAGCATGCCGAGCAATATTTGCTAAAGTTGTACCGTAAAAACTGCCGGCCAAATACTCTGGAACTCAACCACACAGCCATCAAGTTTTTCTTGAGATTCATTGGGGACCAACATGGGATTACTCATCTCGACCAGGTCACGAGGCAAATGATTGAAGCGTTTATCGAGCATGAGCAGGATCGCGGCCTTAAGCCAGTATCCGTCAACGGTCGCTTGATTTCGGTCTATGCATTTCTCGGCTTTCTGGCCGAAAGCGGAGTTGTTCATCCGGATGCATTGAGGAAGAAGCTTAGAGTAAAAGTTCCTGAGGCGTTGCCCAGGGCCATAGAACCCGAAGATATCCAAAGCCTCCTTGAGGTCATTGATCATGTTCGGGATCGTGCCATGATCCTTATGCTCTTGCGCACAGGAATGAGAATAGGAGAGCTTCTGGATCTGAGAATTGCGGAAATCAATCTGCAAGAAAAGAAGGTACTCATTTATGAGGCCCAGAAGACCAGGGTCGGAAGGGTGGTCTATTTCAGCGACGATGGCAACGAGGCTCTCATGTCCTGGCTGAAAGCAAGGAATCCAAGCAAAGAGTTTGTCTTCTACGGGATGGGAAGGAACCGCCTTACCTATGCCGGAGCCCGGGTGAGGTTCGTAAAATACATTGAACGTGCCGGGCTTTCCGCAAAGGGCTACACGGTCCACTGTCTGCGCCACACCTTTGCAAGCGAGCTCCTCAATGCCGGGATGAGGCTTGAGTGTTTGCAGCAACTCCTTGGCCACACGAGCTTGGAGGTGACCCGAAGATATGCCAGGCTGACCGACAAGACGCGCGAGGAGGAGTACTTCCGGGCGATGACAATCATTGAGAAAGGAGCGGCCGGTGGCCATTATCGATTCGATCATAAACTTCAGGAGACACCTGAAGAGGAAGAACTACTCACAGCGAACCGCTAGAGATTATATGAGCACCCTCAAGCAATTTATCGTCTGGCTGGATTGCCCTATCGAAGAGGCCACCAACAAAAAGATACTCGGGTTCATTGATTTTCTTTTGGATAAAAAACTCCAGCCCAAGACGATAAACTGCTATTTGGACAGCATCCGCTCGTTTTACGAGTACCTCAAGGATGGAGAGGATCTCGAGATCGCAAATCCGGTCAAGAGGGGCTATTGCCTCCGACTCTCAAAGCCTCTTCCTCGCTTCTTAAAAGACGAAGAAGTCTCACGGTTTCTGCACAAACTCGAAGGCTTGCGGGACCGGGCCATGTTCCTTCTCATGCTCCGGTGCGGTCTTCGGGTAGAAGAAGTTGCATCCCTAACTGTCGGCGCATTGGACCTCAGGCGGGGAAAGCTGCTGGTAAAAAGCGGCAAGGGTGCCAAGGACCGGATGGTTTATGTGAGCCCCGATGCTCACGAGGCGCTGACAGGCTACCTCAAGCAAAGAGCTCAATCACGGTCAAAACCAGTCTTCCTGGTCGACAAAGGACGGTGCAGGGGACAGGCTATATCGGTAAGAGGAATCCAAAAAAGGATGGAGTACTATGCCGGTGAGAGCGGCCTCAAAGTTTCCTGTCATCACCTGCGGCATACCATGGCCACTCAGCTTCTCAATGCCGATGCGGACATCACCATTATCCAGGACCTCCTTGGCCATAGCCGGATCACAACGACCCAGAGGTATTGCAAGGTCTCGAATCGGAAAGTGCAAAGGGACTACTACCGGGCAATCGATCTGGTGGTGAAAAGAACCTCGCCGCCTCAAGCCGAGCCGGTGCAGGGTAGCCAATAAGTTTACACCAGCTTGGGTTTATCGCTTTGGGGAACTCAAGAGGGGCAGAATAAAAGAAGGGCAAAGCCGACAAGGGCCTGCCCCTCCGTCGTTCCCCCGCCTCGGCGCTCGGGTCGCTCCCCAGCGTTGCCCTATCCTCCGGGCGGGCAAAAATAACTCTAGCACAGAAAGATTCGGATCGGATATATTGAGTGCAGAAAATAAATCGATGAGTCTGCCGGAACGGAAAAACAAAGAGATACAACGAATCTAACAATGCGAGGCAGACTCTTTTTAACCACTTTTAACCACTAGAAAATCTCGCCTTTATTACGTACAGCTTGCCAAAATGTTGAATCGAAGATGATGGCTGGTGCATAACGCATAACTTTTGGATATGTTGACTTCTGGCACCGGCTCTTCTACGCGGTCACGCTTGCTCCAATCTGTAAGATCAGCAAAAACGTTCCCCCATTTATCGTGGCTGGCCTTCGGCTTTCAGCGTGATGAATAGGGACTGCCAAAAATGCTGCACATGGAAAAAATGAAAAGGACTGGCCGCCAATTAGTTCCCGCGAGCAGTCCCTCCAGGATCATCTTAATGAGAGGGGATTAAATTCTGCTATTTGACTTTTTCGCTGAGAGTCTTGCCTGCTTTAAACTTGACAACTTTTGACGCCGGAATTGTGATCTTTTCACCGGTCCCAGGATTGCGGCCTTCACGCTGAGCCCTTTTTCCTACGCTGAAAGTCCCGAAACCTACCAGGGTAATCTTGTCGCCGGTCGCCAGAGCGTCGGAAACAGCGGAAACGAATCCGTCCACTGCTTTTTCAGCCATTGATTTGGTAATTCCAGCTTCACTTGCAACTTTTGCAACCACTTCTGCTTTCGTCATTTTCTTTCCTCCTCTGAGATTAAGTGATGAAAACCATTGAGTATTACTACATGTTTTCTGTAAAGCATGCCAGCCCCATCTGCAGGGTCAGAAGAACTCAACCTGGAAACCCTCTCCTTTTCAATCGTGGCCGCCCTTCGACCTTAACGCGCGGCGGCTCTTTCGCTTGAGAAAACTTGGACTCCATTTCGAAAGGCGCAAAGCTCGCCAGGTTCCATAGATACCCATAGTTTATCGCAGCTAACCGGTCTGGTCGCCACAATGCAAATGGATTCCTCATTATTCCCCATGATCTGCGAACACGCCGATAGCTTCCTTCCCCTTGCGAGAACCTCGCCGTGAACTCTTAGCATCAGCCGATAAAGCGTTCCTATCCCGTAAAAGTCACTGTAGCTGATTAGCGTCTCGCCGTCTGAAAGCAGCAGGTTGAGCTTATTAGGTTTTTCCTGATCCTTCGTGGGCCTGCGGTTGATGCCGATAAGGAATTTCCAAAACTCAAAAAGATCCTCCTCAGTCCAGCCACATATGCCCCTTTGCTCGATAAAGCTGAGAATGTAGCAGAATAAGTGTTCTGAGTCGGTGTTTCCAACTGGCTTACGTCGGCTTGGCGAAAACCTTCGGATACTGTGAATAGTTCCGTTATGAGCAAAAGCGTACTCACGGCCCATGACCTCTCGGGAAAAGGGGTGAGTGTTGCTGTACGACACAACTCCTCGGGACGCTTTCCGGACGTGTGCAATGAAAATCTTGGAACAGAGGTGCTCGTAAGTGGAAAGAAATTCTGAGAGCCGGCTTGAAGCTGCTGGGATATGCTCCTTGATTACTTGGACTGCTCTCCCGTCAGGATAGACGGCAATTCCCCAACCGTCAGGATTTCCTTCTCCTTCGGGAAGTTCTTGTCCTCTCTGTCGAAAGACCTTGAAATAGCGACCAGGTATTACTTTCGCGCTGCTGCAAATTCCCAAGAGTTCACACATCGCGTTTTCTCCTCGGCGGCGAAGTCTTTTGCAGGAAGTCGCCGGACTCGATCAAATCTCCTTGGGCTGTATCATAGAAGTAGATCCACGCAATCAGCTCCGTTCCGTCTTGTAGGACCACTTCCGCCTGCTCTCGCTTGTACGCGTCAGGATGGCCCTCAAGTTCATCGAGCCTTCTGAGGGTGGCATTATCAATGGCATAGACCTCCCCAATTACCTGAGAGACAGAAGCAACTCGTGATAGGAAAGGCAACCAATGTCCATAAAGTGCATAGCGTTTCTTGGTCTTTGCATTTCCGATGAATTTGGATCGGTCGAGAAAGAAGTGGTTAGATTGGCACTTTCTTAATGTGCCGTATACGAAGACTAAATGCGTGCGGGTTGATATTATAGAATCACTAAGCTTTTGCTTCTCTTTATCCATATATCTATAGCCATCTTCGTTTAATATTGTTCGATAACACAAGCAAATAACATTATATGGTCCTGAAGGCTGTACATAAAGCAGAGAGTTGGCTGATTGGCAAAAATGATTGTTAAATTACGATTGCTTGTGTTGTTAGCCTAGTTTAGGTGCTGTCCATTGCACTTCCAAACGACCGCGTAGGCATATATGGGTAGTTGTCGTGAGCAAGAATAGTGACGTGCCCATAAAATAGAGATTTATCGATGTGGATTTAGTTGATTAAGTAGATTTCGCCGGTGAATACGATTTAGAGAATTGAATTATGGTTTAGGCGTTCATAATGATAAAAGCAGGTATCGCCAGGATTCAATTCAACCCGTGCCCAAACCCGTGGCCAATAGGAAAACCCTGAGAGAACACAATCTCGCCTGTTTATCTTGGTGTTTGAAAGGCTGCGCCGGGTAATAATGTGTTCGGGTAGGTGTTATTGAAGAGGTGCTCAGTTGAAGGCGGACTGAGGTTGTGGTGAGGTTGGATGGGGAACTTTTGAATCAGTGGCCCTCGCTGCTAAGGCTAATTTCGTTGGGTTATGCACGTTTGTTCAACGATTCTTCCCTTGAGGCTTCAAAAAAATGGAAAACTGCGAAGGAATAAAGGACAGGTCTGTGGTCCAGGAAAGTTTGCAGTCCGGCGTTGCACTCTCACCTCATTTAAACATATTCAATAATCGCAGTGATGTCATGAGCTTACGACCACGCGTGCTGTGGGTCATGAAGTTGCTTTAAGTTCCAAAAGTGCATGCTCCATTGCCATCAAGCTGGCTCTTAAATCCTGCCATCCAGCAGTCCATCTCGCTTCCAGTGGCTCGCTTGGTTGAGCCAGTGTTCTGCTGAGATCATATATTTGATTACAGAGCGTTGTCAGATCGACGAGTTGCTGAGATGAGTAAGGAGGAGCTTGGAAGCGGCAGGGGAAATCAGGTGCTCGAACACCGGCGGCTTTAGCTGTAATATGCAGACATGAATTAATTAGCCTTCCAATGCGAGACCTGGCAACATAAGCAGCTTCGTGTCCGTCAGCGACCTCAAGCACGCGGCGAATTTGGTACAGGCAGTGATCTATCGTAGGCATCGACTTCGACCTCCAATCTCTCTATGAAGACTTCCAAAGTTTCACACCATCCTTCGAGGTCCTGCATAGAAGGCTCAAATGGGAGAACTGCGCGTGCATCGGCAGCAAGGCGAAACATGTACAATTCAGTGAATTTCTCAGAAAGCTTATCATGGAGACTCCACAAACTCACCAATCTGTGTACCGGTTCGAGTCTTCCGAACTTCGGCTCGCCGGAAATATAACATCCTAGAATTCCGGCATGCCGCATAACGGTCGCAATAACAGACAACTCGTAGTGTACTACGCAGCCAAAGTCGATAGATTCTTTGACGTCTGAGAGCACGCTCCTGAATGCTAGTACGTCCCGTTTAGCATGCCTATACGGCCCCAAGGAAGACAGAATTGTTGCACAGTGTGCTCGCCCTTTAGGGGATTCGTAAAGCGGCCTGCCTTCCAGTCGAAGATGATGAAGAAAAAGAGACCCATAGGATGCCATTCCTTCAAGCTCGGTCCATAAGTAGGCGCTGACGGACCATATTTCCCCCATTACCCTTGCAATTCGGCGCACTTCTCCAATCTGCTGAAATTCGTCCAATGCAATAAACACATCAAGGTCACTGATATGGTCACTATCGCCTCTAGCAGCCGAACCGTAAAGCCAAACAGTGTATTCTCCATCCGGGTTCATCTACGAAGGCTCCATCGAAATACATACGAGGCCAGCAATCCTGCCATTATCACTCCAAGCGTTGACTCCAGACCTGCGCAAAACCTGGTAGCGGCTGTGGCAGCCTGAATGCCTGATTCTATTCCTCCATGGAGCATATTCTGGAGGCTGAAATAAAAGGCATCTATGAAACCGATATTCTTACCATCTTTTGAAACCAGCCCTTCAGACATAAATAGGAAAAGAATCGGAAATACAATGATGCTCAACAACAGGTAGTTACGAATAAGTACCCAAGAACGCTCACCATATCCCCAGGCTATTCCGTTCAAAGCACTGAGAAGCCACTCGAATGCTGCCACAATGCGATGCCAACCATCGAAATGCTGCCTATACCATTCAGTCTGCCCACGGACTGCTGCACTCAGGTGTTCTTCATTGGCTTCGATTTCGCATCTGCGATATAATCGAGAGTCCTTTATAGCCCCCAGTTTAGCTGCCTCGATTGATAAATTGCGAGTGAGCTCTGCACGCAGGTTAGGTTCCGATGGCAAATTATGCTCCAAGCTCTCCCAAGGAACATAACAATCCCTAAAGCTAGAATAGCGAAAATCACTGCCTGTAATTGTAGCATGTGAAAAGTTGCATTCAATGAATTTGCACCCTGTGAAGCGACAATCGGTAATCGTAGCACGCCGTAGGTAGCAACCGATAAACGCACAATTCAGAAATTGGCCATTCTTAATGGTAACTTCTTTGAAACTTACGTTGGCAAAAGTACAGTGACCAAATGAAGCTTGATCCATTGTCTTGCCATCTATTCTATTTGCGGCAAAAAGCTTATCACTGGCATCGAAAGGCCTCTCAAGAGATACCTGATCTCGTCCAACTAAATATGCTTCATGTGCCATGCTACCGATTCCTCCCAAGGGGAACGATCATTCCAATGTAAGGATACGTATCTTCATCCTGTTTTCAAATCTCAATACCTAGAACTTAGTTCCTCTCATTCTTTTCTCTTAAACAAGTGGCTTATCGAACACTCACATCCTCAAATCATCGAGAAACTCCGATGCTGGATCGACCGCCGTTACAAGCAGTCGATCCCTTGCACGGGTACAAGCGACATATAACAAATGACGTTCTGTGTTATAGACTTCTTCCAGATCGGTGTCGTCCGCAACTGTTTCGATTCGCTCCTGTAAGGGGATTATCTCATCATCGCAGGCCATTACGATAACGGCACGGAACTCAAGGCCTTTGGCAAGATGCATGGTGCTGATTGAAACATGCCCACTGATCGTGTCGATGTTCTCGTCAAGAACCCTGAAAGGAATCCCCGCATCCTTGACGGCGGCGCAAGCTCTATCAAGTTCGGCGGCGGAACGGACGAAAACACCTATTTCATGAGGGAGCCAACCATCACTTATTCGGTCCTTGAGCCATTTGCCAACTGTTTTGATCTCAGCCTCGGGGGTATCAAAAACTATGATTATTGGTTCCGGCCCATTGAATACCGAAATCGTGCCACGCCTTTCTTCAGTATTTCCATCTACGTCAGAGATAGCCGGGGCAAGGAGACGGTCGGCCTGCATCCTTATCTGGTGGGAGGTCCGGTAGTTAATTCGGAGCGTGTGAGAGCGTCCACGGATATCCACGCCAAGTGACTTCCAGGAATACGGCTGCTGAAATATCCTTTGACCAAGGTCACCTGCAAAGAAAAGATGGCTGGGTTGCTTGGAGGTAAGAGCGGCAAGAAACCGCAACTGAGATATGCTGACGTCCTGCGCTTCGTCCACCAAAACAAAATCAAAAGGCTGGCATTTGCTTTTCGTAAGCTGGGAAGCCAGTCGGCTGAAAATGTAATCCTCAGTCACCATCTTCCGTTCCTTAAGGCTGGACAGTACATGATCGAAAATAGACCAGAGCATGACACGCTGCTTTTCCTTAAGACGCGTCTTGCGGCCCAGTCGCCGAACATCACGGTACGCTTCCCACGTTTCCAACTGCCACGCGTCAACGACCTGCTCCCACTCTGTCATTAAAAAGTGCCTGCTAAATTTGTGGTCCTCGACTGTTTTCGCGGCTTCTTCCAAAAACCGTTGAATCACTTCTTGGGGGGCGATATCAGGACGACCGAAGTTCAATTCATAGAGCCGCTTTCCAATCGCGCTCATGGCATGTACTTCCAGGCGCTCGCCCATTCGTGGTTCGTTGCTGATTAATCGTTTTAGCTTCGTTCGTAGCGCATTGGCCAAGGTGTCGGAAAATGTTGTGAGTAGGACCCTGGCATCGGGATTTCTCCGGGCAAGAAAAACAGCCCTGTGAAGTGCGACAATAGTCTTGCCGGTGCCTGCCGAACCGGAAATACGGGCGGGACCGCTGTGATCCCGCTCAACCAACTGACGCTGTGCGGGATGGAGAAAGATGGTCCATTTCTCCCAAGGAAATTCCAGGGCACGCTCCAGTTCTTCAACATTATGCATCACACGGAACCGGCGCTGCGCATCAGGGTGCTCGAACGGGTCTTTGGTGTAGGCAACCGGTTGTGCCTTCGGAACAACACCGGTGGCGAAATCCAACAGTGCCTCGGCGGCCTCACTCGGTAGATGATCGGCCAACTCCAGCACGGTATCCTCATTGACTTTGCGCACATCGTCCAGCCACTCGGCGGGCACACCGTAACTCAGCAAATCGTCCTCAGAAACGTCAGCGAACAAGGGCGGTTTGGGAGGAGCCTTCTTTTCTATCTCAACGTATCTTGGGACAGTAATTTCCCTGGTCGTCTCCCGGATTTCAACCAATTGCGCGGCCCCTGTTTTGGGATGCGTTTCCAGTTTGCGGCGCTCGGCCCAATCATAGGCATTGTCGTGATGATCGACAAAGCATAGCAGCAGACTGGATTCTGTCTTGTGGAGAATGATCCGGATGTCGCTGCTGACACGCACCGACCAGAAGTTCGGATCTCTCGCTCTATCGAGTCTGTGAAGTTGCATGCCGGGATTGACAGGATTGAGTTGAAGGTCAAAAGCGGTGGTCTTGACCGCTTTCTGTTCGTCGCCGGTAAGCCTGGCGAGGCTGTCTGTGAATGTGTCGGCAATGCGAAATTCCATTCACTACTCCACCCGGAATACCTTCATGACTTCATCGCCAAGGTGGTTGATCACCTTGACCGCAATGCGGCCGGACTGTGGTTTGTCGAACGGACGTGATGTGTCGCTGTGTAGCGATTCCCAGGCTTCTTCGTTGACTTCGGCCTTGAGCGTAGTCTTGAGTGACTTGTAAGGATCATTTGCTCCTAGGAAGTATGCCTGCCTGACGAAGAAGCTTTCCTCGTTGTAGTCAGTGTCGATGAACCAGCAGGCAATGCCCTCTGCTCCGTCGCTGCGGACTTCGCCGGTATTGGGATGGAACACATCCACGCCGTTGATTTTTATCCGGGTTTGCCCATCTCCTGCGTCCATAATGTCAATGTCTGGCTCGCCGAAGATGACAAATAGATTGCCTTTGCCGGTGTTCTTCAGATCGTCGGCCATGTGTAGGTCGGCGTTCATCCGAGCCTTTAGCAGGGGAATGCGGCCAAGCTTGTTAAAATCCGTCGAGTGCGCCTCGTAGTTGAAAGCACAGGCAATAAGCACGTCAAAATCGGCATCACCCGCTTCACGGGCGGCCGCTACAAGATCGGCACGAGATACAGTGCCGAACTCCGGACCGATGAAAATAGCGGCTCGTTTTTCTATGCCGGACTCTTGGTCGCCTTCGGTGTATCTACCTTCAGCACAAACAAAGTAGCCCGGCCAGGGCGCAATCGAAGTGAAATGGATCTTGTCTTCCTTACGGGCTTGCTGCACACCAGCCATTTTGAGGTTTTCAAGAATCATCCTCGCGAAGTCGTGTTCCTCCCTGTACCCCGCCTTTGATGTCATTACGCAGTCTATCAGCTCGTCGTCCTCGCCCACAGTCAGCACACGGTGCGGAGAAAGGCTTTCAACGGTGAACGGGCCGGAAACGCGGACCTTCTTTTTGTCCTCATAGGGCTTGTCATACAGGTATTCATAGTCGGCTTTGGCAGCAATGGACGCGTCGATTTCCTTCTGTCGGGCAATGCGGAGCTTCCACCATTCTGCATGGAGTCTCTTGGCTTCCCCCGACCATTTCTCGTCGGCGTCGCGAGGGATTTCCCATTCCTGCCATGTCTTACCCAGCGATTTGTTGAACTGCTCGCAGATTGGTTGAAGCCTCCCCTGAAACTTCTCACTGACCACGTCTATCTCGGCGTTGTGGGCGATGCTACCAAGTGTCACGTGGGGCACTCGTTCGTAGACGAAGCCGCAGCGGATGTTGCTCCGTGTCGGGGAACTTGTCGGCTCAGTCCGCCTGATCTCGGCCTCCTTAAGTTGGCCGTCACGGCTGTCAGCAAGCACGTAGTAGGGATAACGTGCGCCCATAAGTCGCGCGCGAGCAAGGGCCAGGGCAACTCGGGACGTGTCAACCGTGATCCATCGTCGCCCCCTCTGTTCCGCAACGTACGCCGTCGTGCCTGAGCCACAAGTTGGGTCGAGTACCAAGTCGCCAGTGTCAGTACTCATCAGCACGCAACGATCAATGACCAAGGGGAGTGTTTGGACAACGTATACCCTTTTTTCATTGTACCCGCTAACTTGTGTGTCATTCCAGATGTTGATTATCGGGGTCACCGGGTAATCGGTAAGATAGTTCACGAACCGCAACGTCTTGCCTTGAGCAAGCAGACGATCTGCTTTATCAAGCCGACTAATTCCCTCAGCGGTGGTTTTCCAGTGAGCTGATGCAGACGGTTGATAAATCGAACCCCTCCAGCTATAAGGTTGGTCCGCCCCTGACTTGCCATCAGAGAACATAGGATAAGCTTGCAGTATAACTGATTCACCAGCACCTTTGATTCGAAGTTCCTCAAGCTCCTTCTTGCCCAGTTTACGGCGGACAAACCCCTCGTCCTCAATCCAGTCGAAGTTTGTCGCTCCTTCCTCACCTGGGCACTTCGGAAAAAAGAGGGGGTGATACTTCACCTGCCGCCTATCCTTCGCGTACCAGAGAATCACATCAAAAACAGACGCGACTATAGATGCTGATTGGCCGCCTGTTTTTTTGAAATTGATCACCGCACAGAAATTATCTTCACCGAATACTTCGTCCAGTAGCGATCTGATTCGATGGACATTCTCATCACCCATCTGCAAGAAAACCGATCCAGACGGAGTTAGTAGATCGCGCGCGACGGTCAGACGATCTCTTAGGTAGGTCAGATAAGAGTGAATCCCATCCCGCCAGGTATCGCGAAATGCCTTAACCTGTTCCGGTTCGCGGGTGATATGGTCCGCCTTTCCATCCGTAACGTCGTGGCTTGTTGTTGACCACTGGAAATTGGAATTGAACTTGATACCGTAAGGCGGGTCGATATAGATGCACTGGACTTGGCCACGCAAACCTTCACGTTCGGCAAGCGATGCCATCACTTGCAGGCTGTCACCGAGAATCATGCGGTTGGACCAGTTAGCGTCGTGCTTGTAGAATTCGGTCTTTGCGCTTTCGCTTGGCAGACCGTTGAAGTCGGCAAATAGGTTGATTTGCTGTGGCTTACCAACTTTCTCTTGCTCCCGCGTCTGCCGGACCAAGTCGTCAATCAATACTTTGGGATGGACCTTCTCCTGGATATAGAGCGGCGGGGCCTGGACCACCAAATCAGACCAGTCCCGGTCGTCCTTACCGCGCCATACAAGCTGTGGATCGAGATCCCGATTACGGCGCTCATAGGCCATCCTAATAGGGCTTTGCTCTTCCTTAAGCATTACCGACTGGTATTCAGCGGTCGGTATGTTCTTCCGCGATGCGTCTTCATGTGTGATGGTTTCAATGGTCTTTGTCGTTGTCATCTTAGCCATCTTATTTCCTTAGACCTCAGGCCGGCTGGGCGGCTACGGAATCGATCATCTGGTTAAATTTGGCCTCCACCTTAGCTTTAAAATCGGCCTCGATCTGATAAACCTCAGTGAACTCGGCGAATGCCCATCGGCCATATTGACCATTGTTATTTACTCCGGGCACCCAGTAAGTTTCCATGGTCGATTTCTTGTCCTTGGCATCCTCGCGTCGGTATCCCTTAATTTCGACAATCAGGTGCAGCGGGTCTTCATAGCCGTCATCGACCAGGACAATAAAATCCGGCCGATAAGCGCGAGTCTCCGAACCATATCGGTACGGTACTTCCAGGCCTAGGTTGTGATTCTTAACGTAAGCCTTGACGCGTGGGTGGGATTCGGCAACCCGGCAGAACTCGGCCTCCCAGTCGCTGTCGAGAATGACCCAGTTAATATGGCACTTGCGGGCATCCGTTTCCCACCGGTCCCTTTTAGAAGTAATAAAATTAACATGTATTGTTGAGCCGGTTGGATTGTAGGGGTCGGGCACGGCCTTAATGGGACGTGTTTCAGCCATGGACAGGGTAATCCCGGCAGTGATCCGCTCGCAGGCCATTTCCGCTAATTCTTTATACCCGAGCAATGCAGGATAAGTGTCGCCTTTACAAACCAGGTAATTATCGAGCCACTGCTTGGCTATGCGTTTAAGCTCTCCGAAAAGGTATAGTTTTGGCTGTTCCCCCTGATCGCGCCATTTGCTATATAGCAAATGCTTCGTGAGGTGAAGCAAAAGCGTCGAGCGGCGCATATCCTTAAGCCGCTCAAGAGTTAGTTCAACACCCTCACCAATAATGCCCTCGTTCTTGGTAATCGAAGGCCCAACGAGATCCGGGGTTAGCTCCAGAATGGAGTCATCATTGAACTCAGCGGTGAGCCGCTCTTCGGGAAGTTCGACCCTGTAGCCTGCAACGCGCGGAAACCGGATTTCAAGGTGATCTCGGTCAGGGCGAACAGCCTTAACCTGGATCGTCTCGCGGGGCGGTTGCGGCGGGGCCACAACCGGTTTGGCAGTAAAATCAAATGGAATCCCAAGCACGTCCGCGTATTCGACGTTAAACAACCCTTCTTCATTGAGATCGTATGACTGGCGACGCAGCGCCCGCCCAATGACCTGTTCACAGAGAAGCTGCGTACCGAAAGCGCGTATGCCAAGAACATGCGTAACGGTGTTGGCATCCCAGCCTTCCGTCAGCATGGAAACCGAAACCACACACCTGATTGATTCTCCAAGGCGGCCCTCCTTGCCCACGGTGTTCATGACTTCCCGGAGGAGATCCTGGTCGCTGATGTTCTCGGCCTGACGTATGTCCCCGGTGCGTTCTCTGATTTCCCAACGGAACCGCTCGATTAGATCGGAAGCCACATCGCGGAAATTCTTGTCCAGTGCATCGCCAGATTCGAGTTGCTCACTGTCGATCAACAGCGTATGCGGGCGGGGGAGAGGGGTATCGTACTCGTCGAAATTCCGGAACAGCTCCAGCCGACCGTTTACAACATTAGTCGAACCGTCTTCGTTCTCGCGGTTAAAGCCCGAGATATAGTCATAAACCAGCTTGGATGTGGACGTGTTATTGCAGACCACGATGAAGCAGGGAGGAACGTGGATATCATTTTCTTTCCATAATTTATATGTCTTTGCATAGTGCCCGTACAGGGCCTCCAACGCCGTTTGCAATTTGACTGGCAGGCTGAGCGGATCGAGGACCTTTGACTTTCCTCGGCCTTTCTTGGGCATTTCCTTTCGAATATGTTCCCACAGGTTGCGGAACTTGGGCATCTCTCCACCTGGGATGTTGTCGGCCACGGGTACACGCGGCAGCTTGACAATCCCGCATTCGATGGCATCCATCAGGGAGAAGTCACTCATTGTCCAGGGAAACAAGGTACCCTCTGCATACCCTGAGCCACGTAAAAAGAATGGAGTTGCTGATAAATCAAAAATCCGAGGCACACCTAGTTTTCGGTTAACGGCTTCCAACCCGGAAATCCAGAGTCGCGCAGCCTCATTATTCTTCTCCGCCTCTTCCTTTTCGTCGCCCTGCAAATCACCTTCATTGTCGCCGTTAGGCTTTTCACGATAGCAATGGTGGGCCTCATCGTTCAGCACAAGGATATTCTTCATACCCATTAAATCGGGCATTATCCGTTGAATCATCTGCCCTTCAGTTTCCAATGTATTCAATTCTTCGCCCCGCCCCTGGAGGAGTGAGCGTCCGCCCTTCGAAAGCTCCATCCGCTCACGAAGTTTAAAAGCATGATAGTTAGTGATGACGATTTTTGCCCGATCCAGTTCTCCCAGCAAGTCATTGGGCACCAGTTCACGGCTTGCATAATAGCTGTCCGGGTCGTTAGGCTGGAGCACACGCAGCCGGTCCCGGATGGTCAGGCCGGGCGTGACGACAAGAAAACCTCGCGTGAATTTATTGCTGCCGGGCCTGCGCACGGCGTTGATTGTCTGCCAGGCAATGAGCATGGCCATGATGGTGGTTTTACCAGCACCAGTGGCAAGTTTTAGAGCTAGGCGCATAAGCTCCGGGTTTGCCTCGTGATTGGCATCGGCAAGGTGTTCGAGAAAGATTTTGCCGGTCTTCCCTGCTCTAGGGGCAACCTCTGAAAGCCAGATGGCGGTCTCGACAGCCTCGACCTGACAGAAAAACGGACGGAAGTTGTTGAACTTATGGTGTCGCCAATGTTGGAGCAGACGTACGGTTTCGGGTGTAACTTGCCAGTCGTTTGGATTCGGCAAACTTCGCCATTGGTCCACATGCGGGCGGAGTGTATTTATGATCCCGGTCGGGTCGTAGCGCTGTTCCTGGGTGGAAAGCCCTTTGCCGTCACCGAAAAGCAGGTTGAGCTGTTGTCCGGCTGAATCCTTGCGTTTTCTGGGCTTCGGGATGGGGGTGATGAATTTTGCGCGGCGGCGCTTCTCAATTATTCGTTGCGTTGGCTGGCCATCGTCATCAAGCTCCCAGTGCCGCACCGGGTATTCGTAAGGAGAGTTGAGGATGGGCTTCTCGAAAAATCGATTATCCATATTAACTTTCCTCCTGATAGGCGCCGCAGGTGCAAGGAGCAGCTGAAGTGCAAATCTGCTGATAAAAGACACACTTCAGAATTTATCGGATAGCACGTACAGCACAGATCGTCAACGGTTGACAGAGTTGACATATTTGCAGCGCTCAATGCCCTCAGATCGAAGCAGACTGACAGTTATTTCACAGGACATGCGAACCAAACTCTGCCACCGAGAAGCCATTTCCTCAGCCCAACCCCTACCCAAAACCCGTAGATCATGAAGAAATACGTAATTGCGATAGCAGATATTGAAGACGTTCCTCAGTCTCATTGTCCTGCGGCTTTTTCCAGTTCAGCCAGTTTGATCCATTCCAATGGCCAAGCAAGTGCTCAGGTCCAATTGCTTCTGGAATCATTATTTCTTCTGTTTGCATCCAGGTAAGGTCTCTTCGTAAATATTTCGAGAGCGTATAACCTTTCTGAATGCAGCGTTCCTCCAGGCTCCGGAAGAAATCCGTCTTATCGAGTTCATAGTTCCTCATGTACTCCCGAAATTCGCTCGAATGGAGCACTTTTTCTTTGGCTTTGATTTCGAGACTCCATTCAGAGTAATCTTGAGGGGGGGACAATTCCCAGGAGTTCTTCTCTCGCTTCGAAAAATTTATCCAAGACTAATCGTTCGAGTCGATGGGGATCGCGGACCCAATCCGGAAAATCGCGTATTGTTTCTTTCGATATGGCCTCCTCAAGGAAATAGTCGATTTGCCTAACAAGCTCTCCGACATCCTCTAGGGCGAATCTGACGCCCGGTTTTGTGAGTATATTGGGATGGACAAAGAGGAATTGACCAAACCCATAGCCACCCCGTAATCGTACTGGCTCCAAAAAAATGTAATTATTCCTCTCAAGAACCATGTCATAATCAAAAGTGTTCAATCCACGGCTGCCCTTACCGGGTGCCATCAATCCAAACATTCGTATATCTTCAGCATTCTTGTGAAGAATGAAAGACCCATGCACCAGAGGCCATAGGTGCAATTCCTTAACTTCCTCGCCAAACGGACCATGAGGATCGTTTTGGGACATGAACTCCCCCTCGCAACGTCCAATATGTGAATCCGCTGCCCGGCGGCACCCGATGCCACCCACAGAGGAAGGAGGCCAGCGTCTTCCTGAACAGAAGGCGAAGATCGAAATACAATCGATATAAGGCAGAGCAAGTGAATTGGTTGGGCAAGACCGACCCATAACCCCCAGCCACTCCGTCCTCCGGGCCCATAACGAAGTCATAGCTGCGACTGCGACCTACCCCATTTCGAAAGGGCATGCAACCCTGAATTTACCATCGAGAAGCCATTTTCTCCGCCCCATCCCATACCAAACCCGGCTCTTCTGCACACCCGTTTTGAAGCTAAGATCACGACTTTCCAGCAATGTGATGAAAAACCGAAAAATGGAAAAGGGATTAGTACTTCTTCAAAAGTATCTGATTTCTCTTGCCAAAATGCTCCCACTGCTCATAATTAAGCCTCATAGTCAATACGACACTACGAAAATGGAGGGTTCTAGCATGACAAAAAAACTGCTCGAAATTGCTGCCGAAATCGTACAAACCCAAGCAGCGTCAGCTTCAATGACAACAATGGAGATTGCATCTTCTCTTCGAGAGGTATTCCAAACTCTCCAAACGATGCAAAAGGCTGAAGGCGAAGGAACCGTCCTCGCCCCGCAAATGATGCCTGAAGAAGCTCCCAAAGCCATCGCTTCCCAAGACTCCATTCAAGATAACAAAGTAATCTGTCTTGAATGCGGTGCTGAAATGAGACAGCTTACGCACAAGCATCTCGTTTCCCACGGGATGAGTCCGAAAGAGTACAGGAAGAAATATGGCTTCACAATGCGAACCCCTCTGTCGGCGAAGTCATTGACCAAAGCGAGAAGCAAAGCAGCGAAGAAGAGGGGGTTGCCCGAGAATCTGAAGAAGGCGATTGAGGCGAGAAGGCAGGCGAAGGCCGCAGCGTCCAAACCTGCGGTAACAGAGAAAGTGTCAGCCAGCAAACAGAAACCCGCCCTCACGCCGGAAAATTCGATTCAAAATGACAAAATAATCTGTCTCGAATGCGGTGCCGAATTTAAGCAGCTCACGCAAACGCATCTGTCATCTCACGGCATGAGTCCAACGGAGTACAAAAAGAAATACGAATTTTCGATGAGTACTCCTCTTTACGCAAAATCGTTGACCAAAGCAGCGAAAAAGAGGGGCCTGCCTGAGAATCTGAAGAAGGCGATTGAGGCAAAAAGACAGAGTAAGGCTGAGGCGTCCACGAAAGCGGCAACTAAGACTGAGACTGCGACAGCCAGCAAACCGAATCGGACGAAACTTCGGAAGAAGAAGGCATAATTCCGACCTGCCGCTGATAAAGCCGAGACTCAGGACGGCCAAACCCTCTGGCTGCACACTGGAATAAGAGGAGACCTGTTATGAAAGGTTCATGGGCACTGGTTACAGGTGCTTCTGCCGGCATGGGCAGGGCTATTGCTCAAGCATTGGCCGCTCGTGGAGTTAATCTTCTGGTCAACGCGCGCAGGGAAAACCGACTGTTGGATCTCAAGGAAGAACTCTGCGGCAAACATGGCGTTCGGGTGGAGCCGCTGATATTTGACATCCGCGATCTCAAGCAGTGCGAGTCGGCGCTTAAAGGAAAGGCGGACCTGGTTTCAGAGGTTTCAATCCTTGTAAACAACGCCGGGCTGGGCAGGGGCACTGGACCGATATATGAGGGGGCAATCGACGATTGGGAACAGACGATAGACACTAATATAAAAGGTCTGCTTTATATGACTCGGCTCATCCTCCCACAGATGGTCAAGCGCAATGCGGGACACGTTGTAAATATCGGCTCAGTCGGAGGGCGCTG
>JBEKPW010000133.1:0-15509 GCA_049520315.1 Syntrophobacteraceae bacterium
AACCCCACTCGGAGCAAGACCGAATAGGAGAGCGTTTGAGGGCTGCCCGTCCGATGCTCTCGGGTTGGTCGCTTGATCCCGCCGGTAACGGCGGGGCCAGAGGAATGATCATGCCCTGTTTGCCTTCGGGCGTTCAGGGAACAGAACCCGGCTTATGCCCTGCTCCGGGGTCCCTTTAATTCTCTCTCGCTGGTTATTTGTTAACATGCCGAAGACATGCGTCATCGTGCCTGCTGCGGGAAGCGGGACCAGGATTGGGGGCGCCATACCCAAGCAGTTCATCCGGTTGGCCGGGAAGCCATTACTGGCTCATACCTTGAGCACGCTCGCCAGCCTGCCGTTTATCTCCATCGTTTTTCTGATCGTTGCCGAAGGGCATATCCCGGATGCCGTTGAAGTTATATCGGGGTGGAGTCGCCAACGAGCTTCGCACGTGCCCGAGATTTCAATAGTAGCGGGAGGTGTCGAGCGCAGGGACAGCGTCTATAACGGACTCAAGAAACTTCCGGCCGAATGTGACTGGGTGATGATCCATGACGCTGTGCGCCCTTTCGCAAGTTCCGGCCTTATCAAAGCTGTGTGGGAAGGCGCTCGGACGGACGGCGCCTGCATAGCGGCCATTCCATCAACGGACACCGTAAAACACGTCCGTGACGGCGTGGTGCGGCAAACTTTGAGTAGAGATGAGATCTGGCTTGTGCAGACTCCCCAGGTTTTCCGGAAGCAGATCGTCGTGGCCGCCTACCAAAAAGCGGTCTCGGCAGGTTGGACCGGGACCGATGATGCCTCTTTTGTCGAACGCATGGGGGTTCCCGTATCAATTGTGCATGGAGAGCGCTCAAACATAAAGGTAACAACCCCGGAAGACCTCGAGTGGGCGGAATGGTTTCTATCCGTAAGAATAGGAAAAGGGGGGATCTGATGCGGGTTGGATTCGGCTATGACGTGCACAGGCTCGTTCGGGGGCGCCCGCTGATCCTGGGCGGGATTGAAATTCCATTCGAACGCGGTCTTCTTGGCCACTCCGATGCTGATGTTTTGCTCCATGCCATTTGCGACGCCATGATCGGCGCGGCCGCCCTGGGGGACATAGGCGCTCATTTTCCGGATACCAGTCCCGAATTCAAAGACATATCCAGCCTGATTCTGCTGCACAGGACAGCGGCTCTTCTAACGGGGCGGGGGTTGCGGCTGAGAAATATCGACTCGACGATCGTGGCTCAGAAGCCGAGGCTCTCAACTTTTATACCTCGAATGGTTGAGAAGATTTCCGGCCAAATCGGGCTGACCTCGGACTGTATCAATATCAAAGCCAAAACGACGGAGACCTTGGGGTTTGCGGGCCGCGAAGAGGGGATTGCGGCATATGCGGTCGCGCTCGTCGAAGAACCTGCGGAGCAATGAGAAGGCGGTGGCTCGGACCCCCTCAAAGGTTTGAATTAAATCCGGCAAATGATAAATAACTTCCTTTGGTTGTTTAGAAGGTAGCTCAAAAGGGGATTGGCAGTTAATGGCTTTACAGATCTATAATACCCTGGCCGGGAAAAAGGAGGAATTCGTTCCTCTGGAACCGGGCAAGATAAGAATGTACGTGTGCGGAATCACCGTATATGACTTATGCCACATTGGACACGCCCGCTCCGCCATTGTCTTCGACGTTATCTACCGGTTTCTCTTGAGTCTGGGCTACCAGGTTACTTATGTTCGCAACTTTACGGACATCGACGATAAAATCATCCGGCGGGCAGCCGAGGAGGGGACCGATTACCGTACGATTGCCAACCGGTACATCCGCGCATTCTATGAAGATATGGACAACCTGGGCCTTCTGCGCCCAACTCTCGAGCCGCTTGCGACCGAGCACATTCCTGAAATGATCGAAATCGTCCGCAAGCTGGTCGAAAAGGGCGTTGCGTACAAGGCCGGTACAGACGTCTATTTCAGCGTGGACCGGTTCCCTGGCTACGGGAAGCTGTCAGGGCGCGATACCGAAGACATGATGGCCGGCGCCAGGGTCGAGGTTGACGAAAACAAGATAAATCCGCTCGATTTTGTGCTTTGGAAAGGAAGCAAGCCCGGAGAACCGGCATGGGAAAGCCCCTGGGGGCCGGGGAGGCCGGGCTGGCATATCGAGTGTTCCGCTATGGCGACCAAGTATTTAGGGCTTACCATCGACGTGCACGGAGGCGGGAAAGACCTGGTCTTTCCTCATCACGAAAACGAGATCGCGCAGAGCGAAACGACTTATGAGGCGCCGTTCGTGCGCTATTGGGTTCACAATGGCTTCGTAAACATCAACAACGAGAAGATGTCCAAGTCGCTCGGAAACTTTTTTACCATCCGTGACGTGCTGCAGCATGTGCATCCTGAATCGCTGAGGCTGTTCGTCATCAGCAAGCATTACAGAAGCCCTGTCGATTTTTCGGATGAGGCCGTAGGGGAAGCCGAACGTGGGCTGGAGCGTCTCTACGGCACCCTGGAGTTGGTGCGGCAAAAGACGGCTAAAGCAGATGGCGCCGAGTATTCCGGTGAGGTTGTGAAAAAACAGGACCAGGAGCTGTACGAAAAGGCGGAGTCGCTCCCCACATTGTTTGCTGAAGCCATGAGCAACGATTTCAATACTGCCCGGGCAATAGGCTATATTTTCGTTCTCCAGCGAAATCTTCAGCGTTTTCTGGACAAATTCGGAAGCAAGAATCTTAAAGGCCCCGCTGCGCAGCTCGCCGGAAAAGCGGCAGAATCTCTGTTGAAACAATGCCATACTCTGGGTCTGCTGATGCTTGAGCCGCAGATATTTTTAGACCAGCAGAGAAGGCTCAAACTGAAGACGACAGGCATTAGCGAAGAAGAGCTGAACGACCTTATAGCCCTGCGCCATAGAGCCCGCCAGGAAAAAAACTTTGCCGAAGCAGACCGGATCCGGCTGGAACTTGAGGCAAAACATGTCCTCCTTGAAGACTTCCCCGAGGGTACGAAGTGGCGGGTGAATCTCTAGTGTTGCGTCCCATAAATTAGGTTGTGCTAAGATACAAGCGGTTTTCCGGGATATGTCCATTTGAATGGGTGCCCATAGGTTTCGTTGCACCGCTTGATGTATAATGCATGATTTGTCTGCTTTGGAGTGCCAGACGGCGCCCCGTAGCACATCACGAGCAAGGCAGTAACCTATTTGAACAGCGTTATCCGCAACCTCTCACTTTCGGAGCCTTGCACCATTCTCGAGGCCGGCAGCGGGGACTTACCCCACCTCGTGGATCTCCTTTCGCAGGGCCACCTTGTCGATTTTGCCGTTAGGAAGTAAAGGCAAAAGCGGCCGGACGAAGAACCTCTTGGGGACCTTGAAGTTTGCCAGCTTGGATTTGCAGAACTCCCTCAACTCATCTTCAGAGACATCCTTGCCGGACCGAAGCATGGAAAAGGCCCATCCCACCTCTTGATACACTTCGTCCGGAACAGCGATCACGGCGGCGAACAGGATGCTTTCGTGGGATTCGATCACTTCCTCGATCTCCCTGGGATATACGTTTTCGCCTCCGCTCTTGTACATTTCCGATGCTCGGCCGGCCAGATGGATGTAACCATCTGGATCCTTGAAAGCCAAATCGGAGGTGTAGTACCATCCGTCCTCGCTGATGACTGCTTTCGTGGCTTCAGGTTTGTTGTAATACCCTTTCATAAGGAAAGGCCCTCGCACAGCAACCTCTCCCACTTCTCCATCCGGGAGTTCCCGGCGGTCCAGGTTCACGACTTTCAATTCAAATGGTGGGGCGATCTTTCCCGCAGTGTGTATGAGCTTGTCCAAATCATCACCCTTTTCAGTGTAAGTCACGAATCCGCATACCTCGGTGCTCCCGTAGCCTGTTAGCATTGCAGCCCCGGTCTTTTCACAGATCTGAGACAGTACCGCGACCATCAGCTTGGGGGCCGCCGCTCCGGCCCATAGAAAATACTTGACGCTGTTCAGGTCGGTCCGGGCAAACTGAGGATCTTTGAACTGAAGCAAAAACATTGCCGGTATCTGGCCAAGATGTGTAATACTTTCTTTTTGGATCATTTTGAGCGTTTCAGCCGGATCGAACTTGTCCATACACATAAGAAAGCCGCCTGCCATGATCCCGGCAAACCCCAGCTCAACGACGGAAGCTACGTGATTGACAGGGAAGTGGATCAGGCCTCGGGACCGGTCGTCAAAGTAAAACTTCTTCACCTCGACTTTAATGTTCTCGACAATGCTTGAGTGTGTGTGCAGCACTCCTTTGGGTTTGCCTGTCGACCCTGAGGTATAAAGCAACAGAGTTGGGTCTTGATCCGCGACCTTTCTGCAGCGCGCTTCGAGGTCACTGTTCAGGTGGTATCGTTGGTGGTATGCGAATTCCGAGAATCCTTCGGTTGCTTCAAAGGGTTCTCCGATGACCAACACTTTCTTGAGGCAGGAAAACTCTTCCATCAGAGTTCCAATTACTGGACGAAGGTCGCTACCCATATGCCGCCGCAAAGTGATGAGCACCGAAGGCTGGCAGTCGCCAAGCAGATATAGCAGCTCATCCAAACTAAACTTGGGAGACAACCCCAGCCATACCGCGCCGACTTTACCCGCTGCCATGAAGGTAGTCAAAAATTCGGTGCGAGCCATGGACAGCATGGCAATCCGGTCTCCCCTTTTGACTCCTATGTCGAGAAAGGCTTTGGCTGTAAGATCCATACGGCTTTTGAAATCGGTCCACGTTAACCTGTCGGCCTCGAATGCCAATGCTTCAGCCTGGGGGCGGGCTTCGGCCCATTTCTCCACGAAGTGCCATGTTTGGGTCAGACTCTCCCAGGTCACTTTTGCCTCCTTTCTTACGGGGATTGTTTTCGATGAAACCGGTTCCCGGATGTCTCCTAGCGGCTGCGCCGTTCAAGGCGCGCGTAGCCGTCACTGATTGCGGGTGATCCGGCGGCATTGAAGACCTTGAAGAAATGATCTGTACCCGCGTCAGCCGATCTGCGGGCCGAGAGAATTAGCCGAACTTCGGATCCCGGGATGACCATGCCGGTGAATCGACAGGTTACCGAACTCAAGCAATGCGGATTACCCTCCGCTTCACGATTGATGATTTCGCGTATAGCGTAGGCCAGTGTGGCTGTTCCCTGGAGGATGATGCCCGGAAGTCCTACTCCGTGAGCAAAAGCCACCGAAGTATGAATCGGGAAGAAAATGTTTGTGCATCCATCGTACACAAAGGGAGCGAGTAGATCTATGAAAATGGGGATCTCCCATTCCGGCTGTCCCTGTTCGTCGTGTGCAGGGATTATGGGGAGAGGTGCCGCGTTTTTGGCATCGCCGCAACATTGGACCCCTCGCAGGAGACCGCCCAAATACTCAGTAAAAACCGGCCGGCCTTCCCCATCCACAGCGTGATAACGTATGACCATCAGCGTGCCGGCCTTATGTGGTGAGATCCCGGCGATCGATCCTTTGACGGTCAATCTGTCGCCTGGACGAACGAGCCTGTGAAAGACGAGATGCTCTGTTAAGTGGACCAGGGTTGTTAGGATCTCTTTCGGGAAGCCTCCTGACTCTATATATTCCCAGATCCTCTCGGAAATCGGCCATGTCACAGCCACAGCGAACATTGGAGGAGCTATGACTCCTCCCTCGCGCTCGTCGTCGAAATAGAGAGGGTTGTGGTCATTTGTTGCCGCTGCATAGTTCATGGTGCGGCGCCAAGTGATATCTGTCTGGAATTCTTTGAAACGCATGCCTGCGAAGTCGGTATCCAGCTTCACGATTGCCACGCTCCTTCCGAATCGCCTTAAATCCCGGAATTCTGCAGCGCTTTTGCCATTTTGAACGTCTTGGCACCGTTGGGGGGTCGAGGGATAATCCGTTGATCCCGAAGAGGTCACCGCATGGTGTCACACACGACCGGTAGTGTCAATCCAGATTTCAGTCTGGTCCAACCAGCAAGCGTAAGTCGGCGTGAAATGCAGTGTGAGTGTCTATGATCATCTTCTTGGGAAGTTATAGGTCGAAAGGCACTGGACTCTGGCTTTTGCCGGGTTGACGAGTGAGTATTGCGGAAATATCGAGCAACTTATGAGACGTCACTAGATCTTTATAAAAAGTCGCTTTCGCCACATAATCCATGCGACGAGATACATAGACAGGAGAGTCAGGACCCCGTAGATCAAAGAAGCGGTTTCCGATTTTGCGATAGGGACACACAAGCTTTTGAACATGTATGTTTGGCAGTTTATCACTTGTCCTTTGGACATGGGCACATTTAGTATCCTGAGTATGGTGTCGAGGACTTCCGATAGCACATATACGGTGATAGGATTCAGTCCGAGTATAATTAACGGTTTAGCCCATCGGGAAAAATCTGCGATATCGATCGACCAGTGAAAGAATGCCAGGCAAACAAGTGCAACCCCCGCCATGAAGATGCTGAAGGTGCTCGTCCATATGCTCTTGTTTATCGGCAGCCAGCGATCGAGTATGCAGCCGGCGATGAGCAGAAACAGTCCGGCGCATACCATTCCGGCAATTTTCCTGCGCTCGGGTAAAGAAGACCTGAGCCATTGTCCCGTCAGCACTCCGAAAAGAGTGGTAGCGATTGCGGGAATTGTGCTCACAATCCCTTCCGGGTCCCATGCACCGCCATAATATGACCACATGTGCCCACTCAGAAAAAGCGAATCGACCCAGGCGGCAAAATTTTTCCCCGGCTCGAGCACCCCGGCGCCGATCCCCGGCACTGGTATGAACCGGATCATAAGCCAATAGGAGGCAAGCAGGCCAACAAGCCATAAGATGCGGCCTCTCAAACCCGCATTCAGGACAATCAAAGAAGCAAAAAAATAGCAGAGTGCAATTCTTTGCAGAACTCCGGGTATGCGAATGGTTGAGAGCTGAAATGACGGAAAGCTGTTAAGAAAAAGCCCGAGTGCGAACAAAATGATAGTTCGTCTCAGGAGCCGGACCATATACGCCGAATTTGGTGTTCCTTTTTCTTCTTGCCTTGCAAATGAAAAGACGAGCGAAACTCCAACTATGAAAAGAAAGGATGGAAAGACCGTGTCGGCAAAAGTCCATCCGTTCCAGACTACATGAGTAAGAGGTGCATAGACGGCCCCGGGATCCCCGGGGCTGTTCACGAGTATCATCAAGGCGATTGTAAAGCCGCGAAAGGCGTCCAGGGAGGTCAGGCGTCCTTTAAGGGCAACGGGCTCTGAAGAGGGGCTGGGGCTGGGCTGACGGTCCATGCATTTCTCAGCCGGTGACAAAAAGCATCTCAGCGGTTCCGGTTCCTCATTTTTAAGAGGCTGCTGCTGGAGCGGTGCCGGGGTACTCAACAAAACGGTCCTCACCAGGCAAATCAAAACCGCACAAAACGGCGTCTTCTTAATCTAAATCACGTGGACGAACTTTGGAAGGAGATAATCTCATAAGGTTACTGGAGGGGCAAGGTCAAACGTTGGTAGCAACCGAAAGCCCTAAAAGGGAGAAAAACCGGTCTACCCAATGTTTAATAGGGAAAAGGGCCAACACATAGAAAGTGACAAAAAACATAACTGTGAATTCGATATAGGAGCCCAGTGGATCGGGGAGCGATTTTTGATAATCCCATATCTGCCGCAAAAGTAGAGCTCCCAAACCCCAGAAAATAAAAACCGCGCACCAACTTAAAGGTTTCCTCATTCTTTTCATAATCTCGAACCTCGCTGGAAGGAAGGCGTACCCTGCTGCCATTTCATCTTTTTTGACCCATGGTTTCAATAAGGTGGATTGGGTATTCGCCCCCGAAAAAGACGGTAGTATTGATTGTACACTTTATACATCATTAGATTCTATATTGAATCGAGGATGCTGATCGCGGAGGGAAAAATCGGACCTGTCCGTGGCACTGTTGGGCGAGCTTACTTATATTTGGAATATTTGGCGGATTATTGAGGGCAAACTCAAACGTATGAAAATCGAATAGGGGAAAAATGCCGGAAAATAGACCTGAAAATCAGCAAGATGCCTTTTTGGGGAGCCAGGTCGAGGAGAATCTCAGGGTCGCATTCGATGCGCTCCCCAACAAGGTTCCTGTGATGCTCTTTACCGAAAAGGGCCAGAACGATGTTCTCAATCAGGCAGCGCGAGAGCTGCTTAAAAGCTTTAATAAAATCTCAAATAAAATTGAGCTCAGCGAGTTCGACCTGTACGGGACGGAAGCAAAGAAGCACAATGTGAATAGTTCTCCCACACTTATTTTCGACCCGGATCGATATTCAATGCGGTATCTTGGGGTTCCCTTCGGAGAAGAAGCCAGGACCCTGGTTGGAATGATCCTGCTGCTCGGCTTCCAGACCAGCAATCTGAGTGAGCAGTCCCAGAAGGTCTTGAAAAAGATTAGTTCCAAGAGGGAAGTCAAGGTTTTCGTCAGTCCGACCTGCCCTTATTGTCCTGACCAGGCGATCAATGCGGTGAAGGCGGTCATCGAAAGACCTGAGATCGTCTCCCTTGAGATAATAGATATCCAGTCAAACCAGGAAACCGCGAATCGTTACTCCGCTTTCAGCGTCCCGCAGACCTTTGCAAACGATATACTCATTGCCCATGGAGCGCAGACGGAGGAGCTGTTTGTGCTCTCGCTTCAAAAGCTTGAACAGCAGACGGTCTTCATCCCCGAAATAGACTCGGCGGTGATCGAAACTGATGTTGTCATCGTGGGTGGTGGACCGGCGGGCCTTGCCGCAGGCATTTACGCGGTGCGCAGCGGACTGAAAACGTCGGTGATCGAGAGGGGCCCACTGGGAGGACAGGTGGCTGCCACGCCCGTCGTGGAAAATTATCCCGGTTTTACGCGGGTGCCCGGAAAAACGCTGGTAGATATTCTGGTCAGCCACGCTTTGGAATACGTGCAGATATTCCAGGGGGAGGAGGTAGTCGGCATTCAACCAGGGCCCAAGATTGAAGTTCAGACCAGCAGGAGAAAGTTTCTTGCCAAAGCGCTCATCCTCGCTACCGGGGCCAACTACAAAAATCTTGGTGTTCCCGGCGAGGTGCTCTTCCAGGGCCGTGGCGTGAGTTACTGCGCAACGTGTGACGGTCCGTTGTTCAAAGGCAAGAAAGTAATTGTGGTCGGGGGAGGCAACAGTGCCGTGACCGAGGCACTCTATCTCCATAACATAGATGTGTGGACAACACTGGTTCACAGACGAAACACCCTGAGAGCCCAGGAGCACCTCGCCAAAAATATTTTTTCCAACAACATAGAAGTTCTGTGGGACACCGAGGTCGTGGAAATAAAGGGTAAGGAAAAGGTGAGCGAAGTTCTTCTCCGAAACGACAGGACCGGTTTGGTCTATCCATTTCCGGTGCAGGGGGTTTTCATCGCTATCGGTTATGAGCCTTCAGTCGATCTTGCAAAAACTCTGGGGATCGAATTGACCCCGGACGGTTTCATTAAACATGATTCACATCATCGAACCAATATTCGCGGAATATATTCCGCCGGAGACGCAGAAGGGGGCTATAAACAGATAGTGACTGCAATGGGGCAGGGCACCGAGGCTGCCCTTTCGGTGTTCGAGGACCTCATGCATCCGTACTGGGCGGTTGAGACGGAAAAACGGACGGAAACGGCAAAGACCTGATCCGGGGCAAAGACTTTTCTACAGCCTGCTGTGCCCAGCTTTTGTGTTTTAATATCTACATCTTTCAGGATACGTCCACAAACGATCGCCAACGGAACGAGATTGCCAATAGAGACGTGTCGCTCCGTATCCGCGTCTTTAGGTGCTGGATCTCTCGACCCTCAGCGGGTTATGCTCGAAATCGTCAAATTCGATGAGCTCGCCGGTCACCGTAAAGATTACACGTTCGCAAATATTTACCACGCGGTCGGCGACGCGTTCCAGGTTGTGGGCTACCCACATAAGGTAGCTTACGCCTTCAATGTTGCTGGGGTCCGACAGTACGTAAGTCATTAACTCGCGGTATACCTGGTCGTAAAGATCATCAATCTGCTGGTCTTCAGCAGGGATCGAACGCGCCGTCGCATCGTCTCTGTCAACGAAGCTCAGGAGCGCTCTGTGCAGCATATCTGAAGCCAGTGTTGCCATTCGCGGGATATCCACAAGCGGTTTTATCAAAGGTTGTGAACCGAGCTGTATTGTAATCTTTGCGATCCCCTTCGAATAATCGGCGATCCTCTCCAACTCGCCTGCAATTTCCAGGATAGCCGCAAGGGTCCGCAGGTCCCTGGCCATCGGCTGCTGTCTGGCTATGAGACCAAGAGTATCCGATTCGATTGAGTAGCGCCTCCGGTTGATCTCGGAATCGGCCGCAATCAGACTGCTGGCCGCTTCGCTTTGTCGTGTCCTGAGGATCTCGACAGACTCGATTATGGTGCGCTCGACCATCACCCCGAGATCGATCAGTTCATCCTGAAGTCGTTCCAATTCTCTTTCCAATGCGGTTCTCACCTCAACTTCTCCCCTCGTTCAGGAAAAACCATTGTCGACCGGCCGCTGCAGCAAAGATACAGTTTCGTGTCGTTAATACGTTAAAAACCGGCATTCTATAGATGACATGCAGGCAATTGCAAGCGAACCTGCATCTGCCGATTATAGAAGTATCATAAATACCTTGGAATTCAATTCAATCTTATTTTAGCCGGTATGGCTACGAATATACACAAAAAAACCCCCGTCCCATAGCTGGGATCGGGGGCTTGACGCCAAAAACAAATACCGTATCGAAGATGCGGCTGCTAGTACATGCCTCCTCCGGGCGGCATGCCTCCCATACCGGCGGCGCCTTTGTCTTCCTTCGGTAACTCGGAGACCATACACTCGGTGGTGAGCATGAGGGCCGAGACGCTCGCAGCGTTAAGCAGTGCCGTGCGGGTTACCTTGGTCGGATCGATGACTCCGGCTTCGTTCAGATCTTCGTATTGACCTGTCTCTGCATTGAAGCCGAAGGCGCCCGATTTTTCCTTGAGTTTTTGAACGACTACGGACCCTTCTTCGCCGGCGTTGGCAGCAATCTGGCGGGCAGGTTCCTCGAGAGCGCGCTTGATTATCTTGAGGCCAAGCTGCTCGTCGCCGTCAAGGGCAACATTGTCCAGTGAAGACAGGCAGCGCAGGTAGGCAACGCCGCCGCCGGGAACGATACCTTCTTCCACTGCGGCGCGGGTGGCGTTCAGCGCATCTTCAACCCTTGCCTTTTTCTCCTTCATTTCAGTTTCGGTGGCCGCGCCAACGCTTATCACTGCAACACCGCCCACTAACTTGGCAAGCCTTTCCTGGAGCTTCTCCCGGTCGTAATCGCTGGTAGTCTCCTCGATCTGGGTGCGGATCTGGCGTACTCGACCCTCAAGGGTCTTGCGGTCGCCGGCGCCGTCAACTATCGTCGTGTTGTCCTTGTCGATACGGATAGTCTTGGCCCTGCCAAGATCGTTCAAAGACACACTTTCGAGCCGGATGCCCTTCTCCTCGCTGATTACCTGTGCGCCAGTGAGGATGGCTATGTCTTCGAGCATCGCCTTGCGCCTGTCGCCAAAGCCCGGGGCCTTTACCGCGCAGACCTGCAGGGTGCCTCGGAGCTTGTTGACTACCAATGTGGCAAGCGCTTCGCCTTCAATGTCTTCGGCGATAATCAGAAGGGGCTTGCCCATCTTGGCGATCTGCTCGAGAACAGGCAACAGGTCCTTCATACTGCTTATCTTTTTCTCGTTTACGAGAATCATAGGCTCGTTGAGCAGGACTTCCATCTTCTCAGGGTCGGTGACGAAATACGGGGAAATATATCCGCGGTCAAACTGCATCCCCTCGACCACCTCAAGGGTAGTCTCCATTGACTTGGCTTCTTCGACCGTGATTACGCCTTCTTTGCCCACCTTGTTCATCGCTTCGGCAATGATATTTCCGATGGTTGCGTCGTTATTGGCAGAAATGGTGCCCACCTGGGCGATCTCTTTCTGGTCCTTAATGGGCTTGCTGATTTTCTTCAGTTCGTCGACCACTATTTGGACGGACTTTTCGATGCCGCGCTTGATCGCCATGGGGTTATGGCCGGCGCTTACCAGCTTGGAGCCTTCATAGTAGATGGATTGTGCCAGAATGGTTGCGGTGGTCGTACCGTCTCCGGCGACGTCGCTGGTTTTGCTTGCGACTTCCTTTACCATCTGCGCCCCCATGTTTTCGAACTTGTCCTCAAGTTCGATTTCCTTGGCTACCGTAACGCCATCTTTAGTCACAGTAGGGCCGCCGAAACTCTTCTCGATAACCACATTGCGGCCTTTGGGGCCAAGTGTAACCTTTACTGCGTCTGCGAGCGTGTTGACGCCATTGAGCAGCAACTCACGCGCCTTAGTATCATATATTAACTGTTTTGCCATGAGACCGTTCCTCCTGGTGTTTTTTTCAAATGAAGCAAAGACTTATTCGACAATGGCAAGAATATCGTCCTCGCGCATAATAAGAACTTCCTGGCCCTCGATGGTTATGTCGGTGCCTGCGTATTTGCCGAAGAGGACCCGGTCACCCTTTTTGACGTCGAGCGCTCTTCTGGAACCGTCTTCCATGATCCTGCCGTTTCCGGCCGCGAGGACTTCTCCCTGGATGGGCTTTTCTTTTGCCGTATCGGGAATGATGATCCCGCCTGCGGTTTTCTGCTCCTCTTCCATGCGTTTGACCACGACGCGATCGTTGAGCGGTCTGAGGTTCATAACAACTCCTTTCGCTTGATTGAATGAATTTTGGGCAACAGTGGACTTGCAGCACCCGCCCTGGTGTTAGCACTCACCTATGATGAGTGCTTTTAATCATCCGAAATTCATTTGGCAAGTGAAAAAGACCGGCTCGGTGGGAAAAAAAGTGAAAAGATTGTCCCGGTTCCCGGCTGGGAGCGACTTACCTCTATGCTGCCTCCAGCTTTCTCAACCAGTTGATAGACGATGCTCAACCCCAGACCCGTTCCGTTCGTCTTGGTGGTGAAGAAGGGGTCAAAAATCCGTTTGAACGCGCCGTCAGGAATTCCACATCCGGTGTCGCCTATCTCTATTCGGATCGGTCTGATCGCGCTGGCGGCCGGCTCCTCAAAGCCGACCGAGATCGAAAGCTCTCCACCCTCCGGCATCGCTTCAAGAGCGTTAACAAACAGGTTCCACAGCACCCGGTGGAGATGGTCGGGATCGATCGCGATAAATGGCCTGGCCTGGAAATCAGTCCTGATAATATGAGATGCAGTTACCTGTTTTTTGGTCTTAAGAAGAGCGATTATCTCCTCTATTATGGAACAGACTGCTACATCTTCGACCTGTGCCGATTTGGGAGAACCTTTCGCCATCCATAGAAACTCGGTGACAAGCCCGTTTATGCGCTCGATTTCACGCTGCACGATCCCCATAAGTTTGTCGTTAAGCGCAGTTTGTCCCACTTCGCTCCTGAGCATCTGCATGGCTCCGCTAATCGCGGCAAGCGGATTTTTGATCTCATGGGCGATTTCGGCTGCGAATCTTCCAGCGAGAACCAGACGCTCCATCCTTTGTATGTGCTCCTCGATAGCTTTTAGCTTGGTCAGGTCTATGAATATGATGATCCAGCCAAAAGTCTCACTGCTTTCATTCTGGAGGATCGAAGCTGAGTAGCCAAGAGTGATCTGTATGCCCGATGGATGGCTGTATTCAGTCTCCATGCGGCCCGCCGCTCTTCGACCGTCCACTCCGTTGCGGTGTGGAAGCCCCGAGATGTCGACGGTTGGGAAAAGCTCAGTCACCGACCGCCCCGCAATTTCGCTGGATGTTACTCCAAGAATCTCCTGCGCGGCGTTGTTTGAAAAGATGACCTCTCCGTTGAGGTCAACAGTCAGTAGACCACTGGACATGCTCTGGACGATGCTTGTATGAAGGGTGACAAGCTCGCTCAGATCTCTTTCGCGCTCGCGGACGCGCAGCCTGGATCTTTGCACCTCCTCGGCGAGATATCCCGCAACAAAGCCCAGCAGGAAGAAACCTGCGGTGTTCATGAGGATGTAAAAAAAATAGGTGCCGCTGTCAGGTGTCTCTCCGGTGTGGGCGACGAGCTGAAGCGGAGAGATCCACCCGAAGTACTGAAGGTCGAGAAGAAGTCCGTAAATCAGAGCGCATGCGGAAGCGGTGAGCAGGCTTCCCTGCCGGTAAAGCAGCAGGGCTGAACTTATGATCACGAGCATGTAAAGAAATGAGAAGGAGCTTTCGATTCCTCCCGTCATGTAGACGAGGACGGTCACGGCGCCCAGATCGAAAATGATTTGGACCCAGGCGAAGTGCACCAGGCGATGGACCCGTTCGACGCTGACGGCTCCGAAAATTGTGAAGAGGAGCAGGATGCACGAAAAAATATAAAGAGGATGAAAGTGGGCTGAAAGTAGGTCGGCATTCCTGGCGCTTTGGACGGCAAGGGTAAGAATGAGGAAAAAAACGGCAAAAATCAGCCGATAGAGTAGGAGCTTTTTGAGCTTCCCTCTGAATCGGCTGTCATCGGACTCATTATTCTGCCCGGCTGAGAGTGGGGCCATTTCGCCCTCTATCTTGCAACCACATCCGCTAATTGGAAGATCGGCAGGTACATTGCCACGAGCAGGCCGCCGATAGTGACGCCGAGAAAGAGGATCAGCAGCGGTTCGAGCATTGATGTCAAGACTCCGACGGCAGAGTCGACTTCTTCGTCGTAAAAATCGGCTATCTTGGCAAGCATGGTGTCGAGCGCGCCGGTAGCCTCTCCAACCGAAATCATCTGGGTCACCATAGGAGGAAAAACGCGCGTCTCAGCCAAAGGCTCTGCAACAGGACGGCCCTCGGAAATGGAGAGACGTGCGTTCCGGATGGCTTTTTCGACTACCGAGTTCCCGGCCGTGGCGGCGACCACGTCGAGGCCGTCAAGAATGGGTACGCCGCTTGAGAGCATCGTCCCCAGAGTTCTGGTAAAGCGCGCCACGGCGACCTTGCGGATCAGTACGCCGAAGACGGGCATTCGGAGCAAAAGGCGGTCAAAGATGTCGCGCCCTCTGGTCGTCTTGCGAAACTGGCGTAACCCAAAAAAGAGCAGGATAAGCCCGGCGATCATCCAGTGAAAGTAGTTCTTTGTAAAATCGCTCACGTTCATGACAAATAAGGTCATTGCCGGCAACTTCACGCCCGCGTCCTGGAAAAGTCTGCTAAACACAGGAATAACCCAGATCAGGATAACCGCTACCACGATTATCGCAATCGCGACTACAATCACCGGGTAGGTTAGCGCGCCTTTTACCTTTTTCTTAAGCTTCGCAATTTTTTCGATGTAAGCGGCGAGCCTGTTGAGGATTACATCGAGAATACCGCCGACCTCACCTGCAGCCACGAGATTGTGGAATAGATTGTCAAAAACCTTCGAGTGCTTTTTCACTGCATCTGACAGAGTTGATCCCTCCTCAACGTCCTTTTTGATCTGTCGGATAACTCTTTTGAAATTCGCGTTGTCCTGTTGCTCCTGGAGAATATCCAGGCACTGGACAA
>JBEKPW010000134.1:0-15326 GCA_049520315.1 Syntrophobacteraceae bacterium
CGGAAAGTTCAATTCAGAATGACAAGGTAATCTGTCTTGAATGCGGCGCCGAAATGAAGCAATTGACTCAGAAACATCTGACATCCCATGGCATCAGTTCAAAAGAGTACAAGAAAAAATACGGCTTCCCAATGCGAACTCCTTTGGCTGCAAAAGCATTAACCAAGGCGCGAAGCAAGGCTGCAAAAAAGAGGGGATTACCTGCGAATCTGGTGAAAGCGATAGAGGCCAGGAGACAGAGCAAGGCGCAAAGCGTTGCGCCGGGTTCACAGGAAAAGAAGCAACCTGTCGTGAGAAGACGCCGTAAGCAGAAGAGTGAATAACCGGTTTCATCCGTCTATACATAGCGACATAAATAGTTGTCTGATAAAGATTCCCGCCTTGGCGGCCAAAGCCGGGGTCCAGCATTCGTTCATCGACTCCACCGGTCGAAAAGACACTGGACCCCGGCGCCTGTCGATTTCCTGCCTCTGCCACCGCGAGCAATCTCGACGCTGTCCCTGACCTGTCCATGACCAGAGGCGTGGCGGCCCCACCGGCCCCACCGGCCCGCGGCGATTTTGCAAGCGGGCAATTTGGCAGCCGGTCCCACCGGCCCCACCGGCCCCGCTCCCATTTACCTTTGCGTGACTATCTCGAGCAACCGTCTGTAGTAAACATAATTCTCAAATGTTACGTCCGCGCGAATCCTGCCGTCAGCCAGAGGCACGTATCCGCCGTCGGCCAGAAGTGGGGGGACCTTCTGTTCGATTTCCCGTCTTATGGCTTCCTTGCCGCGCCGCAGCGCGTCCAGATCGATGCCTCCTATCAGGCGTAAATCCCGGCCGAACTCCCTGCGAATGTCACCATAGTCCATCGCCTCGACATTCACCTCGCAGGCCCACAGGCAGTTGAAACCCCACTTCAGAATACTTGGAATCAATATCCGGGCGTTCGCGTAAGTGCGAAATATTACGGTCTCCACACCATATTGTCTGATCACGGCCAAAACAGGCTCATAGCTTTTTAGCACGAATTCTTCATACATCCGGGGTGAGATCAAAGGTTTGTCATTGCCGCCGATAGGTTCGCTGAACACGACTGCATCCACATCGACCATTCGAAGTATGCGTTCGGTCAGTTTGGCTGCAAACTCACCCTGAATCGACATACTCTCGCGCACGAGTTGCGGATCGTAGTTGAGCAGCTCGATTAATTCCCTGAAGCGGTTCCAGCCCCGCACACCCATTGTGAGAAAAAAGCCGCGATGCACCCGCAGCATCAACGGGTAATCCCGCGCCTTTCCCGCCTTTGCATGAACGCTCAAATCTGCCGGGAGGCGGCCGCCGTCACGGTGGTCGAGACTCTTCCGCAAAACCGCCAACTCGGAGAGCGAAGCAGGCCATGTTTTTATTTGTGGAATGGGCTCGACGTCAGGTTCCAGTTCCTCATGACGATCCAGGGGAAACGCCTTCCGGATATCAGCGCCGCGCCTGAGCCCTTGTTTTCGCCACGCCTTGAGGACCTCATCCCTTATCCCTTCTTCGAAATAGGGGACACGATCAGGTTTTCCCAGGCGCATTACTTCCAAAAACCGCTCACGGCTGTTCATCGTCAACTTTTCGCTCTCCATACTCGACTCCATGCGGGCTTCTTTTCTTATTACCCGGGGCAGCTTAGTTTGCCGGGCTCTTCGAATCGTGAAAATATGCCAGCCCCCGCCAGGTAATCAAATCGACAATCACACCGAGATAGGCTCCGGCCACCAGGTCGCTGAAAAAGTGATACTGGGTTGCAATCAAAGCCACTGCAAGGACAAGGAGCGATCCTGCGCACACGGGACGCAGCCGGGGGAAGCACCTGCCGATTCCCAGCATCAATGCAGTGAAGACCGCCATATGCCCCGATGGAAAACTCGCAAAGTCTCCCCCGCCTTGAAACCAATGAAAGCCTAACAGATCGGGATGCAAGAGCCAGATGCGCGTATTCGTCCTTCCAAACAGGTCCTTTAAAAGGTCTTTGAGGACATACGTGAATGGAACTGACAGGCCGATAAGCTCCAGGAAATTCAAAATCCGGCTTTTGGGCCATTTTCTTGCCAGGTACAAGCGCACGGTCCAACTCACAACGGTTATGGCGCACACCAGTATTAACAGGAGGTCCGGCAAATTGGATACGCCCTCCGAAAGAAGAAAATCGACACCGGCCTTTTCCGACACGAATTCCGCAAGCCTGACGTCCAGATAGAGGATGCCGCAGATCATTAAGGCGGCGCAGACCACAAAGCTGCACAGCATGTTTTTCCATCTCATGTTGAAACCCCGGCTGGAGTAGATACCTTTCCGCATCGTCGAAGAGTCAAAATAGCCTGATAGCCTTCAGCCTAAACACCTTCAGCCTCTTGCAGATACCTTTCCGCATCGTCGAAAAGTCAAAATAGCTCCTTTCCTCTTCCATGTCGAATGCGTTCATATCAGCTTTTCATGTCCCTCCGATATTCCATGAAAAGAGCCGCAGGGTGGGCAAAAGGCCTAATCAAACTCAATCTCTACGCTTCGCGAGATGGAGCGCAGCCCACCAAGTCTTTTCGAAGCAGTAAAGGAAAATGGTCTCGTTTCGAGATATCCAGATTCAGGAATCAGTCAGGTCATGACGAACCCGGGCTAAGGTGGTATAGTGCAGCACTTGGAGGTGTTCAATGGGAAACTTATTCAAATGGCTCTTGCGGATCTTTACCGGATGCTTTGGAATTGGCTCTGTTTTGGCTTTTGCCGCGCTCGCCGGCCCTGTGACTTCCAGCATCATTATTGCCGAAACCAATTATAATTTTGGGCAACTCTCGGAAATGGAGCCGCTATCCCACGATTTCATTGTGAAAAACAGCGGTAAAGCCATTCTCAATATAAGAGACGTTAAACCCAGTTGAGGCTGCACCATTGCCCGTTTTGACCGGGCGATCCCTCCGGGTGCGGAAGGAAAAGTTACTTTAGAGTTAAGTCTTAAAGGGTTCCAGGGATACGTAAAAAAGACGGCAACCGTTTTGAGTGACGATCCGGCAAACCCTCGTATTGTCCTGCAGGTGGAAGGGACCGTTAAGCCTCTGATCGAGGTTCGGCCCGAGAAAACTGTCTATTTTCAGGGAACTGCCGATGCTCTTAAGGAAAAAACCATCGATCTGATCACGAACTCGAAATTGTTTCATATCGGCAAAGTCGATGACGATCTCGATAAGAAGGTCTTGTACAAACTTGAAACCGTAGAAGATGGAAAACATTACCGGCTCACAGTATCCAATAACACTTCGATGGAAAACTACAGGGGATCCATTACTCTTTATACCGACTTTTCGGAAAAACCTGAACTCACCGTCTGGGTAAACGGTTCTATCGAGGGCGAGATCGGGATCAGGCCCAAAGTTCTGGTCGTGGGCCGGCTAAGTCCTGATCAGGAGATACTTTCCGGAAAGGTGCTGGTTGTTGACAATAAAAACAAAGCCTTCAAAATCGTAAAATGCACGTACGACCAACGGGTGATTCATGTGAAGCAGGAGCCTTTCCCAAATGAACCCGGATTCAGCCTGGAAGTTACGCCCAAAATGGAGAATATCCCCCCTGGAAGCCGGATTCCAATTGTTCTGACGGTTGAAACGGATGTGCCTTCCGGAGAAAAGCTGCAAGTTCAGGTCCAGGCGATTAATCTGGCGGAAACGCAGAAGTGATTCCGATTGGCTGATCTAAAAAAATCCCCCCTGTCCCCCTTTACAAAAGGCGGACAGGGGGGATTTTGCTCTAGGATTCATTATTTAATTCAAAGAGATTCCTAAGTGCTAACCCGAACAAAGATTGATCAAAATGGAAGTGAGGTAAGAGAGATGGCTAAAATGAAATACTCGATAGAGGACCAAATCGCCCGGATAACGCTGGACGACGGGAAAGTGAACGCTATGAACTGGGAATTCTTTAACGAACTGAACGAATCGCTCGACCATGCCCAAGCCGATAAAGCGGCTGTCCTTATCTTTACGGGCCGCCCCGGAATTTTCTCGGCCGGCCTCGACCTGAAGCTGCTCCCCACCCAGAATCTTTCGGAGCAGTTCCGTTTTCAGAAGGCTTTTGCAACCACGATGCTCCGAGTCCTTCTCTTTCCAATCCCGACGATCGCGGCGTACAAGGGACATTCTGTCGCTGGAGGGTTCATCCTTTCTTGCGCCTGCGACCGCTTTATGGTCCAGGACGGTCCCTTCCTGATGCAGATGAACGAGGTGGTGAACGGGATGATGATCCCGAGCTGGATCTCCCTGGTCTGCCGCACCTCCATCCCCAGCCGCTGGTGGCGTGAGGTTCTGTTGATGGCGCGTCCGTTCACCCCCCGCGAGGCATTCGAACGGGGCATCCCCGATACCCTGATTGATGAAAGCGGGGATGTGCTTGCTGCCGCTTACGAGGTGGCGCGGGAACTCAAAAAGGCCTCCGGACGCGGATATGCCGTGACGAAGAGAACCCTTTTCAAGGCAGAGGCGGACCACGTCATAGAAATCCTCGAAAAGGAGCTCCTGAACTGGTTGATAAGTATGGGCATTCAATAGTAAACTTAGAGGGAAGCCGTTCGGTTTCCCTCTATTCCATACCTGTTTCAATGTATAATTACGAAAGAACCAACTTAGTCATTTGTGACCCGCTCATTAAGATATGCCAAAAATCGCAGGATGCACGCCAAAATCCAATCAGCCGGTTTCGTAAAATGCCCGATATCCACAACGATCCGCTACCCGGATCTCGTTGTCATTCCAACTCCCATTGTCATAATAGGGGGTTGGCAATTCTCAACGTCTCACCCATATGCACGTTCGCACCCGCTCACCAGCCTTCATCGCCCCGGCGTCACGCCATCTCCCCTTTTCCGCGTCTGTGAGAAAAACTAAAGGTTTTTATTGAAGCCCCGGGAAATCTTACTTATAATTGCGGGCAATTTGGGGGGCGCAGGTTTCATGACATACAGCGGTCTCCGATCGGATCTTTTGTAATATGGCCTGATTAACCGTTCAGGGAGTTTTGCCTTCAGGGGAGACTCCCTTTTTTACTTGGACAGGGGATTGTAGCGGCAAATGAGCCCTATAGCCGGAAAAAAGAAATTTTTGTGCTGCTTTCTGGTCGCTTTCTTGAGCGGCCTTGTATTGTGCGGCGGTTTTGCCCGGTCAAATCAACTGCCGGCTGCTCCGGGCCAGTCTGAAAAACGCACGGCCCTGGTCATCGGCAACGCAGCCTATGAATCGGGGGCCCTCCGCAATCCCATTAACGACGCCAGAGCCATAGGCAGGGCGCTCGCGGACCTTTCCTTCGAGGTTACACTGAAGGAAAACCTGGACCAGAAACAAATGAAGCGCGAGATCCAGGCTTTCGGGGAAAAGCTCCAGAAGGGTGGCGTCGGGCTTTTCTATTACGCCGGGCACGGGGTCCAGGTCAACGGGCATAACTACCTTATCCCGGTGGGTGCGGCGATCGAGCATGAAAATCAGGTCGAATATGAAGCGGTCGATATGGGCGCAGTGCTGAGCGAAATGGACTACGCCCATGCCCGGATGAATATAGTTATCATTGATGCATGTCGAGACAACCCGTTTGCCCGTAGTTTCCGCTCCATATCGATGGGGCTGGCCTCGATTGACGCTCCGACCGGTACCCTGATTGCCTACGCTACGGCGCCTGGTTCTGTGGCCAACGACGGGCCGGGAGAAAACGGCGTCTATACGGGCGAACTCATCAAGGCTATGGTTCAGCCGGGACTTAAGATCGAAGATGTCTTCAAGCAGGTGCGCTCGGCGGTGCGTGAGGCCACCGGGGGCAAACAGGTACCATGGGAATCTTCATCGCTGGAAGGAGATTTTTACTTCCTTTGGCCCCCGCCAAAGCCTCCAGGGCAGCCGGCCTCCACTCCGCCGCAGCTAAATCCTCCCGGCGCACCGGAGCGTTTGGCCTCCGGACCTGCTGAAGAACCTGCCTCACGCGGCGAAAAGCCCATAAAGACTGTCAAAACCTGGAAAGAACCGGTCACGGGGCTGGTATTCGCATGGACGCCGGGCGGGTGTTTTCTCATGGGCAGTCCGCAAAGTGAGAAAGGCCGCTCCGAAGACGAAGGGCCCGTGCACGAGGTTTGCCTCGACGGCTTCTGGATAAGCCAAACGGTGGTTACCAACGCTCAGTTCAGGCAATTCCAGAAAGATCACGACAGCAGGGACTACGCCGGCCATTCACTCAACGGCGATGGGGAGCCTGCGGTATACGTGAGCTGGGTGGACGCCAATAACTTTTCGCAGTGGCTTACCGGACAGAACGGCGGACAATACAATTTCCGGTTGCCAACCGAAGCCGAATGGGAATATGCCTGCCGGGCCGGTTCCGACACCTCCCGGTATTGGGGCGAAGATGCCTCCAGGGCCTGTATATACGAAAACGTCGCAGATTATACGGCCGAAAGACTCCTCGGAATCAAGCAGGTCCACGAATGCGATGACGGCTACGCGACGACGGCCCCGGTCGGTTCTTTCCGGCCAAACGCGCTTGGGCTGTTCGATATGCTCGGCAACGTGCTGCAATGGTGCTCGGACGTTTATGGCGTCGATTCATATGTGCGCCACGATAGAAACAATCCGCAAAATACCGATGAGAGCATGGGGCAAAGCCGTGTGATTCGAGGCGGGTGCTGGCGTGGTTCGGCCGATTCTATCAGGTGCGCCATTCGTGGAAGCGGTCTGCCAAACAGTATGAAAGACGATCTCGGGTTCCGGATCGTGCGCGAGCCTTAGAGCATCTCTCGTTTTCCCACTTCTTGAAATCGGATCTCACGCAGGGAGGCTGAGATGAAAGTTGTCGGATTCAATGGAAGCGCAAGAAAAGACGGCAATACCGCGATCTTGATCAACTATGTCTTCGGCGAACTCGAGAACGCAGGCATCCATACCGAGATGGTGCAGCTTTGCGGCAAAAGTATCCGTGGCTGCATGGCCTGTTTCAAGTGCTTCATCAACAAGGACGGTCACTGTGCCGTTGATAATGACTATTTGAACCAGTGCATCGACAGCATGACTCAGGCCGATGGGATAATACTGGGTTCGCCTACATATTTCACCGACGTAAGCGCCGAAATGAAGGCCCTTATCGACCGGGCGGGCCTGGTGGCCAAAGCAAACGGCGACATGTTCAAGCGCAAGGTTGGAGCGGCGGTCGTAGCCGTCCGCCGCGCAGGGTCAGTCCGCGTATTTGATTCCATGAATCACTTTTTCCTGATCAGCCAGATGATCGTGCCGGGGTCGAATTACTGGAACATGGGATTCGGGCTCGAAAAGGGAGACGTGGAAAAAGACGCTGAAGGGATCGAAACGATGAAGACCCTTGGGCGCAACATGGCCTGGCTGATCGAAAAGATTAAGGAATAAAACATGGGTTTGAGGGGTTTAAGTCAGATGAAATTCAAAAAAAGATCGATCGTCTCAGTCGTATTTGTGCTGCTTTTCTTTCAACCTGCTTCGATACCTGGCGGGACATGGGGTTTGTCCTTGGCAGCCGAAGAAAAGGGACCTCCTCCTCCCTATCCCGAAGTGGATTTTCGATGGGCTTTTGCGGCCAAAACGCTCGAGGATGGAAAGAGCAGCACGCAGCCGGTCACTCAAGACATGGCCCTCAAATCTGGCGACGAAGTCAAGATGATGGTCGAACTGCAACGGAAATGTTTTGTGTACCTTTTCCACGATAACCGGCAGGGTAGCGTCAAACTGCTCTTTCCATATGCCCTCCAGCAGTTTGAAGGCGATTATCAGCCCGAGCGCAGGTATTACATCCCGCGGGGAGATGCATGGTTCAGGCTCGACGAAAACCCGGGTCATGAAGTATTCTATCTGGTAGCCTCCCCAAAACGCCTCGATGAGCTCGAAAAGGCATATCTGCGGCACGAGTCCGCCGAAGCGGCCTTAAAAGTTGACACGGCCCGGGCGCTTGTCGATCTGATAAAGGAGCTTAGAAGGGAACACCGCGAACTGAGTTCGCCCGCCGAGCGGCCGGTTCCCATCGGGGGCGCCTTGAGAAGCGTCGAAAAAGTCCAGGACCCCGACCGTTTGGACATCGCAGCTTTTGCCGACGAGATTATGTCGTCCGGCTTCGTGGCCAGGACTTATACGATTGAGCACAACTAACCGGAAGCAGACCCGGACGTACCTCCTTGCGGCAATTGCTGCCTTCGGCATTGTGCAACTGATTTTCCTGCTTCTCGGGGGATTGTTCGAAACCTGGAATTCACAGGTCTTCGACAGGTTTTTCCTGTTTCGTTCCTCGATTGCTGCACTCAAGCCTCCCTACGATGGGACTGTAGTTCACGTAGACATCAACGATACCGCCATCCAGCAGTTAAAAACCTATTATCTGGCCCGCTCCCAGTACGCCCGGGTAATTCGAAACCTTGCCGCAATGCATGTAGCGGCCCAGGCATACGATCTGATTTTTGCCGCCGGAACCAACCAGGCCGATGACCAGGCGATAATCGGAGCGACGCGTGAGGCGGGCAACGTCTACTTCGGCATGGCCATTGACATGGGATCTCAGAGTGGGGCGCTCCCCGGCCGAATAGCCCCCGACGTTCGCGAATATCTGGACCGTACGAAGTGGGACGTGCAAGTGGAGGGCCAATCGGGGGACCTCTACACCGGGACCAAGCCCCTCATCACTTTTCCGCCCCTTGCCGAAGTCTGCAGGGGAATCGGGTTTCTCAGCCTGAAAACGGACCGTGATGGAGTAATCCGCCGTGTGCCGCTGCTCGTCCGGTGCGAAGGCGGGTTTTATCCAAGTCTGCCGTTCCGCGTAGTTTGCGACTACCTCGGGGCAGGGCCGGAAAAAATTACCATAAAGCCGGGCAGCTACATCCGCATCAGGGACGCAAAAATCCCGGGAGGCCAGCCTCGTGACCTTTTCATCCCGATCGACAGCAATGGCGCGATGATAATTAATTTCATCGGACCATGGGGGGAGATGCGTCATTACAATTTCGCGCAGATCCTTTCCGCCTCGGGCGACCGGGACGCATTTGAGATGTGGACCGAAGAGCTTTCGGGAAAAATAGTCGTGGTCTCCGACGTTTCCACGGGCGCGACCGATCTCGGAGCGGTGCCGGTGGATATAAATTTCCCGCTGAGCGGCCTGCATGCCAACGTAATCCAGACGATACTTTCCCGTGCCTCTTTTTACGAGATAAGCCCTTCCGGGATACTGGCGATTGAGCTGGCGATGGGCGCCCTCATTTTCCTTTTATCGACCCGCTTGTCCATGATTTTATTCGCCGGAGGGGCCGCGTTGCTCGTAACTTGCTATGCGGCCGCAGCGCTCGCCCTTTTCCTTACCCATGGACTGATGCTCAACGTAGTCCGTCCCGCAATCACCAGCGCCGCCGTCGCTTCGCTCATCATGGCTTTCCGGTATTCCCGGGACTCAAGGGAAAAGGAGGTTCTGAGGAGGTCCTTCGAGTCCTATTTTCCACCCTCGGTTGTGGAAAGGATCATTGCCGACCCGGCAATGATGAGCAAGGGGCAGAGAAAAGAGCTGACCATCCTTTTCAGCGACATCAAGGATTTTACTGCACACTCTTCCTCGTATTCGCCCGACAGGATTCGGGGCTTTTTGAATGACTATTTCGAAACAATGGTGGAAGTTGTATTTACATACAAGGGGACGGTCGACAAGTACATCGGAGACGGCATGATGGTCTTTTTCGGAGACCCCGAACCCGCGCCGGACCATGCCCTGAGATCGGTCCAGGCGGCAATCGGGATGCAGAACAAGGCGCGCGAACTGAACGCAAAATGGGCCGCGGAAGGCGGTTTTCCGCTACGCGTGCGGATCGGGATAAATACGGGGGAGGTCGTTGTTGGAAACATGGGGTCTTCTAGAAGGCTGTCATACACCGTGCTTGGTTCGGCGGTGAACATGGCGAAAAGGTTGGAGTCGAGCGCCCCGGTTGACGGCATCCTGATTTCGCAGAGCACCCGTGACCTCGTTGCACCTTTTATTTCTACCCGGCTTTTCGGAGAGATCCGGGTAAAAGGCATCCAAGCCCCCGTTCGTGCTTATCAAGTAGAGCATGAATCCCTTCCTCATCAATCGAATGAGTGAAGGCAGGCCGATTCTACCGAATCCCTGCTTTCGTAAAAGTAACCCTGCCTGTGCCCGGGATGGTGAATTCGATCACGCCTTCCGAGAGATTTCCCTCTATGATGCCGCCGGCTTTCGTGTGCAGCAGGATTCCCGCTGCCTGCGATTCCCATTTGAAATCAATTCTGTCATCCTCGGATGTCCAGGAGCCCTGGCCATCGGGCTCGAGTTCAAGGTCTATTCTTTGCCCCTGTTCCCCGGTGGACTCGGCAACATACCTGCCTGGGACCGCCGTCGTATCGTCGCAACCCGGAAGAGCGGCAAGGCAAATGAAGAAGACCGCAAAAAGCCGGCAAACCAGGCGCTTCATATGCGAACAGTTCTAAACGGCAGTGAAAATTTTCGTTCCAGATGGAAGGCCCTGTCCAAAAACAAAACATGAAGGATCATGATCACCCACGCCAGGTCTCTTACCAGGGTCCGCCAGCTTATCTTCTCTCCCAGAGTATGGAAGCAGCCGCAGCTTATGGGAGCATCCCTCATCAGGTTTACCGCGAGGCCGGTGGTGAACAGCACCAGGAAAAAGCAGGCAAGAGCGGCCGCTGACCGGGAGCGTATGCCAAGCAATAGCAGAGTCCCGCATATGAGTTCGATCCAGGGCAGACCTACCGCCACCAGGTTTACGGCCCAGTAGGGCACTATCTGATAGCTTGCAATAGTTTCCGCGAATTCAGAGGTGTAGTTGATTTTGTACATGCTGGCGTAAATGAACAGTCCTCCCAGATAAAGCCTGAAGATCAGGGCCAGATAACGATGCGTCAGAATCTCTTTCAACATTCGTCTCACTCCTCCAGCGGGTAGCCTCTCTTCTGCCATGCAGCCAGGCTGCCCGGCATTATGCTGATATTACGATGGCCTCGGGCCTGAAGCCTGGATGCCGTCTCTTCATCATGCAGCCTGCTGATGTCCCTGCCATAGACGATGATTTCCCTCTCCGGGTCCGTCCCGGCAAATTTCATCATGTAGACGAAATCGAACAGGGCAGTGGGCAGGCTTACGGCCCCGGGAATGTGGCCTTGCCGATAATATTCAGCGGGCCTGGCATCCACGAAAAGAACCGATTTTGCATCGAATTTCGCTTTTGCGGAATCAGGATCTATGAAAGGAGGGCTCGAGGCCGACCATGACTGCGGCAGAAGCCTGACTGAGCCAGGGTTTGCGGCATTGAACACGAGGCCCAGGATGAAGCCGCACACGACCATTACCAGGATGTCAGAAATCGAGACGCGCCTTATTTTCTCGATTTCCTGTTGCACGGCGGACTCAATACTGCTGGTTTTCTCTTCGAGCAGCTCAATTTCGCGGCGGCTGGCCCCGAGTTTTTCCGAGGTCGCCTGGAGTTGGCTCGCCTTGCTGTCGAGATCGGTGCTCAATTCCCGGACCGTCTCGTCACGCTCCATTTTCTTCTCCAGGCACGCCTTCACCCTGGCTCTCAGCATGGTTGGATCGAAGGGTTTTGACAGGTACTCCTCGGCACCGATTTCAATGCAGCGCACTGCACTGTCCACCTCATTGAACGCGGAGATCATAATGACGGGTATATTGTGCAGTCTATCGGTGTTTCTCATCTGCTTGAGTACCTGGTACCCGTTCATCTCCGGCATTATGATGTCCAGCAGAACCAGGTCGAAATCGTGCGCCGTGAGCAGCTCGAGGGCCTGGCGGCCGTTCTCTGCCGTGATGATCTTGTGCCCTGCCCGCTTGAGGCAACTGCAGACCAAACTCCGATTGGCTTCATCGTCATCCACGACAAGTATGCAACCCTGTGGCGCTTCCCGTGGCGAACTCAGACTTCCCATCGCCTGGATGATGTCTGCGGCGTCATGGATTGCTTTAGCCTTGTCCGGCTTTTTATTGGCATTCCCGGGTATCGTGCTCGCAACGCTTGCGGGGAAAACGAGCTGTTCGACAATCTCCTTAAGCTGTTTCGCTAAGCCGTAAATTACGTGCAGATCGTCCGCGAGCCCTTGCCGTTCGGCCTTTTGGGCACTTTCGCACAGGGCTTCCCCATGGGATATGAGAGTGCTCAACGGTATTCTCAGGCGCTCTTGCAGAATGATCAATATTCTCTGAAAATCGGCATTGCTCAGGTTGGCTTCAATTTTCCCGGGGTCGAGAATATCGATTATCACCTCCAGGATTTGCTTCCCCGCTCGGTTGACATACTGAAGATCGATGGATGGACCAGGCCCATCGGCCTGTTCCATATCTTCCAGGAGAATCTCGGAGAATCCGATAATCGCGCTCAGCGTGTTGCGCAGTTCATGCCTCAGGTTTGCCACGAGTGCATGCCTGGCCGGATCGTCTCCAGGCGCGCTCGGGCCCGGTTCTTGTTGCCACTCGAGTGATGCCCCGCTGCTTCGTTCAATCATGTCAGGTTCGCTGGTAACCATAGAACGCTGTCTTCCCCCCGGAAATCCCCACGCTTTAACTATCCTCATCGACAGCGGCAATTAATTACTTAAGAAAAAATTGTGCATCTGCGTACATCTGCGACATCTCCCTGACCTGTCGATGATCAGGATAATCAGTTTTAAAGAGCCTGTAAGGGGGAAGGGCTTCAAGGATTTATCCGCAGATGGGGTAATGAAGAAGAGATTCAAAGATTTATCCGCAGATGTCGCAGATTTACGCAGATTACCGCAGATGTTTCAAAGGGAAATGAACAGACTTACGCCGTTATTGGCGCTGCGATGGTGGTTCATGGCGAGTTAGGACACGGTTTTCTAAGACCTGTTTATCAGGAGGCACGGGGAAGAAAACTGCGGCTGGCCGCATTCCCTTCAAGCAGAAGTTCCCTATGACAGTGTTCTATCCGACGCGAACGGCCTATCCTATCGCGCCTTACCTGCGGGCTGGTAAATTATTTGCGCTTTCAGGTCCTTTAGCACGTCAAGACCCATAGCCCTGTTCTCCCTGTCATCTCCCGGGGTGCAAACCGGCCCCTGGATACCAGACTCAAATTTCCGGACGACAGTTATGACTCTGCCTTCCTGTTGGTAGGTCGAATCATAGCGTGACCTGCCGTTGGCGAGATGAGTGTCCTTTGGCAACGAAGTTATTTTTACGCTTTTGGGAAAATAGATTTTGAACTCCTCGGTAGAAATATCACCCGTGCAAATGTAATCGAGCGTACGTTCCGGCAGGTTTATTCCACTGAAGTTAGAAAGGACCGAACCACCGCTGGGCCAAACGGGACTCACCCGAATCGCGCCCGGACCGGGAATGTTAAAACCCCCGGTCCCGTGAAATTTAAAAGAATAGGTGTACTTCTCGGAAGGGACACGAGGATCGGCTTTAGTGAGTGTGCCGGTCCCGGTGAAGCCTGCCTGCTCGAGGACTTTACGCACAAGGGTGTCTTCCATGTTTGGCTGGATAGAGGCCATATATTGCCTGATTACCGCAGAGATGAGCCCGGTCTCCTCATTGGTGACCTCTCCATCTGCTGACCCGTCATCGTTGATATGAAGCACCATCCTCATGGTCGATGACTGGTCCTGGTAACTGGCGCGGGGGGTTCGCTGAATGCCCCGGAAGTTGCTGGTATGAACCACAGGCTTGTCACAAAGGGTTATGGGCAGGAGCCCGAAGGGTGTGTACTCGGAACTGGGGTCAAAATAGAGATCAAGACGGGGAATGTAGATTATCACATGATTTATCACTTCAGGTGAAGCGATAACCGGGAGTTTGAAGCTGCCTCCCGAATGGACCAAAACAGCCGTGCTATCGATCCCTGCCGATGCCAGAAGAGCTTGCAAAAGCACCACGTGGTCCTTGCAGTCGCCCAGTTTGTTGCCGAGCACCTGTTCCGCATCATGAGGCACTATGGAGCCAATCCCCATGGAGTTCCCGGCATAGCGGACGTTTTTTGCTACCCAGGTGCAAATGATCTTCGCCTTCTCCAAATCCGTACCGGCGCCGGCCGTCAATTCGTTTGCCAGCCGGCGGATCTTTTCCGTAGGCCGGCCCTTTGGCCTCGCCTCCTTTTCATAAGCTGATGAGATCGCACCGTAATCCTTGAAGGAGGATACAATTATCAACGGACCGTAATCAAGCAGGTCGACAGCACCAATCTCGGGTTTGGTAATCTCATGGTTCTCGAAGCTCCAAACCCACTGCATACGGCCGCCTCGGTCTTCGACTCGTCCACCTCTCACGCCTCTGGCAAAAACATGAAGGTCCAGCGAGTTGATCGGAACGCTTACACTGATTACGGTGTCGTCACAAGCCGCGTACTTGTAAAAGACCTGCTTTAGCGAGAAATTGCCGGGGAACAGCGGCTTTTTGCAAACTCTCTTGTATGAATAGGCTATCTTGTCGCCTACACTGAGGTCGGGAAAGATGATGGTCTTGGCTTTGAGGTCGCTGAACATTGGCCCCCCACCAGTAACAGCGTCCCGTTCCTGAAGGTTCGGAGGGGGCACTTTGATACGGCGCCCGTCTTTCTTGAGCGTATAGGCCGAGAGGATTTCGGCTTTGTCAAGGCTGGTGCTGTAAATCAATGAAGACTGGCCAACGGCTTTGATCCCCTCTTCGGTTAGAACAGTGCAGATGATATCCATGGTCATTGTGTAAGTACCGTCGGGGTTCACTTCGTAATTTCTGTGGTATTTGTCGTACTTAATGATTCCTGCAAACTGTTCTGAATTTACCTCATCGGCTTTTGCATCGAAGCAAATGGAACAGATAAATGCTATCGATACGAAGAGCATGGCGACTGCTTTAATGATTTTTACAGGGTTCAAAGGCATTGCTCCTTCTGAGCACAACTGCGGTAAAAAAGTTTTCCTCGCTGAACTCTGCGCGCAAATGGTCATTTCACGCCCGTTATAATCTCAACAAGACCCCGATACTGTTCGAGTTTTTGATCATAGTGGCAAAACGGCAGGTATGCAAGCTCCTATTGGAGTATTGTCAAGGGTATCTGGCCACAAGTGCAAATTTCCGGGGCGAAGCCGCCTGCCTGACTAAGCCCCCCAATGTTGTTGATTTAAGGATTTTGAGATTCAGCGCTTCAGGGATTTTGTTGCGGTTCGGGTCGCCCATTGAAAGGCAGCGGTCAAGAGTAAAGTTTCCCCCATTCCGGAACAATTCCTTTTTCTGAGATGGCTCTTTACCGCAAAGCTCCCGAGTGGGGCCCGTGCGGAGCCAACTCAT
>JBEKPW010000135.1:0-15273 GCA_049520315.1 Syntrophobacteraceae bacterium
AGGGCGCACCCTCACTTCGTTCAGGTCCGGGCTTAATACTCCAGCCGTTGGTTAATGCTTCAAGTCCGGGCACGGAACCCTCACTGCGCTTCGGGTTCGCGCTGTACACAGTGGAAGCACGGCGGATGCTTCAAGTTCGCGCCCGATTCCTTGTGAGGGCGCCTTGTGAGTGCCCACCCTCACTTCGTTCAGGTCCGGGCTTAATACTCCAGCCGTTGGTTAATGCTTCAAGTCCGGGCACGGAACCCTCACTGCGCTTCGGGTTCGCACTGTACACAGTGGAAGCACGCCAGATGCTGGACCCTCACTACGTTCAGGTCCGGGCCACACGTTGCAGCCGGTAGCTCGATGCTTCAAGTCCGGGCACGATCTTTTGTGAGTGCCCAGTTCGCGCCCGATCCCTTGTGAGGGCGCTTTGTGAGTGCCCAGTTCGCGCCCGATTTTTTGTGAGGGCGCCTTGTGAGGGCGCCTTGTGAGGCCGCATCGTTGCGCGAGGAGCAGGAAAAACTTTCAAACCAAAATTCCCCTTTAGGGGGAATACGAAAAACGTTACATTTGCGACACAGTCTCCTTAGCCGGAATGACGGCCTGAGTACTCAGGACTTATGTGGTGGCTTTCTGGCTCAGGGCACTAGTAAGCCAATGCGCGAGAAGCTTTGGATGCTACTTTGCTGTTGAACCTGGCGGCATCAATCACAAATCTCTCGTGTGACCCCTCAGAGATTTTGTCGATTCCATCGTCAGCCGCCAGGAAAAAGGTGAGCTTACGTCCCTCCACTTTTTCGAGCTTTCCTTTTATGGTTACCGTAAACCCGGGCGGAGTTGCCGCAATGTGATTCACATTTATAGAGACTCCTACGGTCTGCTCGCGGGGCCAATCGATGTGAGGGTTGATTGCCTGGATGCAGGCCCACTCGAACAGCCCAACCATGAAGCCCGTTGCAAACACCCGAGGCATCAACTGAAACTCGGGAGATTCGGGGTAAAGGTGAGGAACTGTTTTTCCCTCATGGATTGGGAAGCTAAATTCGAAAGTAAGGCCTGGCTGCAGTGTGTCTTTCACCGTGCATCTCCTCGTTTCCGGGATGAAAACAAATCAAATTTGCACCCTAACACCAAACCCCGGACAATCATCTGGACGGGGTTTGGAGCATATGATATGGATAGATAATAAGTAAAATTAATTGTTTTTATTTTAACTATTAGCAATGCTTATTCAATATGGAATGGCAACAAATCATAGGCTTCTACCACATAGTGAAATTGCAAAGTTTCACCGAAGCGGCAGAGGCGACATTTCGAACTCAATCTGCGTTGAGTCAGCAAATTAAGGCCCTCGAAAAGGAATTCGACTGTCAGCTTTTTGAGAGGGTGGGCAAACGGAATCTTAGGCTCACTCCAGAGGGAGAGAGATTCTTGAGCTTCGCAGAGACGGTGCTCAGAGGAAGCGAAGATTTAAGGGAGAACCTGGAAGCAATCAAGGGAAATAAACGAGGGCGGCTAAAGATCGCTGCACCCTTCACAACGCTCTATCATCTCTTCCCCGAGGTAGTGAGGCGATACGCAAGCCAATTTCCGGAGGTGGAGCTTACCTTGCTGGACCGGCCTCAGCAGATGGTGATAGACCTTGTTCGAAGTGGAGAGATCGACTTTGGCTGCACTCTCGAAAAGGTGGTCCCGAAGAGTCTGTCGGCTATTCGCTGGAAACAGGTTGAAACTGTCGTGATAGTACCCAAGGGACATCCCTTGTGCGCTTTGCGACGCGTCAGCCTGCAGCAACTCGCCAAATACCCCCTGATCTTGCCCCCGAAGCATCTGCAGCATACCGGCCGTATACTTCTGGAAAAAGAGTTTCAAAAAAACGGGCTTGACTACCGCATTATTATGGAGTCTTCGAACATCGAACTAAGTTCAGTGTATGTCGAATCAGGCCTCGGCGTTTCGTGCGGCTCCATCGTGAGAAATCTTCCACATTTGAAGAAGCGAAAGCTCGAATTTCTGTCTCTCAGCCATCTTTTCGGGCCCGACCATATCGCTTTGGTCATGAGAAGCGATACGGAGGCAGCCCCCCATAAGCAGGCATTCATGAAATTGCTGATGAGTGAACAGTGAATGGTGAATAGTAAAAACAAAACAATTCCGCTTGGTGAACCCTCACTTCGTTCGGGTTCGCGGCTAACATCGACGAAGCTCGTTAAACGCTGGACCCTCACTTCGTTCAGGTCCGGGCTAAATACTCCAGCCGTTGGTTAATGCTTCAAGTCCGGGCACGATCTTTTGTGAGTGCCCAGTTCGCGGCCGATCTTTTATGAGGCCGCACCATCACCAGGTTTCGGGTTCGCGGTTACCGCTGAGTAAGCATGTGAAACGCTGGACCCTCACTCCGTTCAGGTCCGGGCCACACGTTGCAACCGGTAGCTCGATGCTTCAACTCCGGGCACGATCTTTTGTGAGTGCCCAGTTCGCGCCCGATTCCTTGTGAGGGCGCTTTGTGAGTGCCCAGTTCGCGCCCGGAACCCTCACTTCGTTTCGGGTCCGCGCTTGATACTCTCGGCCCGTGCCCAAATGCTAGACCCTCACTTCGTTCAGGTCCGGGCTAATGAGCCAACCGTTAGTTGGTGCCTTCAGTCCGGGCACGATCTCTTGTGAGTGCCCAGTCCGGGCGCGGAACCCTCACTGCGCTTCGGGTTCGCGCTGTACACAGTGGAAGCACGCCGGATGCTGGACCCTCACTACGTTCAGGTCCGGGCCCCACGTTGCAACCGGTAGTTTGATGCTTCAAGTCCGGGCACGATCTTTTGTGAGTGCCCAGTTCGCGCCCGATTTTTTGTGAGGGCGCTTTGTGAGGCCGCATCGCTGCGCGACGAGCAGAAAAAGCTTTCAAAGGAAAATAACTCCAGGCTTTTTCCCAACTAATTGATTTCAAACTTAAAACCACTGGACCCCGGCCTACGCCGGGGTGACGGCCTTGCTTGACCCCGGCCCCCGGACTATACACTTCCGGGACAGGCTTCGCGGGGGTGACGTCAATAGGGTTTTTCGCCCATAGGTGGGAAATCCTGTTTTTTTTGCCACCCTGTTGAAAAGGGGGGAAACGAGCGGGAGGGCATAAAGCCCTCCCCTTCCCTACGAAAGAACCGCGCGACCATGCTGCAAGGGACGGGGTTTTTCTACGTCAAAAAAGTTCCCGCCAGCTCTTGAACGCAACCTGGTATGAGTCAACAGCCCCACTTATCTGTAACCAAAAAATCATTTATCTGACATGAAATTGAAAAGCTTGTTCAAGTAATGTCACCGGAATTTGCTTGGAGGGAGCAAAATCGTAAACTTTTTTTTGAGGGGGGACAAATTGGAGAACTTCAGCCTGAACACCGCTCTTTTGAAAGACATTCTCGAAAGCGCCAAACCACTGGGTCACAACGAAAAGCCGGACAATCTCAATCTGGGGTTCGGTTTTCTCTACTATGGCCTGGCCAGGGCGCTCAGACCAAAGCACCTTCTCGTTATCGGCTCCGGGTTTGGTTTCAGCGTGGTGTGTTTTGCGCTGGGAATCAAGGACAACGGAGGCGGGATGCTTACCTTCGTCGACCCGTCTTACTCCCTGATCAAAAACGGCCCGTTCAAGACTATCGGAGGAAAGGACAAATGGAGTGAACCTCTAAGGGTCCAGGCGCATTTCAAGCAGTTCGGGGTCGAGGACGTAGTTACCCATTACAAATTAAGGTCGGATCAGTTTTTTTCATCCTTCAAAGCCCTTGGGTTGCCCCCGATCGATATTGCTTTTATCGACGGCAGCCACGCCTATGAGAACGTAAGAAACGATTTTCTGAACACGCTGGAACATGTCCACAAGAATTCCTACATACTGCTCCACGATTCCAACATTTACGTGCGGGAAATCATCGGACATGCAGGCGTCAAGAAATGGCTGAAAATCATCCGGAAGGAGAAGGAGTTTTTCGAAATAACCAATTTTCCTTTTTCATCGGGAATGGCGCTCATTCACATTCTTCAAGACAAAGTATGGAGGTATACAAAACAATAGTGCTTCCAATGATAATACTACTCGGCTCTATCGTTCTTTGCGCCTCACTTTATCTGTTCTGGCGCCATGTCTGGTTTTTTCGCAATCCCCAACGAATCATTCCTCCTGAAGGAACCGGCGTACTCAGCCCTGCTGACGGCACGGTGGTCTATGTACGCGAGATGAAGCCCCAGGAGAGCGTAATCAATATCAAACAAGGTATGAAAGCCACTCTAAACGACATCACCAAAGAGGACATAGCCCGTCCTAAAATTCTCATAGGGATTTTCATGAGTCCCTTCAACGTACACTACAACCGGATTCCCGTTTCCGGAAAAATTCAATTTATCCATCACCATCCCGCATCAGTTCAGAACGTCTGCATGTTATCCATGCACCTTCGAACACTTTTCAACCGGTTGCCGCTCTATAAGAACAGTACGCATATAGTCGGGAACCAAAGGACCGTTACGAAAATCGAAGGCAAATACCGAGGCAAAGAACTCGCGTGCTACGTTGTCCAGATCGCCGCAAGAAGCGTGAACGGCATAGACGTGTACAAGGGCGAGGGCCACCAGGTAAACGCGGGAGAGATTTTCGGCATGATCCGCATAGGGTCACAGGTAGACCTGGTGATTTCTCCCCTGGAAGGAATGACCATCAAGGTTTCAGTGGGGGAAAAGGTCAAAGCTGGTCAGACCGTTCTAGTCGAATGATAACTGGAAAGGATAAAGGGAGAGATCATGAAAATCGATTTGCACGTCCATTCCAAATATTCAGTTCGCCCTTCACAATGGATTCTCCAAAAGCTTGGCTGCCCGGAGTGCTTCACCGAACCGGCTGAAGTCTACCGAATCGCCAAGCAGAAGGGAATGGATCTGGTCACCATAACAGATCATAACACCATCTCGGGCAGCGCTGAGATCGCGCACTTGCCGGGCACATTTATAAGCGAAGAGATTACAGCGTACTTTCCGGACGACGGGTGCAAAGCCCACGTCCTGGTCTATGACATAAATGATGCAATTCACCGCGAAATTCAGAAGGTGCGGGAAAACATTTTCGATCTCGTCGACTACCTTGATCAAGCCGGAATTGTTCACATCCTCGCTCACCCGCTATACTCGGTAAACGACAAACTGACGATCGAGCATTTTGAAAAATTCCTCCTGCTCTTCAACAACTTCGAACTCAATGGAGCCCGGGACGACTATCAGAACTACGCAATAAGACAGATCCTGGAGAACCTAACCCCGGAAATCCTCAACCATCTGATCGATAAGCACGGGATTGTTCCAGTTTCCCCGGAGCCATGGCGCAAGAGCTTGACAGGCGGTTCCGACGACCACAGTTCTCTTAACGTAGCCCGCCAGCATACAGTGGTCAAAGGCGCCCGCAGCTTGAAGGAGTTCCTGCAGGGGATCGATGAGGCACGAACCATACCGGTTGGCAAGGGATCGACTCCCCGCGTCATGTCACATAACATCTACGGGATTGCCTACCAGTACTACAAGCGAAAACTAAACTTCAAAAGTGACGTGAATAAGGACCCGGTTCTGCGTTTCCTGGACCGCTGCCTCCAGGCGGACTCTGATTCGGATGAACGGCTGGTCACCAGATTGATCTACTCCTGGAGAAAGCGCAAAACTTCCAAACAGCAGGAAGGCTCCAGGATACAAGACCTGCTGCGCTTCGAAGCTCAGAAGCTTTTGCAGGGTGATCCCGAGCTTATGCAGATAGCAAGCAACGGCAACGGCAAAACCGGAGACCGGGCAGGAGTGTGGTTCAATTTCGTGAACCAGGTGTCCAACAAGGTGCTGATTCATTTCTGGGATTCTCTGCTGAGCAGCCTCTCCGGGGCCCATTTCTTCAATATGTTCCAGTCGCTCGGCTCTGCCGGGGCGGCTTATACCGTGCTGGCGCCCTACTTTGTAACGTTCACCGTTTTTTCGAGAGACCGCCATTTCAGCTCAGCCTCAATAGAGCATTTCAGAACAAGAGATGTCACCGGCAACGGGAAACCGGCAAAAATCGCTCATTTCACGGATACTTTCCATGAAATCAACGGCGTTGCACTGACCATTCAGCATCAACTCGATCTGGCCCAGAAAACCGGCAAAGATCTTACCGTGATTACCTGCGACGCTGAAACTCGCCCCCCTATGAAGGGGCAGATGAATTTCAACCCGATCGGAGTTTACGGCTTTCCGGAGTATCCCGAACAAAAGATGTTCCTGCCCCCGTTGCTGGAGATACTCAATTATTGCTACGAGCAGGGTTTCACTCAAATTCACGTGGCCACACCAGGGCCTCTGGGTCTTGCCGGGCTGGCCGTCTCGAAGATAATGAAAATTCCGGTAAGCGGGACCTACCACACCGCCATTCCACAGTATGCTCACATCCTGACCGGAGACTACGCAATCGAAGAACTGGTCTGGAAATATACGACCTGGTTTTACGATCAGTTGAATCTGATTCTCGTTCCGTCCGCAAGTACCGAGTGCGAACTGATCGGAAAGGGAATAGATCAAAAAAAGATCTGCCTGTTTCCCAGGGGAGTCGACGCGGTAAGATTTCACCCCTCCAAGCGTGATGTCAACTTCCTCAAAGAACAATTTGGTGCAGGAGATGGTCCCAAGATTCTGTATGTGGGCAGGATATCGAAAGAAAAAGACCTCCACGTGTTGGCCCAGGCATTCAGAAGCCTCACGCAAACCCTCAAGGACGTCGAACTGGTGCTCGTGGGCGACGGACCCTATCTCGAAGAACTCAAGGAACTGCTGGCAGGAACGCCCTCCATATTCACCGGTTACCGCGACGGGGAGGAACTTGCCACAATTTATGCAAGCTGTGATCTTTTTGCATTTCCAAGCGCAACCGACACATTCGGCAACGTGGTGCTCGAGGCGCAGGCGTCCGGGCTGCCCGTCATCGTGACCGATTCGGGAGGACCGCAGGAAAATATGATTCCGCATAAAACAGGCCGGGTCGTGCCGGTTGGAGACTCCGAAGCCCTGCTTCAGGCCCTCAGATTTTTCCTCGGTGACCGCGCAAGGTTAAAGGAGATGGGTAAAGCTGCACGGCACAACATGGAACATCGCTCCTATGAGCGCGCTTTCGATGAGACTTGGCAAATCTACCAGAAAATTCCCGGCAGCTCCGATCTCGAACCGGCCGATGTCAAACAGAACGAGCGGAAAAAGGCCGCCTGATTGACTGGGGACGGAGGGCGGAGTTAAACCGGCAGGCTGAAGGGGTTTAGGCCGAAGGTTTTACGTTGCCCCTTACGGGCGGGGACTTTTTTGACGTAGAAAAACCCCGCCCCTTGTATCGATGCAAAAATCCAAACCACAGGTACACGTTTGCCGGATGAGCCAGAAAACTGATACTGCATATTGCAGGTGTTCTCCGTCTTCCGTTCCATGATCGCGTACCGAAGTTCTACAAATAAATAACTCCAGGCTCCGGGGGGTGCGGGGGAAAACGTTCCGTTGCTCTTTTGAGCTTTGGCGATTTTACAGAATTTTGCGCACACTATCCGGAGTCAGGCAGTTTACAGAGAGATTTCGTGAAAAAGTCACAAGCTCGCCACAATCATGTAATGAAAGTCCGTTGTAATAGCTTGCTAGAGACCACCTTATTGGGAAGGGGCGCAGAGACACAGAACTTGAAGACCTTTCCCCCTTGAAGTTTGGAATTAAACGCGCCTCTTCCCCCTCCCCCCCTTTTATCCTTCGGTTTTCTCAAATCCCGGTGAGGTTGAGAGACGATCCGACGCATGGTCCCCGGACCAGCGTCCGGACCAGGATCAGCCGCCGCAGGACCTCGAGGCCCCGCGAGGCGTGGCCGCAGGCCGGCGCCGTTAGCGCCACATTAATCTCAGCCTTCGGCGGCGCTTCGTCTCAAATACCCGGGTTAAATTATGCAGTCCCGTTGGGGCTTTGAAATCACAGTCAACGTTCGTGCGCTGCCTGTTTCGAAAAGACTTGGTCGGCTGCGCTCAATCTCGCGAAGCGTGGAGAATGAGTTTGATTAGGCCTTTTGCCCTCCCTACGGCTCTTTTCATGGTTTCAAGGGTATCCCGGAGGGACATGAACAACTGTTTGAGCTCTTATGGCGCATGTCCCCCCATCCCCCACGCTTTTTAAAAACATTACCCGATACTTTTTTGAACGCAACCCGGTATGATTCCATTGTCACAAAACCTGCGGGGCCATATCGCAACGGAAGGTCGAATTTTTGTGCAGTATCTCCCCGGTTTTGCCGATTTGATGTTTGAGATATTTTTTTATACGATTGGAAGGTGCGAAAGTGATCGAAGAGGGATTTGATCTTTGGGTAATGCGGCTCGTTCAGGAGAATATGCCGATTTTTGCCCGCACTGTTCAATGCGTTGCCGGAACGGCAAACAGTGAGAACAGTTCGCTTTCCGATCTGGCCTGGGCGATTCTCGAGGACCCGAGCCTGACCACCCAGGTCCTTAAATTGGCCAACAGCATGTATTACAATCCCTACCCGAAACGGATCAACACGGTGAGCCGGGCAGTGATGAGGCTGGGATTCAATACAATAAAGGAGCTATGTTTCGCAATTGCATTGATTGAGACGGCTCTTTCGAGTCTGCACAAAGAAAAAGTGGCCGTCGAGATCGCCAGGGCATTCCACGCGGCCGTGCAGGCCAGAAAAATCGCAATCCTGCTCAATCTGCCCAAACCAGAGGAGGTATTTATAGCTGCACTGCTCGGCCGTATCGGTCACATAGCCTTCTGGTGTTTTTCCGGGGACGTGGGAGACCGGCTCGAGAGCGAGATGTCGGAAGCCGAGAGCGAGGATGAGGCCCAGATGAAGGTCCTGGGATTCAAACTTGAACGGCTGACCCTGAGACTATGCCAGGAATGGAAATTGAGCGACCTTCTGGAAACATCCCTACAGGCTAAGAACGGGAACGATCCCCGGGTGCGGAGCGTAAAGCTCGGGAACGCAATTGCGCAGGCATCTGAAAAAGGCTGGGATTGCCCTTCGATCAAAGCAATAATGAAAGACGCAAGCCGTTTTCTCAATCTTTCGGAGAAGGAGACGATCGAAACTCTTCATGAATCGGCCGTGGCCGCCGTGGAGATTACCGAATCCTACGGAGCGAAAAAGTCCAGCCGCCTGGTCCCGCTCCCAGTAGATGCAACGCCGCCCATACCTGTGCAGGCCAAGGAGATCAAATACGAGTGTCCGAAGCCCGATCCCAATATTCAACTGTGCAGCCTTCGCGACCTTTCCACCCTGGTGACCTCAGGGAAAAGAGACGTCAACATGGTGCTTTCGATTGTTCTGGAGGGCATCTATCGCGGAATAGGTATGGACAGGGTCATTTTCGCGCTGCTCACGCCGGACCGGCAGCATCTCAAGGGGAAGTACGGACTGGGATGGGTGGATGAAGGCTATGTCGAGAATTTCACTATCAGTGCAAATTTAGAGATCATCAATATTTTCGGCTACGTGCTAAGGAACAGGAAACCGGTCTGGGTAACCGAAAAACCGGACTTTAATATCAAACCGCTGCTGACGGAGGAATTGTCAAATCTAATCGCAAGCGGCCCGTTTTTTGCCATGCCGGTTGCCATCAAGGGAACCGCGATAGGAATCATATGGGCGGACAGAAACCTGAGCGGCCGCAGTCTGGATGAAGAAAGCTTTGAGAGCTTCGCCTTCTTCGGGCAGCAGGCGAACATGAGTCTGAGCTCGCTGGGCGGCGCTTAGCCAAATCCGGTTCATGCAAGAATGGTTGCTGCACGCCTCACGAGATCTCCGATTTTTATCTTCTGAGGGCACATCTTCTCGGCCCTGGAAAAATCGATTACCGCAAGTCTTTCGCGCACATCCCCGGCAATGTCCGCAAAACAGGCCTTCGCGCGGTCAACGTCTCCATAGCTGTTGTGGTACATAAGGAAGCGCATAATATCACCCACCGGCGCAACGTGTCCAAGCGCCGGTTCGCAGAGGCTTGTACATCCAGCGCAATAGCCGGCGGAGGTTTCCATCGCGAATACGTCCATCAGTTCCCAATCCAGCGACGTCAGTTTTGTCCGGTCAAGTGCCGCCGCCACGTTTGACATAAGGATTGTCATGTTAGGCATCTGCGAACAGATACTGGCTATATTCGGTTCCTCCCAGACTGCTTTGAGCCTGGCCTGGGCGTCCGTGAAACCACGTTTGACGAAGCGGTCCGCCAGCTCAAGTTCGGCTTCCGACTCAAATAAGATAGACCTTCCGCCCTGTGTCTTCATTGCGCTAAGCCCTATGCCTGCTTTGCTGCAGGCATCCACCGCCGCGCGCATCCGCTCGGAGCGCATAAGCCGGAAGTTGTACGTCATCATGATCCCGTCGATCCAGCCGAGTTTGGAGGCCCGGAGCAGTAGATCTTCCATGTTGCTGTGGGCGCTGAACCCGAAGAATTTGATTTTGCCCTGCGATTTGGCTTTTTCGGCCCACGGCCCCGTATCTTTTCCGATCTGGTCCGGGCTGCTTATTCCATGGAGCAAATAAAGATCGATGCAGTCCGTGTTCATTCTTTGGAGCGAACGATCGAGCAACTCCGAGAGGCCTTTAGGATCGTATTTGTCGGATTTGGTCACAAGAAAGATTTTCTGCCTCGTTTCCGGATATTTTTTCAGAAACTGCCCGATTCCTCTCTCGCTATTTCCACCTTCATAGCAATCGGCAGTATCCCAATAGGTTACGCCCCATTTCAGCGCCTGTTTGAGAAGAACCTGGTTGGAAGGAATATCGAACATTCCGCCAAGAGCCAGACAGGAAACACTGACCCCGGTCTTGCCGAAGGGTCTTGCCGGGATTTGGGCCGGCAGGGCAGGCTTTTCGCTCTCCGTCTCAGCGGCCGGAGCATGTCCTCCGGACATGAGAATCGACCCCGCACCAAGTGCGCCCGCTATTTTGAAAAACCTGCGGCGGGAATAGCCGCTTTTGTCATCCATTACTTCCCCTTCAAGGAATTTGAGTTCAATCTACTTCAGCAGGAGCGAATGCTTTTTATCTCTCGATTCGCCTTCCGCGCTCACCCGAACCGCCCTCAAGCCGCTCACCGGACATTCGTGTTCACAGATACCACAACCCGTGCATCGAACGGGATCTACCTGAGGGGCCTGGAGCCGGACCTGCAGCGAGCATTTTTTCAAATCTGCGCTTACGGGCTCCGGCGAAACCGGTGATTCCATGATGATGGAATTTTGCGAGTTTGAAAGGATTCGCCTCCTTGCAGAGATATCCACGCTTTCAACCAGAACGAAGAAGTCGCCCGTATCGAACCGGTTCGAGGGAAGGACCGGCTTTGAAAGCAGAACGGAGACGCCCGAGATTTTCGCGACGTCAAGGTTTCCGTCCCGCACGGTAGCGAAGCTCTCTTTTACGAATATGGCTTTCGGGCTTACGGGGCAGTTTTCCTGGCAGACGATACATGGCTTGTCCATGGCCCATGGCAGGCAGCGGCCACGGTCGACGAATGCAGTGCCTATGCGGATGGGACCGGCTTTTTCGAAAACGTCTCGCCCAAGCTTTTCCTCAAGTGAAATAGGGCGGATGGCGGCAGTCGGGCAAATATGGCTGCATGCCGTACAGTTCATCTGGCAGCCGCTCGACCCGGTGCGCATGTTCAGAACGGGGGTCCAGAGGCCCTCGAGGCCAGCCCCCGTGATATCGGGCTGTATAACGTTGGTGGGGCAAACGCGCGCGCATTGCCCGCACCTGATGCAGCGGTTGAGAAACTCGGGTTCGGGCAAAGACCCCGGAGGCCGAATCAGGGTGGAATCGTAGTTTTGGCCGAGCTTTCCATCCAGTCTCAGCATCGGTACTGCGGCTATTCCGCAGACTGCCGCCGTGATGAATCCCCGGCGGGACAGGTCGGGCGAGACGATCTCGCCAGAAGTGGAGCAGAAAGTGTTATAGCCCATCAGGTCTTCATTACAGGTGTAGAGGCAGTTCAAGCATAGCACGCACTCGGGAGTCCGGATGCGTCCCGCCGGGTCGCAGGCGCCTTCGCACCTGGAATCGCAAAGCCTGCATTGGCTGCATTCAGCGGTCTTCTTTCCGACACGCCAGAGGGCATATCTGCCCAAAATCCCGTAAAGGGCGCCCAAAGGGCATACGAACCGGCAATAAAAACGAGGTTTGGCCAGGTTGAGAAAAAGGGCGCCAAAGAAGATGAAAGCGGTAAGCCAGGGTCCGGCATAATGTCTGCCGGCTGCGGAAGTCAGGTGAAAGGAAGAGTCTGCAAATGGGAGAAGCAGAAAATTTACCGAGCGATACACAAGAGGGATCGGGTCGAGAAGTCCGGTCACAAGCGAAGCCGAAAAGGCCCCATCGAGTTTCAGAAAATAACCGGCTGCAACCCATAATGCCGCCAGCCCGACGAATATCGTGACCAGCCGTCTGCCCGCAGGACCGGCTTTTTGCGAAACGGCAGCGACAATTGCCAGAATGCACAGGATACAGGCAATGCCCAGCGGGTTCCAGGTGGAAGAATCCGCGATGTTTAACACAAACGCCCCGACAGCCGGGCAAAGCAGGACCAGAAGGATGTAATATTTTATCGTCTGTGCGCCCAGATAACGGTTCACGGCGATTTTCTCTTTTACGGAGCGTCCGCGCGAGCCGAGATAGCCGATGAAATGATGCATGGTGCCGAAAGGGCACAGCCAACCGCAGAAGAACCTTCCCAAAACGACGGTAAGCATGATTGTGGCTATGGCCCAGAGTAGTCCCGAGTACACAGAGCCGGTCGTCAGAATGGTTCCCAGGGCGACGAGCGGATCGAGTTGGAGGAACCAGTTTACGGGCCAGCCCCTCAATTGCCAAAAAGATTGCCCGAAGGTGCTCGCAATACAAAACCATATAAAAAGGACAAAAAAGAATACCTGGGTTATTCGCCTGACCGTTGTGATTCTCATCAGATTCTTACCCTGTGGACACGCGGAAAGGACTCAGGGCTTCAAAATCCGAAGTCCCAGCCCCTGCCTGTTCAGCTTTGGCTATAAAGGGCAGATCTGCCGGTGTTTTCCCCAGCAGGGCGGCCCCGACAGCATCGGCGGCAACCTGATCGGTGCTGACGATCATTGTGTTGGTCTGCTTGAGATCGGAAACCGAGCCTCCGGTCGGTCCATTGGAAATCATGGCGAAGGTCCCGTCCAGGATGACGAGAGTGGGCTTTATCATAATCGCAAGGTCTTTTATGAACGTATGTATATCCTGGTGGAAGATGTTTCGCCTGCCTCCGATAAACCCGTACCAGTTTTTCATGGACATCGAGGCACCGCTCCTGTGATGGTCTTTCACCGGGCAAATCCCGATCAGCTTTGTGGCCCCCTTGAAAGCCCCGAAGAGAACAGGCCAATTGCGGATAAAATTTGAACCGGGCACCGTAATGCTGGTGAAAAGCGATTCTGCAGGCACAATCAGATGAGCTCCGGAACTTCGCGCCGCATCCCCTATGCCGCTAAGCGCAAAACAGCTCTCTGGATTATTGATCGAATTGTCGGTGACCGCGACCGTAGCGGCGCCCGCCCCCAAGCACAGGCGCGTCACTTCGGCGAGCAGCTCCGGGTTCGTTGTGGCGCAAAGGGAAGGAGGGGTAGCGAAGGCGGCGTTTACCTTTATCAGGACCCTGTCGCCCTTTTTTACGAAACATTCGATTCCGCCGAGCGCCTTGAGGGCGGCGTTGACAGTCTTGATTCTGTCATCGCCGGTTGCTATCGCTATTTTTTTGCCTGCTTCAGGAACCGAAAAGTCGGGCAGCGCAACCGAGGATTTCTCGACCGGTATGCCCGGACCAACCGGGTCGTAGAGAAAATAACCCAAGGCAGCCGCAGCTCCCAAAGTCAGCCCCGCCTTCGCGGAGCGGATCAGAAAATCGCGCCTGTCCATTTCCGATTGGAGCGGATGATCTTTGGATCGTTTCCTCATCGTCCGGCCTCGTCGAGTTTGCGGTAAATCCGTGATGCGATATCCGTTGCGCTTTCCAAGCTGTCGACTTCGTGAGTCCCGGCAAAAAACTTCCCCCTGTGCAGGACGACTTCATAGGTATCGAACACTTTATATACTTTAGAATCGGGGGGCGCTCCAGGGATTGCACCGGCTTCCTCTCCCCCGTTCTCAATGAGAAACCGGCCGTATGCGTCAGCAAGCCCAGCGGCTTCTTCGGCGCTTTCACGCTGCGAGAGGAACGCGGTAACCCGTGCAGCCTCCGGACCGTAACTGGCCGTATACACCCGGTCAAGCGCACTGAAGCCGAAAACGTCGCTCATGTGCAGCGATATACTTGACTCGTCGAGGGATTCGGGCGGAAAGAGAGAAGCCTCCGTCCGCTGCCCGGTATATTTAGGTTCCGCTGCGACAAGGTTTTTGGCCAGTGAACTCATCTCTTCGGCGAGGTCTTTGTTTGCCGATACTATCTCGAAATAGTCAGGCCCATTTGTGAAAAAGAAGGCATCCTCCGTAGCGTATGCCGAAACTCCCAGTTCAACCGGCCTCGAATCTTTTCTTTTCTGCACACTGTATACGGAAAAGGCGTTTGTAGGGTCCCCCATTTGGTATATGAAGAGCTCGAGCCAGCTTTTCGGGTCATCTCTCCTGGCAAAACGCCTCGTGCTAAGCTTTACAAAGCCGCTCGAAAGATAGAGATCGGCCTTCCCGTCAATTTTGTCGGATAGGGTCCCGGAGTCGAAAGTTTCCTCGGGGCCCATCGGTACGAGGGTTTCGGGAAGGAAAGCAGGTGTGGGCTCAGAGCCGGGAGACGGCAGGGAGTTCTTGCGGTAGGCGCCATTTCCTTCCTTCTGGAGAGCAACACTATAGAAGCCTGGATCGAATATCGATTGTGCAATATAAACCCCACCGGCTATCGCCGCCAGAAGCGCCAGTATGAAAATTCCAATGCAGGTCTCGGCAATGCCGGTGCGCCTCATCCTGTTTCTCCTGTAAAGGTCGTTTTCAAAATCGCGGAATAATATCAACCCGGGTGACAGCAGACAAGGTTTGGTTTGGAAAACCCGTCTAAGGCGTTGGAATACGGTTTGGATTGTGTGGGCAAAATTCTGCAAATAAACAACCCGGAAAAGCGTGGGGAGCAGCGCCCCATAAGCGCTCAAATAAGGATTATTTATATTCAACACTTAAGTATATTAAATTGTAATTTTATACTTCGGGCATTTTCCATCAGATTGCGCCTTATCCTTGGCCAATTCTGAAATGCC
>JBEKPW010000136.1:0-15113 GCA_049520315.1 Syntrophobacteraceae bacterium
CTTAAACCAGCATTTTCGATACTAAAATCGTCGGTCTAAGCACCGCTGCCGATTAACGAGAAACGCCGGGGCCAACTGACGCTCAGGAGAGCTGATGCACCGTCGGATTTCTACGGTTCACCCCTACGTTCCCGGCCGTATGTCGGGCATCTTCGTTCCCTTGGTTCCCTGGCACCACACCCCTTCTACATAATAGCGGATATCAATGCGGAATTATAGCGAAACATTGCCGATGGAAACGCCGCACAGCTTGCCAATCCCCCAAGACTCAGTTCGCGGCGATTCGGTAAATAAATGATTCGAAAACGGCAAAGATTTTGGCGCCTCATTTCTCAAATACAAGGAGAGATGGTGTAGTTTTGAATGGTGCTGACGAAAAAGGCGGAGCCGTCCATTGGCCCCGCCTCCAATGGTGAATAAGCGAGAATTACGTTCTCAAGGCGACAATTCCCGCAAGACCGAAGCCAGCAGGAGCAAAGTGCAGAACTCGGGGACCGTGGCGCCGATATCTCCGTTTCGATGCCAGGCCGCAAGCACCTGCTGGTGCGAGCTTTATTGTCAAGTCAGACAGGTTTTTGACATGACGCGAGCACTTCCTATTTTATCGGCTGTCGGTATGCCTAAAATTCCCTTGATCTCATCAGCCGTGGCGATCTCCCGCCCGAGCACATCACAAAGCGCCTTGGCAGTGTTAAAGGTTTGCAGGTTATTCTTTATCTTTTCATCTCGATGAGGGTATCTCCAAATAGTATCTTCCGTTCCAACTCTGAGGTGCAGGCCCATAATTACGGCCAGCGCAGCCAGATAACTGGACGCCCGTCCCGACGCGCACACCATTATCTGGCAGTCCGGGTCCAGTTCCTTGAGCCGATTCACCAGTAAAGAAAAGCCTTCCACCATGGCCCTGGGATTGGGCATGTAAAACATTCCCGGAAGATCGCTCAATATGACGAAAAAATAGGGCTTTTTCAATATGCCGGGGCGGATCAGGAACCTGTTGATGTTATCGATGCTGGCCGTATCATGTACGGACAACATCACCTTTTTACCCAGCGCCTGAAAGTATTCGCATTGAGCCTTAATGGTGGGTGGGGGGAGATAGCGGATGTTATCGCTTACAAAAGTACAAACCGGGTTTACAATCCCAATTTCAAAAAGATCTTCGGTAACCGGGGCGTTGGCCTCCTCAAAATCTTTGCCGAAAAGCGGACATCCATCAATTAATAATTTATCTCCATATTTTCTCCTGAGCGGCTGGACGATTTTATTATAGGACTCAACGTCCCCAATGTTTCGCCCTTCCTTATCCCGAACATGGAAATGCAAATAAGTCGCGCCTGCCGAGATACATTCTTCGGCTTCCCGCAATACCTCCTCCGCTGTGTAGGGCTGATCAGGATTTTGCCTTTTATCGATAAAGGAGCCCGTAACGGCAACCCCCAAAATTATTTTTTCGGGGATGTCCCATCTGGGAATAGAGGCCACATCACAGTAAACGTCAGGATTGTACCGAATTACTTCAGCCATTCCTAAATCTTTGTACTTGTTCAGAAGCTCCTTTGCATCCATCATTGGGTCTCCTCTTTGATTGATTATTCTAAGTGCAGGGCTGTCACAGCCGGTTATCGTGCTCCAACTGCTGAAGTCGGGTCAGTTCCCTGCCGATTACCAGGAGTTGAATTTCCGAGGTCCCTTCATAGATACGCGGCGCCCTTACCGCCCTGTAGAGATGTTCCACTCTGGATCTTTTCTGCAAACCCAGGCCTCCCAGGATTTGAATGGACTGGTCCACCGTTTTTTGCGCAATCTCAGTGGCGAAATACTTTGCCGCCGAGGCTTCCAGCGTTGATTTCTCCTGCCCCTGGTCGGCCAGCCATGCGGCCCGGTACACGAGCAGAGAGGCCGCATCCAGGTTGATCTTCATCTCAGCCAGCTTGAACTGGGTGACCTGAAAGTCGATCAAATTCTTTCCGAACATCTCGCGTTTTCTGGCGAAGTCAAGCGCATCGGACAGAGCGCGCCGGCCCATGCCCAGCGCGAAAGCCCCCACGGAGGGCCGGTAAATGTCCAGATTGCTCAACGCGATTCGCATCCCCTGTCCTTCCTCGCCCAGAAGGTTTGCCCTGGGAACGCGGGTGTCTTTGAAAATCATCTCGCCAATATCGCATTCAAAGACCAATTCTTCCTGTTTATGTCTGTAGATGGACTCCTCACGATCGACGACAAATGCTGAGATGCCTTTGCCCCCCGCTTGCGGGTCGGTCTTGGCAAACACAACCGCAGTGTCCGTGTGTCCCGGTTTGAACATGTAGCACTTGACGCCGTTCAAAATATAGCTGTCTCCATCCCTCACCGCCGTGGCCTTGATCCCCGCCACGTCCGACCCTGAAACGCTTTCCGTCAGGGCGAAGTTGGCAATTTTCTTTCCTGTCGAAAGCGGGGGGAGAAATCTCGATTTTTGCTCCTCATTGCCGAAACGAACGATAGGGTTGCTTCCCAGCCCCTGCATTACGAATGTTTCGTCGAGACATGTGCAAATCTTGCCGAATTCTTCGCGCAGAATGCACACATTAACCGAAGAGACACCCTTGCCGCCGTATTCCTGAGGGAACAAATAGGCGAAGAAACCGGCCTTGGCAACGCGCTCTATGATCTCGGAAGGAAATTCATGCGAGGCATCCACTTCGTCCGCAATCGGCCCGATCTCCTTCTCAGCGAATTCTCTGGCTCGCTTTCTCAGTTGAATCTGTTCCTGTGTAAATCTGAAATCCATTATTCTCCTCCTTAGGTATTTATCGGCACTGATATTGCGCTTTGGCGTTTTCCCTTTTTCAGTCAGTTGCCAAAAGCCTCCGAATATTTTTTCCAAAGATGAGTTCCTGCTCTTTCAGTTCCAAGGGAAGGGCTTTCAACCACTCCACCTGAAGGGCAATCTCGGAGGTGGAGGGATAATCACTGCCGAAGAGCACCCTGTCCGCACCGTGACGCCTTATGATTGCGACAACTTCACCCGGGTCTAGCGCCTGGACATTCGGAGACCAGCAGGTATCGATATAGATGTCCTTGCCGTGGACCCACCTTGCGGCTTCCTCCAGAAGCAGGAAACCTCCAAAATGAGCTGCTACTATCTTGAGTTTGGGAAAGCACTCTCTGACGAAAGAAATACTCTCAGGGGTAGTCAGGGCAGGCAGGCAGGGATTACCCGGGTCCTTGCCGACGTGGAAGTACGCAATCATTGCGAGCCTTTCCATTTCGGCGTAGATAGGAAAGAGTCTCTTGTCGGCAGCCCCGACAAGTTGGAAGAGCGAGTGGAATTTGACGCCCCTCATGCCCTTTTCCCCGATCCTGCGCACCTCGGCAACCGGCGCCTCCATATCCGGATGGATCGTGCCGAATCCGAAAATTTCCCGGTTGTCGCTGACCTCGATCAGAAAATCGTTGGCTGACTTAACTATCTTGGGTCTTTCGGCAACACAAAAGGTAATTGCCGCCCCGATACCACTGCGTTTCAGCACTTTCTTCAAGTCAGCCAATGTAAAGTCCCCGATGAAAGGCATGGCATCACCCAGGTGAGACCGGGCAGCATCCAGCACTTTTGAAGCGACCTTGTCCGGATAAATGTGGGTATGAGAGTCGATGATCATAAGTTCAACTTTGCCTCCTTCCTGAGGCGATGGGATCCAAGCCGGTGGAAGGCAGGGAGAGTTCCCAAGATTCACCCTTTCAGCTAAGCCCTTTCAGCCTGAGTTTTTTAGTTCCTCCGGCAGCCTTTCCACCTCGGGCGCATGATAGATCACATTATCCTGATAGAGTTTCTCGATCGTTTCATGCGTATAATTCAGCATCGAGGAAAGGACCTCCTTATTGTGCTCGCCCACGAAAGGCGCGTACCCTCTGATGGCCGAAGGGGTCTCGGAGAACTTGAGAGGGCTTCCGTACATCCGGACGGGACCAAGGAAAGGCTGGTGCACTGTAGGCCTCATCTCGCGCTCGCCAATTTGCGGGTCCACAGTGGCCAGTTCGACCAGGCTCTTTACGCGGGAGCACGGGATATCTATTTCTTCCAGCTTCCGTTCGGCCTCTTCCACGGAATCCTGCGACATGACCCACTCGTCAATGGCTTCGTGGACCGATGGGGCATTGGCCAGAGTGCATCGGTTGGAGTATTCGGCAAAGCGGGGATCTTCTTTCATCCACCGGCATTTGGGGCCCATTAGGTCGACAAGCCTCGGCCACCTGCTCGGTGTCATGGAGGCAATGGCAATCTGGCCGTTTTTCCCGTTGTAAATGCCGTAAGGCGCGGTGGTGGGACTTTTTTGTCCTGTCGGGGGCATCGTCACCGGTTTTCCCACCGCCTCGCCGGTCCAGTACCATGGGAATGCGTGTTCGTGAAGGGTGAAAAGACAGTCCACCAGCGCGATGTCGATGTTCTGCCCCTGGCCGGTCCTCATGTGGTGAAACAGGGCGGCCAGCATGGCCGTGCAGGCGTGCATGGAAGCCGTGGTGTCTCCGATAGACATGGGCGCCATTATGGGTGGGTCGCTTCGTCCCGTCCACCCGCTGGCGGCCTGGGCGATCACATCGTAGCCAGGTTTGTTGCTGTTAGGCCCCCAGTGCCCGAATGCCGAAATGGAACAGTAGATGATGTCCGGTTTGATCTTGCGCACCGATTCATAATCAAGCTTCAGCCGTTCCATGACGCCGGGGGCAAAGTTTTCGATCACTATGTCACTGACCTTGAGTAGTTCGTGGATAATCTTAAGCCCCATTGGGTGCTTGAGATTGACGCAGATGCTCTTCTTCCCCCTGTTAACATGAAGATGGTAGCTGCTCTGGACGACGCCGTCCTTCTCGACCCTCAGTGGCTGTAACCTTTCGTTCGCACCGTCCTTGTAGCGGTCCACCTTGATCACATTAGCGCCCATGTCCGCAAGGGTCTTCGTAGCATGCGGGCCTGCCAGGACCCAGGTGAAGTCCAGTACGTTTATACCTGAGAGCGGACCCGGTTTTAAGGTATCCATTAATCTTTATCTCCTATCAGGCAGGTTCGGCCTCTTCGACGATTCTTCCCTTATACGCATAGACGCCGTCTTTCATAAACACGGTACAAACCAGTGCGAGCAGGTTCAATGCTGCGAAAAATACAAATGCGTAGGCAAAATTGGGGCCCGAAGGGGTTTGCCTGACCAGATAGCCTGCCACCAGCGGCGCGGTGAAAGCTCCAAACTGGCCGGCCCCGTTTGAGAACCCTGACGCGAAGCCAACGACTTCCTTGGGGTACCTGACCTGGGGATAGCTGTAAGAGACCCCGGATTGCAGGTTCATAAAAAAGCCAAGGACAATGAGCGCCAGTACGAGAGCAGCGGTATGTCCGACCGGCACGTAGGATACGAAATAAAAAGCGCCTGCGGTCAGCACATATGAGAAGAATAAGACAGGTCTGACTCTTCCGCCGAATATCCGGTCCATAGACCAACCGGCGGTGAGCATTGCACACGTGCCGGCCACATAAGGCAGCGAGGCCATTGCGCCCATCTCCACCAGCTTGAACTTGTGCTGTTCATATAGAAAGGACGAAAGCCATGAGGTTGAGCCCCAAAAGGCCCCCGATTGGCAAAACATCATCAAGCAGTAGAAACAGTAGCTTGGGTCCCCCAATACAATGCCTAATTGCCGCTTGAAACTGAGACCGGTTTCTCCCTTTATCTTAACCAGGCCGCTTTCGATATAATTATATTCTTGTTCGGAGACCTTATTTCGGCGAAGCGCAAAATCCGGGGAATCGAAAATAAACAGCATGACGAGTAAAATGGCTATCAAACCCGGTATAAACAATACCATGAACACCGCCCGCCATCCCCCGATAACTGTAGCCAGCCATGTAACAAGAATCGGAATAAAAGCCGGTCCGATACCCCAGGTTGTCGCAAAGATGGCCACGGCACGCCCTTTTTCATTTTTCGGAAACCAGTTGCCGATTGTGCGAAGAATTGATGGGAAATGCAGCCCTTCACCAAAGCCGAGGAAAATCCTGATAATTATAAAGTGAGAAAATTGCCGCATCAGGCCAGTAAAGAAGGTAACGATGGAAAAAATGCTGATGGAAAGTTTCATCATGAATGTCGGACGGAACCGGTCGGAAGTCCAACCCAGAAATATCAACGTCATGGAATAGGCGAGGAAAAAGACAGAGGCCGCCTGGGCAATCTGGATATGGGTAAAATGAAGGTCTTCCCGTATGATCGGGAGAAAGACTAAAACGCTTACGCGATCCAGGTAGTTTATTACGTAAGTAACCCATATCGCGGCTAAAATCGTCCACCTGAGTCTCGATGGCATACTCTGGTTCATCATTACCGCTCCTTCCGATGGGGCCCCTTACGGGCCATTAGAAATCTGCTCCCCGGACCATCTATTCGCTCCGGACCTCCTTGAGGAAAACCGCTTCTGTTAACGCTGTCAACTGTTGCCTCCCACCCCCTCGAATCGAAGGTTTCGCTCACTTTCAACGACTTGGCCATTTCCACAACTTTCTCGTACTCTCCATTGGTCGACAGGTCCGAGGCCGCCTTGACCGGCCCCGTATCCCTGAGGTGATTCACGGCCCGTTGAACTGCTTCCATGGCTGCAAAAAATGCCAGGTACTAATATAGCACCATCTTGACGCCCGCTTTCTTCCACTGGTCAAGCGTGATATCAGGCTGCAACGCGAAATGAGCCGGGTCGGAAGCGTAGACCACCATGGGAGCTTTAGCTTCTCTTACAATCCGGACATAATCCTCATAACTGAAAAATCTCCCACCATCCCCATGTCTACCCCGTTTTCCACGTAGAGATTCAGCCTTCTGATCGCTTCGCCAACACCGCACGAGATCCTTGAATCCGTTCTGGCGATGATGACAAATTCACCGTCGATGCGCGAATCCACAGCAGCCTCTATCCTGCTCGCGAATTGCTCTGCGGCTATCACTTGTTTGCCTGCGAGCGTCGCCGTATCGTTTGGGGAAAATCTGGTCTTCTATGTGTATTCCGCTCACCCCGGCCGCCTCGAACATATCATGTAGAAAACGAGTTGCGGTGAATATGCTAGTCGCCGATCACTGAGAGTGTCAATGAGGATCTTGGGATGTGTGATATAGAGTATTCGAATTACCCAAGTTGGTTGTCTGATTATATCCGTGGTTCAATGACTTACTGAACCTGACCGGAGGGACCTCGCACAAAAAGTATGATCCGGATGTGCTGAAATTTTGAGTCCTCAGTAATACAAGCGTCATGGAGATATGCCGACTCGATCTTTTAGCCATTTATTCCAATTGGCCCAGCACTTGTCTGACTCTTGCCGCAAAATCATAGCTGAGGAAAGGCTTTTGAATGAAGTTTACTCCTTCGTCCAGAATGCCGCGATGTGCTATCACGTCAGCGGTATAGCCTGACATATACAGGCACTTGAGGTTCGGGCGGATGGCGCTGAGCTTTTCTGCCAGTTCCCGCCCGTTCATCTCCGGCATCACCACGTCCGTGATAAGCAGGTGAATATCGCCGGGGTGATCCTCGGCAAGATGAATGGCCTGTACCGGAGTCGGCGCCGCAAGGACCGTGTAGCCCAGGTTTTCGAGAATTATCTTGCTGAGGTTCAGGACCGCTTCATCGTCTTCGACCAGCAGGATGGTCTCCGTGCCTGTTGGGCGCTTGCCGGTTGCTTCCTCAGAGGGGACCTGTGCGGTTTCAGCCACGATCCGCGGCAGGTAGATTTTAAACGTGGTTCCTTTCCCCGGTTCGCTGGTGACATAAATAAAACCTTCGTTTTGTTTAACGATTCCGTAGACTGTGGACAGTCCCAGCCCGGTTCCCTTGCCCACTTCCTTGGTGGTAAAAAAAGGCTCGAAGATATTGTCGCGCACTTCCTGACTCATGCCCGCTCCGGTATCGCTAATGGTCAGCAGGACGTATTCTCCGGGAATAAATTCCGGGGTCTCGGCCCTATTGGAATCATCGATCGCAACGTTGCCGGTTATCATGGTGACGGCGCCTACTCCGGAAATGGCATCGCGGGCATTGACCACAAGATTGGCCAGAATCTGGTCCACCTGGGATGGATCAATTTTGACTTTCCAGAGATTGGGTTCCGGCGCCCATAACAGGTCGATATCTTCACCGACGAGCCGACGCAACATTTCGAGCATGCCCGAGATCGTGACGTTCAGATCCAGTATCTTCGGAACGGCGGTCTGTTTGCGGGCAAATGCCAGCAGTCGCCGGGTGAGGTCAGCCGAACGAAGGCCCGTTTTGAGAATCTCCTTGAGGTTGTGCTGGAGTTCGCCAGCGGAAACGTCCGTATTCAACGCCAATTCCGCCCGGCCGATAATCACGCCAAGCATGTTGTTGAAATCGTGCGCCACGCCGCCGGCCAAACGCCCCACGGACTCCATCTTCTGAGCCTGGAAAAGCTGTGCCTTTAGTTTCTCTTTTTCCTCCTGCGTCCTCGTGCGCTCGGTAATGTCCAGAATAGTCCCCGTGGATGCCGGGCTTCCCTTATAATTGCTTGTGGATGCGTAAACCTCCACGTGGAAACTCTGTCCGTTTTTCTTAAGCCCCCTGAAGGTGTAGTGAACGAATTCGACTTCGCCCGATGTTCGTTCCCTGACCTGTTCCTCGACCTTGGTCAAGTCCTCCGTGTAGACCAGGTTCTTGTATTGCATGTCGTTCAGACATTCCTCAACCGTGTAGCCGAACATTTGGGCGAACTTTGGATTTACATATTTGAAGACTCCGTCCTGTAGGAGATAGATGCCTACAAGTGCATTCTCTGCAAAGCTCTTGAACTTATTTTCGGATTCAAGGAGCTCCTCCTCTGCTCTCTTGCGTTCGGTGATGTCATGCGTAAGGCCAAGGATATCCTTCTGTCCGGCCACCTCGATAACCTCAGCCGAAAAAAGCACATCCCCGATCTTACCGGATTTCCAGCGGAACTGGGTTTGAAAGTCCTTTACCCTGCCTTGCTCTTGCAGTATCCTGACCATCTTCACCTGGTCTTCTCTATCAACCCATATTCCCAGCTTCAAAGGGTTTTGGTCTACGACCTCCTCGCGCGTGTAGCCAAATAAACCGAGCCACGCATCATTGACATCGGCATATTGGCCGTCGCCCAGGCGGGTGATACTGGTGCCGACGGGAGTGGCGCGAAAGAACCTGGAGAAACGCTCCTCGCTCTGGCGTAGCGCGTCTTCTGCCAGCTTGCGTTCCGTAATGTCCGAGTAAGTTCCCAGCACGCCAACCACCTGGCCGTCTTGGTCATGCATGGGTATCTTGCTGGTGATCAGCCAAGCCCGAGAGCCGTCCGGCCTGATTTGCGGTTCTTCATAGTTGATCTTGGGCCTGTCGCTCTCCATCACCTCACGATCATGGACATGATAGAGGTCGGCAGTTGCTGCAGAGGCCGTCTCGTAAGAGGTCTTGCCCACAAGGTCGCCTGGGTCCTCATAGCCGCAATCCAGGGCGAAAGCTTTGTTGCAGCCAACGAAGACCGAGTTCCGATCCTTCCAAAACACCCTCTGTGGGATGTTGTCCAAGACTGTCCGGAGCATCTGGCGCGAGTTGAACAGCTCGTCCCGCGCCCGCTTGCGCTCGGTGACGTCACGGGTAATGAACATCATTCTCATTGGGCTGCCGTCAGGCGAATAAATGACAGAGGCGTTGACCTCCCCGATAAAGCGGGTCCCATCATTTTTAACCAGCGTGTATTCAACACCTGTGAGTGTTCCTTCCGTCAGGAGACGCCGTATATTTGCAGATGCCTTTTTGTGCTCTTCCGGGGCAACCCAATCCAATATACTGCGTCCAAGAACCTGGTCATCAGGCGAATCTCCATACATTTCCATGGCCTTAGGTGAAGCGAAGACGAGTGAGCCGTTCATGTCCACCACCGAGATGGGGTCGGGGGATAACCTGACAACTGTGCGATACAGCTCCTCGCTTTCCCGTAGCGCCTCTTCTGCCCGCTTGCGCTCCTTCTTGTCCTTTTCCGGTTCAGCAATGCTTTGGCGCAATGCTTTCAACTCGGTTATGAGTTGCTCTTTGGATTTGTCTTCATCCTTCATCTCAAACTCCTAGGAAAATCGATGTGCCGGTTCGCATGCATACGGAACAGAGAACATCCTATTTGATTAGCACGCAAAGAAAAAGGAGACAAAGGGAAGAATCTGCAGGCCGTTCTGGATCACCGATTTAACAAGAACCCAAGTCTCCATTTAGGATTTTTATCGTAAACACATATGCGGTGTGAGACAAGTTGATTCTCGTAAGGAAAAATTTGGGACCTTGCCAATTTCGAAAGAGTCCAGTTTGTGGCGATTCGGTAAACAAATGAATCGAAAACGGCGAAGATTTCTGCGCCCCATTTTCTCAAAGCGGATGAGACCTGTACATTGACCTGATACTTCTCAAATTTGTGTCTCCCCGGCCGCGCTTTCGTTCAGCATTGCCGATTATAGATGGTTTCATGGTCCGTTGGAGACAAGAGGCCTCTTTCTTTCGCCCAAACGGCACAGCGCTTTGAGCACGTTTCAAGAATTTTGATGATCTCCTCTCGTTCAGCAATACATTCTTTCTCTGTATTTGGATTCAGGCGTACACTTTTAAGCTCGTCGTCCATGCTCGTGATCGAGGTTCGGAGTTGGCAGAGCACATCTTTGACGACCTGTTTTGCGTTTTCGTGTTCGGCGACGACACATCTTAGAAAAACCTCTATCTTCACGGCCTGAATCAGAACGCTCGCAGGATTCATCGTTGCTGCAACCGAGTCACCAACTCCCATGCCAAGCAAAGCGCCCCCCCCAAAGATCACTGCGGTACCCCCAGCTACCCCCATTCCCCCGCAGGCGATGGCTCCGCCGCCCATGGCAGCCAGTCCCGCCTTGACAGCAGCTGCACCGGCGAGACCCATTGAATGACCGATCAGGCCGCCGATAATCGGTGCGGCAATGCCAAATGTCAGGGCTCCAGCTACACTGCCGACCCCTGCGATTATGGCAATGTTTTTCCAATAGCCGGAGAGCGATCTGTTCACACTGTGAAGTTCGGATCGAAGCAGAGATCCTTTGTTTTTAGGCAAACCAAGCTGGTGCGAGGTATTCTCCAAAGACTGGGCCAGCAATTCACCGGAAAGTGAAGGCGTGCTTTTAGTTAGATCACGCATTTTTTGAGCCCATCCTTTTTCTCCGGCAGTCAGTGGCCAGTAGGTTTCAAAAGCGGCCAGCTCCAATACGATCAGCTCCCGGACAAAAGGATTCGAGCATTGTGACAGCCTTTCCAGTGCTGAATGAAAGCTGTCGGACTCGATCGGGTACAGTGCGGGCCGTACCGCCTCCGGCAGGTTGGCGAATCCCTCCTTTAACAATCTGAGCCATTCCAGGTACCAGGTTCTCTTCGGCGTTAGACTGTCACCGAAAAAATCACCCGCCTTGGTGTTCCTGATATCCTGTTCGATCAGTGCCGACTGCAGGGACACCATGACCGCCATCGCATTGACATCCAACGAGAAATAATCGAGTGTCACCGTCTGCTGAAAAGTTTCATCTCCGGGTCGCTCGAAAAATTCACCTGGTTGGTAACTGCCGGAGTGCCTGGGAGCTTCCTGCTCCCGGATGCAAATAAAGTCAATTGTGATCGCACGGTCGGCGGATGACTTGCGCGCTTCCGATGCGGAACGGTAAATCAACACCAGACGGGGCAGAAAAATATATACCATCGCGGTGATGGCGAACACGTGAATCCAGATTGCTCCGGGTACGCCTGCACCTTGAGCCATTGCCGCGACTGTTTCGATGTTCGGAAAACTTTGACCGAGAATTAAGGCTGCAGGCCAGAAGAGAATCTTAGCAATAATCAGCCGGGCTCCGGGAGACTCAACCAGCGTGCTTTTCCAGAAGAAGGAGTAATCCCACACAACCGCTTGAATATACATTCCAGCGATAGCCCCTGCGGCAAGGCAAATTGCCGAGAGGTTTACAATCGCCTCAACCCGCGCAATTATAGGGCGACGATACACCCGGAAGTAGCAGGACAGGAACAGGCCCGCAACCCGCGCGTGAGCAGCCGTCGTTACAATTTCCTCGGCAACCGGGTCCACAAACATCGCCCAGAGCCTCAGAAGTGGCCTCAATACAATCTGGGCCAAGAACGGCAAATCGAGTTCCGCCGACTGCCGCTCCTTCCGTCGAGACGTTATAGTGGATTGTGACGAAGATGTGCGATCCGGGGATCGAGCGGCGTCAGATCGACGATGGAATACCATGAAACAACCAACCACCGTAATGTTCCAGAGAATGAGCATCACAATCGGGTTTACGAAAACGTGAATGGTCCGCTGAGGATCGAGGACCTTCCCCAGGCCAAGAGGTGAGAGGACATTGCTCAAGACCCCGATAAGAAACGCCAGCAGCGGCACGATCCACTGCAGCCTGGGCCATGGCAATGGCTTCATTGCAAGGCGTCTATAGGCGGAGGGCAAGTGGTCTAGCAGCACCTCGGATATGGGAATAATAGAGCGCTCCGGCGGATCTTCCCTTTTCAGTTCGAACTCTGCCTCCTTTATGGCTTCTTGAGACACGAGTTCAGGTGCAACGTTCACCACGGTCTGGACCAGCAAGGCCTTACGGTATTCTTCTTCTCGTAGAGTAACGACTAAGGATGCCCTCCCGGGATCATTAACATCCACGACGGTTTTCGGTATTGCGGAGCGTACCGGTTTTTTTGCCTCTGGAGCAATCGGACTCGCCGAGTGCCCGGCTTTTGTTTCCACAACGATTCCTCTCTTCGCCGGCGCTGAGGGTACCGGTTTAATTCCGCCGCCGAGTGTCCTGGTTTTTCCCCTCTACTGGATACCGCCCGTATGACCAGCCACCTGTTTAATTATTATCTATCGCAACGTAACACACAAGCGATATGCCGGCATCTCTGCATCTGTTTTCCGCCCATCCGTACTGAAGGAAAACGGCGTCCGGTCCAGGTCTCAAACACTTCGTAATGCTTGCCAAAGTCAGAACCTGCAGCCTGCTTTGATTCACTAAATAAATTATCTGCATGTGGTTGATTTTCGGGAAATCTGGATTTCAACGACCAGGAGAAATTCTTAAGTTGAATAAGCCCGAATTATGCGTGAACATTGTGTTCGCTGGATGGGAACCTTCTACTTTTGCGGGTGCCATGGTTCTGGCACTGTTTAGAGGTTTGGCTTGTTCGGTTTTGTAATGGGGTCGGAAACCATGACATATGATTTAAACAGAGGGCTTCTATTCTTGGCAGTGTGGGCGATACTACCCTTTTTCTCCCCAGTTGCCGCGACGGGCACAGCTCCTATTGACAGCAGGCTTTATTCCGAGCTTCTTAAATTTCCAACTGACAAAAAAATCGTCGAAGTGGATGGCGTGCCATGCCTGAAGATATTTCTACCACCGGGGCAGTCACTCAGCTACTTCTGTCATTTCGTGCCATACTTCGACAGCAACTTTAACTTTTATCGCCAGCGAATCGCTCTCATAAACCGCCTGGAACCGATGGCGGTGATAGACGGCACAGATAATTTGAGCACGGAAGTAAAATTCATCTATGTTCCACTCAATTTTTCCATACGCCCACAGATCCTGCCAGATCGGATCAGCAGTATTTCTCATTTGCCGCAATTTATTCTGATCGACGTAGGCCAGCAGTGCATGGGACTTTATGCCTACGGAAGATTGCTTCACCTGTTTCCAATTTCATCAGGCAGTTACGGAACACCGGCGAGAAAGTTCGTCATCTTATCCAAAGAACGAGACCACTACTCGTCGAAATACGACAATGCCTGGATGCCGTTTTCATTGAGACTCTTTGGGGATTATTTCATCCACGGTGGCATTCTCCCGAGCTATGCCGCTTCCCATGGATGCATCCGGATGATCTATGAAAATGCCGTTTTCGTGTACAATTGGGCAAATATTGGAACGCCCGGCGAAATAATCAACCGAACAGCTTCCAAGCAAAAAGGTGTAGTTCCAGATGAGGAGGAACCAAATATTAAAATACTGTACTAGTCACATACCTCCGGCCAAGCCGGAGGCCTGGAAAACCGTGTGCCGCTCAAAGCGACTGGAGCGTTGGCACGCTCATATTATCCACGAGCATATGGGGCCGCATTACGTCACCCCGGCAGGTTTTAAGCCGGGGTCCAGTGCTTTGATTTCTATGTGATCCGGCGAGTACCTCGAAACGGTAGTGTTGCGAACCGAATTCGCTTGTTGTAAAGTCCTCCCGGGTGAGAGAATGTTATTTTTGGTGGAGCAGAAATTCTCATGCTTACTCTTTATCCCGAAAGGCAGAAGGATAAGCGTTCGAACGCGGTTGAGAAATTTCAATGGTTTTCTCTGGCCAATCATCAATCTCTTTTAGCTGGAGTTATAGCTCTTACCATTGTGGCACTCCCGTGGCACGCTGGTTTTGGCAGTAATGTTTCCAAAACAAAGTTAGGGAGACTTCCGGTCCATGGAAAAAGCCTTCGGACCGGGGCTAACAGAGATAATGATGCGTTCTCGAACGTTTTGACCCACTTGCGGTCCTACCGGCAAACAATCAAAAACACGCGCTACCTTACCATTATCGATTACAGCAAACCCTCGAATGTTAAAAGAATGTATTTAATAGATATGAAGACGGGCAGAGTTGAAAAGTTCCTCGTCTCTCATGGGAAGAATTCAGGCTGGGCGTATGCGACCGCCTTTTCAAACCGGCCCAAATCCCTCCAGAGCTGCCGTGGATTCTTCATCACGGGCCGAAAATACTCCGGAAAGCACGGAACCGCGCTCCAACTTTATGGGCTTGAAAAAGGGGTCAACGACAATGCGCTCAGGCGCGGAATCGTGATGCATGGGGCCAACTACGTTAGCGCGCGTTCGGTGATGTTGAACAGGGGGCGACTGGGGCGAAGCCTGGGGTGTCCGGCCATCCCGATCCAAGTTGTTAATCGGCATGCAATAATGACCCACCTTTGAGGAAAATCGGCGTCCAAAATTGACCCACCGTAGCTACCCGCTACAATCCTGCTAAAAACTGCAGAACGTAGGGGGTGAATCAAAGGA
>JBEKPW010000137.1:0-15018 GCA_049520315.1 Syntrophobacteraceae bacterium
TCTAGAATAACCTTAAGTCATTCGTTTTTTTGCCAAACTGAGGCAATTTTGTCCTCAAGTGTAAAATTTGCCTCAGACGTGAACATGAAAAACCGGGGTTTTCGGACGGACACTAGCTAATTACCCCTGAACCGTTTGTATCTTTTGTTCGTTCCAGCCTATGCCGACCTGGGCTTCGAGCGTCCGGGCCGCGTGACCATCGGATTCTCTGAACGGGTTTTGATGGAGGAAGTTAAATGGATGTCTTCATCGCCAGGCAGCCAATCTTCGACGCTAAGCAGAGGGTATACGGCTATGAGCTTCTGTACCGCTCCGGCGTGGAAAATATCTACTCAGAGACCGACGGGGATAAGGCATCCTTCTCCGTCATCGGAAATACCCTTTTGGTCATCGGCTCCCAGCAAATTTCCCAAGGCAAGAAGGTTTTTGTGAATTTTACTCGCAAACTTCTTCTCGATGGTGCTGCAACCTACCTTCCGAAAGAAATCGGCGTCGTTGAGATCCTCGAAAATGTGGAGCCTGACGATGAGTTGATCAAAGCCATACAAATGATCCGTTCCCAAGGTTACATACTGGCTCTGGATGATTTTATCCTCCATGGGAATGAGGATAGTCCTTTTCTGGAGCTGGTGGACATAATCAAGGTTGATTTGCGCCAAACAGATGAACAGGAGAGGAAGGCCATAGCGCAAAGATTTCCCAGTGAAGGCGAGGTAAAACTCCTTGCGGAAAAGACCGAGACCCGAGAGGAATTCGCAGACGCTCTTGAGATGGGATACAGCTATTTTCAGGGTTATTTCTTCTGTAAGCCGGTAATCCTTGCCAGACGGGATATTTCCGGGCACAAAATACACTATCTTCGCATTCTGAAAGAACTTAGCGCAGATAACCCGAGCTTCGAGAGGATTAAGCAAATCATCGAGCAAAACCCTGCCTTTACATACAAGCTTCTCAAGTATGTCAACTCCGCCTTCTTCGGCTTGCGTCGCGAGGTCTCATCCATAATGCATGCTCTGCAGATTCTCGGTGAGGCGGAGATCAGAAGATGGGTATCCCTTGCGATTATTATGGAACTCGGAAATGACCAGCCCCAGGAACTCCTCAGGCTCTGTCTGCATAGAGCACGGTTTAGCGAGAATCTGGCTTCTAAATCTATATATAAACAGCAGAAACCCGAATTTTTCTTCATGGGTTTATTCTCGTGCATGGACGTTCTCTTGGGCAGACCTATGGAAGAGATTCTTGAGGACCTTCCTATTCAAACCTCCATCAAGGAAGCCTTGCTCGGTAAGCCCAATCTTTTCAAAACAGTACTTGATCTTACCATCTCTTACGAAAAGGCAAACTGGACGGACTTCTCCCCTTTGGCTTCACAGTTGGGGATAGAAGAATCAGAGATACTGCAGCTCTATTCCGATTCCATCGAGTGGGCTGATAGGATATTCTAAAATCTGTTATCGGAAGAGTCTTCCCAGAAACCGAGAAGAAGTCGGCCGAAATAATCAACCCACCAGTCAAAAGCTTCGACCGACTTTGTCGAGAAAACGAATGAAGTCATTGCGTTACGATGATGTTGAGATTTGCTGGGTCCTGTCACCTCTTTTTGGGCCTGTTGACCGCAGGAGAATCGTTTGAGAGCGGCCTATATGCTATTGGCCGCTCCCTCATGATCTGCGCCGGCGATTAAAAAACCGAGGCATCCGCATCATCAAAAGGGATAATCTGCTCCAGGCTGCGTTTATCGGGAGGGACCGGAGTTTTTCCATTGCCTGCCTTGAGATGGGCATATCCGAGCCCTTGATGTTCATCACCTCCGAGACCGAATCGACCACGATGCCGATCTGCAGGGTCCTTGAATCATTTTCGATCTCTGCGACGATAATGCAGGTTCTTTCCGTATAGCCGCAAGAGTTCATTCCAAACCTGAGACGGAGGTCTATCACCGGGATGACTTTCCCTCTGAGATTTATCACCCCCTTCACATAGTCCGGGGTCTGTGGCACGGGGGTGATCCGCATCATCCCGATAATCTCCTTGATCGTGAGAATGCCTACTCCATATTCCTCCTCGTTCATAGAGAAGGTTAGGTATTTTCCCTCCATCAGGCCGGCATTCCTCTTAGCAGTTCGATCACTCGCCAGGTCTTCGGCCATTGTTTGGCCGCCTTCTTTTTTTGGGTCCCTGAATCCCGGCTCACGGCAATCTGCGTCCCGATCTAAAGACATTCCAGTTATGCCAGGAGCCCTATGCAAGTGATGAAGGTGACTTCAGATGAGCTTTCCTACTTAGGTCGGTATTGTTCGAGGAATTCTCGACGTTGAAAGAATAGTGAAATATCAGTGATTTAAGATCACTAAAAATCGGTTGAAATAAGGTAGGACCTCAAGTTGATCTTTTCCCGCTTTAATCCAAGCTTGGATCTCAGATGGTGGCGGTGTGTCATGACAGTGTTTGATGAGACTCTGAGTAACGAGGCGATCTCCTTGTTTCTCTTGCCGGCTTTGATAAGATTAGCGACTTGGACCTCCATTGAACTGATATGGGCATGCTTAAGGGACAGATTCTTCAGAAATGGAGAACAGATTTCCGACAGATTTGTCTCCATGATCTCTATATACGCCTTATACTCTTGACTAAGACGACCATTCTTCAACTTCTCCACGTAGGGAAGAATCAGTTCCTTCACATTGGATATAACATTTTTGCTGAGTGTCTCCTTGTCTTTCTCCACTCGTTGCAGGAGCACTCCCATGGCAATATTCAATTCTTGAAGTTCCCTATTCATCTTCCGTTCGCGATCAATCCTTTCGATCTTTGCCTTGAGTTCCGGCAGTTGGAATGGTTTTGTTATGAAGTCAGCCGCCCCAGCCTTGATGATGTCGCTGTACGTATAAATACTGGTATAACCGGTCATCATAATCGTATTGAGTCCGGGGTCTATTTTAAGGATTTCACTGAGGAGCGCCAGACCATCGATACCCGCCATTTTAATATCCGAGATAACAAGCTCGAAACCGTTTCGCTTTAATACTTCCAGTGCGTTAGCCGGATCGGTGGTGCTCTCGCAGGAATAGCCGGAGGATCGCAAGAATTTAGTCAGCATGGCACAAATATTTTGTTCATCATCGACGACCAGAACCCTTTTAATTGCCCTTTTCAAATCACTCCTCCCTTTTGGTCATCGAAAATCTTTCGGACTGCTTCGGATATTTGCCTCATACCGTAAGGCTTTAACAAGAGTCCCAGCCCAAGCTCTTTCACGCCGTTAGGGGTGATTTTTTCACTAAACCCCGTGCAGAGTATGATCGGCATATCAGGCTGTATCCGCAACACTTCTCTGGCCAAATCCAGCCCATTCAGTTTGGGCATAGTATAATCGGTGATCAGCAAGTCAAACTCATCCGGACTCGAAAGGAAAACATCCAGCGCTTTCACGCTGTCTTTTTGAGAAGTGACCTTATAGCCCAGAGACTCCAGGAGTGCGGTTCCAATTTCAGTTACGGTCAACTCGTCATCCACGAGCAATATTCTTTCCGAACCGCGCGGCAGTAGATCGTCAACTCGCGTGGTTATTTCAGATTCGACATCAACCATCGGGATATAAATAGTGAACGTTGTGCCTTTTCCAGGTTCGCTTCGGACGGTAACGGCCCCTTGGTGCCTTTTGACTATTCCGCTAACAACCGCGAGCCCCAGACCACTTCCCTTTCCAACTTCCTTGGTGGTGAAATAAGGGTTGAAGATGCGCTCCATGGTGCGTGCATCCATTCCAGAGCCCGTATCGGAAACGCTCAACTTCAGGTGCGGTCCCGGTTTGAGGTCAATAGCCGATGAACCGGCCAAGTCGCCCGAAAAAGTCCTCCGTCATTTGCCCCCGAGCAAACTCGTGTGGAACTTAGCAAGACACGTGCCGACTGACATCGCCTCAAAAAACCATACGCAGAGCGTGGCGGCGATTGGTTTTCCATTCGGCTGCCGGCAGCTTGGTCCACCTCGTTTTATTTTCGCTGGGTCAATATTTTGACCGGGCAAACAGTTGCAGGCTTTCGTTAAGAGACCTCCTTGCAAGCAATCGGGGCTCGGACGGGAACATGCCTTCCCGATCTGCCTTTAGACACACACACCTTAGAGTGCTGAAATGAATTCAAATTGACATTTCGAGGCGAGTGAATAGACTTCAGGTAGATAGAGAAGGGAGAGTAGCGAGAGTTATCTTCCGCTTTTCTGTTTCCACTGTTCTCTTTTTACTTTAGGCATCTATTTTGCAGATTTACGGTATTATTCAAACCTAAATAATCGAGAAAGGAAAAAGTAATGAAGAAGAATTCATCTATCAAATCAGCCGTGGTCCTCTGCATACTCGCAGTAGCGTTCATTTCTCTTTCATGCTTCCCTGCAACCACCGAGGCTCAGAACGACCGGGGCTCTCAAACGGCCAAACCGGCGGCAACGACGCCGGCCTATACTCCGCCGCCCGATCTTAAGATCTACTTCAGGACCGGACCCAGGGAGAAATCAATCAATGTCACGGCAACCAATTCCAATTACCCCGGACTCCCTTCTAATCTTAATTACCTTAAACAAACCGACGAGATGCTTGAAGACAACGGCTACGTTCCGGCCGACGACCCGGCCCGCGCCGCTGTCCAGGTACATGTCACCGCAAAGTACACGCAGGTGGACAATAGCCAGACAGTTGCCAAAGACGTGGGCGGCAAAGCTGTCACCGGAGCTATCCTGGGCGCCCTGGGCGGCCTGATTGGGGGTGGCGGAGGACAAGGGGCCGCCCAGGGAGCAGCCGGGGGAGCAACGTATGGAGCGGCAAGCGGGGCTACCACACCCGCGGTGCTCAGGTACCTCACGCTCGAATTTGAAATCTCGAGCAAGAAAGGCGGTACGCAGACCGGACGGGTTACCAGAAACCTCGCCGAAACCGACATGGGACCGGAAGAGTTCATCGACGCAGTCATAGCCGACTACCTCGAGGCCTCTTTGCCCAAGAGGAGATAAGAAAAAAGATGTTCCATACTACTTGAAGCTGTTTATTCATCGGGTGCCTCATCCCCCTTCAGGTGACATGGGTTTTTGCCGAAGGGGGATAGGGAGCTTTTACAGCATTTCCCCTTACGTCTGTCGATCGGAGCTGGAATAACGGAAATCGGCAGTTTCCCTGGATGGTCTGCTCTGATAATGGCTCGAACCATCTATTGTTTTGGAAATTATGCAATCATAAGGTCTGCGGGATAGACCGCTTCTTCACGAAATTCCGCACACTCGATTGCGGCGTCCACTTCCGCCATATCCTGCCCTATCTTTCGATGCCTGCGGCAAGGCGGCGGCCTCGATCACTTGACTTTAGGCAAACCATTCATAAGAAATACAGTGGGAACATCGGGCAAGTCGGCCCGCATGTTTCGGGATATCATATGCGAGGGAGGACTAATGGAAGTGGAAGACGTAGAGGGTGCTTTGGCCCTGATAAACGGGGATGGAGAGGCTGACGGAACGCACCGCCGCTGTGAAGTCAGTGCAGAAGGGAAGCGGAATGTCGAGCTTCTCGATGCCTATTCGCAAGCTGTAATAACGGTGGCTGAAGCCGTAGGACCCGCAGTTGTCGGCATCTCTGTAAAGAGGGAGCAACCCGGGAGAAGGCAGGAACAGGCCGGATCGGGCTCCGGGGTGATCATAACTCCGGATGGCTACATCCTCACCAACGATCATGTCGTTCGGGGTACAAACCGCTTGACCGCAACGCTCCAGGATGGAACAAGTTTTGATGCTGCGTTGATCGGCACGGATCCCGCCACGGATCTTGCACTAATCAGGGCAGGCGGATCGAGCCTGCCTTATGCTGCGATGGGAGACTCGTCGGCATTGCGCGTCGGCCAGCTCGTGATCGCCATAGGTAACCCGTTCGGGTTCCAGTCAACCGTTTCGACGGGTGTCGTGAGCGCACTCGGCCGCGCTCTCAGGAGCAGCGATGGGAGGCTTATCGAGAACATCATCCAACATACGGCGCCTCTCAATCCCGGAAATTCCGGGGGACCGCTCGTTGATTCCAGAGGACGGGTCGTCGGCCTCAACACGGCCATCATAGCTATGGCTCAAGGGATAGGCTTCTCCATCCCTTCCGATACGGCGAAGTGGGTAGTGTCTCAACTACTGACGCTGGGAAGGGTGAAGCGCGGTCACCTGGGGATCACCGCCCAGCAGCGTGGGCTTGAACGTCGTCTGGTGCGCTTTTATCAACTGGCCGCTGAATATGGTGTCGAGGTCATTGCCGTAGCGCCGCAGAGCCCTGCTGCTCACGGCGGCATTAAAGAAGGCGACCTCATCGTGGCTATAGACGGGCATGAGACGGCCAGCGTGGATCACATCCACAGGTTCCTCGCAGAGTGGCCCCTCGGGAAACCGGTAAGGCTCACCATCATTCGAGGACAGGATCGCATGGAGGTCGAGGTTGTCCCCGTTGAGGCTTTCTCCCCGGGTTAGAGCACGCCTCTCACTCGCAGAGGCGTTAGAACACGATCAGGCGGCCCGCCCGCATCGAGGAGCGCGGGATCGTGGCGGCCCAATGCGGCACGGCACGGGGAACTTGTTAAGGTTGGAGCGGAGACGGGCCTTAGGTCTACCCGCATAACTCGTTGAAGTACTTTTGCCGGGCTCCTGTGCTTAGTCATAAAGGCCCTTGAAGTTTCTCCAGATGATGTGGAGAAGGTCCCTGAACATGGCTAACGACATAGAGGGCAGATGCCACCCACCCTTATATTCATGCTCCCTTCTTGCGCGCACCTCGAACTCTTCAACCCAGTAGCCGCGTTTCCGGGCAAGAAAAAGAATCTCCGCATCAAAGCTGAACCCACTAACGTTGCTTTTCTTAAACAGGTATTTCGCGGCCTCCCGGCGAAAACCCTTCAAGCCTGCCTGTGTATCCCGGAAAGGCAGACCTAGAGCGGACCTTACAATCCAGTTCAACGACCTTCCCAAAAGTGCTCTTATTATTTCCAACTCTCCAGACATGCGAGCGTACATGCTGCGAGACCCTATTGCTATATCTGCTGCTTCCAGTTTCTCCCTTATGACTTTTAAGTAATCAGTGGAATAAGCCATGTCCGCATCCATAAAACAATATGCATCCGCCTCCATCATCTCGAATCCGGTCCTGATCGCATGTCCTTTTCCCTTATTGGTTTCATAACCAACAAAGGAGACATTCCCTGTCCGGTGTTCACTCAGGGATTTCTTCAGTACTTCAACCGTCCCATCAGTAGAACCGTCGTCTACGAATAGGAAATGGTAGTCAGGGTTGTGCTCTGAAAACTCGATTGCTGATTCCACAGCGCGTCCGATGACCTCTCTCTCGTTAAAGGCCGGCAGAACAACTGCCACCTTCTCGATGTTGATCTGAGAAGGCCTCGGCATGGGTATTTCCGATATAAAGGGCACAAGAGCGGTCTGTCTGATCGCTACGAGGGTCGCTACCCAAAGCGTAACAGTGCTGAGCAAAACGAGCCCGAAATCCCTAAGATGCAGAAACAGCCCCTTGTCTACAGATGATAAAAGATGGCTCACTGCAATGAACCAGAAGACAGCCTTCCACTGGGGGGGGATATGCCCATATGAGTATCTCTCCCAAAGTATGACAAGAAGGACCATCACCAGCGGTACGGCCATCGAAACGTAATGAGGATGAAATACAGGGTTTGTTATAAACATTAACGGGATGAAGGCGCCGATGAAAGAAACCTCTGCTATGGTTGCATCCACTTTCCCCGAATACCATCTGCCCTTCCACCCCGAAGCAAGAAGGGTGATCGCCAGCGTGATAAAAGCTATCGTCCAATGCGCAGCGCGTGCGCCCGCATGCACCACCTTCCGGCGGCTATTTCTATCCGGATACATGATGTTATTCACTACGACCATCGGAGAGTTGCTGTCTGTTCTCGTAATCCCTGCAAGCTCCCCCCCACGGCTGCTCCCAAGATCACCCTTGATCCCCGCAATAACAGTTTCTTTATAGAATGTTTTATACGACGATGCTGCCCTGCCCGACCCGAGCACAATGAGGGGCACAAGGATGAGCCCCACCAGGAGTCCAGCGGCGCTTCCGGAGAGCATGCGCCAATCACGACGCCATAAGGCGAAGGCCAGCAGAATGGCTGACATCAGTTGCACGGAAATTGCCGCTGAAAGCCAGAGACCCGCACGAAACCTCCTGCCTTTGAGAATCGAGGCGGAAACGCAGCACAAGAAAAATACGATAAGCAGACCCACCTGTCCACGCATCTCGGATCGCCCGATCGCCGGAAGAAGAATCAATATTGGAGCAGTCCGCAATGCCCACCAACGTTGTGAAAAACGGCGTCCTCTGCCGGCCGCAAGGTTCCTGAACGGTTCTTCCACGGTCCTGGCAAGGATTGTTATACCGGCAATCCCAAGAGCCATGGTAATCACATACCAAATCCCTACACTTGCTTCGTACGGCAGGTATCCCGTCCGATCTTCTCCATGGGGAGGGTCCGCCAGAGGAGTCATAAGGATGGCGAACAGAGGTGGGTAAACGTAATGATAGCCTCGGTCATCGGTTATTTTGTAGATATCGCCACCGGTGCGCACAGACCACGCAGCTCTCAGATAAGGACCAATGTCGGTCATATGCGTTTTGGCGAATGCACCGCGAAATTCTACCATTGCGCCGAAAAGTACGACCACAACGAGAAGCAAGCTTAGCCCGATCACATGGAGCTTTGAAAGAGGTTCTGAAGATGTTTTTAGAAAATGTGCAAAAGCCGGTTGATTTTCCACAGCGAACATCCCGGATTTGGGGATCTGTTAAACAACTCTATTGGGCTGACACCGGATAAGAAATTACCCCAAAAGATGGACTTAGGGCAATACAACATAACCGAAAAGCGTACTTTTTCCCACGGCGAGACCGATTTTGACGGGATTTACAGGATTTAAAGAGTTGAAAGTTAAAGAGGGGTCACCGGGATACGAATATGTTTTTATCCCGGATGGGGTTGCAAGGGTGGAATAAGACGGGCAAGTCGTCAACCGCCTTCGATTTTATGCGCACTAAGCTGCGCTCTATTTTCAAGAAGTTATGATGCAATGAATTCAGTAAGTCTTTAGCCGCACCCGCAGTCTCGCAGAGTGCAGATTTTTGCGGGCCTCCCGGTTCTGAACAGAAGAAGACTTTCTATGCGATGTTTTTAATTTCCCTTTCTAAAGGATCCGAGCAGCTTTCGATGCATCTCCCTTCGGTTTTTGCTGCAATATTACACAAGCCGGCGATAAAAAACCCAAAAAAGACACCTGCAAAAAACCATGCCGCGAACCACATAGGCCACCCCCTTCTCCCCCTTACCGAAAATAGCCCTTTCCTTTATCCGCGAGTAAATCTCACCCCCAGTTACTTGATAATACAATTAATATGTCAAGAAGGCAAACGAGAAAAATGGATTATTACCATCCTGCGTGTCCGAAAAATCCTCTGCGCGTCAGGGGGGGCAGGTAAGTGACAACCTTGCGCCCCCACAGTGGGCTGGCCCCTCCGGTTATCGGAGCCGCAATCATAGTCACAAGATGAGGAAACTACCTCCAGGTTTCCTTCGCCTTTCATATTAAGTCAAAGATTCTTCCATTCCTTTGCTTCTTCAGCCACAGAATCGGAAACAGCATCCTGAAAATCAGCAAACCGACTGAACCTTGGTTTGTGCTCGCCGGCTCTTTCAAATTCCTTTACGGATGGTTATTGTCACTACATTGTTCACAAACCGGCCCCAAAAGGACCATGCGTCAGACAGCAGGAACCATGAGCCGTTGAGACTACATGCCTGAGGGGTCTTTTCCACGCGCGCGGAAGCAGGCCCGATAGAGCATCTGCCGGGCCCAGGGTCCTTTATCAGGTGCACATCTTTTTCCTGGAGGGTAACGATGGACGACAATGTTTTGCATCATGAAATGGATCGAAGGACATTTGTGAGCGGCCTCATTAGCGGCTGCGTCATCGCAGGGACGGGAATGTTTACCCTTTATGGAGACACAATCGCTAACGCCAGTCCCGAAATTACCCAACCGCCGCTCCCATACAAAGAGGACGCCTTGGAACCTTACATATCCAAAATGACCATCGAATTTCACTACGGCAAGCACCACAAGGCTTACATTGATAACACCAATAAACTCGCTGGGGATGCCGGCCTCGGAAGTCTCTCCATCGAGGAAATCATCAAGAAAACCGCCGGTTCGGCAGACAGGATATCCATTTTCAACAACGCCGCTCAAGCCTGGAACCACGATTTTTACTGGAAGAGCATGCTGCCCGGGGCACGCAAACCTAATGAGCGCTTGACCAAAATGATCGATGCCTCGTTCGGCAGCTATGATGACCTCATTAAAGAGTTTCAAAATGCAGCGGTCACGCAGTTCGGAAGCGGCTGGGCATGGCTGGTGCTGGAGCAAGACAAACTCAAGATTACAAAGACATCCAATGCCGACAACCCGCTCGTCCATGGCCAAGTCCCCCTGCTCACCCTGGATGTGTGGGAGCACGCCTATTATCTCGATTATCAGAATCGTCGCGCCGACTACGTGATGGCGGTCCTTGGCAATTTGCTCAACTGGGAATTTGCTGCTGCGAATCTGCCAAAAAACGCCTGAAACGGGCCCGAGTGGCGCAATACTTACCATGATCTTTTGAAAACACAACAGAACTCAGACGTGTTGAACAACGCTTCACAAGGACAATTGATCGTGGGACAAATGGAGGCGCTAAAACCGGGATTAAAGCGGATAGACTGGGAATCCACAGGATGAATGCTTCAACGAAAGGGACGAACCTTGGCCAACCCCGAAATCGCTCTCTACCGAGGCGACATGCCCACTGGCCTGACCTTTAATACTACGGTCGCAGTGGACACGGAATCGCTGGGTCTTAGCTGGATGCGTGACCGTCTTTGCCTGGTGCAACTGTCGGCGGGCGACGGCAAGTCCCATCTGGTGCAATTTGCACCCGGTGATTATGCGGCGCCCAATCTGAAAAAAATGCTGGCCGATCAGGCGGTAACCAAGCTGTTCCACTTTGCGCGCGCCGACCTGGGAATGCTTGCTCATCATCTTGGTGTTATGCCGAAACCCGTTTATTGTACCAAGATCGCTTCGGTACTGGCGCGCACTTACACTGAAAAACACAGCCTGAAAGACCTTGCACACGATCTGCTTGGCATTGAACTTTCCAAGGAACAGCAGACCTCCGACTGGGGGGCGCCGCAACTAACACCGGAGCAACTCAACTACGCCGCAACCGACGTGCTTTACCTGCACCAGATCAAAGCCAAACTTGATAACATGCTCTCACGCGAACATCGTGCCCATCTGGCACAGGCCGTGTTCGATTTTCTGCCGGCGCGGGTTGAGCTGGATTTGGCCGGCTGGGAGAATGTCGATATTTTCTCCCATAAAGCTGGTGAACAACGATGATAATTTCGGATTGGGGCCAGACCATAAAACCAACTAATTAACCCTCGAACTCTTCACGGACCTTCTGTACGCATGCAGGGCAAATACCATGGCTGAAATCGGCTTCAGAATGATCGCTAATGTAAGCTTCGATTTGCTGCCAATAGCCACGATCATCACGTATTTTTTTACACCAGGCGCAAATAGGGAGTAAGCCTTTCAAGGTCTTGACCTTAGCGAGCGCCTCCTGGAGTTCTGTGATAAGCTTCTCACGCTCTTTGCGCACTCGCTCCCGCTCCGTCATGTCTCTTGCAATGGTCGATGCGCCAATTATCGAATCGGAACCATCTCTGATGGGAGATATTGTTAGCGAAACATTGATATCGTCACCATTCTTCCTTCGACGTAAGGTTTCATGGTGGGCAATACGCTCACCGCGATCTATTCTTGCAAGTAGATCCGGTATTTCATGAAGATGTTCGGGTGGTATATGCATAGATATATGTTGTCCGATTGCTTCTGCGGCAGTATAGCCGTAAATGATTTCGGCCGCCTTATTCCAACTCGTGATCATGCCGGAAAGTGTCTGTGATATGATCGCGTCATCGGAACCTTCCACAATGGCAGCCAATTGTCTGCTTGCCTTCTCCGCCTTGCGCCGGACATCGATTTCGATCTGAAGTTTACTGTTGGTTTCTTCCAGGTCCCTGGTGCGTTCTTGTACAAGCTGTTCCAAATAATCGCGATATCTTCTTAATTCAAGGTCTGCATGTTTTTGCACTATTGAATAGCGGATGGAGCGTTCCAGTAGATCGGGAGTGATTTGCCCTTTGACCAGGTAGTCAGATGCACCGGCCTCCATCGCTTCTATATCCACTTCGTATCCACCCTGGCCGGTCAGGAGGATAACAGGCGACTCGCACCCCTGTGCGATTACCTCGCGCAAAAGCTCGACACCATCTTTACCGCCCAGTCGATAGTCAAGGAGATAAACGTCGTGCTCGGCATGACAAATCCCTTGTACACCCGCTTCATACGACCTCACCCACTGCAGATCAAACGTTGTCGAGCTAATCTCCGAGAGCATACTTCGCAACACTATGTAGTCATCCTCATCGTCTTCGATGAGAAGCACTCTGAGATAATGTTTTTCCATCCTGGTTTTCCACCGTTCGAAGGTCGCGGTTTAGATACGGAGTCCCGGCGGGTGTTGTGCACCTCTCGGTCCTCATCATGGATGATGATAAATCATGGACAACAAATATAAAAGGGCGTGTTCCGAAATAAGGACCGGCTTTGGTGCAAAAGATTACGATTTTTCATCATGACCGTTCCGTGAGCCGGAATCGGCATAAGATACATCTTGAATGGATCTGGTTAGTTCGACTGGCGGGAAGACACAGACCGGTGTGCTTTTCGTATTTTGAAGCAAGGGCAAAAAATGCAGAAGGGTCAAGAGGATTTTAAGAAACTGATCAAGGAGAGATGAATCCTGCCGGATTGCCTTCCGCAAAGGGAAAAGAGCTTTTTGGCGAAAAGAACCTGAACGAAAGTTTTATGATGTAGCTGTGATTGACAACCCCATGGAGGAGCCTGGCCCAGTGTCAACTCAAGTCCGTCTTCGGACAGTGAACCGATTGGTATTCAAGTAAAATGTGGAGCGGGAGGCGGGATTCGAACCAGTGGCCCTCAGCTTGGAAGGCTGGGGGTAATTATTTACCTGCATTTCTTCGTCCTTCCTAAAATGTGGCTCTATAAGCTATTCTAACAAAACACATTCTCCTTGACTTTATGTGTTTGTACCTTAAAATGTACCCTGAAGGTTGGAAATAGGGTTGGAATTTTCCAAACCTGCAAAACCAAGGGGGAAGCCATGAAGCGAGCGAAGACAAATTATCCTGGCGTTTTCTACCGCGAAGCTGAACGGATCGGCGGGAATGGTACAGAGAAGGTTTACTACATCGTTTTCAAAAAGGACGGCAAAGTCATCGAGGAAAAGGTTGGCCGTCAGTTTGTGGACGATATGACCCCTTCACGAGCGGCAGGAATCCGAGCCGAACGAGTAGAGGGTAGGCGTCTGTCCAGGAAGGAAATCAAAGACCAACAGAAAGCTCAGGAGCAAGCGGAAAAGGACGCCGAAGCGAACCGCTGGACGATTGACAAGCTGTGGAAAGAGTATCAGAAACAGAAGGGGGACTACCGGACCCTGAAGACCGACACGACCAACTATAACAGATATCTCGATGCTCCATTCGGACAGAGGGAACCGCGCGACATAATCCAGATGGATGTGGACAGGTTAAGAATAAAGCTCCTGAAATCAAAATCGCCACAAACAGTAAAGCACGTTTTGGTCCTTCTTAAAAGAATTGCGAACTTCGGCGTCAAGAAGGGTCTAAGTGCTGGGTTGCAGTTCACAATTGAGATGCCGCGTCTAAATAATGAAAAGACCGAGGACCTGACCCCCGATGAGCTTTCAAGGCTCCTGGAGGCCATCGATAAAGCGGACTCTCTCCAGGCCGCAAACCTTATGAGAATGGCGCTATTTTCGGGCATGCGGCGCGGTGAGTTGTTCCGGCTGCAATGGGCGGACCTGGATTTCGAACGGGGCTTTATTCACCTTCGGGACACCAAAGGCGGCAAAGACCAGACCATCCCCATGAATGCCGAGGCGCACAAGATTCTTGAGGGTCACGAGAGGACTGCCAGTCCATTTGTTTTCCCTGGAAGGAAAGGAAAGAAGCGGGTTGATATTCACAAAACAGTGAACCGCATCAAGGAAGCAGCGGGGCTTCCGAAAAACTTTCGAGCGGTTCACGGCCTTCGGCACGTTTACGCTTCCATGCTTGCCTCATCCGGTCGAGTGGATATGTACACCCTACAGAAGCTTTTGACGCACAAGAGCCCACAAATGACACAACGTTATGCACATCTCCGGGATGAGTCGCTGCGGGCCGCGTCCGAGTTGGCAGGGAGCATTATTCAGGCGGCAAATGGCAAGAAGGATAATGTAGTCTCTTTGAAAGACCATGCTTGATAACAGTTTCCAGGGGATAGGGTCGCTCCCGACAAGGCCGAAACCTGCACGGCCTTCCCTTGGATCACATGCAGGGGCGCTTTGCAGGAGAGCGCGACATGTCACATTATAATAATCCCGACTACTTTCCGAATCTCAGGCTTGTTACTTTTCAAGCGCTTTTAAGTAAATTAACACACAAGCTAAATGACTTAAGCTTTCCCGCAAAGCGCATATGTTTGTTTCGTGCGTTTATGGACTTTGAATACGGCAAACAATATATCGTTACAATCGAATTCCCTGAATTTTCGAACCTAACGCCTTCCATTTTTGAGTGGAGATTTAGACACTATGCGGCGCATGAATTTCCAATAATAAAGCCCACGTCAGATGCCGAAATGTTCAAAAAGCACATTCGTATTACCGCCGGTGAAAAAGTTTGCCAAAATCGGCGGTGAGAAAGTCGGCCAGCCTGGCGGTCAAAAATAAGCCTAGCATTTTCTTCTTTTTCTTCCGTTTTTAATGCGCTCGCGCATTCC
>JBEKPW010000138.1:0-14851 GCA_049520315.1 Syntrophobacteraceae bacterium
AAACCGACTGGACAAAGGAAATTATCTCATCTATTCTGTGACGGTAAGGGCATTGATACGGCATAGAATAAGGAAATTGCAAGCGAGCAAAAAAGTGAATAAAAACAACTGGTAAAACTGGACAGTGTTGTAAAGTGTCCAATGTTTAAAAAAATCATTGGGAACCTTGAAATGGGCATAGTTTTTCATTACATAATGATTGTAACGCTCATTGCCCTTGGATTCTTGGCATTCATCATCTACCTGCAAATCTTCCAAGAGCATATGTCATTTTTCCTGTTCCTGTGGTTCTTTTTGCCGGTTGTAGCTTTGTGGCTAAATACACGGTCTGTTCGGTCATCTGGGTTTTCAATTTTTGAATTGAAAGTTCTCCGCAACTTGCTCGTCGCCGCCGCCGTGTTGTTATCGTTCACTTTTTTTGCCAACTCCAACCATATTCGTGATTCTGTGGGGCAACGACTTGTGGATGGATACGAAGTTGAATACTACAAAGGTGAAGTTAGCGTATCTACTTCGCACTGGTATTCGAGGTTTGGTCTTTGGCTTTTTGAATGCGCCTTCCTCTGCGCGTGCGCAGCGCTTCCATATATTACGTGGCGCGGAACGAACCACGCGGTTAATAAGGCTATTCAGGAAGGCTCAGCGCGCGCTCGTAATCAAGAAGTAGAAAACATATGGAAGGATGAGCCTTCGTATGTTACGCAGGAGGAGGCGATCCGCGCCCACGCGACCAGAGAGAAGAAACCTGATGAGCAAAGCGAATAGAGGTCTTCATGGTGAAGACCGCAGTAAAGGATTCCTTCTAAATGGATACGAAAGTAATTTATCATTACACTACTCAAGATGCATTATTGAATATAATTGATAAAGAGGAACTTTGGGCAACCGATATATTCTATCTCAATGATTTTAACGAAGTTAGGTTGGCCATTAGACTCGCAAGTGAGAAATTGCAGAAGATGTCTGAGTCTTATTCAAATGAAGACCTGTTTGATCGTATTGATATAGCAAGTGGGTTACCTATCCCCTCAAGTAAAGAGAGGCTAGCTCTAGCTTCAATGTTTAGAACCATCGAGACTTTTGACAAAAGGCCAATAAAAATATATGTATGTTCTTTTTCAGAAAAAGGCGATTTATTAAGTCAATGGCGTGGATATAGTCGCGGCGACCCTGCTTGCTCTATAGGGTGCAAGTTTAATGTTCTGGCTGAACTTGCAAGTGAAAAGCACTTTTCTCTTGAAAAATGTATTTATGAAGAGAGCGAGCAAGAGAATGATATTAGAAATATTACTAAACCTATATTTAATGCTATAACAGAAGAAGATCAAAATTCAAGAACTCATATCACCGATAACCTTAAACTACTGATAAGGAACCTGTTTAAGCTTGCTCCAACCATTAAAGACACTGCATTTAAAGAAGAGGAAGAATGGCGATTAATTTCAACACTTGAGTATGATTGTAAGCCTAAATTCCGGAAAGGTTTATCGATGATAGTGCCCTACGTTTGCTTTCCCATTGTCACAAAGGAAGGCAAACCAATTATAGACAGTATTAGAATTAGCCCATTGTCTCATCCTGAACTTTCTGAACTGTCAATTAATTCAGTGAAGGCCCTGCTTGAGTCTAAGGGGCAATGCTGTTGACTTAAGGATTCTCCAGCTTTTCCCGCCGCCCTGAGCACCATTTATTTGGGGGGCTTTTGGTTACCCGTGGCTGCGATGCCCTGGGTGATTTGGGCCTATAGTACTTGACGCGGGAGATCGCGAGGAGGATCTCGGAAAAGATCTCAATGGCCTTCTCGGGGGCATCGGGAGCTAGTACGGCGGCTTCGGACGCTAAGGTCATGATGGCATTCTTGAACTGAAATTCCACCTTCGAGGAGTCGTGAACCTCAGAGGTGACCACCATTAGGGTTCTGGCAATTACAGACATTATGGCCACGGCGTAGAGTTCCTGACGGATGCTGTTGGCAGACTTGCCATGGAATTCCTCGATTTGGAGCACGACCTTCTCGTTTTTGTAGTTGGTTTCAATTTCCCAGCGCCGGAAATAAAGGTTGACGATGTCTTTTCCGGGAAAGCGGGATTGGTTGAGTAGATTGGTGAGAAGTACCGAGACCGTTCCATCGGGGCTTACGAGTCGAATGACTCTCACCTGAATGACTTTAGCCTTCTTGCGTTGCCTGCAGCTTAGCCCGCTCAAGTAGCTGTTTGAGGGATGCAGTAGAATGTAGCTCTCCTGGCGACCACTGTGGACGAATTCCTCAACTGCGGGGAATGTGGATTTGCCAGGACAGCGAAAGATGAAATAGCCATTGTACCGGTCCCGCATGGAGCAGATGAGGTGATAGCTCGGATAGCCACGGTCAAAGAGCAGGACTGCTCCCGGACGGATGGAAGCTACCAGGCTCAGCGCCTCTTCGCGTTCAGATCCATGAATGCTGACCATCGTTCTGGCCACGGGAAGGCGTCTGAACACGTCATAGGCGGTTGAGACCAGACACTGAGGATAGTGCCCTTTGCCTTCATGATCGAGACCGCTTTGTGGATCGAACTCTTTTCGATTTTCCGGTGTTGCGGGCAGGTTGTACTTGGAGCCGTCGATAGCTATGACCGACATTCCATGCCAAAGATAGCAGGGGTCCCGAGGCCAGAGTTTATAGGCCAGATCCACGGCGTTTTCCAGGATATCACGAAAGATGACCCATGGAAGCTTCTTGCGCGATCGGCTGAGGGCACTGCGATGAATGGGCTCAGCCTCAGGCCAAAGTCCGCTGCGGCGTGCATTCTTGAAGAACTCGCCGGAGTTTATATCCACCCCTTTATTCTTGCCGCCGGCGCAAAGGGACAGGATAAAGGTGACCAGCTTCTGAAAGGGAAGCTTGCGTAAACGCGTGAAATCTTTAGGTGATTGTTTGGACTCAGGATCGATATTTTTTGGAATAAGGCCAAGGAAACTGGATATAACGGCATTCAGTTGGCATGGATTTTCAAGCGCAGGTTCTGTGCCATCGTCGTCAACTCCTTAGTTGTTTTTTTGTTAGCTACAGAAGTTATTCCCGAGTTTCTATTGCGGAGAATAATCCCACAAACAGGGAATTGATGCAACAGAAATTCATTCAATATCAAGAGGTTATGGCAGATTTCGATAAGGTCTTGTGCTTAAGTCAACAGCATTGAGTCTAAGGGGTGGGGGGGGGGTTAGAGTTTTGAAGTCTGACATTCCATTTCGTAACATCTAAAATGTGGGGATCGAAGCCTCTAAAGCCCGGCAGGATACAGGAAACCGGACAAAATGCATATTCCGATCGAAGTCGGCCACTGATTCCGACGGAAGACAAAACGACAAGGGACCGAAAACATTTTGCCGGTTGCTAAGTTGCAAGGCTATTGGGGCCACCTGCTTCAATTTCATCTTCCATCAGTTCATCCTACTCACTCAGTGCTTTTAGTGCCTGTTCCCTCAGTGCAGGGCTCAAGTCCTTCCACAGTTCCATAATCTGTTCTAGTGGAGCAAGCTCATTCTCCTTCAAATCCCCCGCAGTTTCCTTAGCACCACTTACGTAAGATATCCGGTTCACATGCACCAACATTCTCACACACTCTAGTGCTTCTGCTCTTGAATATGACACCTGCTATTTGAGTAGTTACTACTCCGTATTTTCTGAAGGATAATTCTCCATTATCTTGTCAGCTATCTCCTCTATTTCTGGTTTATAAACGTCTGACAGATATTTGAGCATCCATGGAAGTGATGCGCGAGCTGGCTTTAGATTAACTCCATATATATCCATTTTTCCTTGTTCACCGGTAGCTTGAGGAATCGAGACATTGATGATACCACCCCAGAATTCAAGATGCTTTCCATCTTCTAAAATTAGGTGGACGACCGTATTGTCAGCTGAAGCGTAGGACGCTTTAATGCTGCCGCCATCAGCCATTTTTTGCTGGATTTCCTGCCATTGCTTTTCATCGAATTTTATCATTCTTCGTTCCTCGTTTTAAATGAACAACCGACACCCACTTGCTTCACACTTTATCCACTGCTACATCGGCAGATTGGCGGTGATACTTTAACGATAACTTCCGCCTTCAAAAACCTTGCCTTGTTCTCCTCAAACATCCTTTGTTACGCGCTCGTAGCGCGGACGTTTGTTGCGGACAGGATAACACGTCAGTAACAACGCATACAGATGTAGCTTGAGTCTTCCTTTGTCTCCGCTGGAAATGGCCGGTTGAATTTCGGCCCACTTTGGAAGCAGGTGAACCGCCTGGGGTGGTCAATTTTCGGTTATCGTGACTATGGGATCGGCCCTGCGGCGCAGAAATCCGGACAAGGGGTGTCAGGGCAACGGACGGGTTTGGCTAAGGGTTGGGCTTGGAAAGTGGCTTGCAGGTGGCAGATTCAGGCTCGTCTCTAATGGTAAGCATGGAAGGTAGGACATTCGGTCGACGCTTGAATCCAAAGGCTTCATTTCGCCCAAACCGGAACTGAGTTTTCAGGCAGGGGCGATCAACGCTCGAAGCGCCGGCACGAGTGTGAATTAGAATTCCGATCTCTTGCCCGAACGGCAGGAGGTTTGGCATGCTCTGTTCAACAATCCTATACTCCTGCCCGGAGGGTCAGGCACAGTTCCGTAGCAACCTTTCCAATACTTCTTCCCTACCTCACGGCTTCGAAATCTTTTCCACCTTGGCGTTTGCTGGGTAAGCCCTGGCAATACTGCTAAGGTCAATGGCGCACCAGTCAGCAGTCAGTTTGTAACCTGTACCAATCTCCACGATATTGAGCAGATAGACAAAATCAAACAGACGCTTTTGGAGAAATCCGGTAATAATGCTACCGTCTCGCAGTAGCAGGCGCACCTGTTTTCCATAGAACGCATTTAAACCTGTTGGGCGCAATAAAGGCTGCGTGGGCACACCGATTGAGAGTTTTTCGGTTATCCGGTCACAGCCAGTATCTTCCAGCAGACTGATATCTTCTTCAACAACCTGCGGAGCTGATGCTTTTGGCTTCAATGGTTCTTCTTTTTTATCTTTCATTGCTCTTACCTTTCTCCAAGCTCGCCGTGTCCGTAGCGGCAACAGCGGCTTCAATCATCGCCCGAACTTTGCCGCTCGCGCTTATGCCTTCAGTCAAGCACATTTGACGAAATTTGAGCCACAAATTCTTGTCAAGCCCTTGGATTTGGCATGATGTAGTCTGTTCCATATTCAATCTCCTTTGATAAATGGCTATATCACACATGTTTTAGAACCAACATGGAACAGACATATATCAATACATTGAATGGACGATCTGAATGTCAGTCACGCAACTGCTTAACCATATACGTTATATTATGATGCCTTGAGAACTTATTGAAACGATTGAAGAATACTCTTAACCATATACGTTATATTGGAGACAGCGGCGACACCCGCTTGCGAAGCAAGGGTTGTTTCACAACCACCGCCTTCGGCAAGTCGCTGAAAGCGACATTGCCTACGGCTCTTTCTTTATTTAATTTCACAATCGAAATCATTGCCTACAATCAGTTTATATGATTTTTCCATAATCTCGCGCAGTTCAGCGGCTTTGCTTGCTGGCACAATGAAGCTGTCGTAAACACACAGGACCGGAATATCCTGTTCATTGCATTCAGAAATTACCTCGACGGCAATTTTACTATCTACCCGCATCAATTTCATACCGAAGTTGGTGCAGAAGTACTTGGATATAGGCCGGTGTACTCTTTTGAATTTTTCAATCAGTTCATTTGGAGTCTGTCCCTTCTTCCCCAACAAGTTGAACAGGCCGAATTCCTTTTCCTTCACCAGTTTATTTCGCTCATTGTTTCCGACCTGGCGTGCTTCTTCGATTGAACTTGTATTCACCAGGGCTAGAAGTAGTATCTTTAGGAATGGTCTCAGTTTTTCGTTATCACTCACTGCCAGATAAGGGTCCTTTTGATAATTCCTATGTTCCTGTGCGTAAAGAATTCGTGGGTGCAGGCCGGAATAATCCAGTTCGACACATTTCTCGCCGTCAAAGGTTATTGTGCTCCGTTCTTCTTCGGTGAATTTTTGATAATTGAAGGCGGTCGAGCAGTGCATTCTGCCGTAGATCCATTTCGAAAATGACGGGTCATCTTTGTCTATGTGGAAAACAGCATGTAGGGCGGTAGGAAATCTCATGCCATCCATTTCAATCCGGTATTTCTTGCAAATCAGGTAATTGTCCTCAAGGATTTTTGATATGCGGATTGAAAGCTCGGTCGGTTCATAGTCTATCCACTTTCCTTCTGCGTCCTTTAGCGTTACCCATTTCTCAGGCACAAAGTCCACATTCCCACGGAACCGTTGGAGCAGTTTTTTGTTTGCCCAAATTCGGGTATTTCGTTTGGCGAATTCGGTTCCTGGTTTGACACCGAGCAGTTTGTGCTTAATCAGCCTGCGGATTAATTTTGGTACGAATGGTTTCCCAACCCAAGCGTTCTGGTCCATGGGTACCATCAAGGGCTTACGAGCATACCTTGCGTGGATCAGGTTTGCGCACACCATGTAGCAGACCTGTTGTTTTTCGTCCCAATTGCGCCGTCTCGTGCGTTTTTTTGTCGGCTCAATAGTTCCTGATAGAAGCTCTTCCTGAAGTTCCTCCGCCGTCGGCTTTAGAATTTCCGCCAGGAGTTCATCCGCCGCCGGTTTGTCCTCATCGAGCAGAGTCAACCCGTAGCGTAAAGACAAAGCCTGGTTTAGCCAAGGCACATCATCTTGCTTCTCCACGCCAGCGCTAATATGCTGCTTAATCTTGTCTTTCATCAGTCAAACATCTCAGGATTGGGAGTGGCTTTGGTTTGTCTGCCTTTCTTTGGCTTTTTGTGCGGCTTATCGGACTCATCATCGTATTCTATCTCGGTCGATTTGCTATCTGATTTGCTGTCTATGTAAGGCCGCCCAATTTCCAGGCATTGCAAGAGGAGGACATCGGGTGGTTCGCTGCCGTCACGGATTAGAAGTGGTGAAATTCGCAGTATATTCCTTTTCTTTTCGTCATCGGATTGGTTGAGGGCGTACATGGCGGTGACATGTTGGTTTTTCGTTACGGTTTCACTGAAGTTCTTCGGCGTGAGTTTTTTTTCATTGTCGAAGCCAGCGGCGTCTGACTGCGTGACCGTTATGAGGCAGCAGTTAAGTTCTTGCGATAGCCTTCTTGCTTGCTCCCATTTGGCTGCTTCCTGGAGTCTATGTTCCAGCCTTGTGTTTTCCGAAGCCATGATATCTATATAGTCGATTGCAAGCACATCAGGAACGAAATCATAATCCTCTTTCCACTCAGCCAACTTTCGTTCAATTTCACTGAACGTCAGTGTCCGTGTTGAGTAGTAATCTGTAAATAGAGGGGCGTGTTTTCCAAAGCGGCGCTGCCAGTCGTTCTTAGCCTTCAGAGCGCCCGCCAGGTCTAGGTTTTTAAATTCTCTCGGCTCGAAAGTACCTTCAAAATCAGTTGGGTAGCTAACTTTGATTATTTCGTTTGCACCTTTATCGCTTTCAAAAGGACGTTTAGCAACATACTTGCCTATTCTGCCGGTGCGCTGCTCCCTCGTCATGTCGCCCGCTTCGAAAACAGCGACCTTTGCGCCATATCTACTCGCTCGCATGGCTATTTCCATTAGTAGAAAGCTCTTGCCACGCTTTGCTGTCGCCAGCAGTCCAATAAGGGAGCCACGATAGAATTGCCGGTTCATCATTTTGCCCCACGCTCCGGGAAGTTCGAAGACGCTACGAGGTTTTTCATAATCGAAAACTCGCATCCAAAGGTCGTCGTCTTCAAAAACGTTGGGATTTTGTTTCATCTTTTTAGCTACGGGAGCGTAGCCGCGCATAACGGAATCAGCCTCTTTGAGGCGCCCTTGCTCCATATAAGCTTGCATTGTTGCAATATCTTGCTCTAGGTGCTTTCGATGGCAGAATTTTTCAGTTTCATCAACATAGAATTGGACATTGAATTCCTTTTTCCTCTCCCATTCTCCGCTGAGGGAAGTGAGGAGTTTCTCTATGTATTCTTTGTTGTCGTCGTCTAGTTCGTTGTCACGGACAGCGGCGATATAACGGTCCATCATATGTGCCGATGGAGCTTCACTATACTTTTGGAAATAGTCTCTACACCATTTAAGGATTGTTCGTGCGCCGGGGGCTTCCAGGTAGGATTCTTTTAACCATTCATTTACTTGCCTGATGTAATCCGTGGAGCAAATGAATGCAGTTAGGATTCTTCGTTCTTGGGTCCTGTCAATTGGTCTCAATTCCATTTGTCGTGCCTTCCTTCTATTTGTAAATGCAGGAAGGTACGTGAAAGCTCGGTCGTTCTAAAACATAATCTATATTACAGTTACCCGTCCGCCACGTACCGCTTCCCGGTCAACAAGCGCCAACTTGTTGACCTTTTGCTTTGTATTAACGATTCCTCATTCCTCTCCAATAACTCGCGCCCACTTCTCCATTGCCTCTCGAACTGCCACCTGGAATGGCACCAAAGCGGCCCAAGCCGCGCCGTCGCTTTCCGGGATTGAATCGAAGAGGTCACCAACGAGAAGGTCGATAGACAATAGTTTTCTGCCAATATCACGCATCATTTGCCTGGCGTCCATGGTACCTCTCCTATTTCCCGCTCGATGAGCGCAAGCAGCTTTTGTGCCAAAGTCACGCCTTCATCGAGGCACTTTTTCTTGAGCGTAATCAACCATGCATCCTCTACTACAACTTGAACGTATTTCATATGAACTCCTTTCAATAGAATTGATGTTATCAATGTTTTTGGAATCAATAAAAAAGGAGTGAGAGACCGGATATAATGATTTGGATTTATATGTTGAATGAAGAAAAGAGCCGTAGACAATGTCGCCCGTGGCGACTTGCCGGAGGCGATGGCTGTGAAACAGCCCTTGCTCCGCAAGCTGGTGTCGTCGCTGTCCTCGTAATAACGTATACGGGTAAGAGTTTTGTTCGATATTTAACTTGATGACTAACTATTTTACATACATAAATAATCTATAGTAACTTACAGGTATTCAACTTCTCTAAAATATGCTTCCATTTCAGGATCTTCGTATTTTCGAATGCTGTTGACCATTATATTAAATTTATTGACCATCCATCCATACTTTACCTTGAGATCAGGTTTGGTAGTATGGATAAATGGTATGATAATAGCACGTATATTATCAACATATAACGGAATGTCATATTCATAATCTAGATTTGCAAACGCCTTTTCGAAATAATCTATATAATACATATTATCTGTATCCTGTGATACAAAGTTTTTTATATCTTCTCTCTCTGTATCTGGTGGATTATCACCATACGTGCTACCGATGTGAATTATAGATTCATCCAATATTATTCTTGGGAATAAAGCCGCCTTGCTCTCCGCATCATAAGCGTTAATCAGCGCCGGTCCATAAACAAAATTGTCATCATGAATAAGCCTTCCGAATGACATTCCCCCTCTGCAGATTATTCCCTTAAATATTAAATTAATAAGCATAATCTGCACAAGATTAAGTGTATACCACACCTCACCTCGTTGTGATTTACGAAATGATATAACTAGTGAATCGGAGAATTGGGTTATGACCTGTGTCGTGGAATCTTTGAGGTCACCAAAGTCGTCAAATGTAAAACTTGATTTAATTACTGAAAGTACATCATAGACATCCTTTATTCTTTCTACAACGTCCTCACCTCGTTCATCCAATGTGCGATCAATCAGATGTCTAAATCCCAGAATGTCAATAAATAAAACGATTCTATCTTCGTAATTCATCATCATTCCTTGTGTTCGGTGCCTTCGAACTGTTGCCTGACGCGGTGCTGAAAGAAATTGAACGCATAGATCAACTGTTAGTGGTAATCCGTGATTAGATTGCCGGTTCCCAAATAAATAGCCATTTCCGGTGTCAGATTATTGCAATCGAACAGCATCGTCAAGGGTATTATTCTCAACGCGGTGACCTTGGTTGAATATCACCGAGAGGTCCTCCCATGATGGTATAGAACTGTCCACGGGACTGCGCCACCATCAATTTGAAGCCGTCGTATACGAGGACTACACGTATGACCAACGAGAACCACCTTCTCGCCGTGGTTCTCGGTTTAGGGCCTATGATGTTACTTCACCACTGCAACTTTTCATCTGGCAGCTTCACGTGCTCAATTGGTGTGTCTTCTTCCGCGCCCACGTTCAACCCGGCTAAATTTATATGTAGGTGCACAAGATTGGTACATTCCATCGCTAACGCTCAGTCATAAGCGTACTGCTCACACTAATTCGTTTCGTCGCATACTCCTCAAGTCATAATGATTTGTATCCATCCTACGAGTTGCATATACTGCCACATGCATACTATCCTACACTGCTATAGCTGCGCACTTACAAACACACTCATAGTTAAAATAGTCAATTAAGATTTCTTTTAAGAGAGTTGGTGGAGTCACATTATTTGCTTTTAATTTGTAATGAGTCCACTTATAACAAACTAAGATAACAGTTTGCCTAATATTCATGCATACCTGAAGGACACAAATTATGGATATACAGTTAGTCACTTTGGACGATGGACAAGATATTTTGGAATATATTTCATCAGATATCAGAGGCACACAGGCAGTTGGTTTCTTCTTTATTTTGGACCCTGATTTCGAACAGAACCTTTATATGAGCAGCCAGCCCTTCACGCTGGAAAAAGCCAGAACTGAATGGGATGTTAAAGCCTAATTTCACTACTTGAAAGGAAAATGCTCATGGCACTGTTAAACAAAATCACGTTACTTTTTGAAGATGAAGAAGGCTTGAACCTGAAGAAAATGCCCAAAGCTGAAAAGGCACTCGGTAAGTGGACTAAGACGAACTTTGGAGCAGATTGTGACCTGGGCGCAATCACAGTAGAGCAATTGCAAGAAAAACTGAAGGTTTACAAAATGGAATTAACTGAAGAGCAACGGCAGAAGATAGCGGACGTAGCAGTAGGTGAAACGATAAGGATTCCTGCCGGTAGATGGGGCGATTACCAGGTTGAAGGCGTAGAACAATTAGAAACTACTCCAGAGGAAGTTCCTGCCACTATCGTCGAGAGTAGCGAGGAACAAGTATTCACCAGTCAGGAAATCACGACAGACGTTGCACCAACGGAAACTCCTGAAGTTGTAGCTCCGGTTCAGAAGCCGCCGAGAGTATCCAAGAGGCCTTATATCAATGACGTTGCTGAGTTGCTCGAAGCCGGGACACATTCCGCTAAAGAAATCGCGAAGTTTGTCCTGGAGAAATATCCAGAGGTGAAGCCCGGCGGTATCCAAACATTCTGCGTCGATTTAAAGAATAGCAAATACAATCATTTCAAGCCTCGCGCCGTCGTTATCAACGCTTCCGGCAAACTTCAGTTCGAGGATAAGGTGGTTAACCAAACAGTAGAAGCCGAACCCGTGCCAGAAGCGCCGGTGGAAGTTGTGCCAGAAGTTGGAGTTGCTACCGAGGAAGCACAGCCCGATGCACAGGCAGAGTAGCCCGGATCAGGGCGGTTCCGGTAATGGGGCCGCCCTCAACATGGAGGGGCGCAGAAATGGAAGCTAAATCGTTTTCACCTGGGCGACTTCTTGCCACTCCTGGGGTATTAGCCGCAGTTTCCCGCGAACGTCTTTTGAAATGTCTGGAGGCTCACCTTAGCGGCAATTGGGGTGATGCGCTGGGTCAGGAAGACTGGAAGTTGAATACTGAAGCAACTCATACTGGAGCGCGACTACTTTCATCATATTGGATAGACCCACAGGATCATTCAGCAGGTCGATTCTGGATAATTACCGAGGCAGAGGGCGAAACTGAAGACGGCACTGGAACCTTGAGCAGAGCAGCGACCACGATCATACTTCCCGAAGAATACTGAACCGTAGGCGAATGGAGTCAACGTCGAGAACTGCACCAACACAAGAGGAGATAAGATAATGTTCTTCCATGGAAATTTCCCCAAAGGTCCGCATCATAATTTGACAGGGTTGCCGGGAGGCGGAATGCAATTACTACTGTTTGGATTGTGCGCCGGACAGGAACTTGAAAAAGCTCGCGAAAGGAGTGCCTGTTCCACTTCCGACGAGAAGGAATGCGACAGGTGTGGCAAATGCTGTAAAGAAAAGTTTGGAGGGTAGTCTCCATCACCGTTGAAAAGGACAGAATATGGACACTGTTCTCACGTATTTTTCTGAAAATCTCGCGACAGTTTCCAAAGAAGAACTTCTAAGCGCTTTGGAAAATGCACTCCGAAGCGCTAATTGCTGGCGCGAGGCTTGCCTTGGTGGGTCAAATCCGAAGCAATTGAATTTGAACATTGTGAACGAGGAACGTTGAAATGCTGAACAGAGAAGACTTTGATTTCTATTACCTAATAATTTGCAGCCGTGGCCCTGGCTCAGAAACGATCACGGTAGACCGCTTGGACCCCATGGTTTCTGACATTGAATTCTTGGAAGCATCAGAAACTGAATTCGAAAAATTCGGCGTCTGCGAAGTCGCTGCTGATTTCAATGACGAAGGTCCAATCATAGCCGTTCCTGCCGGTACAAAGCCGTTGAAAGCCATTTACACCTGGCTGAAGAACTATTGTGCTGAAACGGATGCCGAATATGCCGTTGGTACGGAATCCACAAGAAGCTCTGACCCAGAAACCCGAGCCATTCTGGAGACGTTGGACAAGCACCACGCAGAAACCAGGAATGCGTTTCTGAGTGCATGCCTCCGCGTTTTCCTTACCAGCGATATTGGAAGCGATAACAATCCATGGACGAGCATCAACGGCTGGCGGAAAGTCGAAATAGAAATTCCCAATAAGGCTCAGTTTGAATTACTCATGGAAGCGACAGGCGAGACGGCTGAGCAACTTGGTAGGTGGGAATGTGCGGTTCTCAAGCAAGCGGCAAAGCAGTATGAGGAGGGAACGTTGCCTGAGCGCGAGTTTCCGGGGTGTTAGCGAGAACAGGCGCTTCAGCAGGTGGCAAAGCGTTATCGGTCTCGTGTCGGTCGGCTTGTCCAATTTCCGGTATGCTGTCCACCTCGGAAAGTAAGGCGGGAAGCGTGGAGGCTTTTGGGATATGGACAATTGACGCTCAATTTGTCCAGTTTTCTTTTCCACATGCGTGGGGCGCTTGCCCACCACACATGCTTGCTCCTTATTAAGAACACCCTTAAGAAAGAGACCCTAAAGAGTTTGATTGCTCTCTTCTGATTTCATCTTCAATGGACTGTAACACCACATCAGGATACCCCATTTCTTTATAAATCGGTCTCTTTATTTTTTCGAATCTTTCTAACAATGCGGCAAAACACTCTTCTCCGCCCCTCTCTTGATTTTTCCGCTGTATATACTCATCGATAGGAGCATCATCATCTACTGGAATTGTTACTGCTTCCTTAGATTTGACTGTTAATTCTTTACATCTTTTAATTTCGTCTTTGTAACGTACCATTAAATCGTGGCTCTCTTTTTCTGTCGGCATGGTTTCTACTCCATTGTCTTAAGCTACTGTCAGATGCTCATGATGGAATTTCATACTTATTTACTGGGCAATATACAAGAAGAGGAAAAAACCATCTGTCCTATAATTTTGACTATATCTCTTTTGCAAAAGAAAGAAGCGCGTCCACATTGCGTTTAAATGTTTTCTCAGGGTTGGGCGTGCTAGCAAAGCCAATATATTGGAGATGGTCTTGTTTGTCTATTTCCCTCCCTTCTTTACCCAAACGATAGATAAACCACGCTCTATCGAATCTCCAGCGCCTGAACCATGTTAAATAGGGTCTAAATTCTGCGACCGCAACTTGAAGCTTGGGGAAAGCGTTTCTAAGAACCGGATCAATATCTAAACCGCGTTTTGGCCAGTTAGTAGGAATTGGATACAGACCTGCAAGTATTTCGAGGACAGAGGAACGGAACTTTATGGAAGCCGCAGCATAACGGTTTTTAGCAAAGTTACGATAAGTTAAATAAGCACTGAAACAGGCCAATAATATAGCCCCGATAATTATATATAGATTGTTACTTATGACTTTACTTACGTCCATCGGCACCATTTCTTTGCGGGAAAACGTTCTTTTGTCACGTTATTAAGTTAGAAGATTTAAGTCTTAATCTGTCTTCACATCATTACATTTAATGATCATACCCCTAAAGAGTTTATTAACGCCATATGCAGCACCCAGCCCCCGACTTCTGTTGGCTGAAACGAATGCTCCTGATAGTGCTCCTTGATCATCACTCCGCTCTATAATTTCATATCCTCTGTCTCTACACACTTCTCCAGCTTTTTTATAGCAGTCTTCCCATGTTGGATTATGCATAATAAAATGAGCGCCTGTATCCCCCGAACAATCGATGACATAGCCTTTTTGGCCGGAACTGGTGTAAGTTTCCTCAACTGTAACTACATGAGCGCACCCAAATACACTAACTATTAAGACAATACTAATAATCATAAGCCTACAGGTTATCTCTTCCATCATTTACCCTCCTCTGACCATCCCACATGCCTATTATTTTCATGCCCACATTCAAGGTGAATTGTGTGGCGGCTCGGCCCCCCGCGCTACGCAAGCTTCCTTCGATTACGCCGCGCCACACTAATTCTTAATTTATTTCTTTGCACATAATTTCTGTTTACACTGATTCCTCTGCCCTAACTGGACAAAATGCAGAACTATCCAGTTTTACCAGTTGTTTTTATTCACTTTTTTGCTCGCTTGCAATTTCCTTATTCTATGCCGTATCAATGCCCTTACCGTCACAGAATAGATGAGATAATTTCCTTTGTCCAGTCGGTTT